>PBNP01000015.1 GCA_002723295.1 Flavobacteriaceae bacterium | reverse complement strand
TTTTAAAATATTTTCATTTCTTTTACTTATAACCACATCACCATTTTCATCTTTTTTATAAGTTTGTAATACTCCATTTATTTTAACTGGAATTGGACCCCCTGATTTACTGCCAATTCCAAAAGTAAAAATCTTAATTCCTAATGCTGCTGCACGTGAAGCAGCACTTTCAGCTTCTTCAGAATGATCTTCGCCATCTGAAATTAAAAATAAAACTCGATTGGTTTGATCTTCATCATTATAATAACTTGCTGATAAATCAATCGCTGAATCTAAAGCTGTTCCTTGGGAAGACATCATTTCAGTATTTAAATTCTGTAAAAACATTTTGCCAGCATTATAATCAGTTGTAATTGGCAATTGTGGAATTGCTTGTGCGGCATATGCTATAATTCCAATTCTATCACCTACAAGCTTGTTTATAATTGCTGAGACCAGTCTTTTAGATTTTTCAAGACGATTTGGAGCTATATCCTCTGTAAGCATACTTTTAGAAACATCTATAGCAAAAACAATATCAACACCTTCTCTTTTTACAGTTTCTAATTCCGTACCCATTTTTGGATTAATTAATCCTATAATTAAAAATAAGATTGATAAAATTAGTATTAAAAATTTGAAAAATGGTTTAAACTTTGAGTGATTAGGACTCAATTTTTCAATCATTTTGGAACTAATAATTTTCTTTTGTGTGATATACTTCCATCTATTCGACCAAAAAAATATTATCATTAATAATGGCAATAAACTAAATAAATATGAGAAAATGGGAGCGTCTAGTATATACATGATTTAAATAAAACTTCTAAATATTGTATTTCTTAATATGAATTCTAAAAAAATTAAAATCAAACATACTAGAACTAAAGGACGAAATTTTTCTTCGTAATTAGTATACTTAAATTCTTCTATTTCTGTCTTCTCTAATTTATTTATTTCTGAATAAATTTCAGCTAATTTTTCATTATCAGTCGCCCTAAAGTATTGGCCTCCTGTCATTTCAGATATTGATTTTAATAATTTTTCATCAATTTCAACTTTTGTCATTCCATATTGAAAATTTCCATTTGGCAATATTCCTATTGGAGCTTTAGCCATACCATTACTTCCTATTCCAATAGTATAAGTCCTAATTTCATATTCAGATGCAAGTTCTGATGCTATTTTAGGATCTATAAAACCAGAATTATTAACCCCATCAGTTAAAAGAATAATAACTTTAGATTTTGCACGGCTATCTTTTAATCTATTTACCGCTGTTGCCAAACCCATTCCAATTGCAGTGCCATCGTCAATTAAACTTTCGTAATCTATCATTGATAAACTATTTTGGATAATCTTTTTATCACTTGTAATTGGAGTTAGTGTATAGCTTTCTCCCGCATACACTACTAAACCAATTCTGTCCGAAATACGATCATCAATAAACTCTGATGCTACTCTTTTTAATGCACTTAAACGATTTGGATTAAGATCTTGAGCTAACATGCTAGATGAAACATCTATAGCCATAACTATATCAATTCCTTTATTTGTTTTACTTCTAATAGAGACTTCTGAAGTCTGTGGTCTAGATATTGCTAGAATTAAAAAAGATAAAGCAATAATTCTAAAAATAAATAATACAGGCCTTAAATAAATTCTTAAAGTTTTTGTTTTAAATGCATCTAAAGAAGAGAGCGTCAAATACGCTTGTCTTTTTTTATGAGTATAAATTTCCCAAATAATTAATACAGGAATTAATAAAAATAACCACAAAAATTCTGAATTTAATAAAGTTATGTCTTCATTCATAATATTATAATTCTTTAATTATATCCATACTTTCAATTATTCTTTCGCTCAACTTTGCCCCATATCTATCTCCCTTTTTATATATATTACTAAAACTTAATTTGCCTTTATCATGCTTCATAATTAATATTATAAAAACAAATCTTTCCGATTCTAAATCTATATTTTGAGAATAGTCAAGAGTTCCTGAAATTTTAAGTGTAGGCAAACCCTTAGGTGTAGTATAATTGTCAGCCTCCATTAAAATATTTTTAGCTCCAAGTCCCTCCAATCTCATAATTTCATTGTCAATTAATTGTTGTGTTTCTTCGGCATTTGTAGTATTACCTTCTTCGTTAGATGTTGCAGAAATATTTTTATTTTTTTGCTCGAAAAATAACTCAGTAAAAAAATCATCACCAATAGAATCCATAACAAAATTTATTGTGGATGATTTCAATAATCTTCTTTTTAAAACTTTCGGAGTTGATAATTGAATTGGGGGGCTTCCATATTGTGATGTAATCCATTCATTATCAATTAATTTTTTCGTTGGATATCTAAATATAGTATCTATTACTGGATAAAATCCATATATGAATATAGATAAGCATAAAACAATTAATGTAGAAAAGGAAAATCCAATTATACTCCATTTCCAAATTTTCTTTATTTTTTCTTTTCTTAATAACTCTTCGTATTCTTCTTTTGCTTTTAATTCTTCTATTGAAGGCTCAGGAAGCACTTCTTTAGTTTCTATTACAATTTCTTCAACCAATTTTCTATCTAAATTAGTTGCCCCCTTTTCAGGAATAGCTTTGGCAAATTTTACTAAATCAGCCGTGCTTAGTACATTTCTTAAATTTTTTATAGTAGAAGACTCTAACTCTAACCTCCCTGATTGTTTATACATTTCAAGTTTTACAAGTAATTCTTCTGATGTGCTTTCTAATGCATCTATATCTGTTTCTTCTTCAAAGTATGTTCTAACAACATCAATAAGATCTGAATAATATTTCTTGAAATCTTCTTGAGCTTTTGGTGTCCTTTCTTCTAATTTTTTTAGTGCTTGAATAGCTCTTTCAAAGGGAGGTACTAAATTTTTCTTATAAGCCTTATTCCTCAAATAATTAATTATTAAATACACAATACATATTAAGGGAATTATTACTAATAATAAAAAAATTATTTTTTTAATCAATTCATTATAGTTTTTGTTAACAATGATTATAGGTTTTATTTCATAAAGTTTTTGCTTAACTGTATCTACAACAATATCTTTAACCCTTATTTCTACAGAATTTGATAACTTAGAGAATCCATCAATCAAAACTCTTTGTTCAGGTATTTTATAATACCCAGAATCAAATTGAATTAAAGCATACCTTTTAGTTAAAAAATATTTGTCTTTTACTTTTTGGCTATCAATTGGAAATGCTTCTAAAATTTCTAAAGGATTAATCAAGAGTTCTTCTGGAAATTGTATTTCTCTAATTGAATCTATCTCTATATTTAAAAAATAATCAATTTGAGAACCAATAGTAATCGTATTAGAAACCACTCCTGCATTAACTTTTGATTCAACTTGAGAATTTAAGCGAAAACAAGTAAATAAAATAAAAAGAACCTTAATAAAACGCATCTGCTTTATCTGTTTTTAAAATACTCCAAAAGTTTTTTTACATAACTATCTGATACACTACAACTTAAAGAACCAGCGCCATTCTTTTTGAACAACATTAAAAATTTCTCAACTTTATATTTATATTCTTTAGAAAATGAATTACGAACAGATGCTGAGTCAGAATCAACCCAAAAAATTCCAGATTTTTCAGAATCTACCATAGGAATTAGTCCAACTTTTGGAAGCGAGGTTTCAAGTTTATCATAAATTCTAATTCCAGTTAAATCATGCTTTCTTGAGGCTATTTTTAAAGTTTTTTCATAATCATCATCAATAAAATCAGATAACAAAAAGACAATGGCTTTCTTTTTTAATACACTTGATAAAAAAGCTAGTGATTCTCCAATATTTGTGGTTTTATTTTCTGGTTGAAATTCAAGCAGTTCTCTAATAATTCTCAAAATATGTGAACGACCTTTTTTTGGAGGAATATATATTTCTATTTGATTTGAGAACATGATCATCCCAACTTTATCATTGTTTTGAAGAGCAGAAAAAGCTAATGTAGCTGCAATCTCTGTAATTACTTCTCTTTTTGTTTGAGATTGTGAGCCAAAAAACTCAGATCCACTTATATCAATTAACAACATAAGTGTTAATTCTCTTTCCTCTTCAAAAATCTTTATATAAGGAGTATTATATCTTGCAGTTACATTCCAATCTATTGTTCTAACATCATCTCCATATTGATATTGTCTAACTTCACTAAATGTCATGCCTCTACCCTTAAATGTACTATGATACTCTCCCCCGAAAATATTATTACTTAATCTACGAGTTTTAATTTCAATCTTTCGAACTTTTTTTAAAAGAGCTTTCGTATCCATTATTGGTGTTAATGAAGAATTAGGGCACTTCTACTTCATTTACTATTTGACTAATTATATCTTCAGTACTAATATTCTCAGCCTCAGCTTCATAAGTTAATCCAATTCTATGTCGAAGCACATCATAAATAACAGAGCGTATATCTTCTGGAATAACATATCCTCGATGCTTTAAAAATGCATTACATTTAGCAGCAGTAGCAAGATTAATACTCCCTCTAGGCGATGAACCAAAATTTATAAGTGGCTTTAATTTAGGTAAATTATAATTTTCAGGATATCTCGTGCAAAAAATTAGATCAAGAATATATTTTTCTATTTTTTCATCCATATAAACTAATCTTAGTGATTCCTGAGCTTTTAATATCTGTTTAGTAGAAACCACTTGCTTAATCTTTTGATGTGATTCATTTAAGTTTGACCTAACAATCAGTTGTTCTTCATCAATTTTAGGATAATCAATAACCGTCTTTAGCATAAAGCGATCAACTTGAGCCTCAGGTAAAGGATAAGTTCCTTCTTGTTCAACTGGATTTTGTGTTGCCATTACTAAAAATGGTGCAGATAATTTAAAAGTAGAATCTCCTATTGTTACTTGCTTTTCTTGCATAGCCTCTAATAAAGCAGATTGAACCTTTGCTGGTGCTCTATTAATCTCATCAGCTAAAACAAAATTTGCAAAAATAGGGCCTTTTTTTATTGAAAAATCATTTTCTTTAATATTGTATATCATTGTTCCTACAACATCTGCAGGCAATAAATCTGGAGTAAATTGGATACGGCTAAATGTACCCTTAACGGACTGGCTTAATGTATTAATTGCCAAAGTTTTAGCCAATCCAGGTACTCCTTCTAATAGAATATGTCCTTGACCTATCAGACCAATTAATAATCTCTCAATCATTAATTTTTGACCAACTATTGCTTTATTCATTTCTTGAATAAGTAGATCTACAAAAGCACTTTCCTTTTCAATAATTTTATTAATAGAATTAATATCCATATTTTTTTTTTTATAAATAGATAATAACGATTAATTTTTTAGTGCAACAAAAATGAAAATTAATTTAATTCATTGTTGTTAATAATTGGTTAAAAAATACGCATGAGCTAAGTATATTAGCTTTAAAGTATTATTAATTTAGGAATAAATTGGCTTAAATGAATAAAATTCTTCCTTCAAAAATTATTTCTGGAATAATGTCATGGGGAAAATGGGGTAAAAAATTTTCTACCAATCAAATGTCGGAACTAATTGAATACAACTTTAATGCTGGTATAAATTCATTTGATAGTGCAGATATATATGGAGATTATTCAACAGAAAATGAATTTGGCAAAGCACTAAGTGCTTCTAATCTGCAAAGAGAAAAATTGGTGTTAATTACTAAATGTGGAATTCAGTTTACTTCTAAGAAAGAACAGTTTGAAGTAAAACATTATGATTATTCTTCTAAACATATACGTTTTTCTGTAGAAAAATCTCTTAAGAACCTAAAAACTGACTATATAGATGTTTTCCTACTTCATAGGCCTAGTCCATTAATGAATCCTGAAGAAATAGGAGTAACTATATCTAAATTAAAAGAAGAAAACAAAATTAAATCCTTTGGTGTTTCTAATTTTAATATGTCACAGATATCTCTAATACAAAAAACCACTGATGTGGAATGGAATCAAATAGAATGTTCTATTTCAAAAAATCAAGCACTTGACAATGGTGTTTTAGATTACGCCATAAAAAAGAAAATAGGTATAATGGCTTGGGGCCCTTTAGGAAATTACTATAAAAAAACACAAGAAAAAAAACTACAATTATTAATTAACAGTCTTTCCAATAAATACTCAGCAAATGAAGATCAAATAATAATAGCTTGGTTATTAAAACATCCAGCAAAAATTCATCCTGTTGTTGGTTCCACTAACAAGCAAAGAATTTCATCATATATAAAAGCAATAGAAATAGATATGGATATAATTGATTGGTTTGCAATTTTAGAGGCAAGTCGTGGTAAAAAAGTTCCATAAAATGAAGAAAAAAAATATTTTAATAACCGGAGCAAGTAGTGGAATTGGATGGTCTACTGCAATAGAATGTTCAAAAGAAGGACATAGAGTTATAATCTGTGGAAGAAATGTCAAAAAACTTTCAGAATTATCTAGTTTATTAAAATCTCCCAATTATATTTCTGTTTTTGATGTAAGAAATAAAAAGGATGTTTTCGATTCAATTCAATCAATCCCTGATAAGTTTAAAACAATTGATGTTTTAGTAAATAATGCGGGAAATGCTCATGGACTATCTCCTGCTCATCAATCTAATTTACTTGATTGGGAAGCTATGATTGATAGTAATGTTAAGGGGTTATTGTATGTAACCAAAGCAATTATAGACCAAATGGTTAAAAGAAAAAACGGACATATTATTAATGTTGGATCTATTGCTGGAAAAGAATCTTATCCAAAAGGAAATGTTTATTCAGCAAGCAAAGCTGCTATTGAAAAATTCACTGAAGGCCTTCGCTTAGATCTCAATACATATAATATTCGAGTTGGTGCTATAAACCCAGGGTTAGTTGAAACAAATTTTTCTAATGTTCGTTTTAAAGGAGATTTAAAAAGAGCTGCTGAAGTTTATAAGGGCTTTAAGCCCTTGGTTCCCGAAGATGTTGCTAAAGCCATCTATTATATGATTGAAGCACCTGAACACGTTAATATAGCGGATTTAACAATTTTGCCTACCGCTCAGGCTAATGCTTATGTTTTGAATAAAAAAAAATAATTTGTTGTTAAATTTTTATCAATATAGTTCTTAAATCATTTCTTCAGTATATAAAAAATTATTATAAGGGAATCGAGTTATGTGAATTTTCCGAACAGCTTCATATAGTTGAACTCTGAACTTATTAAAATTTTTTTTATTTAATGCTGAAATAAAAACACTATTTGAATTATTTAAACTAATCCAAGATGATTCTAGCTCTTCTAGAGTATAATTATTTTTTTTACGTTGCTTCTTGATATCTAATGAATCCCAAGGCTCAGGTGAGTATAAATCAATTTTATTAAAAATCATAAGAGTAGGTTTGTTGTCACTTTTAATTTGTTTTAAAGTTGTATTTACTGAAGATATATGATCTTCAAAATTTGGATGAGAAATATCTACAATATGCAACAAAACATCAGCTTCCTTTACTTCATCAAGGGTGCTTTTAAATGATTCAACCAACTCAGTAGGCAATTTTCTAATAAACCCTACCGTATCACTCAACAAAAAAGGCAAATTCCCGATAACAACCTTTCTCACTGTAGTGTCAAGGGTTGCAAACAATTTATTTTCAGCAAAAACCTTACTTTTTGATATTAGGTTCATCAATGTAGATTTCCCTACGTTTGTATAACCAACCAAAGCAACTCTAACTAAATTCCCTCTATTTCCCCTTTGAATTGCCATTTGTTTATCAATTGAAATCAATTTTTTTTTAAGATTAGCAATTTTATTCCTTACTATCCTTCTATCTGTTTCAATCTCTGTTTCACCTGGCCCTCTCATTCCAATGCCACCGCGCTGTCTTTCTAGATGTGTCCATAGACCTCTTAATCGGGGTAATAAATATTGATATTGAGCTAATTCAACTTGGTTTTTTGCATAACTTGTCTTTGCTCTTTGCGCGAAAATATCCAAGATTAATCCTGTTCTATCAAGAATTTTGCATTTTAAAATTTTTTCAATATTTCCTTGTTGAGTTGGTGTTAATTCATCATCAAAAACTACAGTAGTGATTTTTTCTTCTTGACAAAAAATTGTGATTTCTTCCATTTTTCCAGAACCAATAAAAGTGCTAGGATTTGGAATATTCATTTTTTGAGTATATCTCTTAACAACTTTTCCCCCAGCAGTAACAGCTAAAAACTCTAATTCATCTAAATATTCTTTTGATTGATTTAAATCCTGTTCTGAAGTTATAATACCGACTAAAATGGTCTTTTCAAAAATCAGTGACTTTTGTTCAATCATTTTATTTCTTCCAATTTTTTAAATGAATATTTTTTCCATCAAATTCAGCATAACTAAAATGTGAAATCCAATCTCCCAAATTTAAATATAATGATTTTCCTATTGGAAAAGTCAATGGAAGATGACTATGCCCAAACAAATAGTAATTCCTTGACTTTTGGTTTTGCTTTTTTAGAACATATTGACAAATCATGTCTTTTTCTAATCCATTAAAACTTTTTTGATTTTGATTCTTTTTGTTGAAACCTTTAAGTGAAATATATTTAGCTAGTCTTATACCAATATCTGGATGAAGCCAACGATATATAAACTTTGAGACTGGATGTACAAAAACTTTTTTCATAATCTTATATCCAATATCTCCAGGGCCTAATCCGTCTCCATGTCCAATTAAAAATAATTTTCCATTAATATTAAACTCTTGGGGCTCATAAAAAACAGTTATTCCTAACTCTGATTTAAAATAATCTCCCAACCAAAGATCATGATTGCCAACAAAAAAATAGATTGGTAATCCGTTATCAGTCAAAGCTGCAAGTTTTCCAAGGATTCTAACAAATCCTTTGGGAACGACTCTTTTATATTCAAACCAAAAGTCAAAAAGATCTCCAACTATAAATAAAGCTCCAGCATTTTTCTTAATAAAATTTATCCAATTCAAAAACTTCTTTTCCCTTAATTTGCTTTCCTTTAAATTTGGAGCACCAAAGTGAAGATCAGATACAAAAAAAATCTTTTTTGTCTTTGAAAATGTTAAATTATTCATTTCAACAAATATAGGAAAGCTTATTTATTAAGTGCTTGTTTCAAGTCATCTATCAAATCTTTTTCATCCTCTATTCCAATACTTAATCTAATCAGAGAGTCAAGCACGCCACTCTTTTCCCTTATTTCTTTTGGTATAGACGCATGAGTCATACTAGCAGGATGTCCAGATAAACTTTCTACACCTCCTAAAGATTCTGCCAATGTAAAAATATTTAACTTTTTAATAATTTTTATTGAGTCTTTATAATTGGCTTCTTTTGGAATAAATGATATCATAGCTCCAAAATCTTTCATTTGCTGTTTAGCAATATTATAATTCGGATTTGATCTAAACCCAGGCCAAAAAACTTTATCTATTCTTGGGTGTTTATTTAAAAATTGTGCGATTTTTTTTCCATTATAGCAATGACGTTCCATACGAACAGAAAGTGTTTTAATTCCTCTTAATGTTAAAAAGCAATCCATAGGCCCAGGAACTGCTCCACTTGCATTTTGAATGAAAGCAAGTTTTTCAGCTAAATCATCTGAGTTGACAATTATTGCCCCTAAAATTACATCACTATGTCCAGCAATATATTTTGTAGCTGAATGCATTACAATATCAGCTCCAAGTAAAAGTGGATTCTGCAAATAAGGAGAAGCAAAAGTGTTGTCTACCGCCAAAATTATTTTTTTTTCCCTTACAATAGACCTTATTGCCTTTATATCAATTATATTCATCATTGGATTAGTTGGTGTTTCAACCCAAATCAATTTAGTCCTATTATTAATTTTAGATTTTAATTCATTAATGTTTCGTAAATCCAAAAAATGAGATTTAAATTTGAACTTATTGAAAATCTTAGTTAAAAGTCTAAATGATCCTCCATATAAGTCATTTGATGCAATTATTTCATCACCTGAATTCAATAATTTTAATATTGCGTCCATAGCGGCTAAGCCTGAAGCAAAAACAAGTCCATGCCTTCCACTTTCAATACTTGCTAAAGAATTTTCTAATGCTGTTCTAGTTGGATTATGGGTTCTGCTATATTCATACCCTTTATGATTTCCTGGGCTTGTTTGAGCATATGTTGAAGTTTGATAAATGGGAGGAATAACTGCTCCATAGCCCTTCTCAATAGATTGACCACCATGTATAACCCTAGAATTAAATCTTAACTTTTTTTTCATTTGGTTAATCTTGTAACAAATGTATTTGATTTTAAAATAATATCCATTTGATGTTACTAAAATATATTTTCTTTGCAATTATAATCATTACAATATATATGTAAAATAGATCTTGATGGATAAAAAAAAGCTTATTGCATTAATTGCAGCGTTTACTGCTACAACGATATATGGTTTAAATCATACAATTGCAAAAGAAGTAATGCCGCATTATATAGGTGGTTTTGGGTTTATTCAGCTAAGAGTAATGGGGGCAGGATTTCTTTTTTTTATATGTGGGTTTTTTGTTCCAAGACAAAAGATAGATACTTCAGATTATCTTCGATTATTTTTTGCTGCATTATTAGGAATGTGTATAAATATGTTAATGTTTTTTAAAGGCTTAGAGTTATCCACTCCTATTAATAGTAGTGTTATTATAACATTAACGCCTGTTATTGTTCTTGTCCTTTCATATATTTTTTTGGGAGAACAAATTAGTTTAAAGAAGCTACTTGGAATAGCAATAGGATTTACTGGAGCAATTGTGTTAATAGTTTATGGTAAAAAAGTTAGTCTTAATGCTCCCAATGCTACACTAGGCAATATTATGTTTTTGATAAATGCATCCGCTTTTGCTGGTTATTTAGTTTTATCAAAGCCTCTAACCCAAAAATATCATACAATTGTTTTGATGAAATGGATGTTTTTGATTGGAATTATATTTACATTTCCAGTAACATTTACTGAATTTCAAAAAGTTGAATGGACTACTCTTCCTTTTGATGCAATTTGGAGGATGTGTTTTGTTGTAATAGGAACAACTTTTTTAACATATATGCTTAATATTTTTGCACTAAAAACATTACCCGCATCCACAATAGGTGCAATAATTTATTTACAACCATTAATAGCTATTTTATATGCTATAATTTCTGGAAATGACTCATTAGATTTTGTTAAATGCTTTGCCATGCTACTAGTTTTTTGTGGAGTTAGTTTAGCTGCATCAAAAAACAAAGACCAAAAATGATTTCATTACTTTTGAATCAAATTTAAGGTATGAAAAAAAAATATTTTTCTTTTTTGCTGATTACACTTATCATTTATGCATGTGAATATTCGAGTAATAAAACATCAACAAATGTTGTAAATGAAAACAAACAAGCTATAGAAAAAGAAATAACTATAATCTTAAATTCAGATGACTTAATGAAATTCGATCAAAATATTTTAATAGTAAAAACTGGACAAAAAATTGCTTTAACATTGAATCATTCCGGTAGATTAAATAAATCTTTAATGGGTCATAATTTCGTTTTACTAAAGAAGGATGTTGATATAACAGATTTTGCTGAAAGAGCTATTAAAGCAACCGAAAACGAGTATATACCTGAGGGAGATGAAACAATAGCTTACACAAAACTTATTGGAGGGGGTGAAAGCGATACAATCACTTTTGATGCTCCAGAGAAAGGGGTCTATACATATATTTGTTCATTTCCAGGACACTATTTGATGATGAGAGGTAAATTTATTGTTAATTAAAACTTTATATATATAAAATATATTAAGGCTTACTACTAATACCAAGCCTTGCCACCTGTTGTTTCCTCAAGATTAACACAACCCTTTTGATTACCTGGAATTGGTCTAAAAACCATACCATTATTAGCAATGAGTTCATTATGAAACCTAAATGCTCTTACACCCCATTCTCTGATATTTTTAGTCGCTAAAAATGACATCGCTTCTTCCAAAATTAAATTATCTTCTTTTTGTGATAATTTAGATTCATAATTATCTATTAAATTTTTCCACTTATTTATTTCGGAATCTTCTGCTAATAGAAATTTTTTTAATTGATTTTCATAATCATTGTAGGTTAATTTAGAAATCTCTGATTTTACACTTGATTTTATAGTGTTATTGATCAAAGAATCAATGAAAATTAAAACATCTGTTTTGTTTTTTTTGTCTATGACTAAAAAAGCATGAGCATCTATATATCTAATTAAGTTAAGCTCTGATGCGCTTGGCAAATCATTAGTTTTAGGAATAATTATATCTAAAAAATTAGATATCACCTTTATTTGATTATTTGAAAAGAAATTAGGCTTCCATTCACTCTCACTTTGACAACTTTCAAATAAAGCGGCTATTGTTGGAGTCATAGAAATCGATCCAATTGAAAGACCTATGTTCTTTATTGCATTTCTTCTATTCATAATTATGATTATAAATTCATTTTTTTTAATTCACCAACTGCATGATTAGCAGCCCTTGCAGTTAAAGCCATATATGTTATAGATGGATTTGTGCATCCAGATGAGGTCATACATGAACCATCAGTCACATAAACATTTGGGACAGAATGAATTTGATTATTGCTATTAAGTACAGATGTTTTAGGATCATTTCCCATCCTTGCAGTTCCCATTTCATGTATTCCTAGACCTACATTATAATTGTATTCATGTCCTTTGACATTTTTAAATCCTGCAATTTCTAACATTTCAATAGCTTGTTGTTTCATGTCTTTTCTCATATTAATTTCATTTTCTCTGATTGATGCATCAAACGTTACTGTCGGTAATTCCCATTTATCCAATTTACTGTAATCTAAAATCATCTGGTTGTCGTGATAAGGAAGCATTTCTCCAAAACCTCCTAAACTAATTCCCCAATCACCAGGTTTAAGAATTGCTTTTTTAAATTCTGGTCCATAGGCCATTTCTTTAGTATATTCCCGCCATGTTCCTCTACTACCTCCTCCCTGGTAACCATAGCCTCTTATAAAATCTTTTTGATCAGTTTTACCTCCTAAATTTCTAAATCTTGGAAGATAATGTCCGTTAGGCCTATTCCCTACATAATATTTTTCCTTATGGTTATAAGATACTCCACTAGCTCCAATTCGAAAATGATGATCCATTAAATTATGGCCTAATTCACCAGAATCATTTCCCATTCCATTTGGAAATCTGTCAGATTTTGATTGCATTAAGATACTTGTTGAGGACACTGTTGATGCACAAATAAAAATTACTTTAGCTTTATAATCTATGCTTTCATTGGTTTCTGAATCTATAACTCTAACTCCAATAGCTCTTTTTTTGTTGGCATCATATATAATTTCATGAACAATAGAGTTAGGTCTTAATGTCATATTACCAGTTTCTTCAGCAGCAGGAAGAGTTGAAGAATTCGAGCTAAAATATCCTCCATAAGGACATCCTCTTCTACATTTATTTCTATACTGACATGTTACTCTGCCTAAACCTGGTTTTGTTCCCTCTGTAATATGAGCAACTCTACCTATTGTCAGTGTTCGATCATCATAGTTTTTTTCAAGAGCCCTTCTTAAATCTTTCTCAACACAGAACATTTCCATAGGTTTTAAAAACTTTCCATCTGGAAGTTGAGGTAGCCCTAATTTTTCCCCGCTTATTCCTATATATTCTTCAACATAATCATACCATGGAGCAATATCTTTATACCTGATTGGCCAATCAACGGCAATTCCTTCTTTTAAATTTGCCTCAAAATCTATCTCACTAAAACGATACACCTGTCTCCACCAAAGCAATGATCTTCCGCCAACATGATAACCTCTAATCCAATCAAAAGGTTTAGTTTCATTATAAGGATGTTCAATATCATCAACAAATAAATGTTTTGTAGACTCAGTATTAACATATCCAGTTCTACTTTGTTTAGGCTGCCGTTCTCTAATTTTTTGAGTAATAACATCTCCTGCTGGGTAATCCCAATGTTGATCATTCATTGTAGTATAGTCCTCTACATGTTTCAACATTCTGCCTCTTTCAAGGACAAGTGTCTTTAGTCCTTTTTCACATAATTCTTTTGCTGCCCATCCACCACTAACTCCAGTTCCAATAACAATCGCATCATATTTTGTTTGATCCATATTTTAACTTTATTCTGATAATTTATAAATTTATTTCAATGTATTACGAATTCCTTAAATATCAAAGTTTTTTCAAATCCTTCAATTTTAATTACTTTTAAAGGAATAATTTTTTTTATGAATAGAAAAAGATTTTTAAATAGGATAACATATGCTGGACTTGGACTTACTGCAATAGGGTTCTCTTCATGTAGAAATGATGTTAAAAAAGAAATTAGTGCTAAAAATGCAAAGAAACCCTTTTTTAAATTATCTCTTGCTCAATGGTCAATTCATAATATGATAGCTAAAGGAGAAATTTCCCCATACTCATTTGCTGAAATTGCAAAAAAATGGGGTTTTGAAGGTCTCGAGTATGTAAATAGTTTATATCAGGATATCATGAAATCTACAAACAAAAATGAAGAATTAAAGAGTTTTGTTTCAAAAAATAATGCCTTAGCATTAGAACACAATTTAAATAATTTATTAATTATGATTGATGATGAAGGAAATTTGTCAGATTCAAATAAAAGTGCTCGGGTTTTAGCTATTGAAAACCATAAACCTTGGGTTGAAGCTGCTAGTAAAATGGGATGTCACTCTATAAGAGTAAATCTGCATGGAAGCACTAACAATATTGATGCATGGAAAGAAACATCTAAAGAAAGTCTTACTGAATTATCTGATTTCGCTATGAATTATAAGATCAATATAATCGTTGAAAATCATGGCGGGGTCTCCTCTAATGCTGATTTTTTAATGGAAGTAATAAATGGCGTTAATAAAGAGAACTGCGGAACATTACCAGACTTTGGTAATTTTTGTATTTCAGGAAAATGGGGATCTAGTTCTGGTGAATGTGATAATGAATATGACAAATATCTTGGAGTTAAAAAGCTAATGCCAAAAGCATTTGCTGTTAGTGCAAAATCATATGATTTTGATGATGAAGGATATGAAAAAATATAGACTATAAAAGAATGTTAGATATAGTAAAAGCTGCCAACTATTCTGGTTATATTGGTGTAGAGTATGAAGGAAGCAGACTTTCTGAAAAGAATGGAACTATTGCTACTAAAGATCTATTATTAAAAATTGAATAAATAATCAAAATACTATGAAAATTAAAACTAAAGTTCAATTATCTTTTATGATGTTTCTTGAATTTTTTATTTGGGGAGGATGGTTTGTTACAATGGGAACATTTCTTTCTCAATCTTTTAATGCAAGTGGGTATCAGCTTGGTCTAGCATATGAAACACAATCTATAGGGGCAATAATTGCTCCTTTTATAATTGGTTTAATTGCTGACCGGTATTTTTCAGCACAAAAAATTCTTGGATTTTTACATATTATTGGAGGTATACTATTGTATTTAGCAGGAAATTCTGATGACTTCTTGTCATTCTATCCATTTGTCTTAATCTATATGATACTTTATATGCCTACTCTAGCTTTAGTCAATTCTGTTGCCTTTCGTCAAATGGAGGATCCCTCTAAGGAATTCCCTCCAATTAGAGTTTTTGGAACTATTGGTTGGATAATTGCTGGCTTAATAATTGGATTTTTAGGGTGGGAGTCTCAAGAAATTCTATAATACACATTTTATTTGACTGCATCGGCTTCTGCTCTTCTTGGAATTTTTAGTTTCACTTTACCTGACACCCCGCCTACTGCAAAAAAAGGAGACTATAGTATTAGTAAAATTTTAGGACTAGATGCTTTATCTCTTTTAAAAGACAAGAAATATTTAATCTTTTTTATAGCTTCCATCTTAATTTGTATTCCTTTAGCATTTTATTATCAACATGCAAATCAATTTTTAAACGAACTTGGAATGCCTAGGGCCGCAGCTGTCATGACACTGGGTCAAATTTCGGAAGCTCTTTTTATATTATTACTGCCAATTTTTTTAAAACGATATGGTATTAAAACCACATTAATTGTTGGGATGCTTGCATGGGTTATAAGGTATCTTTTATTTGCGTATGGTGATGTTGGTGAATTAGCATGGATGTTAATTTTTGGTGTAATACTTCATGGGATTTGCTATGACTTCTTTTTTGTTTCAGGTCAAATATATACTGATTACAAAGCTGGAGATCAATATAAGAGCTCGGCTCAAGGTCTAATAACTTTAGCTACTTATGGTTTAGGTATGCTAATAGGTTTCAGGTTAGCCGCGTATATTACAGATCAATACGTTATTGATATTGGGCATAATTGGACAGAAATTTGGCTGATTCCATCTGGCTTTGCATTTTTTGTTTTACTAATTTTTATTATGTCATTTAAAAATGAAACTATAAAACTAAAAGAATGAGTAAAATTAGATTAGGTATTCTTGGAGGAGGTGCGGATTCACTTATAGGTATTGTGCATAGGGTTGCCTCACAAATGTTTGATAGTTTTGAGTTAGTCGGTGGAGTTTTTAATCCCAATTTTAAGGCCAGCAAAAAATTTGCAAAAAAAATTGACCTTCCATTAAATAGGATATATAAAGATGTTGATGAATTAATAAATAAAGAAGATGAACTACCTGAAGATAAAAGAATGCAAGTAGTCTCTGTTTTGACTCCAAATTTTTTACATTTTACAATGGCAAAAAAATTGTTAGAAAATGGGTATAATGTTATTTGTGAAAAACCACTAACTACAACATATCAAGAAGCTATTCAGTTAGGTAGACTTCAAAAAGAAAATAAATCTGTTTTTGCTGTTGCCTATACATATACAGGTTATCCAATGATTCGTCAAATGAAACAAATGATTGCCGATAATATTATTGGAAAAATTCAAAAAGTTGATCTTCAATATTATCAAGGATGGATTAACCCTTTTATACATGATTATGATAAAAGAAAAAAGGTTTGGAGACTAAACCCTGAAAAATCAGGTATAAGTTGTTGTATAGGTGATATTGGCACACATGCTTTTCAAATGTTAGAGTATGTTAGTGGACTTAAAGTGAATTCATTGCTTTCTGATCTTAACTATCTTTATGATGAAAACAAAATGGATGTTGATGGAACTATACTAGTTAGATTAAATAATGGTAGTAAAGGTGTTATTCGTACAAGTCAAATTGCTACAGGAGAGGAAAATAATTTAACTGTTGCAATCTATGGCATGCAAGGAAGTCTCAAGTGGGAGCAAGAAAACCCAAACTATTTATATCATCTTAATCAGGATCGTCCATATCAAACTCTAAAAAAAGGTAATGTATATAACTCTGATATTGCTGAAGATAGTGTAAAAATTCCAGCTGGTCATCCAGAAGGAATTTTTGATGCAATGGGCAACATTTACAAAGGAGTAGCTAAAGCAATTAATAATGAAAATGCTTTTGAAGGAGAATATCCAGAAATAAATGATGGAATTAGAGGAATGTTGTTTATTGAAAAGGTTATTAACTCTCATAAACAAGGAAATAAATGGGTTAAACTATAAAATAATTTAAATTGAAAACGATAAAAGGTCCAGCTATTTTTTTAGCACAATTTGTAGATAACAAGTCTCCTTTTAACTCACTTGAAGGTATGTGTAAGTGGGCATCAGAAATGGGGTATAAAGGTATTCAGATTCCAACATGGGAAAGTTTTCTTATTGATCTTGATAAAGCAGCTGAAAGTAAAAATTACTGTGATGAATTAAGAGGAATTGTTGAAAGTTATAATCTTGAAATAACAGAACTTTCTACCCATTTGCAAGGGCAGCTTGTTGCTGTTCATCAGGCATATGACTTAATGTTTGACAACTTTGCTCCAGACAAGTATAAGAATAATCCTAAAGCTAGAACAGAATGGGCTATTTCAACAGTTAAAAAAGCAGCTACTGCTAGTAAAAATCTCGGATTAAAAACACATGCTACATTTTCAGGGGCACTTTTATGGCACACTTGGCATCCGTGGCCCCAAAGACCCGAAGGTTTGGTTGAAATGGGTTTTAAAGAATTAGCTAATCGCTGGATGCCTATTTTAAATCATTTTGATAAAGAAGGGGTAGATGTGTGTTATGAAATTCATCCTGGTGAAGATTTACATGATGGTGTCACTTTTGAAAGATTTTTAGAAGCAACAAAAAATCATAAAAGAGTTAAGATCCTCTATGATCCAAGTCACTTTGTTTTACAGCAACTTGACTATATAGAGTATATTGACCACTACCATGAGTTTATTAAATCTTTTCATGTAAAGGATTCTGAATTTAGACCAAATGGAAAAAAAGGAATGTTTGGAGGATATAATGATTGGATTGATAGAGCAGGAAGATATCGTTCGCCTGGAGATGGTCAAATTGATTTTAAACAAATTTTTAGCAAACTTACTGAATATGGTTGCGATTTATGGGCTGTAATGGAGTGGGAATGCTGTATAAAGAGTCCTGAGCAAGGAGCAAAAGAAGGTGCCGAATTTATAAAAAAGCATATTATTGAATCTACTCAAAAAACTTTTGATGATTTTGCTGGAGGGGAAATTGATAAAAACAAACTAAAAAAAATTTTAAATATATAATATCATGAAAAACATTATTTTATCCTTAGCTATCATTTTGATAAGCTGTAAAGAAACAACTAAAGAAAAACAGAAAATAGAGTTGGATAATAAAGCTGAAAAAGCAACTAGCAATGACTGGGTGTACTTATTTGATGGAGAAACTTTTAATGGATGGCATCAATACAATAAAAAAGAAATGAGCCCTGCATGGTCTATTAAAGATGGTGCGATGACTTTCTCTCCTTTAGAAAAAAACTATGGAGGCTCCCATGATATTATAACTGATAATTCATTTACAAACTTTATACTCTCATTGGAATGGAAAATTTCTAAAAATGGAAATAGTGGGATATTTTGGAGTGTTAAAGAGGACCCTAAATACTATGCCCCATATCAATCTGGACCAGAGATTCAAGTTTTAGATAATGATGGGCATCCAGATGCGTTTATTAAACCAAAATTTCATCAAGCTGGAGCTCTTTATGACCTTGTTGAGCCTAAATCTGATGTGTGTAATCCTGCTGAAAACTGGAATCATGTACTGTTAGAAATTAACCATAATAAAAATCAAGGAAGTGTAAAATTGAATGGAACAGAAATAGTTGCTTTTCCAGTAAATGGAAAAGAGTGGCAAGATTTACTGATTGGCTCTAAATTTGAATCTAAAGAATTTAAAGACCTTGGCATTTATCAAACTGGACATATTGGCCTACAAGATCATGGTGATATTGTGTCTTTCCGAAATATTAAAATTCGTGAGATTGAATAATAAGTATGATTGAATCTATGACAGGTTTCGGTAAAAGCGAAATTTCATTAAAAGAAAAAACAATATTTATTGAATTACGTTCTTTAAATAGTAAAAATTTAGAAATAAATTCTAGTATTCCCAGTAAATATAAATCTTTAGAACCTGAAATTAGAAAAGCTATTTCAAAAAATATTAAAAGGGGTAAACTAGACTTGTATATAAGAGTTGCAAATAATAGAAGTCTAAGTGAAACTTCAATTGATAAAAATGTCGTTAATCAATATTTGAAGGAACTTAAGAGTATTGTCGATGTGTCAGAATCTAAGCTTTTACCAATTGCAATGAGACTACCTGAAAGTTTTAAAACCAAAAAACAATTTGTTAATCAAATAGAAAAAAAATCAATATTAGTTATCGTTAATAGAGCAATAAAGGATTTAAAAAAATTTAGGATTAAAGAAGGAAAAGAGCTATTTAAAGACTTTAGAAAGAGGCTTAAGTTAATTGAAAAAAAAATAGATTTAATCCCTAAAATAGATTTTAATCGAATAAAGAGAATCAAACAAAAACTTAATTCATCTCTTTTTGAAATAAATTTAAAAGTAGATAGAAATCGTTTTGAGCAAGAATTAATATATTATCTTGAAAAACTTGATATAACTGAAGAAAAAGTAAGGCTCAAATCACACATTAAATATTTTGTTGAGACTCTCAATCATAAAGAATCTCAAGGCAAAAAACTTGGTTTTATAACTCAAGTAATAGTAAGAGAGATAAATACAATAGGTTCAAAGGCTAATGATGTCAAATTACAAAAGCTTGTTGTACAAGTTAAAAATGAATTAGAAAAAATTAAGGAACAACTTCTAAACGTTCTGTAGTGAAAAAAAATAAGATGATTGTTGTATCAGCTCCATCAGGTGCAGGAAAAACTACTTTAGTTAAATATTTACTATCGAAAATTCCCAATCTAGGGTTTTCAGTTTCTGCTACATCTAGACCTCAAAGGAATAAAGAAGTCAATGGAAAAGACTACCATTTTTTTTCAAAAAATTCTTTTGAAGATAAAATTCGAAATGAAGAATTCATAGAATATGAAGAAGTTTATCCAGGTGTTTATTATGGCACTTTAAGGTCTGAAGTAGAAAAACTATTAAATGATAATAAAATTGTTGTTTATGATATTGATGCTATAGGAGGGTTGAATATAAAAAAACTATATCCTGATAAAACTTTGGCAATATTTATTAAACCTCCAACTATTAAAGATTTAAAAGAACGACTTATTAAAAGAAAAACTGATAGTATTAAAGAAATTGAAAATCGTTTGTCTAAATCAAAATTTGAAATATCTCTTGCAAAACAGTACGATGAAATTATAATTAATGATAATTTGGAATCCTCAAAAATAAAGATTGAAGAAATTGTATCTGAATTTATTTTTAGCTAAATGGAAAAAGTTGGTCTTTTATTTGGCTCATTCAACCCTGTCCATAATGGGCATATAGAAATAGCAAAGTTTTTTTTAAATAAAAGTGAAATTGATAAAATCATTTTTGTTGTAACTCCTAATAATCCTTTTAAGTCAAAAGATAAATCAATGAATTTTTCCAAGAGGCTTAAGACTGTTATTTTAGCCTGTAATTCCATTAAAAACTCAAAGATAAAAGCTTCAGACATTGAGTTTTCAATAAAAGAACCAAATTATACATATAAAACATTAAGATTATTTAGAGAAAATAATCCAGGAACAGAATTTGTTCTTTTAATGGGAGAAGACTTATTGCTAAATTTTGATCAATGGAAAAAGTATCAAGAAATTTTAACCAATCACTTTATCTATATTTATCCAAGAAATCATTCTAAAGAAATTATTCCGGAAATAATAAAACATAGAAAAATAATTTTCTTTGATGCTCCAAAAATGAAAGTTTCAAGTTCTCTTGTAAGAGAAAATATATTAAATGGAAAGTCCATAAATAATTTAGTCCCAAAAGAAGTGTTTGATTTTATAATAAAAGATAGATTATATAAATGCTAAAGCTTATCAATAATTTTAGATAGAGCTATTGCAGTCTCTTTCCTAGAGAACTTTAATATTGGAGTCTTGCTATTTCTTAGTTTGACACCTTTATTCCATTTATTATAATTATTTAAAATAAAAGATGTAATTAAGGGGATTTCAGTTGATTCAAATGTTGAATTTAATTTTTGCTTAGACAACAAATTAGCAGCTTCACTATTACAATCACCAATCATTAATATAGGCTTACATGTAGCCATATATTCAAGTGTTTTTCCAGACAACATTGTTGATTTCCCTTGTTGAATATATAGGAAGTTAATTAAAAGATTAGCTTGATACATTAAATTAATAGCATCAATATGAGACAAATAGCCTCTATAATCAGTCTCCATAATTTTGTTAAATTCTTTCAAAATTTCAGGTGCAATTTCTCCAGAAAGAATTATTTTTATTTTAGCTTTTGGATTAATTGATTTAAACTTATTAATAGACTTAAGTAAAGACTTATAGGGATGATTATTAGTCAATAATCCTGTAAATACTAATTGAAATTTTTTTGTTGAAATTTCTTTTTTATTATAAAATAACTTTTCGTCATATCCATTGTAAATTTTAAAAAAATTTTGTTTTACACTTATTTTAGATTGCAATTTTTCATGAAAATTTTTAGAAACAGTAGTTAATATGCCATCTGCTTTCAATAAAACATTAGATTCTAAGGATAAGTCTTTATTAATGGAAAAAGGAAATCTGTGGAATGACTTTAGATAAAATAGCTCTCCCCAAGGATCCCTAAAATCAGCTAGCCAATTAATCTCCATTTTTGATTTTACATATAGTCCTACTAAATGAGTAGAGTGAGGAGGGCCAGTAGTAATTAAAGTTCGAATCTTATTTTTTTTTATTATCTCTAAGGCAATTTTTTTGCTTTTTTCAGCCCATCCTACTCTAGCGTCTGGAATAAAAAAGTTTCCTCTAATAAAACCAGCAAAGTAATCTAATAGTCCACTTTTCTTATATTCACCTTGGGGAATTACATCCTTTTTATTTTTAAAACTTTTTATTCTAGAATAAAGGTTTACCCAACTAAATGATTTTACAAAATATGTTGGTAGATCCTTTACATGTTCGTTGAATGAATCATCTAGAATTGGATATGAAGCATTTTTTGAATTTATAGTTAAAATGATGGGTGAATAGCCTAATTCTTTAAGATTTTTTGCAAAATAAACCCAACGTTGAACTCCTGATCCACCAGATGGAGGCCAATAATATGTAATGATAAGAATTCGATTTTTAACCATAAGTTCTAAGGTAAAAAAACTAGATAATAATATCTTTAATTAGATTTCCAAAGTGGAACGGAAGAACAAGCTTCTCCATAAGAGATTTTTTTTGCTATCCCTTGAAGTTTTTCAATTAAAAAACCATAAGCAGAATCAGGTATTTTAGGGTCACTACAGCCTTTTAAAATAATGGCTTTATCTTTATATATTTTAAAATCCATTTTATCAATAACTTCTTTAAAAAGAATTGTTTCCAAGTTTTCCATACTGCCAATTATAACTTTTTTTGCATATGGATTTATTGAGCTTATAATCAATAGTTTAGTCCAAGAAGGAAGAATTACTTCTGAAGTACAATTAATTGCAACAAATTTATTTGAAAATTTATTCCAGTTATAATCTCTTATGAAATCTCTAATTTTCTTTTCCCTTACAATCAATTCGTTTTCTAGCAAAATATTAAGATCAAAAAATTCTCTTTGTCCTTTTAAACGAAGCTCTTCCAAATTAATTGTAATTAATGGGCTATTAGATACTCTATTTACTATATTATTCTTCATAATTTCTATAATAATCCAAGCTCTAGTTTCGCTTCATCACTAATTAGATTTTTTGACCAAGGAGGATCAAAAGTTATTTCAACCTTAGCGCTTTTAACCTCATTAATAGACATAATTTTTTCCTCAACTTCAACAGGAAGAGTTTCAGCAACAGGGCAATTTGGTGTTGTAAGTGTCATTATTATTTTAACTTCAAATTTTTCATTAACAAGTACATCATATATAAGGCCTAATTCATATATGTCTACCGGTATCTCAGGATCAAAAATAGTTTTAAGCACTCTTACTATTTTATCACCTATATCCTTAGTGTTAATTTCATTTTCCATAATTCTCTACGCTAATTTAGTCCTAAATGCAATTGCATACATCTTTATTTGTTTAATCATTGAGGATAAGCCATTTGCTCTTGTAGGTGAAAGATGTTCCTTTAGACCTAAAACATCGATAAAATCAGTGTTAGCATCTATAATGTTAGATGGGTGTTGATTAGAAAATACTCTAAGTAAGATAGCAATTATCCCTTTAGTTATAATCGCATCACTATCTGCAGTATATATTATTTTATTACCAACCAATTCAGCATTTAACCAAACTTTACTTTGACAACCGCTAATAAGATAATTGTCAATTTTATACTTTTTATTAATTAAAGTTAGTGATTTTCCTAGCTCAATAATATATTCATAACGTTGAGTCCAATCACTAAAAATATTAAACTCTTCAATTATTTCTTGTTGAATTTCAGAAATAGTTTTCATATGTAAATTATTGCAACATTTTTGTTGCTCTTATTAAAGAATCAACCATAATATCAATTTCTTCTTTGGTATTGTAAAAAGAAAAAGACACCCTAATAGTTCCTGGAATTTTGTAATAATCTATTATTGGTTGTGCACAGTGATGTCCAGTTCTAACTGCAATTCCAAACTTATCCAAAATAGCTCCTAAATCATAAGGATGTAATTTTCCAATATTAAATGAAATAATAGCTGTTTTATCTTTCGCCTTACCATAAATTTTTAAATCTTTTATTTTATCTAACTCTTTAGTTGCATATTCCATAAGTTCTTTTTCATAAGAATTAATATTATTAAGTCCTATAGAGTTGGTATAATTTATTGCTTCTCCAAAACCAATAACTCCAGCTATATTAGGAGTTCCTGGCTCAAATTTATGTGGAAGTTCTGCATAAGTTGTTTTTTTAAATGTAACTTGATGAATCATCTCACCACCACCATGATATAGAGAAAGCTCATTCAGTAATCTTTCCTTTCCATAAAGCATTCCAACACCAGTAGGACCATATAATTTGTGACTAGATGCTACATAGTAATCAATGTCTAATGCTTGAAAATCTATTTTAAAATGTGGTGCTGCTTGTGCTCCATCGATAATAACTTTAGCATTAAAAGAGTGTGAGATTGATAAAATTGATTCTATTGGATTTACAGTTCCAAGTGCGTTAGAAACATGGGTAATAACGACAAGCTTTGTTTTTTTAGAACACATTGACTTAAATTTATCCAAAACAAGAACTCCATCTTCATTTATTGGAGCAATTTTCAAAATTGCTCCAGTTCTTTCACAAAGCATTTGCCAAGGAACAATATTTGAATGATGCTCCATTTCGGAAATAATTATTTCATCCCCCTTCTTTAATATTTTTGTGTACCCCAAAGCAATAATATTAATACTATGGGTAGCTCCAGATGTAAAAATTATCTCATAAGGACGACTTGCATTAAAATGTAATTGAATTGTTTTCCGAGCATTCTCATATGCTTCAGTTGCTTTTTGACTAAGAAAATGAACACCTCTATGGATATTTGAGTTATAACCAAGATAATAATTACTAATCTTATCAATTACTATTTGCGGCGTTTGAGAAGTAGCTGCATTATCAAAATAAATTAATTCTTTTCCATTAATTTTTTGATTTAAGATTGGAAAATCAGCGCGTATTTTTTGAATATTTATCATTATAAATCGAACCCAAGATTAACCCCAAGTTTATTTGCAATTAAAGACTTAATCCTTTTTTTAACAACAGGTAACTGAACTCCATTTAAAATATTATTTGCAAAGGCATAAGTCAAAAGAGCTTTAGCATCATCTTTTGGCACACCTCTTGATCTTAAATAGAAAAGAGCCTCTTTATCAAGTTGTCCAACTGTACATCCATGAGAACATTTTACATCATCTGCAAAAATTTCAAGTTGTGGTTTTGCATTAACAGTTGCCATATCATCTAATAATAAATTGTTGCTTTGTTGGAAAGCATTTGTTTTTTGAGCTAAGCCTTCAACAAAAATTTTCCCATTAAAAATCCCTTTAGATTTGTCAGAAAAAATTCCTTTATACTCTTGAAAACTTTCACAATTAGGCTGAGAATGATTAACGAGGGTATAGTGGTCTATGTGCTCCTCTCCATTTAAAATAGTTACTCCCTTTAAAGTAGAATTTATTCTTTGACCTGAATGATGAAAGTTTAGATTATTTCTAACTATTTTCCCTCCTAATGAAAAAGTATGAATAGAGGCAGTACTATTTTTTTCTTGTAAAAGGTAGGTGTTGTCAATCAAAGATGAAGTGTTAAGATCATTCTGAATTTTATAATAATCTAATAAAGCCTCTTTATTTACAAAAATTTCTGTGACACTATTTGTTACTACATCATGCGGTTTCAAACTTTGATGTCTCTCAATTATTTGTGCCTGAGAATTATTATCCAAAACAATTAAATTTCTAGGCTGTAACCAAATAGATTTTTCTTTTCCTGTTGAAAAATGAATTATTTCTATTGGTTTTTCTGAAACTATATCTTTTGGTATATATATATATGCTCCTTCTCTAGTGTAAGAAGTATTTAAAGCTGTTAAACTATCATCAATTTTAGCAACACTTCCAAAATAAGAATCAATAATCCTTCTGTATTTATATTTGGATAGTGCGGCTGACATTAAACAAATATCTAATCCATCATGAGTAGTGTCAGAAAGAAATGGACTATAAACCCCATCTATAAAAACTATCTTATAAGTGTCAATTTCATACAAAAAAAATTTTTTTACTTTCTTTAATTCAATTGGGGTTTCAGATTTTGGAAAAAGAGCATAATCTTTACTAATTAATGCGTTTAAGGAGGTATACTTCCAAGCTTCATCTTTTCTTGAAGGAAAACCTTTTTTTTCAAAAACCTCTAAAGCCTTAATTCTAGTTTTATGGACTGGATCATTATAATCAATTTGTTCTTCAAATGCTATATGCGAAGCCAACAATTTTTCTTGAAATTCCATATTTAACTAAACCATTTCCTTAATCCAATCATATCCCTTTAATTCTAATTCCATAGCCAATTCTTTTGAACCAGATTTAACGGTTTTTCCATCAAGAATTACATGGACAAAGTCTGGAACAATATATTCCAATAATCTTTGATAATGGGTAATGACAACTACAGCATTTTCTTTGTTTATAAACTTATTTACTCCATTAGCAACAGTTTTAAGTGCATCTATATCTAACCCAGAATCAGTCTCATCAAGAATAGCCAATTTGGGATCAAACATAGCCATTTGAAAAATTTCATTTCGCTTTTTTTCACCTCCTGAAAATCCTTCATTCAAAGATCTTGATAGAAATTTTGAGTCTATTTCAAATAAGGCTGCCTTTTCACGAATCTTCTTTAACATTTCATTTGCTGGCATATCTTGAAGGCCTTTAGCTTTTCTTGTAGCATTAATTGCGGTCTTTATAAAATTAGTGACACTTACTCCAGGTATTTCAACTGGGTATTGAAAAGAAAGAAAAATTCCCTTATGAGAGCGAAGTTCAGCATCCATATCTGACAAATCTTCTCCTTCCAAAGAAATAGACCCTTTTGTTATTTCATAATCCTCATGGCCTGCCATGACAGAAGCTAAAGTGCTTTTCCCAGAACCATTTGGCCCCATTATTGCATGAACTTCACCGGGTTTAACATTTAGATTTATTCCTTTTAAAATAGTTTTACCATCAACTTTAGCGTGAAGATTTTTTATTTTTAACATATACATTTATTTATATTTAACCTACTGACCCTTCTAAAGATATTTCCAATAGTTTTTGAGCTTCAATGGCAAATTCCATTGGTAACATATTCAAAACTTCCTTACTAAATCCATTAACAATTAAAGCAATTGCTTTCTCAGTATCTATTCCGCGCTGATTACAATAAAAAATCTGATCCTCACCAATTTTACTTGTTGTTGCTTCATGTTCAATTTGCGCAGAATTATTTCTAGCTTCTATATAAGGGAAAGTATGAGAACCGCATTTATTTCCCATTAATAAAGAATCACATTGAGAAAAATTACGAGCATTTATCGCTCTTGGAGAAATTTGAACTAATCCTCTATAACTACTTTGTGACTTTCCTGCACAGATACCTTTAGAAATTATAGTGCTCCTAGTGTTTTTCCCTAGATGAATCATTTTTGTTCCTGTATCAGCTTGTTGAAAATTATTAGTCAATGCAATTGAATAAAATTCTCCTATTGAATTGCCTCCCCTTAATATGCAGCTAGGATATTTCCAAGTTAAAGATGATCCAGTTTCAATTTGAGTCC
>PBNP01000014.1 GCA_002723295.1 Flavobacteriaceae bacterium | reverse complement strand
GGAGGCAGTTGCTGAGGAATCTACCAAGGAGGAGGCAGTTGCTGAGGAATCTACCAAGGAGGAGACAGTTGATAAAGAATCTTCTAAAGAGAAGTAATTCAAAAAATAGAATAAATTTTAAATTTCTTTTAAAAAGATTATTTTTGAAATATCTTTTTATTTAAGTATAACTACTAGAGGTGATAGAAATTTGTCAATAATTAATAATAAAACTTTCTTTAAACAAAAAAAAATCCGCATAGCTTTCTATACTTTGGGGTGTAAGCTTAATTTTTCAGAAACTTCAACAATTTCTCGAGATTTTATAGATGAAAAATATACTAAGGTTGATTTTTCTGACTATGCAGATATATATGTAATAAACACTTGTTCTGTAACAGATAATGCAGACAAGAAGTTTAAATTATTAGTTAGAAAAGCTCTAAAACAGAACAATGATGCATTTATTGCAGCTATAGGTTGTTATGCACAACTTAAACCTAAAGAATTAGCTAAAATTAATGGTGTTGATTTAGTTTTGAGCGCAAAAGAAAAATTTAAATTAATTGATTATTTAAATGATATATCCAAAAATGAATATGTTCAAGTTCATTCATGTGAAATTGAAGAAGTTGATAAATATGTAAGCTCATTTTCTTTGAATGATAGGACTAGAGCATTTTTAAAAGTTCAGGATGGTTGCGATTATAAATGTAGTTACTGTACAATACCTAGAGCAAGAGGTATTTCTAGAAGTGATAGTCTAAGCAATGTTCTTAATAATGCTAAGTTTATTTCAAAAAGCGGTATCAAAGAAATTGTTTTAACTGGAGTGAATATTGGTGATTATGGTAAAGGAGAAAATGGAAACAAAAGTCACTCTCATACTTTTTTAGATTTAATAAAACATCTTGATTGTTTAAGTTCTATTGATAGAATTAGAATTTCATCTATAGAACCAAATCTTCTTAGTAATGACATAATTAACTTTATAGGTCAAAGTAAAATTTTCCTTCCTCATTTTCATATTCCCCTTCAAAGTGGAAGTGATTTTATCTTAAAAAAAATGAGAAGACGTTATTTAACTTCTCTCTATTTTGAGAAAATAGAAACGATTAAAGCTATTATGCCTAATGCATCTATAGGTGTTGATGTTATAGTTGGTTTTCCAGGAGAATCAGATCAAGAATTTCTAAAAACATATAATTTTTTAAATTCTCTTCCAGTTAGCTATCTTCACGTATTTAGTTATTCAGAAAGGCCAAATACTTTTGCCTCTAAAATGAAAAATACTATTCCGGTTAATGTTAGAAAAAAAAGAAGTAAAATATTAAGATCTCTCTCTGCAAAAAAAAGGAGATTTTTTTATGAGAGTCAATTAGGTAATAAAACAAATATATTATTTGAGACAGAAAATAGAATGGGTTACATTCATGGTTTTTCTGAAAACTACATTAAAGTAAGATCACCATGGAATCCATCTCTAATAAACAAAGTCAAAGAAGTTGTTTTAGATAAAATTGACAATCAAGGATTTGTGCGCTGTTCCTAATTCTTAAAGTTTTATTCCCACTGGAAGGAGTGATTTGTAGTTCTTATTTCTACGAACAAATCCAGCAATTTTAGGTGAAGTAGGAACAACTTTCATTTTTCTTTCTGCTAATACTTCTAAGACACAACGAATAAATTTTTCTTCAAATTTTTTATCTTTAATTGTATCGGGAATTATAATTTTAGTAAGGAAAATTTTTCGTTCTTGTTCAGCATACTCTATGCGTGCTAGTGAGTTGTCAATTTTAGTCTCAAATTGTCTTAGAAATTCATTGTTTTCAAGAACTATATTTTCCATACTTAAAATACTTTTTATATTATAGAAGTTTATTAATTATATTATCCTTATTATTAATTTTGTACTGAAAAACACTACAATATATAAATAAAAAAGGGCCTCAAATTTACAAAAAATAGTTGATTTTTAGCTTGTTCTCATTTAAAAAATGCAAAAAAAAATATTATATCTTATGCCAGGTATGGCTGCTAGTCCAAAAATTTTTGAATTATTAAAATTTCCAACATCAATCTCTATAGTCTATTTAAAATGGATTTCTCCAATCAAAGATGAATCACTATCTGATTATGCATACAGAATAAGTAAATATATTACAACCAAAAACCCAATACTTTTGGGTGTTTCCTTTGGGGGAGTTTTAGTCCAAGAAATTTCTAAAATTATCAAATGTGAGAAGGTTTTTATTGTATCTAGTATTAAATCTAAAAAAGAATTACCTGTTACAATGAAAATGGCTAAACACACTAAAATTCATAAATTATTTCCTATGCAGTGGATTGAAAATATTGAAAATTTAGCACTCTTTGTTTTTGGAGACTCAATTAGATTTAGAGTGGGGTTGTATAAAAAATATCTATCAGAAAGAGACCCTGATTATCTTTCATGGTCGATAAATTCTTTGGTTAACTGGGATCAAGAATATATATTAGAAAATGTCACCCATATTCATGGTAAAAAAGATAATATATTTCCCATTAATCAGATAAAAAAACCTGTAATTGAAATAGAGGGCGAACATGCAATAATTTTAACTCAAGCTAATTGGTTTAATGAAAATTTACCAAAATTACTTGCAGAACCTTAAATTTTTTTTAGTTGTTGTTGCATCAATTTCATTTGAGAGGATAAAATACCTTGTTTGTCTAATTTTTTTGCTTCTGCTAATAAAATAGTTGCCTCCCGTCTTCTTCTTTTTTGCATTAAAATTCCAGCTAAACTCATTTTAGCCATAGCTAAATCATGATTAAATGATAATCCAAGTTTAATTGCTTTTTTAAAATTTTTTTCAGCTATTGTTAAATTAGTTTGAGAATTAATTATCCCATATAAATAGTAATAATATCCTTGTTGTTTTTTAACAAGATTCTTTTCAGGTGATTTGATTTTACTAAGCCATTTATGTGTCCCTAAAAAATCTTGTTTGCGTAACCTTAAGAATGCAAGAAAAATTATCTCATTTTTATAATATAAAAGAACACAAAACAAACTTAGTAAAAAATAAAAAATACCATTTCCAATATAATTTTCTCTAAATTGATATAAACTATATATAAATAGGCATAAAGAAATTATTATTTTAATAAATTTTGGAAACATGTTTTTTTTTATACTCAAAGTTAAAAAATGATTTGATTAGTTTAGTAATGATTTTATTAAATAAAAAGTTGTTATATATTTGCACGATTTCAATATTAATATTTATACAATAAATACTAATCTATGAAAAGAACATTTCAACCATCCAAAAGAAAAAGACGAAATAAACATGGTTTTAGAGACAGAATGGCATCAGCTAATGGTAGAAAAATTCTTTCCAACAGACGTGCCAAAGGAAGAAGGAAAATTTCTGTTTCTTCTGAACCAAGACATAAAAACTAATGGAAAATAATTTATGTATTTATTTGAGGTGTTACTTATAATGTAATACCTTTTTTTTTATATTGATATGATAAAGAAATTATAATTTAATGCCTAAAGATAATAAGCTAAAAAGTATTTTAATAATTGGATCAGGACCTATAATAATTGGTCAGGCATGTGAGTTTGATTATTCTGGATCTCAGGCAGTTAGATCACTTAAAGAAGATGGTATAGAGACAATTTTGATTAACTCAAATCCTGCAACTATAATGACTGACCCATTAATAGCTGATCATGTGTATCTTAAGCCTCTAACAACAAAATCAATTATTGAAATTTTAAAAATTCATAAAGTAGATGCTGTATTACCTACTATGGGAGGTCAGACTGCACTAAATCTTTGTATAGAAGCTGATGATAAAGGAATATGGAAAGAGTTTAAGGTTAAAATTATAGGTGTTGACATAGATGCAATTAAAATAACTGAAGATAGAGAAAAATTCAAACAACTATTAAAAAGGATTAAAATACCTGTTGCTCCAGCAGAAACTGCTAATTCTTTTCTTAAGGGACAAGAAATTGCTCAAAAATTTGGATTTCCAATTGTTATAAGACCATCATTTACTTTAGGAGGAACCGGAGCTTCTTTTGTCCATAAGTCAGAAGATTTTAATCAGATGCTAACTAGAGGTCTAGAAGCATCACCAATTCATGAAGTATTGATTGATAAAGCTCTACTTGGCTGGAAAGAATATGAGTTAGAATTATTAAGAGATAAAAATGATAATGTTGTTATTATTTGTACAATAGAAAATATGGATCCAATGGGAATTCATACTGGTGATTCAATAACAGTTGCTCCTGCCATGACGCTTTCTGATCATACTTATCAAAGAATGAGGGATATGGCTATAAAGATGATGAGAAGTATTGGAGATTTTGCAGGTGGTTGTAATGTTCAATTTGCCTTAAGCCCAGACGAGAAAGAAGAAATAATTGCAATTGAAATAAACCCTAGAGTTTCTAGATCTTCAGCTCTTGCTTCAAAGGCTTCGGGTTATCCTATTGCAAAGATTGCTTCTAAACTTGCAATTGGATACTCACTTGATGAATTGGACAACCAAATTACTAAATCTACATCAGCTCTATTTGAACCAACATTAGATTATGTAATAGTCAAAATTCCTCGTTGGAATTTCGATAAGTTTGAAGGATCAGATAGAGTTCTTGGTATGCAAATGAAATCTGTGGGAGAGGTTATGGGTATTGGTAGATCTTTTCAAGAAGCTTTACATAAAGCTACTCAATCCCTGGAAATTAAAAGAAATGGATTGGGTGCTGACGGAAAAGGATATACAGATTATGATCAAGTAATTCACAAATTAAAATATGCAAGTTGGGATCGCGTTTTTGTTATTTATGATGCAATTCAAATTGGAATTCCTTTGACTAGAATTAATGAGATTACAAAAATCGATATTTGGTTTTTAAAACAATATGAGCAATTATATAATTTAGAATGTGAAATTTCAAATTATACAATTGAAACTATCACTTCACCATTGATGTTAGAAGCTAAGCAAAAAGGTTTTGCAGACCGTCAGATTGCTCATATGCTAGATTGTTTAGAGAGTCAAGTTTATAATAAGCGTGAAGAATTAGGGATACAACGAGTATATAAATTAGTAGATACCTGTGCTGCAGAATTCTCTGCAAAAACACCATATTATTATTCAACATTTGAGGAAAAAATACAAAAGGGTTCTAATAAAGCATTTAGTGTTAATGAAAGTATAGTTACAGATCGTCAAAAAATTGTTGTTTTAGGATCAGGCCCTAATCGAATTGGCCAAGGTATAGAATTTGATTATTGTTGTGTCCATGGTGTATTAGCGGCATCAGAGGCTGGTTATGAGACTATTATGATTAATTGTAATCCTGAAACTGTCTCAACTGATTTTGATGTAGCTGATAAATTATATTTTGAACCTGTTTTTTGGGAGCATATTTATGATATTATTAGACATGAGAAGCCGGATGGAGTAATTGTTCAGTTAGGTGGTCAAACAGCACTTAAATTAGCAGAAAAACTTGATCGTTATGGAATAAAAATAATTGGAACTTCATTTAAGTCACTTGATTTAGCTGAAGATAGAGGGAGTTTTTCTTCTTTATTAAAAAGTAATGAAATCCCGTATCCTAATTTTGGAGTTGCTCAAACAGCTGAGGAAGCATTAAATCTAGCTGATAAATTAGATTTTCCTATTCTTGTTAGACCTTCTTATGTATTGGGTGGGCAAGGAATGAAAATTGTAATAAATAAAGAAGATTTAGAAGCTCATGTTGTAGACTTATTACGTAAAATTCCAAATAATAAACTTTTACTTGATCATTATCTTGATGGTGCTATAGAAGCTGAAGCTGATGCTATTTCTGATGGTGAAAATGTATATATAATTGGTATTATGGAACATATTGAGCCTTGTGGGATTCATTCTGGTGATTCTAATGCTACACTTCCTCCTTTTAATATTGGTGAATATGTGCTTCAACAAATTATAGACCACACTAAAAAGATTGCCCTTGCACTTAAAACTAAGGGATTAATTAATATTCAATTTGCTATTGTAGATGATAAAGTTTTTATAATTGAAGCAAATCCAAGAGCTTCTAGAACTGTGCCCTTTATTTCTAAAGCATATAATGAACCTTATGTCAATTATGCAACTAAGATTATGCTAGGAGATAAGAAATTGAAAGATTTTAATTTTAATCCTCAATTAAAAGGATATGCAATAAAACAACCAGTTTTTTCATTTAACAAGTTTCCTAATGTTAATAAACAGTTGGGTCCTGAAATGAAAAGCACAGGTGAAAGTATTTTGTTTATAGATTCCTTGAAATCAGATGAATTTTATGATCTTTATTCTAGAAGAAAAATGTACCTAACAAAGTAAACTTTTCAATAAAATCAAAAATAAACAGTAGTATCACAAAATTTACTTTAAAATTTTATACTCTCCTTCTAGTGTTGCAATTTGCTCCAAATTAATTTTAGGATTTTCAATTGTATACTCAATTGGATTTTTGACATTTTCAATATTTCGCGCATTTCCTGTAATCAGATTAATTGCGGTTAAAAACAAGGGTTCACTTGGGCTAGATAAAATACCAAGATTTGATAAGCTTTCCTTTTGATTAATATCAGGAGGCAAACCATTGTCAAAATCAGCATAACCATCTTTATTTGCAACTTTTATTACAATTGGTTGCATTGCATATTTATGATTGGGGTTTTTTGTTCCATCATTATCTATATAATCGTGAACTGTAATTGATCCAACATTTTTTCCGACAGTATAATCTCCAATTTGAATAACATCTATATATGGAGATAATCCATTAATTAGCATTTCACTTGCTGATGCGGTGCGACTACTAGTTAGCACATATATTCTTTCTAGATTTAAACTATTAAGACTAGAGTTATCATCCAATTTATTTACAAAAGGTTTGGTTAATGATTCGGGGTTATTTTCATTCCAATAATCCATTAGTTTATCATTCCATTGATAACTTATAAGTACTTGATTACTAAATTGACCAGTAATTAAACTACAAAGAACTCTCGAAGCATAGATTGAGCCTCCACTGTTATATCTTAAGTCAAGGACTAAATCTGTTATATTACTTGATTTAAAATTAGCAAAAACATCGTTTAACTCATCAGTGTAATCAGCAAGAAATTTGCTATAATGTAAATATCCAATATTATTTTCTCCTAAGCTATATATATTCGTTTTATGAATTGGATTTATTTGAAAATTTTCTTGCTTTGTAAGTGTTATGTTTTGTCCATTTAAATCAAAAATCCCATTCTCTTGATCATAATTTGCTAGACCTAATGTATAAGTTAAATCATCACTATAAAGCAATTCTCTATAATTATCAATATTAAGACTAAAACCATTAACTGTAATAAAAAAGTTTCCTCTATAAATTTCTTTGGTTGAAGCGTTTGAATTGGGTTGTATATATCTAACATATCCAACCAAATCTGTACAGCCTGAACATTGATAAGTTAGACCAAATTCCATCCCATTGTGAGCAACTATTCCAGATAATGAATTTGCATGTTCAATATAGTCATCAACTATCCAACTAAATCTATCTTCTGAGAACAACAATTCATCAAAAAAAATTTCTGGATCAGAATTTTGAGAAATAAATGTAGTATAAGAGTTAGCATCATCATCCATAGTATCAGAAAGATTAGGAACATTTTTTTGCCAATAATAATAATAATTTAAACCTTTCCATACAAAATCACTAATTTCTAGTTCTCCTTCTAGGTTAATTAAATTATCATCTTTATCCTTAGAACAGTTTAAAAAAAATAACATTAAAAAAAGTGATAAGAATTTAAAGTTTTTCATATTTTTAAATACCTGTATAATTAAATGGAGTTATACTTTTTAACTCTTTTTTTATTGAATCACTAATCTTTAAATTGTCAATAAATTTAAAAATATTTTCCTTATTAATTTTTTTGTTAGTTCTAGTTAATTCTTTAAGAGTTTCGTATGGTTTTGAATACCCCTCTCTTCTTAATATTGTTTGAATTCCTTCCGAGATAACAACCCAATTATTCTCAAGATCGTTATCAATTTTTGGCTTATTAATTTCTAGCTTTGACAGCCCTGAAGTTGTTGACTTAATACCAATTAAACTATGGCCAAAAGAAACACCTATATTTCTAAGTAATGTGCTGTCTGTAAGATCACGTTGGAGTCTAGAAATTGGTAGTTTTTTAGAAAGAAAATTATAAATTGCATTAGCTAAACCAAGATTTCCTTCACTATTTTCAAAATCTATCGGATTAATTTTATGAGGCATAGCTGATGAGCCAATTTCTTTATCATTTATTTTTTGCTTAAAATAATCCATAGAAATGTACAGCCATATATCTTGATTGAAATCAATAATTATAGTATTTATTCTTTTTAGCGAATCAAAAAGTTCTGCTGAAGAATCATAGTGGTCAATCTGTGTCGTAGGAAAGGAATAATGTAGGCCAAGTTTTTGTTCTACAAATTCTTTACCAAATTTTTTCCAATTAATTTTTGGATATGCTACTTTATGTGCATTAAAATTCCCTGTTGCTCCACCAAATTTTGAAGCATAGGGAATTTTTGTTAGACTTTGTATTTGATTTTTTAGTCTTTTTATAAAAACATCAAATTCTTTACCCAAACGAGTAGGTGATGCTGGTTGGCCATGGGTTCTTGCTAAAATAACTATTTCTCTATATTTTGATGAAATTGAAGATAATTTTGAAATTAATTTCTTTATTTCAAATAAGTAGACATTTTTAATACATTCTTTAATAGACAAGGGAATAGCAGTATTATTTATATCCTGAGATGTTAACCCAAAATGTATAAATTCTTTGTATTCACTAATATTAAGGGCTTCAAATTTTTTTTTAATAAAATATTCTACAGCTTTGACATCATGATTAGTGGTTTTTTCTATTTCCTTAATTAAAATGGAGTCTTTTTCACTAAAATCAGTATAAATTTCCCTTAAATTACTAAATAAAGTATGGTTGAAATTTTTTAATTGAGGAATTGGTAGTTCACATAGTGATATAAAATATTCTATTTCAACTTTTATTCTGAAATAAATTAATGCTTTCTCTGAAAAATAATTTGAAAGTTCTTTTATTTTGGATCGGTATCGACCATCAATGGGAGAAATTGCATTTAAAGATGTTAGAGACATAATATTATACAATAATATTAATCTGCAAAGATACATTTCTTTTGATTTATAAATAAATTATAAACTGTTTTGCATTATTTTATATTCTTCATAACAGGAACTTATTGCTTCTAGAATTTGTAAATCATTAGATTCTTTAATAAAGGTATCCGAATAATTACAATTTCTCATTATCTCATCAAGGTCATACTTCTCTATTCCTAAAAGTTGAACAAGTACTTCACGGTCAAATTTTGTTGCTAATAAATTTTTTATTTCATTATCTGCCCTCATTTTTTTCAATTTTCTTAATTGTTTTGGGTTTTTACCAAACAAATTATGTAAAAAATCAGCGGGATTAAATAATGCTCCTATTGTTTTCGAAATTGCACTTCGATTTCTATTTCCAGCTTCATAACCCGAATTTGGAAGTCCAGAAATTCTATATCTTCCTGCTGGATTAATAGGTACATTTTTTATGTCAATTTCTAGATAACCAGTAAGTTCATATGGTCTTAAAATAATTTCCTCTAAAGCAAAAGCTAATTCGGTAAGTTGAAACTTTGAATTTCCATATTTAATCATATCATTATTAACAGATATTTTTAACGGTTTATAACCAACATAGGAAAAATATAAGGTGTCATTCAAAGCAACTTCAATCTCAAACTTTCCATTTGAATCAGTTATTGTCCCAATTACTTTAGTTAAATTAACTACATGAACACTCTGCATTGGAAGATTAGTTATTTCATTTTCAACTATTCCTTCTAAAACTATTTGCTGTTCTTGAGCCAATAATGAAATGCAGCAAAGACTATAAAAAATATTATAAAAAGTTTGTCTCATTGATTCATACTAAAATAGTGAACAATGAATCAATTCCAATTCCTGTTTTTGTTTTTTTATACTAATAATTAGAATTGTGAAAATAATTACTAAGTTTTTTCAATGCGATTCCTCGATGACTTATTTTGTTTTTTTCAGACAAATCCATTTCCGCAAAAGTTTTTTTAAGGCCATTTGGTATAAAAATTGAATCATATCCAAAACCATTTTTTCCTTTTCTCTGATGGATAATTTTTCCTTTAACTATTCCCTCAAATAATTCTTTATTATCATTAATAATTAAAGCAATACATGTTCTAAATTGTGCATTTCTATTTGTTTTATTTTTCATTAATTTTAAAACTAAATCAATATTTTTTTTATCAGTAGAATAAATACCAGAATAACGAGCAGATTTAACACCAGGTTCACCTCCTAGAGATTCTATTTCAAGGCCTGTATCATCTGAAAAGCAATCATATCCATATTTAGTTTTTACATAATTGGATTTAATCCATGCATTTTCAACTAATGAATTTCCAGTTTCATTAATCAATTCATTGCAATTGATATCATTTAAACTTAAAATTTTTATATTATTAGATAATAATAATTTTACTTCCTTTATTTTATTTTGATTATGAGTTGCAAAAACTATTTTCATTTAACAATTGTGATAAGGTTGATTAGATAAATATTGATTAAGGTAAATTAATATATAAATTATATATTATCACATTATCTTTGATAAGAAAAATATTTTGTTTTGAAGAATCAATTTAAATCAACTCCATTTTTAAAATCACTTATAAAATTAGCTGATTCAATTAAATTACCTGGTTTTAGCGGTTTTTCTTTTTATAATCTTATTGAAATGTATGTGTTGGGTATAGTAAAGGGAGCATTATCTGCAAGAGCAGGAAGCATATCATTCAGTTTCTTTATGGCTATTTTCCCTTTTCTTCTTTTTATATTAAATCTTTTGCCTTTTATTCCCATAGAAAACCTGGAAGTAATATTATTAAATTTCATTGAAATTTTAGTCCCTGAAAACAGTCAGAATTTTTTTGCTTCTATTTTTTTAGATATTCAAAATAAGCCAAGGGGAGGTTTGCTTTCTTCTGTATTTTTATTATCAATTTTCTTAACAGCAAATGGAGTTAGTGCAATTTTTGCAAGTTTTGAAGAGTCTTATCATATTGATTTATCGAGAAACTTCTTAAAACAATACTTTTATTCAATCTGTGTAGCAGTTATGTTAGCAATAACACTATTATTAGCTGTAATTGTTTCCGTATTTTTTGAAATTTATATTTTTAAAAATCTAGAGGAATTAATTCAATCTACAGTTAATTGGATTAGATTAGGACAATCATTTTTTTATGTTGTTATAACCTATATTTCAGTTGCAATATTATACTATTTTGGAACTATAGAAGGAAAAAAGTCTAGTTTCTTTTCCCCAGGTGCTTTGATGACAACTTTATTGATAATTTTTACAACATGGGCTTTTGGAATTTATATTGAAAATTTTTCAACATATAACCAATTATATGGATCTATTGGAGCTCTTTTAATTTTCATGTTGTATATATGGATAAACTCAATTGTTTTATTGTTAGGCTTTGAATTAAACGCTACATTAAATCGTTTAAAAAATGAGGAAGATAAAAGCAACTAAGAAATAAAGTTTACCTAGTTTTGAGCATGGATTTTTTTGTCGATGTCTATTTGCCATTGTCTTTACCTAAGGCTTTTACTTATAGGGTTAAAGAAGACGAATATGAATTTTTAAAGCCAGGTTTTAGAGTGGCTGTTCCTTTTGGGAAAACTAAAATTTATACAGGTGTGGTTGCTAGAAAGCATAATTTGTCACCTCAAACTTATGACTCAAAATCAATCAACTCAATTTTAGATGATAATGCTAGCATTAAGCCTGAACAGATTAAGTTTTGGGAATGGATTTCCAATTATTATCAATGTTCGATAGGTTCAGTTTTAAGAGCTTCTATACCAGCCTCATTACTTCTGGAGAGTGAAACTACTTTTATTGTAAATAAAGAAGTTGAAGTTGATAAAGAAAAATTATCTGATGAAGAATATTTAATTTATGAAGCTCTTGAAAAATCTCCACTTAAGTTAAAGGATATAGAAAAAATTTCAGAAAAAAAAAATACAATAAAATTAATTCAGCCATTGGTTGAAATAAAAGCAGTAATATTAGAGCAAAGACTTAAAAACAAATACAAACCAAAAACTGAAAGAGTATTTCGAATTAATAATAGATTTATTAATCCAGATGACTTTAAAGTAAACATAGATAATTTAAAGAATTCACCAAAGCAATTAGAATTTGTTTTAACCTTACTTTCTTTAGCTCCAAAAGGAGGGAAATGGATTAAATCAAAAACTATTTTTAATAAATCTAAAAGTGATAATTCTATAGCAAAAGCTTTAATTAAAAAGTCAATTATTGAAGAAGATAAAGTTATTGTTGATAGGATAAAATATTCTGAAAATAGCAAAAAAAATCTTCAAAAATTATCTGTTGCTCAAGATAATGCTTACAACTTAATTAAAGAGAAATTAAGAAAAATCAATGTTGTTTTATTACAAGGTGTAACATCTTCTGGAAAAACAGCTATTTACATGACTTATATAAAAGATATAATAGATAAAGGGAATCAAGTTCTATTTTTGCTTCCAGAGATATCAATTACATCTCAGATGGTCACAAGATTTCAGGTATTTTTTGGAAATTCAGTAAAGGTCTATCATTCTAAATTTAGTTTAAACGAAAGAACAGAAGTATGGAAAAATGTATATTCAGGATTTAAAAATGCAAGAGTTATAATTGGTGCAAGATCATCACTTTTCTTGCCATTCAATAAACTTAAATTAATAATAGTAGATGAGGAGCATGAGCTTTCTTATAAACAGTTTGATCCCGCTCCAAGATATCATGCAAGAGATGCTGCAATATATTTGGCAAAAATTAATAATGCCAAAGTTATTTTGGGTTCTGCAACTCCTAGCTTAGAATCAGTATTTAATGTTTTAAAGAAAAAATATGAGGTTGTTAATCTTAAGGAAAGATATGGTGGAATTAAACTTCCTGAAATAGATATAATCGATTTGAAGTTAGCTATAAAGAAAAATCAAATTAAAGGTAATTTCACCACAAAACTTATTGATTCTATTTCTGATACTTTAAATAAAGGGAAACAAGTAATACTTTTTCAAAATAGAAGAGGTTATGCTCCAGTTCTAGAATGCATAACCTGTGGACATGTACCACAATGTGTTCAATGTGATGTGTCTCTTACTCATCATATGAATAGTAAAAAGCTTCAGTGTCATTATTGTGGATATAATATACCAATACCAATAGTTTGTCATTCCTGTGGATCATCAAATATTAAAACTATAGGAAGTGGCACTCAACAAATAGAGGAACAATTAAAAACATATTTTCCACAAACTCAAATTGCAAGGATGGATTGGGACAGTACTAGAGGAAAATATGATTTTGATAAAATTATTAATTCATTTTCTTCAAATCAAATAAAAATTTTAATTGGAACACAAATGATAATCAAGGGCTTAGATTTTGAAAATGTGCATTTAGTTGGAGTAATTAATGCTGATAGTTTAATTAATTTTCCAGATTTTAGATCATATGAAAGAAGTTTTCAAATGCTTACCCAAGTTTCTGGACGAGCAGGTAGATCAAAATCTCAAGGAAAAGTTTTAATTCAAACATATCAGCCAAATCATCCAGTTATTAAGTATTTAATTAAAAATGATGTAGATTCCTTTAATAAATTTGAATTAAATGATAGAAAAATTCATTTTTATCCTCCATATAATAGACTTCTTAGAATAACATTAAAGAACAGAAATATAGAGACTCTTAATATAGCATCAGATTGGTTTTTAAATGTGTTAAGCCAATCTTTTAAGGGACCTATACTAGGTCCGGTTTTCCCGCCTATTTCTAGAGTTAGGAATTATTATCATAAGCAAATATTAATAAAACTAGATTCAATCAATTCAAGATTATTTTTCAAGAAATTATTAAGAAGAACTAAACAAAGCTTTGATAGTATAGCTAAATTTAAAAGCACAAAACTTAGTATAGATGTAGACCCTTATTAGACTAATTTTTATTTTTTTATTCAAGATGCTATTAATTTTCAAAAAGAGTAAATTAATTCTAACTAGAAATAAATAACTCAAAGACTTGCTGGTAAGATTCAGTTCTAGTATTTTTGCAAACTAAAATAAATAATTATATGAATAATTATGAAACTGTTTTCATTCTTAATCCCGTTCTATCTGAGTCTCAGATAGAGGAAGCAGTAAACAAATATGAAAAATTTTTAACTTCTAAAGGAGGAAGTATAACTAGCAAGGAAAATTGGGGCTTAAAAAAATTAGCTTATCCAATCCAAAATAAAAAAAGTGCTTTTTATCATTTATTCGAGTATACTGCTTCTGGAGATACTATTGATGAATTAGAGGTGGCTTTTCGTCGTGATGAACGTATAATGAGATACTTAACTGTAAAACTTGATAAATATGCGTTGGCATGGGCTGAGAAAAGAAGAAAAAGAAATAATGTTAAAGCTTAATTTATGTCAAAGATAGAAGAACAAAATACTGGAAATAAAGAAGGTGAAATAAGATATTTGACACCTTTGAATATTGACACTTCCAGCAAGAAAAAATATTGTCGCTTTAAAAGATCTGGAATCAAGTATGTAGATTATAAGGATTCGGACTTTTTACTTAAGTTTGTTAATGAACAAGGTAAGATTTTACCTAGACGTTTAACAGGAACCTCCTTAAAATACCAACGTAAGGTTTCTGTTGCTATAAAAAGAGCTCGTCATCTTGCTTTAATGCCTTATGTGGCTGATATGTTGAAATAAATCAAAAGGTATGGAAATTATATTAAAAGAAGATATTGCAAATCTTGGTTTTAAAGATGATATAATTAAGGTTAAGAATGGATTTGCAAGAAATTATTTGATTCCTCAAGGAAAGGCAATTTTAGCTACATCATCAGCAAAAAAAATTCTTGCTGAAAACTTGAAACAACGTGCTCACAAGGAAAAAAAACTTATTAAAGAAGCTACTGCTTTTTCAAAAAAATTATTAAAATTAGAAATTAAGATTCCATCAAAAATTTCTACTGGAGATCGCTTATTTGGTTCTGTTACTGCTCAGGATTTATCATCAGCTATTGAATCTAGTGGTCAAAATGTAGATAAAAAGTTTATCTCCATTCCTGGAAAGACAATTAAACGTACGGGAAAATATGAAGCAAGTATTCGTCTACATAGGGATTTAACTATTCAGTTTCCATTTGAAATATTACCTGATTCAAAAAAATAATTAGACTACTAGGATATAATTAAAATTTATATAAAATTGTTATCTACGATAAGTTCCATCTGGGAGAATTGATGGGAATTTATATTGGGGATCTGTAAGTAATGAATAAATTAAACTGTCTTTCTCTTTAACAAGAGTTCTTGTATTTAAATCCCACTCTTGAGATATTTCGTTTAATCTGTTTTCTTGTGCACCTAAAATTGATGTCATTGCCCAGTAAAAATATTCTGCAGCCATACACTCATATTCACATGTTAAATCATCATAAGTATACCAGGCATTTTTAGGATAAATGACAGGAACAGATTTAAAGTTTCCTCCTCTAGCAATATCCATAGCATCTGTTAACAAAGTCCCTTCATTTTCACCAAAAATTGTAGGATATGCATTTGCATAGCCTGAATGGGTAATAACATGCCATATTTCTTCTATTGAAGCATCAAATTGACCTGTTTTACCATTTTGATGCCATTTTGGGATAGTTTCATCAGCACCTAAATCTTGTGCATGAAGGTTTATTTGTGATTCATATTTCCAAATAAAAAGAGATGCGTTATTTGAAATTAAAGATGAAATGAGTAATTCGTTGTCTATAATCCCATCTTCGTCATTATCTAAGTATTGAGCCATTATATTTGCTGCATGTAATAGCTTTGTATCTTCAACTTGTTGGTAGGCATAAATCGAAATTCCAAACACATCTACTTTCCTGTTTGTTAATTCAAAACCTTTATCATTATGTGCAATAATTTTAAAATTTGGATCATTTCCAGATGAAATATTTTTGTTTATTTCACTTATATTGCTACAAGAAAAAAAAACTGATAATACAATGAGTAATAATTTATCTTTCAATTGCTTTAAATAAAATCTTTTTAAGGGTGATTAATTTAATTTTTTTCAAAGATATGAAATCACTATATACCATTAATGAAGTATCCTTATTGAAAGAAAGACTTTTAAAATCAAGTGAAATGTAAGATATTTGTTAAGTAGATAAAAAATTTATGTCATTAAAACCTTCTATTCCTAAAGGCACCAGAGACTTTTCAGCTAAAGAATTAGCCAAACGGAATTATCTCAAAATAATTTTAAAAAATGCTTTTGAATCTTTTGCTTTTGAACCTTTGGAGACTCCATCATTTGAAAAAACTTCCACACTTACTGGAAAATATGGAGAGGAAGGGGATAGACTTATTTTCAAAATATTAAATTCTGGTGAGAAGCTCAAAAAAGCTGACTTAAAGTCTTTAAAGAATAATAATTTGAAAAAATTTTCAAATTCATTAAGTGAAAAGGCTCTACGATATGATTTAACTGTCCCATTTGCAAGATATGTTTCTTCCCATCAAAATGATTTAATTTTTCCATATCGGAGATATCAAATACAAAATGTCTGGAGAGCAGACAGACCACAATATGGCCGTTTTCAAGAATTTTGTCAATGTGATGCTGATATAGTTGGAGATAAATCACTTTGGCAGGAGGTGGAAATGATTTCTCTTTGTGATAGAGTTTTTAATGATTTAAAGCTTACAGGAGCAACTATAAAAATTAATCATAGAAATATTATTGAAGGTATTTGTAAGCTTATGGGTGAAGAGGCTAATTTAATTGATTTTACTATTGCGGTTGATAAATATCATAAAGTAGGACTAAAGGGAGTTGAAAAGGAATTAATAGATAAGGGGTTTTCTGAAAAAGCTATAAATAAAATAAAACCTATTATTGGATTAAAGGGAAGTGCTCTAGGTGTTTTAAAAAAAATAGAATCCATTTTTAATGAAAATGGAATAGAAATCAAAGGAGTAGATGATTTACGTTTTATTTTTAATATAATAGATAAAAACAATTTAAAATCAACCAAATTATCATTAGATCTCACTTTAGCTAGAGGTCTTAATTATTATACAGGGATGATAATTGAAGTTCTTCCGCCAGATTCCTTTAAAATTGGATCTATAGGAGGAGGTGGGCGTTATGATGATTTAACAAGTTCATTTGGAATGAAAAAAACTAGCGGTATCGGTTTTTCATTTGGATTTGACCGTATATTTCTAGTTTTAGATGAGCTTAATCTTTTTCCAGAGAATATTAGTAAAAACTCTAAAATTCTTTTTCTAAATTTCAACTCCAAATGTACAGAAATAGCCTACAAATGTTTAGATAAGCTTCGATCAAAAAATATTGTTTCTGAACTATACCCTTCACAAGTAAAATTATCAAAGCAATTGAGTTATGCAAACAAGAAAAAAATTCCTTTTGTTGTAATAATTGGAGATGAAGAGATTGAAAAGAATCAATTTGTTTTAAAAGACATGATCTCAGGTAATCAAATATCTAAACCCATTGCTAATCTTTTTAAAATTTTAGTTGATATATCTCACTTTTAATATTTTTTTGGCTCATGAGTAGGCCTTTGATATTTTTGAAAAGGTTGTTTTAAAAGATCTTTAATATTGCTATTTTTTTTCTCGTCTGGAAAAACATCTACACCATAAATTAACTTTTCTCTATCTAAATCCATATAAGTTCCAAAAATTCTATCCCATATTGAAAAAATGTTTCCATAATTAGCATCTGTATAGGGTAGTCTATAATGGTGATGAATTTTATGCATATCAGGAGAAACAAAAAAATAACTTATGAGTTTGTCAACTTTTTTATTGAGTCTAATATTTGCATGAGTAAATTGAGTTGAAATTACAGATAAAGACTGATATAACATTATATATCCTATAGGTGCTCCAACAATTATAACTCCAAATAATGTAAAACAAAATCTAATTAAACTTTCTAGTGGATGATGACGATTACCAGTTGTTGTATCAACTTTGTGGTCTGAGTGATGAACTAAATGAATCATCCAAAGAAAATTAAAACGGTGCTCAACATAATGTGCTAAAAACGCACCAAAAAAATCAAGTAATAATACACCAACAAATATTTTGATTATTAAAGGGAGGTTATCTATAAAATATAAAACACCAATCTCATTGCTTACAACCCAGTCAGATGTATTTAATAATAAAAATGCTAAAGAGAAATTAATTATAATCGTTGTCAGTGTGAAAAAAAAATTAGGAATAGCGTGAAGCCATTTTTTATAATTAAATATAAATAAAGGAGATATGCCTTCCAAAATCCAAAAAAATGAAATACCTCCAACTAAAAGTATAGTTCTGTGAGTGGTAGGTATATTTTGAAAATAATCTAGAATTAACTCCATTTAATTTTATTAATAAGATTGCAATTTAAAAAAAATCTATTTTTTTAAATAAAATTATTTTGTGTTATCATTTTTTTATAATGAACCATTAAAAATAATTTTTGCATATATTTATTTAACATAGAAAAATAAAATGTTAAATATGAAAAGAATTGGTGTTATAGTTTTAAGCTTGTTTTTTATTATTTCTTTGACAAGTTTAAATGCACAAAAAAGGAAAAATAGAAAAAATATAAATGGACAAACTTCTAATAAGCTAGATTTATCGGCTTTTAAATTTAGAAATGTTGGCCCCGCTTTTTTATCAGGAAGAATAGCTGATATTGCTTTTCATCCTGAAAATGAAAATACATGGTATGTTGCTGTGGGTTCTGGTGGAGTATGGAAAACGGAAAATGCTGGAACTACCTGGAAACCAATATTTGATAATCAAACCTCATATTCTACTGGTTGTGTAACAATAGATCCAAATAATCCATTGACTATATGGGTGGGCTCTGGAGAGAATGTTGGAGGAAGACATGTTGCATATGGTGATGGAATATATAGATCTGATGATTCAGGAAAATCTTGGAAAAACATGGGGCTTAAAAAATCAGAACATATTTCAAAAATTATTGTCCATCCTAATGATTCAGATATTGTTTGGGTTGCAGCTCAAGGTCCTCTATGGAATAAGGGAGGTGAACGTGGTTTATATAAAACTAAAAATGGAGGTAAAACATGGAAGCGAGTATTAGGAGATGATAAGTGGACTGGTGCTACTGATATAATTATTGATCCAAGAGATCCTCAAACGCTTTATGCAGCTACTTGGGATAGACATAGAACCGTAGCTGCTCTTATGGGAGGTGGTCCGGGAACAGCTATCTATAGATCAGATGATGGAGGTGATAATTGGACTAAACTAACTAATGGCATTCCAAAATCTAATAAAGGAAAAATAGGTCTTGCAATTTCCCCTCAAAATCCTGATGTTGTATATGCAGCAATTGAACTTGATAGAACAACAGGAGGAGTGTTTAAATCAGTAGATAAAGGAAATTCTTGGAAAAAGATGTCAAATACTGTCTCTGGAGCTACTGGACCTCACTATTACCAAGAGTTGTTTGCAAGCCCTCATAAGTTTGATAGATTATATTTAATGAATAATAGAGTGCTTACTTCAGAGGATGGAGGTAAGACATTTAGGCAATTAAAGGAAGATAAAAAACATGGAGATAATCATGTTATAGTGTTTAAGGATGATGACCCTAATTATCTAATGCTTGGAACGGATGCCGGAATATATGAAAGTTTTGATCTTGCTGAAACTTGGAGGTATTTTAAAAATATGCCTTTAACACAGTTTTATAAAGTTGCAGTTAATGATTATAAACCTTTTTATCACATTTTTGGTGGAACACAAGATAATGGTTCTGCTGGAGGACCTTCCGCTACTGATGAAAGACAAGGAATAAGCAATAAACATTGGTATAAAACTCTTGGTGCTGATGGCCATCAATCTGCTACAGACCCTGAGTTTAATAATATAATATATGCAGAAACTCAACAAGGAGGATTACATAGAATAGATTTAACAACAGGGGATCAAGTATTTATTCAACCTCAACCAGGAATAGATGATCCATTTGAAAGATATAATTGGGATGCTCCAATTTTAGTTAGCCCTCACAAACCATCTAGATTATATTTTGCATCCTACAGGGTTTGGAAATCAGAAAACAGAGGGGATGATTGGACTGCAATTTCTGGAGATTTGACAAGAAATGAAGAGAGAATAACCCTACCAATAATGGGCAGACAACAAAGTTGGGATAATGCATGGGATGTTGGGGCGATGTCTAATTACAATACAATAACCTCTCTATCAGAATCACCTATTAAAGAAGGTTTAATTTATGCTGGAACTGATGATGGTTTTATTCAAGTTACCTCTAATGGTGGAGAGAATTGGACGAAAATTCCAGTTACAAAATTAGGATTACCTCCAAGAACTTTTATAAATGATATAAAAGCTGATTTATTTGATGAAAACACTGTATATGTTAGTCTTGATAATCATAAAGAAGGGGATTTTAACCCTTATTTATATAAAAGTGCTGATAGAGGTGTGACTTGGACTTCAATTAAAGGAAATCTTCCCGGAAGAACTTTAATTTGGAGACTTGTTCAAGATCCAGTTGTAAAAAACCTGTTTTTTGTAGCTACTGAATTTGGAGTTTATACATCACTTGATTCAGGTAAAGAATGGCATAAATTATCAGGAATACCAAATATGGGAATCAGAGATCTTGTTATACAGAAAAGAGAGAATGATTTAGTTGCAGCTTCCTTTGGAAGAGGATTTTTCGTGCTAGATGATTATAGTGCATTAAGAGAAATGACTTCTGAAAACTTAAAGAAACAAGCAAAATTATTTAAAGCACGCCCTGCAAAATGGTTCGTTCCTAAAAGTAATGTTGGTAATACAGGAGCCGATTATTATTTTGCAAATAATCCAACTTTTGGTGCTGTTTTCACCTATCATTTGAATGGAGATTTTACAACAGCTAAACAAAAAAGAAAGAAAAGAGAATCTAGATTAAATAAAATTAATGCAAACATTCCTTTTCCCGGCTGGGAAGCTTTGGATAAAGAAAAGAACACTAGACCCTCATTGGTTTGGTTAAATATTAAGGATTCTAAAGGAAATGTAATTAATAATATTAGTCAACCTGCAAGAAAAGGCACCCAAAGAATAGCTTGGAATTTACGTCATGCTTCAACAAATCCAATAGATCCTGATATAACTTCAAGGGGTAGTAATAGAGGATGGAGAAGTTGGGGTGGTCCTATGGCAACTCCTGGAAAATATTCAGCCAGTTTATATTTGGAAAAAGATGGCAAATTTAAATTACTAGATGGTCCTGTTGATTTTGATGTTAATACTATCTATGATGGAGTACTTCAACAGAATCTAGGAGTAGATTATGATACATACAATTCTTTTAGAGTTAAGTTTTCCGAATTTCAAAACAATCTTAGTTTAGTTAATAAAACAATGAGTGAAAACTCCAAAATGCTTAAAGCATATCAAATGTCATCTAAAAAGTCATTAAATGAACCAGGTGTTTTAGCAAAAGAATTATTATCTGCAAATAATGAATTACAAACTATTCAAAGACAGCTTCAAGGAAGTTCTTCTAGATCTGAAATAGGAGAGAGAAATCCTCCTTCAATACAAACTCATTTTAGAACAGCGGCAAGTGGACTTAGAACTACTTATGGTCCAACGGGATTACATAAAAGAAGTTTAGATATTGCTATTAAAATGTTATCGGATGTAGAAATAAAAGCTATGAAGATGTATAATGAGACCTTGCCTTCAATTAAGGCTAAATTAAATGCAATTAATGCACCGGATGTTTTAAGAGATTAGTGTTTAAAAAACCCCGAATTTTTTCGGGGTTTTTTTAAAATGATTTATTAAACATCGATAAATTAATATCTTAGCGGCTTGTAAGAGGAAAATCTACTTTAAAGCCTAAAGTTGTAAATTGATAAAGAAAATTAGTCAGATATGAAATCAATAAATCAATTTCAAATAAAATATTTTGTAGTCTTTTGTTTAGTAGTTGGTTGTATTTCAACTCCCAAAATTTATTTTAAGGAACCTGTTGATACAGAAACTAAACCAATAAGTTTTCAGAAAAAGAGGGTCTTCTCATTTGATGAATCAGGAGTATATTTTTCAAATGATTTTGAAGGTGCTCGTTTAAATAATGTTAATCAGTTAAATGATAGCACTTATGTTTTATCAATTTTACCTGAGAATAAACCTATTAATCCAAGCCCTTTCTATGCTTTTAAGGTATGGAGTTCCTCATCTAAAAAAGTACTGTTAAGATTTAAATATCCTGAGAAGTATAAACATCGTTATATTCCTAAAATCAAATCTAATGGCAATTGGAAAATTGCGGATTCTTTAAATTTCAAATTAGATGATAATCTTAGCTCATTAATTCTAAAAATAAATCAAACTCCTAAAATTATTTCTGGACAAGAGTTGCATACCAGTAGTATTGTATATAATTGGGTAGATCAGTTAGTTAAGGGTAAAGAAAGCTATGTGAGATTTAAAAAAATTGGTAAAACTAAATTAAATCGACCTTTTAAGGTTTTAGATATTTATAAAGGCTTGCCAAAGAATAAACCAGTTATTGTTTTACTAACTCATCAGCACCCTCCAGAGGTAACTGGTTATTTTGCTTTTAAGGCATTTTTGGGAACCATACTTAAAGAAAATGAATTATCATCAAGTTTTTTGGATAACTATAGAATTTTAGCTTTTCCACTTATGAATCCAGATGGAGTTGATCTTGGGCATTGGAGGCATAATGCTGGTGGTGTAGACACAAATAGAGATTGGTCTTTTTATCATCAATCTGAAATAAAAACTACAGTTAATTACATTACAAAGGTGCTTAACAAAAACAATTCAAAACTTGTATTGGGACTGGACTTTCATTCTACATATTATGATGTTTTCTATACCAATGAAGAAAGAAAGTCAACTGCATTGCCAGAATTTTTACCCAAGTGGTTTTCTGCTTTAGAAGAAAGAATTCCTGAATATAAAGTAAATGAAAAGGCAAGTAATAGTAGACAGCCTGTTTCTAAAGGCTGGTTTCTTTATGGACATAAAGCCGTAGGTGTTACCTATGAAATAGGTGATGATACACCAAGAGATCGGATTAAATTAATTGGCAAAGAGTCTGCTCAAGCTATGATGAAGATTTTAGTACATTAATCTAGATTTTGAAGGTTGGGTATATTTAATTAGGTAATTTTTCTTAATAAAAAAAAACCCCAACTTTGAGTTGAGGTTTTAATGGTGGAGTCGGAGGGAATCGAACCCTCGTCCAAACAGTTTATAAAAAAACTTTCTACAAGCTTAGTTTTCGTAAAATTTTAGACTTATTACTACACGAAAACAATCTGCAATAAGCTTAGCATCAAAAGATTTAAAAAAACGAAAGATGCCTTCGTTTTTCGATGTTGACATTTATGGTGCCTCAATATTAATCGCTGTCAACAAAAGCTATTATGAGACATCCAGCTTTCTGACCTAGTCAGAACTTGGCATTAACTTACTATAATTCAGTTAATTATGCAGCTAGAGCGTAGTTATTTTCGCCATTTAAAATTGTGAAACATTTTATTTACGAGCTATGTGTCAGCGCTCGACTTGCTTACTTAATTATTAAACATGCTGTCAAAACCAGTCGACCCCATAATTTCAAAGAACACTTTTTATAAAAATAAAAGTCTACAAAGATAATTAATATAGATTTTGTAGTAATTAGAGTTTATTAATTACCTGTCTTATTTTAGATAGTTTTTCAAGAAGATTCTCAAGATTATTTATATCAAGCATGTTTGCGCCATCACTTTTTGCATTTTTTGGATCAAAATGCGTTTCAATAAACAACCCATCTATTCCAGCTGCAATACCTGCCTTAGCTAGAGTAGAAATTGCCTCAGGGCGTCCTCCAGTTAAACCTGATTTCTGATTTGGTTTTTGAATAGAATGTGTAACATCTAAAACTGTTGGAGCAATCTTTCTCATTATGGGAATTCCACTATAGTCAACAATAAGATCATTATATCCAAATTGAGTTCCCCTATCAGTTATCAATACGTTAGAATTTCCACTATCCTTAATTTTTTGGACAGCAAAAGTCATGCTTTCAGGACTCATAAATTGTCCTTTTTTTAGATTGATAGTTTTTTTTGTTTTTGCAGCTGCTACCAGTAGTTCTGTTTGCCTTACAAGGAATGCTGGAATTTGAAGTACATCAACATATTCAGAAGCTTTTTTAGCATCATTAGCCTTATGTATATCTGTTAAGGTGGGAATACCAAAATTACTACCAACTTTTGATAAAATTTTCAATGCGTTATCATCTCCAATTCCAGTAAAACTATCTATTCTACTTCGATTTGCTTTTTTAAAGCTTGCTTTAAAAATATATGGGATTTTTAATTTATTAGTTATTTCAACAATTTTCTCTGCAATATTTAATACCATTTTCTCCCCCTCAACAACACAAGGACCTGCAATTAAAAAAAATTGACCGCTATTTATATGTTTTATTTTAGGAACGTCGTTAATCATAAATAGTTAAACAAATTTAAATTAATCCTAATCTGTTTTAGGAATTACTTCAAATATAGAACCATTTTCGCATTTAAATATTTTACCAGGGAATTTAATAATCATATTATAATCATGTGTTGCCATCAAAATTGTCATTCCATCATTATGCAGTTTTTTTAAAAGTTCCATTATTGTTCCACTTGTTTCTGGATCTAAATTCCCGGTAGGTTCATCTGCAATAATTAGTTCAGGTTCATTAAGTAAAGCTCTAGCTATTGCAATTTTTTGTTGTTCGCCTCCAGAAAGTTCATGTGGATACTTTTGAAGGGGAACTTTAACAGATACCATTTCAACAACTTGATTTATTTGATTTTTAATTTTCTCTTTGTCCTTCCAGCCTGTTGCTTTTAAAACAAACCTAAGATTTTCATAAATGGTTAGATTTTGAAGTAATTTAAAATCTTGAAAAACCACACCAATTTTTCTTCTCAATAGTGGTATATCTTTATCCTTAATGGTTAATAGATCAAATCCAACAACACTTCCAGTTCCCTTTTCAAGGACTAGGTCTCCATATAAAGTTTTAATCAAACTACTTTTACCACTTCCAGTTTTGCCAATTAGAAAAACGAATTCTCCAGAACCAACATGAAAATCAATTTTTTCAAAAACCGTGGTGTTTCTGTGTTTTATAGTGACAGAATTTAATGAAACCATAGTATTAATACTTTACTCTTATAATGTTATAAAAATACCTTATTTCAGTTCATCTTAATTAAAATTGTTGATAAAATATACCTATTTGCAAAATCAATCGTTATAAATAAGGGTATTAAAAATGGTAATTTTGAATATGAAATTTTTTCAATCTTTTTATTATGTGTTTTTTCTTTCTTTATGCTCTTTATTTGGGCAAGGTTTTCAATTTAATAATTATGATAGAGCTTTAAATTTATTTCACAATAATGCATATCAAAATTCTATAGCCTCCCTTAGATTAGTCTCAGATGGTATTGAAAAACAGACGAGTCTTGTTGAATATCAAATTTTACTAGCTGCATTAAGGAGTAATCAACCTGGAGCTGATAAACAACTACCATACTTTTTAGAAAAATACCCACTAAATACACTTGGAAATAGATTGCCATTTGATTTAGCTAATTATTATTTTGAAAATCAAAAATATTCCTATGCTTTAAAATGGTACAAAAATTTAAAAGAAGATATGGTTTCAAAAAGACTTAGAAATAAGTTTAATTTTAATAAAGGATATTCTTTGTTTTATGTAAAAAGATATCGTACAGCCAGACCTTATTTTAAAAAAGTACAAGATGTTGCAGAGTATGAATCGGATGCCCATTATTATTTAGGGCACATTTCTTATCAACTTGATGATTACGAGAACGCTGAGGGTGAATTTCAAAAATCAAATAAAGGACTTTTTCAGAATGATTTAGCATATTTTCAAGTAGACATGAACTTTAAACTAGCAAGATTTGAAAAAGCAATTTCACTAGGACTTGATATTATTGAGGAATCTGATAATTCTATGAAATCAGAATTATCTAAAATAATTGGTGAGAGTTATTTTAACTTAAGTGATTATCAAAATGCTCTTTTATATTTAAAGAATTATAAAGGTAAAAAGGGAAGATTAACTAACGAGGATTATTATCAACTTGGATATGCTTATTATATTGAAAAAAACTATGTGGAGGCAATTAATCAATTCAATAAAATAATTGGTGAATCAAATTCATTAGCGCAAAATGCATATTACCATCTAGGAGATAGTTATTTAAAGAAAAATAGAAAATTAGAGGCGTTAAATGCTTTTAAGATTGCCTCAGAAATGAAGTTTGATATTAAAATCAGCGAAGATGCATTACTTCATTATTCCAAATTAAGTTATGATATAGGAAATTCATTTGAAACACCCCAAAAAGTAATGTTAAGGTTTATGGATTTATATCCTAAAAACAAAAATTTTAATGATATTGAAAAGTTGTTGGTTTCATCTTATACAGAAGAAGGGAATTATGATGAAGCCTTGTCAATTCTTGATTCAGGTATTGATTATAAAGATAATATTACCTTACAGAAGGTGTTTTATCTTAAAGGATTAGATTATTTTAAGTATGGCAATTATTCTTCTGCTCAACTTTTGTTTTCCAGATCGGTAAAAATTGATAAATCACAAAACATAACATCAAAAAGTTATTACTGGTTAGCTCAGAGCTTATTTGAGTCAGACGCATATTCAGCATCTATAAAGGCATATCAAAGCTATTTTAAAACAGTTAATCAAAATAATTTTGATTTGAATGATAAATATTGGTATGAATTAGCTTATTGTTACTTTAAGTTAAAGGATTATCCAAAATCTATTGAGTATTTTAATGAACAATTGAAAAACAAAGAAGCATTAAATTCAAGCTACTTAAGAGATACATATTTAAGATTAGCAGATAGTTATTTTGCTAATTCAAATTATTGGCCTGCATTGGAAACTTACAATTTAGCAATAAGTTTATCAAAGAACGATAAGAGTTATTATTCTGAGTTTCAAAAGGCACTAAGTTATGGGTTTTTGGAAAAATATGATCAAAAAATAGATGTCTTAAAAAATTTAAGTTCTAATGAAAAAAAACATTATCTAGTCGACAAGGCCCTTTTTGAGTTAGGGCAAACCTATTCTCAAATCAAAGAATATAATAAAGCTATAAATGTTTATGAAGATTTAATTCAAAGATTTCCTAAAAGAAATTATACTGGTAAAGCTATGTTAAATAAAGGTTTAATATTATTTAATTTGGAAAATCTCGATGAGTCAGAAAATATTTTAAAAGTTGTTGTTGAAAAATATAGAAATGATAGAATTACCTCCCAAGCTTTAAACACATTAAAAGAAATAGCAATTGAACAAGGATCAGTAAGCGAATTTTCAGATTGGCTAATTCTACAAAAAATAGATTTATTTACTGAAGGAGATCTTGCTAGTTCATCATTTGAAGCTGCTGAAAAATTTTATTATGAAAAAAAGTATAAGCAAGCTAAAAAACAAATAGAAGAATTTATTTTAAGATATCCAGCCTATCCTGAAGTCACAACCTTAAAATATTATTTAGCTGATATATTCTTTAAAGATAATGACTGGGAGAATGCACTAAATGTTTATAATCAGATTCTTTCTCTACCATTTAATGAATTTACTGAGAGATCAAATTTAAATGCTGTTTTAGCATCTCAAAATCTTGGTCTTTCAGAGCAATTAGTTCCTTTATTACTAAACTTAATTGAGATATCTACTTATGAAGAAAATATAAAATTTGCTCGTTACAGTCTAATGAAGGCTTATTATGATTTGGATAAGTATAGTGATTCAAAATTATTAGCTAATGAAATTTTATCTGAGGAAAATCTAGATTCTACTATTAGATGGGATGCGCTTGAAATATCGGCTTACTCTTTAATTAAACTTAAAGATAGCCTAGGTGCAGCCAAAATGTTTTATGAACTAGAGAAATCTCCAAAAATTTTGTTGGCTTCCAAAGCAAAATATTTTAGGGCTTATACATTACACAAAAGTGGAGATTATAAGCAGTCAAATAAAGTTATAAGTGAATTATCAAAGATTTATGGAGACACCAAAGAATGGGGTCCAAAAAGCATATTGCTAATGGCTAAAAACTTCAATAGAATCAATGATGATTTTCAGGCGATATATTTGTTAGAGTCATTAATAGATAATTTTGAAAATTACCCTAGCATTGTTGATGAGGCTAGACGTGAATTGGAAAAAATTAAAAATCTAGCATCTAATAATAACTCTTCTATGAAAGAAATTAATTAAACATGGATAAATTCAGATTTTTATTAATACTCTTTTTTATTTCCATGAGTTTCAAATTAACATCTCAAGAAGAAGAGAAGAAAATTGTTACTGAGAAATTAACGGTAACCAAGTCATTTACACCTGAATTGAATAAGGTAAATAAAATCAGATCAAAAGTAACTGATAAGGATATTATCAAGACTGATAAAATGACCGTAAAGTATAGTTTGCTTGATGTTCCCGTGATATCTACATTTAAGCCTAATAAAGCTTCACCATTAAAACTAAAACGCAATTTTTCTGAAGAGTCTAATCACAATAGTCAGTTTAATTTTGGTCTTGGAAATAGAGATCAGTTGGTTTTTGATTTAACCAGTCACGTTAATTTAAATAGAAACGAAAGATTAGGTTTTGATTTGATTAATAATAATTATGGTTCAATAAAAAATACTTTAACTCCAAGTGACCAAAATTTATTTGTATTTGGAATACAGCATAGTTATTCATCACAAAAAGTTGAAGTCTTAAATAATCTAGAGTTAAATCAAATGAATTCTTACTATTATGGTATTTACAATGATGTTTCAACCTTGTCAGACCCAATATTGCTCTCAAATGTTGAAACTTTTCAAAAGAGAACAAGTTTTACAACCTCATCTAATTGGAAATGGTATAATGGTTTTGTTAAAGAAGCATTATTTAAATATAGGTCAAGTAAAGACAGCTTTGATTCAGCTGAAAATTTTATATCATTAAATGCGGTATTATCTTTTCCAATATTTGGATCAAATTTTCTTATTTCACCCCAAGTATCTTCAATAGACACTTCCTTTTCTGAAGGTTACTTTGATAGACTTCCAATGGAGTCATTTTATAGTAAAGCCCAAACAGCATTTCAGCTAAGCAACATTATTAATAATTTTAAATATAAAATTGGTGGGACAATTAATTATATGTTTAATCAATCTAATGAGTTGACACCTGAGTTATTCTTTTCTCCTAAAATTTTTCTTTCTTACGGACAAATTGGAGAAAGATTTCTCCCGTATTTAACTTTAGATGGTGGTTTAGATTTTAATAGGTATTTTTCTCTATCTCTTTATAACCCATATCTAGCTCCTACATTAAATTTGATTCCAACTCAAACAATATTTTCAGGAGAAGTTGGTTTTAAATCATTTTTTGATTCAGGAGTTGAATTTAGATTTGCGACCCATTTTAAGCAACAAGATAATGCTCCGTTTTTTGTAAGGTATCCATACGACCCATCAGTAATTAATCAGGGCTACAGGTTAGCTAATTCTTTTGGTTTGGAGTATGATAATCTTTTTACCTATGGAATATTAACAGAATTTTCATATGATTTTAATGATGATAACCTAATCAGATTTTCTTTTGCTCAATTTAATTATGAAACAGAAAACATTGATCATCCATGGAATCTTCCTGATTTTGAAGGAAATCTTTCTTTAGGAATAAAAATTCAAAAGAAAATTAGGTTTAATCTTTCAGGCAGATATATAGGTGTAAGACCATCTGCTTATAGAAATGTATTCCCTAATCTTTTGCCTGAAAATAGCCCAATATCATTGGATTTGGTTCCTGGAATCTTTCAATTAAAGACAGAGGTTAACTACAGATATAACAAAGATTGGCAAATATATATTCGCAATAATATTAACAATAGTTCTTCAAATAGTATATGGGCATATTATCCTTTGAATCAAAACTTATTTTTAGCGGGATTACGTTATAGTTTTGCATTATCACTTTAAATAATAAATTAACATGATAAAAAAAATTTTTGCCACCAACTTTTTTCAATTAAATTTATAGACCTATTAAATAATTATTTTTATGAGGAATTTCCTTGTTGTAATTTTTGTTATTTTCTTTATTTCATGTGGTAAGAAAGTTGATTTACTTGTACATAATGCAAAAATTTATACTTCAAATGAAACTTTTGATAAAGCAACTTCTTTGGTGGTTGATAATGGGGTGTTTATTGATGTTGGAGGTGGAGAGTTAAAGGAAAAATACTCTCCTAGGAGTGTTGTTGATGCTAGGGGATTAACAATAATTCCTGGATTAATAGATTCTCATTGTCATTTTTTAACTTATGGAATTGAAAGTCAGTATATTAATTTAAGGGGCACTAAGAGTTATGATGAGATTTTAGACTTATTAAAAAAGTTTGGATATAAAAATAAACCCAAAGTAATCAGGGGTAGAGGTTGGGATCAAAATGATTGGCAAAATAAAGAGTTTCCATCAAAAAATGAATTAGATATTTTGTTTCCAGATGTTCCTGTAATATTGGAAAGGATTGATGGACATGCTATGTTAGTGAATCAAAAAGCTTTAGATATTTCAGGTATAAATGCGGAGACGTATGTAGATGGAGGATCAATTATTAAAAAAGATGGGGTTTTGACAGGTCTGTTGATTGATAGCCCAATGAGAATGGTTGTTAATTCTTTACCTGCTATATCAACTGAGGAAAAAATTAAGGCTTTAAAAATAGCTGAAAATGAATCTTTCAAGTATGGCTTGACAACTATTGATGACGCTGGCTTATCAAAAGAAAATATATTATTGATTGATAGTTTGCAAAAAGCTGGATACTTAGATATAAGAATATATGCAATGATTTCAAATGATCGTGATGATGTTGATTATTTCATAAATAATGGATTTATAAAAACCAATAAACTTAATGTTAGGTCTGTAAAAATTTATGCTGATGGTGCTCTGGGGTCAAGGGGGGCTGCTTTAAAAAAGCCTTACAATGATGACCTTTTTAATTCAGGAAAATTTATCACTTCAGTAGATTCAATAAATAGTTTAGCTATTAAGCTAGCTCAGGCAAACTTTCAAATGAACACTCATGCAATAGGAGATTCTGCAAATGTTGCTGTACTTAGTGCTTATAATAAAGTCTTAAAAGACAAAGTAGATCCAAGATGGAGAATAGAGCATTCACAAATTATCTCTCTCGAAGATTTTAAAATGTTTAATTCTAAAATAATACCTTCTGTTCAGCCAACTCATGCTACAAGTGATATGTATTGGGCTGAAGATAGAGTAGGATATCAACGAATAAAGGGAGGATATGCTTTCAAGACTTTGTTGGATTGGTCAGGTATTATTGTTTTAGGAACTGATTTTCCAGTTGAACAAATAAACCCTTTCCATACTTTTTATGCAGCTGTTGCAAGAAAAGATTTAAAAGGTTTCCCTGATAATGGTTTTCAAAAAAATAATGCTTTATCAAGATATGAGGCTCTAATGGGAATGACTGCTTGGGGTGCTTATGCAAATTTTGAAGAAAAGGAGAAGGGTAGTATTGAAATTGGTAAAATGGCTGATTTTGTTATTCTTGATCGAGATATAATGAAAATAAATGAAGATGATATTGTTAATACAAAAGTTGTGGCTACTATTTTAGGCGGGAACATTGTCTATAGTAATCGATTTTAATCTTAATAAATTTAACCCCTAAGATTAAAACTAACCAAAAAAGCTAAAAATTTTTATCAAATAATTATTTATAACTAATAATTTTTATCATATTTTATATTATATGTAAAATTTATATATAATATTTAATTTTGATTTAAATCTTATATTGTGTGTGGTATTGTTTGTGCTTTTAATCTAAAATCTCCGTCTGAAATTTTAAGGCCAAAAATTTTAAATATGTCTAAAATAATTAGACACAGAGGACCTGATTGGAGTGGTATTTATTCTAATTCTAATGCTATTTTATCTCATGAAAGACTTGCAATTGTAGATCCTACTTCTGGTAAGCAACCTTTGTCTAGTTCTGATGGTAGATATATTTTAGCTGCAAATGGAGAGATATATAATCATAGAAGTTTACGTGACAAATATATTGATGATTATAATTTTAAAACTGCCTCTGATTGTGAAATTATTTTAGCATTATATCAAAAAATTGGTCTGGAATTTATAGATAAACTTAATGGTATTTTTGCCTTTGCTATATATGATACAGTTACTAATGAATTTTTAGTAGTAAGGGATCATCTTGGAATTGTTCCTCTATATATGGGATGGGATTCTAATGGGACATTTTATGTTGCTTCAGAATTAAAATCTCTTGAAGGAATTTGTTCAAAAATTGAAATTTTTCCCCCTGGTCATTATCTTAAAAGTAATAATATTAGACCAAAATGTTGGTATAAACCTGATTGGAAAAGTTTTGATAGTGTAAAACAAAACAAAACATCAATTAAAGATATTCATGATACGCTTTCTAAATCTGTTCACAGACAACTTATGAGTGATGTTCCCTATGGTGTATTATTATCTGGAGGATTAGACTCATCAATTACATCTGCATTAGCCAAAAAATTTGCTTCTAAAAGAATTGAATCTAATGATAAACAATCTGCATGGTGGCCTCAATTACACTCTTTTTCAGTTGGTTTGAAAAATTCACCAGATCTTAAGGCAGCTAAACTAGTTGCTGATCATATAGGTACAATTCATCATGAAATAATATTTACAATACAAGAAGGCTTAGATGCAATTAGGGAAGTTATATATCACTTAGAAACATATGACATAACTACAATTAGGGCATCTACACCAATGTTTTTAATGGCAAGAGCTATCAAGTCCTTAGGGATTAAAATGGTTCTTTCAGGAGAAGGCGCTGATGAACTGTTTGGTGGATATTTATACTTTCATAAAGCCCCATCGGCAAAAGATTTCCATAAAGAAACAGTAAGAAAATTAGAAAAGCTTCATCAATATGATTGTCTTAGAGCAAATAAATCACTTGCTGCTTGGGGAATTGAAGCAAGGGTTCCTTTTCTAGACAAAGAATTTATAGATGTTGCAATGAGATTAAACCCTATAGATAAGATGATTACTTCTGAAAGAATTGAAAAATGGGTACTTCGTAAAGCTTTTGAAGATTATTTACCTAAAAGTATAGTATGGAGGCAAAAAGAGCAGTTTTCTGATGGTGTAGGTTATGATTGGATAAATACTTTGAAAGAAAATACTGAAATAAATATTTCTAATGAACAATTGGCTAATGCTCATTTTAGATTTCCTATTCAAACTCCAAAAAACAAAGAAGAATTTTTTTATAGATCTATTTTTGAGGAACATTTTCCTAGTCAATCTGCAGCTTTAAGTGTCCCCTCGGTACCCTCGGTGGCTTGTAGTACACCCATAGCACTTGAGTGGGATGATGAGTTTAAAAATCAAAATGAACCTAGTGGAAGAGCCATTTCAAATGTACATGAAAAGTCTTATAGATAATTTTAAAACCTATCTTAATTTTATCTAAAAATTGATTAATAAGTTGTTGATAACTAACTTTAGTATTTATACTCCAAAATCAATAATAGCCTGCCTTTTTCGTATATTTGAATGTGTTAAATTTAACAGGTAATGTTTGTTAATTATGAGTGATTTAGAAAAACCCACTCAATATTCTGCTGATAGCATACAAGCCTTAGAAGGAATTGAGCATGTAAGGAAAAGACCTTCCATGTATATAGGAGATGTAGGTCCTAGAGGTCTTCATCATTTAGTAAATGAAGTAATTGATAACTCTATAGATGAGGCAATGGCTGGTCATTGTGATACAATTTCTCTTACTATTAATGAAGATAATTCTATAACAACTGAAGATAATGGTAGAGGAATACCTGTTGGAATTCATAAAAAGGAAGGTGTTTCTGCGTTAGAAGTTGTTATGACTAAAATTGGCGCTGGCGGAAAATTTGATAAAGACTCCTATAAAGTTTCAGGAGGACTCCATGGTGTTGGAGTTTCTTGTGTTAACGCTTTATCTTCTTCACTTAAAGCTACAGTTTATAGAGATGGAAAAATTTGGGAGCAAGAATATGAAAAAGGCGAAGCACTTTCAACTGTTAAAGAAATTGGTAAAACTGATAAAAGAGGAACTTTAGTAACATTTACACCAGATAAAGAAATTTTTACTCAAACAATAGAATTTAGTTATGATTTACTTGCTCAAAGACTTCGTGAACTTTCTTTTCTTAACAAAGGAATTAATTTATCTATAAAGGATTGTAGAGTTAAAAATGAAAGGGGGGAGCATCCATCTGAAGTTTTTCTTTCAAAAGATGGATTAAAAGAGTTTATTAGATTTTTAGATGAAAGTCGTGAACCAATAATTCAAGAAGTTATTTTTATTGAAGGAGAAAAAAATGATATACCCGTTGAAGTTGCCATGATTTATAATACTTCATACATGGAAAACCTTCATTCATATGTTAATAATATAAACACACATGAAGGAGGAACTCATTTGTCAGGATTTAGAAGAGGATTAACTTCTACTCTAAAAAAATATGCTGATTCTTCTGGTCTTTTGGACAAACTTAAATTTGAAATTTCAGGAGATGATTTTAGAGAAGGGTTAACAGCAATAGTATCTGTTAAAGTTGCAGAACCTCAGTTTGAAGGTCAAACCAAAACAAAACTAGGTAATAGAGAGGTTTCTTCTGCTGTTTCTCAAGCTGTTTCAGAAATGTTAGAAAATTATTTGGAAGAACATCCGAATGATGCTAAGATTATAGTTGAGAAAGTAATTCTTGCTGCTCAAGCAAGACATGCTGCAAGAAAAGCAAGAGAAATGGTCCAACGTAAATCAATTTTAAGTGGTGGTGGTTTACCTGGAAGGCTTTCTGATTGCTCTGAACAAGATCCAAGTTTATGTGAAGTTTTTCTAGTTGAGGGAGAATCAGCAGGTGGGACAGCAAAACAAGGTCGTGATAGGAATTTTCAAGCTATTTTGCCATTAAAGGGAAAAATTTTAAATGTTGAGAAGGCAATGCAACACAAGGTTTTCGAAAATGAAGAGATTCGAAATATATATACAGCACTTGGTGTTACAATTGGAACAGAAGAAGATACTAAAGCTCTTAATTTAGAAAAATTAAGATATCATAAAATTGTTATAATGTGTGATGCAGATGTGGATGGAAGCCATATTTCCACACTAATATTAACCTTCTTTTTTAGATATATGCGTGAATTAATTGAGTATGGATATCTTTATATTGCTACTCCTCCCTTATATCTAGTTAAAAAAGGAGCTAAGAAAAATTATGCATGGGATGATAATCAAAGAGATCGTTTAATAAAAGAATATGGTCAGGGAACCTCTGTCCAAAGATATAAAGGTTTAGGTGAGATGAATGCTGAACAATTATGGGAGACAACTATGGATCCTAATTTTAGGACATTAAGAAAAGTAATTATTGAACCTACAGGAGAAGCTGATCGAATTTTTTCTATGTTAATGGGTGATGAAGTCCCTCCTCGTAGAGAATTTATTGAGAAGAATGCTGTTTACGCAAAAATTGATGCATAATTTATTAAATAAAAGATTATGAAAGTAACAATAGTTGGTGCTGGAAATGTCGGAGCCTCATGTGCTGAATATATAGCTATTAAAGAAGTTGCTAGTAAGATTGTATTGTTGGACATTAAAAAAGGTTTTGCTGAGGGTAAAGCACTTGATTTAATGCAAACCTCAACTACTTTGGGTTTTAATACTAAAATTATTGGAGTTACAAATGATTATGCTGCTACCTCAGATAGCGATGTAGTTGTTATAACTTCTGGAATTCCAAGAAAACCTGGAATGACTCGTGAAGAATTAATTAGTATTAACGCAGGAATTGTAAAGTCTGTCTCAGAAAATATATTAAAGCATTCGCCTAAGACTATAATTGTTGTTGTTTCAAACCCTATGGATACAATGACTTATCTTACTTTGAAAGCTACAGGGATATCTAAAAACAGAGTTATTGGAATGGGTGGTGCCCTTGATAGTTCAAGATTTAAAACTTATTTATCAATAGCATTAAATAGACCTGCCAATGATATTCAAGGTATGGTAATAGGAGGTCATGGTGATACTACTATGATTCCACTTACAAGATTAGCAAGTTATAATGGAGCTCCTGTAAGTCAGTATTTGAATCAAAAAGAATTAGATAAAGTTATAAGTTCTACAATGGTCGGAGGCGCTACATTAACAAAATTATTAGGCACATCAGCCTGGTATGCCCCTGGAGCATCAGTTACTTATCTTGTAGATAGCATTTTGAATGATCAAAGAAAAATGATTCCTTGTTCTGTATTGCTCCAAGGAGAATATGATTTAGATGATATTTGTATCGGAGTTCCCATAATAGTTGGGGCTAATGGAATTGAAGAAATTATTGATATAAAATTAAATAAACTTGAACAAGAAAAACTTGAAAAAAGTGCTAAAGCAGTTAAAAATATGAATTTATCACTTCAAACTATTATCTAAAAGTGTGTTTGAGTTTAGTATATTAAAGTTTATATTTGCAGGCCTTAATTAATTGTTAATTTAAATTCTAATGCAAAGCAATTATTTAATTCGTGTTTTCGCTATCCTTTTTGGATTGGTAAGTATTTATCAGCTTTCTTTCACTTTTATTGCTAGTAATCAAGAAGATAAAGCTAAAACGTATGCTCAAAATCAGATTTCTGCTTCAACAAATAATTATCTTGAACTTAGAGAAGAAGCTACAAATTTTTATCTTGATTCTATTGGTGATTTTAGTATATATGGATTTACATCTTATAATGATGCAAAAAATAAAGAATTAAATAAAGGACTTGATTTAAAAGGTGGAATTAATGTTATTCTTCAAATTTCAATTAAAGATGTTCTTAAGGGTTTAGCAGAGAATACAAAAAACCCAATTTTCAATGAATCTTTAAATGAAGCAGATATCCTTCAGAAAAATTCTGACGAACCTTATATAGATTCTTTTTTTAAAGCATATGAAGCTTTAAAAGGCACTCAAAATTTATCTGATCCATCTGTATATGGAAATAAAACTCTTAGCGATGAAATAAATTTTGAAATGTCAGACGAACAAGTTCATCCAATTATAAGAAGAAAAGTTGATGAATCAATCGTTTCAGCTTTTGAAGTTCTAAGAAAACGAATTGATAAGTTTGGTGTTACACAACCCAATATTCAAAGACTTGGTTCTTCAGGAAGAATTTTAGTAGAGCTTCCAGGAGCAAGAGATATAGAAAGAATAAAAAATCTATTACAAAGTACAGCTCAATTAGAATTTTGGGAGACTGTCAAGAATGATCAATTATTTTCATTTTTAATTGCAGCTAATGAAGTACTTAAATCAAAAGAAGAGAAAAATATTGAAGATATAGAAGATTCAAAAAGTGAATCTTCAGCCATAGATGATTTGTTAGCTGATGTAGTAATAAAAGATACTTTATCAACTACAATTGCTAATCCTTTATTAGATAGAATTATTGGTAGTGGTTATCAAGGAGGACCAATTATAGCTCAATTTTTATTAAAAGATCAACAAATAATAACAGATTACTTCAATTTGCCTGAAGTTAGAAAATTATTACCAAGTAAGTATCGGTATATTAAATTTGCTTGGGGCAAGCAAGATTCAAATAATGAATTAATTGACTTATATGTTCTAAAATCTAATCGTGATGATATAGCCCCATTAAGTGGAGGAGTAGTTGTTGATGCCATACAAACATATGATGCTATTGGAAATCCTGCAGTATCAATGCAAATGAATGGAAAGGGTTCACGTATTTGGGAAACTTTAACTGGAAATGCCTATAAACAAGTAAGTAATATAGCTATAGTTTTGGATAATATAGTTTATTCTGCTCCTGGTGTTTCAAAGGGAGCGATATCTGGAGGACGTTCAGAAATATCAGGTAATTTCACTTTAAATGAGGCTATAGATTTAGCTAATGTTTTAAGGGCAGGAAAGTTGCCAGCCTCTGCAGAAATAATTCAATCTGAAATTGTTGGTCCTTCTCTTGGTAAAGAGGCAATTCAATCCGGAATTTATTCATTTATTATTGCTTTAATTTTAGTGTTGATTTGGATGATTTTTTATTATGGATCTTCTGGAGTTTTTGCAGATATCGCATTGGTTCTAAATATTTTATTAATTTTTGGAATATTAGCTGGTTTAGGTGCAGTACTTACTCTTCCCGGCATTGCTGGTATAGTTTTGACTATAGGTATTTCTGTAGATGCGAATGTTTTAATTTTTGAAAGAATTCGTGAAGAAATTAAAAAAGGGAAAGGTCAAATTAAGGCTGTTTCTGATGGATTTAATAATGCCTTATCATCTATTTTAGATGCCAACATTACAACTGGTTTAACTGCTTTTATTCTTTTTATTTTTGGCACAGGACCAATCAAAGGTTTTGCTACTACACTTTTAATTGGTATAGCAACTTCACTATTTACAGCAATTTTTATTACACGAATTTTAGTTGATTCTAGAATATCTATTGGGAAGGCTGTTAGTTTTGCAACCAATCTTACCAAAGGATTGTTTTCCAATTTTAAAATTTCATTCATACAATTAAGAAAAATTTCATATTTAATTTCTAGTGTTTTGGTTTTTATCAGTATTCTTTCTCTTTCAACAATTGGGTTGAATCAAGGTGTTGATT
>PBNP01000013.1 GCA_002723295.1 Flavobacteriaceae bacterium | reverse complement strand
ATTATTTATATGTTTAAAACTCTCAACCTCATTATCAGAAATTGAAGTTGGAATAAGTTTAGGCGACAATTTTTTTTGGTTTATTCCAAAATTATGATAAGAGTTTACTATTTGAGATTCACCATAAATTTCGATGAATTCTTTGTCAATAAATTTCACTTCATGCATTTTATTTACATGTTTTGAGGCATTTATAAGGCCTTGTTTGCCATCAAAATAAGAGTTTATAAATTGCATTCCTTTACATACCCCAATAACTGGTTTTTTATTTTGAATTGACCAATTTAAAAGTTTTATCTCGACTTTTTCTCGGCTTAAAGAAACATCATCTTTTATAAGAGTTTTGTTTTTAAAAAGAATTTTATTTTGTGACCCTATATTATTTCCTCCAGAAAAAATTATCCCATCTAATTGAAGTTTATAAATATATTCTTCAACATTATTAATCTTGTTAGGTATAGGGTATAATCTAATATTGATTGAACTTGCAAATTCCTGCCAACCTTGATCTAGAACATCTCTTGTTTCTCTAGAGCTTTTATCAAAAACAACTTTTTGAGATATTGCAATTTGCATAATTATTTTAATATTGTTATTTCCTTTAAATTACAATTTAGATTAATCATGTTTGATTTTTTTAATTCATTAAACAAACTTTCTCCACATCCTATCGCAGCAGGCAAACCAAACTCAGCACACCTTATTGTCATATGTGATGCAGCTCCTCCATATTTTGTAATTAATCCCTTAATATTATATAAAAATATCCAATCATATCCAGGATCAGCACTTTCAATTAATACAATTTTGTTTTTAATATCATTATTATTTGATAAATTATTTAAATAGAAAATTTCTGCATTTATATTTTTCATTGAAACAAAATTTGGCAAATTCTCATCTCTTTCAATAATATCAAGTCCATTTAATGAAGATATAAAACCTGGGGTTAAAATTTCATTAGATTTGTAAAAGTTTTTCTTCCCTTTTAGAACTAATTCATTAAGATTTGTCTTTGTTTTAGTAAATAAAATTTGATTTATAGATATAAAAGAAATATCATCTCTCGTTATTGAATGATTTTTAGAGTACTCAATAATTAAATCAAGAATTGTACTCAATGTTTTAGTAAATTGAAACTTAGATAACTCCCTAGCAGAAATTGATTTTTCAATGAAATTAAGCAATTGCTCAACATCAAAATCCATTTCACTTAATTCCTGATTAATCAATGATTTAGTTTTTTTATTAAACTTAAATCTAGATTTTACCTTTGAATTAATTTTAGGGTAATCATTCTTTTTTGATGGCAAATAATATTCTGGCTTTTCTCTATAAGTAAACGATTCAACACTATATGAATTAGGCCTTAAATGTCCAAATTTGTTTAAGAATTTTTCTAATGTTAATTTATTTTCAATTACATTATTCATTTCATTTAACATCTCTGTTACTATAGTTTCTATTGAGTTTAAATATTTATTTTTTTGATTTTCATCAATTATTTTATTGTTAACTAATCCTCTAATCATTGATGTGCCAATAAATCCATATCTAGCTAAAATAGCAAATGGCAAAGTTCCCAGTTTGATACATTCCTCTAATAAATATTTAATCATACTAGGGATTTCATTTATTTTATATTTTTTTTCAATGGTTTTTTTTCTTTTTTCATCTAAAATAAGTGTGCGATTAACAAGTTCATCAATTTTGAATTTATTCTGATTTATAATGTTGTTGGTTAAATCTTTTAATTTTGTTTTCAGTTCATTTATTTCCTTTTCTGAAAAATTAGCATTCCTTAATCTTAAAAGGTGTTTGTCAATATCGGGTGAATAACATGTAATTGCAACTTCAAACTCAATCTTGTCATGTAAATGATTCTTTTGTTTAATTAAATTTAAATAATGATTTATCAACTTGTCTGATAACTTTATTGACAACCCTTTAGGTATTAAATTGTTTAAGCTGTTTCTTAAATCTATATATGGATGTCCTCCTAAACAAAATAATAGTTTTTCTGGAGAAGGGTTATTATATCCTATCATACCCCTTGATTTCCTCCACGTTGAATCAGTTATTAAATATTTATACAAAGACAATGAAAGAGGCTTTGGCTTTACCCCAATCATTTCAGCCGGATTCCAATCAGACATATCAGAAAGCAAATTAATTTTTCCTCTTAAGTGACTCTTATTTTTCAATCTATTAGCCAAGATAGATTTAGTTTTTTTAAAATTGTCTTTGAATTCTTCGCTTTCAATTAAACTTTTATGTGAAGTAATTGGCCTAACTTGAACAATAAATAACTTGTTGTTTTCATCAATTATAAACTCTAGATCAAGTGATGAATATTCTAATATTTTTTCTATCTCTTCAACAGAATAAATAATCTTTTTAATTATTGGGTTTAATATATCTCTACTACAGTTTCTCTGAATAGTAAATGTCTTGATTTTGTTTGTTTTTCCAGAAGTTACCACATCTGTTTCTTTAGAGTAATCGTCATAACTTATACAATAATATGGAAGTCCCTCTTCAAGAGTTTTTGAAAAAACCACACCGCTAATTGAAGTATTTTTAATAAATGGCTGAATTAAAACTTGATTATTTAGATTAGGCTTATTCCCTTTTTTACTATATTGATTTATTACTTTTTTAATATTACTCGTAAGTAATCTTCTATTTTTTGGGTTAATATCTTTAATACTCAAAAATGAACCAGCTTGAGAATTTTCCCAAGAATCTTCTTCTAGAGAACTACTTCTAATTATTATATTTTCATTGAACTCTTCTTGAATTTTATTGATAACTGATTCTTTGGAAGAATTCCATTCATTTATATCAAAATAAATTTGGTCACAAACAAAGGATTTTTTTATAAATGGCTTCAATCTATATAAAGTTTCAGCCTTTGAGCCAAAAATGAATTTAGTTATATTATCTAATGAATCTAATTCAACCCAAGAGTTATTAATATCAAATGATTTAAATTTTATTTTAGAGTCTAATTTTATCAATTCATCAAGCGCATTTGAAAATCTTAAATTATCTAGTGAATTATTGCTTTTTTCTAGTAAAAGTTTAAATTTTTTAACTGTCTCTTTTTTTAAAAAAGTTAATCCAGAAAAGTGTTTTGGTTTTGTTATTTCAGTTTTTTTGAAATTTTTATAGTAATTATTTTTTAGTTGTAATATTTCTTCTTTTGGTTTTTTATGTCTGAAATTATAATTATCTGAAGAGACATCACTAGTTGCGATTAAGTTTTCTGTACATAAATTTATAAACTCTTTTAAGGCATTTGGTTTAAATAAAGTGTCAGCATAAAAAATTAAAAGGTCTTCTCCGTTCCAATAATCCAAAGCATGTCTAACAGACCCTACAACATGTGTATGTTCCCATTTTGGATTTACTATATAATTTATTTTTGGAATTGATTTTTGAATTTCTTTAAACTTATGCCCTGCAATTAAAGAAATTGAATCATGTTTAATTCCTTTTTCATTTAGTGAATTAATATTCCAATCCAAAAAACTTTTACCACTAATTAACTTCTTTACTAATACTGAACTGTCATTAGATAAAAACCATCCTTTAATTTTTTGAGCGCCTAGAATAAATACCTGCATTAATTTTTAAGACTTTTTAAATCTGTTTTTTAAGTTTTTAAAAAAGCTGATAAATTTTTTTCTTAGTTTCTTAAAAAAAATTGCAATCCCAGCAAAAACTGAAACTATTAGCTGAAGAATAATCATTGCAGTTCCTGGGTCGAGATAAAATATAATATATGATAACATTTCTTAATTAAATTTTGATTATTCTATCCCTTATATGCTGTTATTTTTGTAATTAATCCTTTTTTATTATACTCAATCTTATCTAAAACCTTTATAATATTGTTATTCACTCTAATAATCAATTCTGAAAAAGTTATGTTTGAATAATTATAAATATTAACAACATCTAATTCAATATTATCAACCGAATTGAAAAATTGAGTGTTAAATTTAATTAGGTCTTCTTTGCCATTTACAACATTTTCCCAATCTTGAAGTATAACTCCATTATCAAATAATTTTGATAATTCTTTAATGTTTTTACTTTTCCAAAAATAGAAATATTTTTTTGTTTTTAATTCAATATTATTCACAACTATATATTAATGTCTTTTATCCCTTTATTCCTTTTTAATGAAAAAGCCAAAGCTGTATCTTCTCCATTTGGCTTGCAATCATTAATTAAAACTCTTTTTCCGCCTCCAATTCCCATAATTAATTTGTCATAAAAAATTCCAGCTTCAGATAACTGCTTTTCTGTATGTTTTCTTAGTGATTCTTTTCTTCCAGTTATCAAAATAATAAAATATCCCTTTTGATCCCATTCAGAAAATTTTTCAATAGTACCTTCCAAAAGCTCTAATCTAATGTTAGGTTTACAATTTTCTGTTGGAAGTTTATGTTTAACTATTGTTCCATCAATGTCACAAATAATTGTTTTAGGTCTAGTATCCATATAATTTGTTTAATTTTCTATAAATGTTTTTTCTAATTTCTATATCAATTTCTGGTAATTTATTTTTAATCTCTTTTATAAAAAAAGAATTTGAAAAAATATAGTGTGCAGAAATTTTAATTAATGTTTCTTTTTCTTTTAATGGATTAAAATTTTTTGGAACCCATTTAATCCACTTATTTGACTCAAAACAAATTTTCCAAAATAAGTCAAAAGTTTTTTTATCTTGAATGTTATCAAGATAAGTTTGGGTTTCAATTAACCCAAATTCAGGGGCAATATTTATTGAATCAAGTCCCTCATTCATTTTTTCAAGAATAATATTCTCACTTATGTAATCCCCATTATGCTCTTTAGAAATAAGATTATGTTTTTTTGATAACTCAATCATTCTTTTTAATCTCTTTTTATCATATACACCAGTATTTTTATCAATAGAAAGAGATGTTCCTGATTGAATAACTAAATATCTGATTTTTTTAAAAACATTAGTGTTTAAATTTTTTTTTAAGTCTAAAATAAAATTATCTAATTCATTTACTTCAAATTTTCGAATAGCTTCTTCAGTTCCAACCTCGTAGATTATGTCCTTATTTTTTGAAAAGCAAAAGTTAATCATATTAATTGACCATTTTAATCCGTCTTTATATTTTGGATATTGCTTCCATGGGTCCACATGAATTATGTCGAAATAATTAGAGTCTTGACTAAGAGACTCATAGCCATCATCATTAACATTTCCCTGACCAGGCCCAGCATGATCTCTAACTAAAAGATGGTTAGTCGCATATTTGCAAAATTCAGCTGTTGTCCAGTTATTTGAGTATCCACCATTATATTCCACTTGTCTTCGACTAGGAATAAATCCAACTTTTTCCTTTGTTTCTTTTTGAAAATCAATAATAGTATCAACAACGTTTTTAGACATTGGCCCTATAAAAAATTTTACATCCATTTTATGTATAATTTATATTGTTCTTCAGCTTGAAACATAGCAATTGTTTTTCCTATTTTAGTGTTTGGCCTTCCATCGATAATCTCACCCGAATATGTTAAATCAATTGGTGTGGCATTAAATACTGGAACATTTAAAGATTCAAATCTTCCCCAATTAATTCTACTAATAACTTCAAATTTTATTGATAATTCTTTACACGCATATTGTATAGCCTTACTAAAGCCTCCATTGCCAGCAATTGCTATTTCATCATACATTTTTATTTCTTCAAAGAATCTTAAAACACCTAGCCAGTCTGTATTATATGCAATTAATTTTCCATTATCATTAATTATTGTGTTTGAGCTTCCTATTCTTTTTACTTCTTGATTAATTTTATTTGCATAATTTAAAACATCAATTTTGAATGGCATACTCAGGGCAAAACCAGAAAAATTCAATGCCTTTACTGCATTTATTGAATTTAATAGATTATTTGAATAAAAAGATTTGTAAATAGCATTAATATTATTTTTCTTAAATTTTTTATTAAAGAAAATACATCCATTATTTCCAGGATTTTCTGAAAAAGAACAATAAATTTTTGTGTCTTTATTTATTTTCATGATTAAACATTTCTATTGATTTAAACCATAATAATTTTCCAAAATTATCATCATGTAATGGAGACATGTTTAAAAAAATTAACCCTGTTATATATTTAATTAAGGTCAAGTCATAACCTTCTTTAACAATCCAGTTTTCATATTCATTTTTAAACATTTTTAATGCTTCTGAGGTAAATATTTTGTAATTAATTATTGTAGCTCCTTCTTCAAATTCGAATGATTTGTTTTGCTTTACCATAAAATAATTAATTATTAAACCCCCATAAAGTTTTGACAAATCGTAATATAAATCTCCTCCAGAAGTGTCTCCTGCAAATGATTCTCTCCAATCTATATAATAATATTTTCCTTCTTTACTCCCAAACAATATATTATCAAACTGTAAATCCCCATGAAACATATTATATTTTTTTGTCTTATCAAATTTCTTTACGTTTATTCTTTCAAGATAATCTTTCATTGGTTTTGTTGATATTCCATTAACTTTAAAAGAACTATTTAAAAAGTTTATTCCATTTTTTTTAATAAATAGATCAACCCTTTTTTTTGTCTTGTTAATGTAAAACTCTTTAATTTCATTATTATTAATTTTTTTAAATTCACTTTTTTTTATTAAATCACTAAATTTTATTAAAAAATTTGAATATGTTTTTAAGGAATCTATTTGGTATAATGTTTTTCCTTCTAACCAATCATATTTAATAAAGTAGTTTGAATTAACAAAGTTTTTTGGGATAATTTTAGATAGATATCTTGCTCTTTTAGATATGTTTTTTATTTTATCTTTTGATGGATTATATTTTAAAAATGATTCCCCCAAATAAGTAATTTCACCTGTGTTTTTTGATAATGACAAAGGCTTATCTTTAAAATACTTTTTTGCATAATTTAGATCATCAAGGTTCCCTGCATCAAACCATTTAAAATTTTTTGCTTTTAAATTATTATATTTTGAAACATTGTTGAAAGCATTTACGATTTCACCATTGATCATGTTTTTATCAAGTTCATTCCAAAAAACTTTATAATCCCGAATACTTGCTAATCCTATAAATGCATTTTCATGTCCATTTTTACTTTTTTGACTAAAGTCTAATATTTTTGAAGCATCATTTATTTTAATAGTTGAATATTTTTCAGGAAAACTAGTCTCTTGAACACCAAGCCAATTCCCATCAATATGAGGGATTTTAGAATCTACTATACAATCAGAAACAACAAAATAAAAGGGTCTTTGAAGATGTTTTTTACATTTTATAGCTGTTGAACCTGGTCCTGTATTTTTTTTGTCATAATTGTCAACTTTAACAAAAATGAAATTATGTGTTGGAAACGAGTGTTCGAGAAATTCTTTTAACTGATTTCCTTTATATCCAAGTGTAATTACAAAATCATAACTTCTGGGAAACTTTTTTATAATTAAAGAAATAATTGCCTCATTATTGATTGGCAACATGGCCTTATTTATGTATTTAGTTAAATTGCCAAGCCTAGATCCTAATCCAGCTGATAAAATAAGTACTGCTGGTGTTTTGTGTTCAGCTTCTATCTTCCCATCTTCTCTGTTATATTCATCATTAATTCTAAAAACATCATCTACCTCTGGTGTAGATACTTCTTGTAAAATTAAATCAGTTAGCGCTATAACTCTATGTTTTTTTGGAGGTTTAACATTAAAATAATCACCCTTATTCATTATCTTTCTTTCAACTACTCCTTTATCATTTTCTAACCATATTTCTGCTTTACCAGAAATTATATAATTAGTTTCCTTCTTGTATTTATGATATTGATAACTTGTTTTATAGCCAGCTTTTATATAAATCCTTTTATAGCAGTATGAATCATTTAATTCTATCCATTCCTCTTTACCCCATGGTTTATGTATAACTTTTAACATTTCTCTATCTTTTAATTTTATCAAAAATTAAATTTCTAATTATCTATTTTAATTATAATTCAAAATAGTTTTTCGTTTTTTTAAAATCTTTCTTTATCAAATTCCTTCCATCAAAGATTTTAATCCCTTTTTTAAGATAATCATGCCAATTATAATCTATAAATTCTTCCCATTCAGTGAGAATTGCAATAGCATTAGAATTTTTTATTGCAAGATTATGATTTTTATAAACAGTGACTTTTTCTAATCTATTTTCTATTTCACTATATTCTAATCCATTAAATTCAAATAATTTTTTTAAATCCAATTTAATTCTTAACTCCTTTACCATCGGATCAAACACCTGAATATTAGCTCCATTTTCTAGAAGTTTTTTTGCAACATATATTGATGCAGATTCCCTGCTATCATTAGTGTTCTTTTTAAATGCCCATCCAAGAAAACAGATAACCTTATCTTGCAAATTACCATTGAATTTATTTATAATTTTATTAGCAAATCTAATTTTTTGATAGTCATTTATTTTAACTACTTGATACCAATATTCGGCAACTTCTTTTAACCCATAATAATTGCATAAATAAACTAAATTTAGAATATCCTTTTGGAAACAACTCCCTCCAAAACCAACAGAAGCATTTAAAAATTTGGGTCCAATCCTATGATCCATGCCTATTGCTTCGGAAACTTCCTCAATTTCTGCTCCTGTCTTTTCACAAAGAACAGAAAAACTGTTTATTGATGAAATCCTTTGAGCTAGCATTGCATTAGATGCAAGTTTAGATAATTCCGATGACCAAACATTAGTAGTTAAAATTTTATTATTGGGAATCCACCGTGAATAAATTTCAACCAATGCTTTAGCTGCCATTTTACCCCTTTTTGTTGAATCACTCCCTATTAAAACTCTATCTGATTTAAATAAATCTTGAATTGCTGTGCCTTCAGCTAAAAATTCTGGGTTTGATAATATTTCAAATTTTACTCCATTTCCTTGAGAATTTAGTATCTCTTTTATTTTTTCAGCTGTTCTTACAGGAAGTGTAGACTTTTCAACAACTATTTTATAAGAAGATGCTGCTCTAGCAATATTTTTAGCACAATTTTCAACATGTGTTAAGTCAGCAGCCATTCCTTTACCTTTTCCTTTTGTCTTAGTAGGAGTATTAACTGCCATAAAAATCATCTCTGATTTATCTATTGCATTATCAATCTCAGAAGAAAAGAATAAATTCTTGTTTCTAACATTAGCAATTATTTCTTTCAAACCTGGTTCATAAACCGGTAAATTATCCAAGTCTCCATTCCATGCTTCAATTTTACTAGGATTATTGTCAACTAAAGTAACCTTTATTTCAGGGCATTTTAATGCAATTACTGCCATGGTAGGGCCTCCAACATAGCCAGCTCCAATACAACAAATATTTTTGATTTTCATAGGTCAATATTATTCTCCTTTTTTAAAAGCCAAGATGAAGACTGAATTTTCTTTCCTAGTCCATCAATGAGCATAATATTCAACTTTTCACAAGTATTTATTTCCGGTATAGAATTATTGTTCTGATCTCCTCCATTTGCAAAAAACAATTGATAATTAGATGATAAATTTTCGTGAATCTTTTCGAGTGTTTTGCAAACAGTTCGATCCTTATCTATAGATAAAAAAACTTTGTCAACAACTTCAAGTTCATTAATAATTAATAGCCTTTCTTCCTCTAGCATAAACTCTTTTGAATCTTTAAGCTCCCTTTGAAAATCATTATTTACAATTACAATGAGAATATCACCATTAATTTTAGCAAGTTTAAAATATTCTATATGTCCTTTATGTAAAGGATTAAAATATCCAGAAACAATGATTCCTTTTTTCATAATTTAAATTCTATTGTAATCATCCTTTAATCTTACAATATCATCTTCTCCAAAATATGATCCAGTTTGAACTTCAATAAAAACAACTTTCTCTTTAGAATTATTTTCAATCCTGTGTTTAGCGCCTTGGGGTATCACTAAAGTTCCTCCTTGACTAACACTAAAAACTTTTCCATCTAAAGTTATTTTTCCTTTTCCCTGAACTATAGTCCAAGCTTCGGATCTTTTATTATGATATTGATAAGATAATTTTGCCCCAGGATTAACCTCAATCCTTTTTAGTTTATAATTTTTTTCATCATGAATCACAAAAAAACGACCCCATGGTCTTTCTTCATTTTCAATAGATATCATTATTGGCTTTTTTCCTTAAATAAAACTATATTTTGTTGATCACTTAAGAATTTATTTGCTAAATAAAAACTAACTTTTCTTTTAATTAATTTTTCAATCTTATCCTCTAATTGCGCTATATATTCCATGTCCAGATTTTCTCCAATTAAAAACACTTCAATTTTACCCGAATCTATTCCTTTAGCATAATCTCCAACTAAAATAATTTCTTTAACATTTCCCATTCTTCCAAGAATCGTTTCAACCATATCTTCTAAGCCAAGATGTTTTAAAACGACCTTTCTTAACACACTAAATAATGGGTGCTTTGTATTTGCCTTATATTCAACTTTATTATCAGATTTTACTTTTTTCAAATAACCTGCACCATATAAGTGATTAAGCTCTTTTCTTATTGCATTTGTAGATTCTCCCATTTCACTAGCTAAACCATTTAGATAACCACGATTAGCCTGTGATATAAAGAATTTTATCATCAGACGTAATCGTGTTTTTGATGTTATCAGTTCACCTAACATTATTAATTTAATTAATCAAAATATTATCAAGTACCAAAAGTACTTAAAATATATTAAAAATCAAAAATTAATTTGAACAATATTGTTGTTGAAGAGTTTTAGCATCACCATAACCACTTGATTCAGAAGTTTTGAAAAGATCACACGCTTCATTAGTTAGTCCATATTGCAAATAAATTAATCCTTTAATATATTCACATTTTCCATTTAAAGGATTCATTTGATCTACTACAACATTTATTCTCTTTAAGGCATTTTCTCCATCTTGGATACTATAATAACTAAGGGCTGCATTTTCAAAATAAGAATATTCATATGGGTCCAAATCTGTAGCTTTATCATATAATTGAGCGGCTTCTAGGTAAGATTGTTCTTGATATTTTATTCGAGCTTGTTCCCCAAGACTAAATGCTGCGCTAATATTATTATCTCCAATTCTAGCTGTTTTTAAAATTTTCTTAAACTCATTATCAAGAGGAAATAATTTTACAGCCTTTTCTGCTCTTTTAATGTATATAGGGTCCCCAGCAGGAACCATAGTCGATTTTGCTACTAAATATGTTTTCCAACCATTTTTTTTATTAGTTCCAGTCATTAATGGATAAGCCTCTTCTAATTCATTATCATCTTGTAAATCAATTATTAACTTGGCATATTCACCCATATGTAAATTGTTGTTTGGTAAATTTTTAAACGCCTTTTTAACAGCCTCTTTTGCTTTTTCAAGATTTCCTTTTAATCTGTAAACTTTATATATAATTATATCACCATAAGACAAATATGGATTAGCCAATTCACTTTTTATTGCATATTCAAGGGCTTTATCATACTTTTGATAGTGAAAATAGTACCTAGCTTTTATTGCATCCATTGGTATGGTCGTAACGGTAACATTTGGAATTGAAGGAATATAAGTCTCAATTTGATTAAGTGGAATATTATGCTTGTCAGAATTAAAATCATTTAAAATAATCATTTGAGCAATTTGCGATTTATAAGTTTTATGAGTTACAAATAAACCTGGTAATAATAATATTAATGAAACAATTGGAAAAGCCATTTTCAAAGAAGGTAAAGGCTTTTTATTCAATTGTTTTTCATTTAATTTGGCGCGAACATAATAAAAGTTAATTAGCGCCATTACCAATGCCCAAGGAGCTAATTCTTGAGGTCTAGCAATAGGAAAGTTCAAGTTTGCATCAATAAGATAAACCCCTAAACTTAAAATTAAAAAAAAGGAAAATAATTTATCAGTATTTGAAATTTTAGACTTAAATAATATAAAAAAAACAAAATAAACCGCACTAACAAAAACAAGAATGTATAAAAAGAATCCAATAAAACCCAGTTCAGCTCCTAATTGAATAAAATCACTGTGTGCATGATAGGGCACAATATATCCATCAATATCTAAACGATCATATCTAATAGATTCAAATTTCCAATTTCCAATCCCAGTACCAAAAATTGGATTAGAAAACATATGAGTCATTACGTCCTCATAATATCTTAATCGTTTAGAAATAGAGTCATCAGATGTATTTATAGCTATTGTCGCAGCTCGAGAGACTGCATCTGCCCCTTTGTTTGAGAAATATAGCTGATTTACTAAAATTGAAAAGAAAAGAGGTAGGATGTAATATCCAAGATTATAAAAAACTCTTTTATTTTTATTTATCAATATGTATTTATAACCGCATATAAATAAATATCCAAAAAGGATTAATCCAACTCCTAGAAAAGAAGCTCTACTCTCAATCATAGAAAGATCGATTAAGGCAAAGGTCACTAGCATAAACAATGATATTTTAAAAAACTTTCCTTTAATATTTTCCAATAAATAAAGAATAAAAGGAATTTTTAAAGCAATAGAAAAGGCTGTTATGTTCCTGTTTGCTGTTACTCCCTTAAGGTTATCAGTATAAATTGACCCTGTTGTGTTTATCATATCCATTGCTTGGACAAAAACTGCATATACCTCGACTGTTAATATTATAGCAATACACCAAGAAATTAATCGGTTCTTGTTTCTTACATTATGAATAAATATTCCAATAAATAGATACATTAATAATGTGTTTAGATGTCTAGGAATATTTACAAGTGCTTCAATAGGATTAATAGCATAAAAATAGGATAGAGCAGTCCAGACAAAAAATGATATATAAAAGATTGAAATTCCAGTATAAATTAAATTTTTTATAATCTTCTGAAAATTGTTTCTATTTACAAATAAATAAATAGAGGAAAATATGTTTACTATATTCATATAGACCCATTGAGGAGAGACTTTATCTACCGCCTCCATGTTTGGCACAAATCCAACTAATAAGTAAGCGATAATTAAAATTGAAGGAATAAAATTACTAGTATCTATGTCTGATCTATTGTTAGCAATTGACATGAGGTGGGTATTTGGCTTTCAAATTTAAGACTTTTTAACACAAAAAGATAATTAATACCTTTACCAGATGGATATGTATTTATGTTTTCTTATAATAATCCTTTCAGCTATAATAGCTCCTATAATTCAAAAATTATTTATTAGTTTAAATAAAATTGATTTAATCAATCCAAGATCCTCCCATTCTGTTATAGCAACTAGAACAGGTGGAGCCTCTAGCTTTATAACAATATTTTTAATAAGTCTGTTTTGGTATTCAATAGGTAATGAGCCGTATGATTTTTCTTTGCTTGTCCCAATAAGCATGATGTTTGTTATTGGAATTTATGATGATTTTTATAATGCTGATTTTAAATTAAAATTCTTTATACAAATCATTGTAGCAAAAATGATTATTGACCAAGGCTTATTAATTGATAATTTTTATGGAATACTAGGGCTTGAAGAAATAGGGAGAATCCCAGCACAATTATTTACCATATTTGTTTTTTTAATCATAGTAAATAGTATAAATTTTATTGATGGAATAGATGGGCTTGCATTAACCGAGATAATTAAAGCTATAGTTTTATTTGAATTTCTAAATGCTACTAATTCAGCTATATCAGTCCTTGGATTAATTACTATAGCCGCAATTATACCGCTTTACTTATATAATTTTAAAAAAAATAACAAAATATTTCTTGGAGATGCAGGCTCCTTATATTTAGGAACCATACTTGCCATTTATACATTTTATTTATTGGGACCAAAGTATGAGCTAAAATATGCTTTTAATAAACCTTTATTTAGTATTCTTATCCTTTTATATCCATTAATTGATCTACTCAGAGTATTTATTATTCGTGTTATTAATAAAAAATCCCCATTTCAACCAGATAATAACCATCTCCATCATCTTTTATTAAAAAGGGGATATTCACATTGGAAAATATCCATTATTCTACCAATTGGTTTTTTAATGATAAGTACAGCTATATTTTTCTTATTTAAACTTAAATAAACTCATAAAAAAAATAATAATTACTTATTACACAATAAAAAAAGCCCCCTATTCTAAGGGGGCTTTTCTAATAAAAATCTCTTTAATTAAATAAAGAAATATTTTATGTGCTAACTAATATTAGTTAGGTAGTAATGCTAATTCAGCAGCAGTATCAATTGCGGCTGTACCATCTACAGCAGTACTATCACTATTTGCAGCTAAGTCAGCATCAGCAGCATCAACCTCAATAGCATATGTTACAGAAGAAGTTGCAATAACAACATTACCAAGTAATGCAGTTATCCAAGTTTTAGCACCTGTAATACCAGGAGCAGTAGACCAAAATCCTTCAACATAAACGTTAGATCCTGTAGCGGTTACTGAACGAGTCCAAGCACCAGTTAGAGCATTATTATTAATAGTAACGGTTACTCTACCTGTTGTAGCAACGTTTGCATTATCTGCCGCAGCAGTAGCAGTAGGCATTGTAATAGCTGTTAATGAAGCATTTCCAGTAACTGTTATTCCACCTATCCATTTTAAACCTGATAAATCAAGTGATTGAATTAAAGTGCCAGTAACACTAAGCTCACTAGGAGCACCACCATTAAGTCCTTGGTGACCTATAACTACAGAAGTTAACGCAGTACCTGTAGTAGTAAAGGTTCTAATAAAACCTCCAGTTGTAATAGAAGTCATCAATGGAGCCTTAAGAACAACATTGTCCATACCACCAGTTATATTAACAGTAGTTAACGAACTTGCAGAAGTTAAATGAGCAACAGTTAAATCAGTTGCTTCTGCAGCATTTCCTCCAGCAGCAATAGCTTTAGCAGTGTAATTAAGAGTTACCAACTTAACAGCAGTAGATAAATCTAAAGATGCATCTTGCTCACTAAGAGTTAATCCTGAAATAGTAGTAAGGTCAGATAAGTTGCCAATAGCAGTCATAGCCTTAAGAACAACATCAGCACCAGCACCTAAATCAATAGTACCATTACTAGTATATAATGGAGCATCAAAATCAGTAACAGCAGTTGCAGTTACTTTTCCTGTTCCATTAACCAAAGCTGGTAAATTAAGAGCAGTAGCAGTTGACACGGTTAAACCAGTAGTGTTTGTAGCTACAGCTGAAACGTCTACAGTAGCACCAGTTAAAGTAGCTATACCACCAGCAATAGTATGTAGTGATGGTAAACTAACAGAACTTCCAGATGCAGTTGCAGTAAAAGCTTTCGCAGTAGCAGTTGCATTAGGTACAGATACAGCACCAGATGCACCATCACACACAAGTGAAACACCAGCACCTTGAGTATATCCAAGGCCTAATCCACTAGCAGTTATATCACCTCCTGAGTTAATCGTAGAAGAATACAGTCCAGAACCAGCAGCACTATTAGAAAGTGTAACAGCACCCCCAGCATCAATAACTGTATTAGTAACTACTTTAGATCCTAGAGTCACAGCTCCAGAAGCTGTAATAGATCCTTCATAAGTAGAAGTAGCTCCTCCAGCATTTAAACTCTTAACAGTAGTTGTAGCAGCAGGATCTCCTGAGCCTAAATTAACATCAGCATTTGCAAGACTAAGTGTGTTAGCAGCAGTAGTTACAGCCCCATTTGTAAGGTTTGTAATAGCTACATTGGTAATAGTAGTAGTTCCTGCAGTAATAGCAACACCACCAGCAGCTGAAGATAAAGTAGGTAATGAAATATCTGCTTCTTCAACAGCTAAAGCAAGGCTTGCACATGTAGTAACAGCAAATCCTGAAGGCATTTTACCTGAAATAGATAACGCACCATCAATGTATGCCATATTAGAAATGTCCAATGCAGTTGCATCAGCAGCTGCAGTAGTAATAGTTACCGTTCCAATTACAGAAGCAATTTTTGCAGTTATAGCAGAAATTTCTGCTGTATAACCTGCACTATAACCAGTGGCTGCACTAGCAACAATGTTAACGTTTCCATTAACAATGTACGGTCCATCACCGGTAAATAAAGTCTTCGAGTAATCAAGCTGAGCTTGGTTAGTGATAACTACATTAGCGTTAACTGAAGCGTTAGCCGCTAATAAATCGGTTAAATCTTGCTGAATGTCTGCTATCTCCTGATTCAAATTTGCAACTTCGTCAAGTGCAGCAATGTCAGCAGTAGTTAGAGCATTTGTTTGTACATCTGAGAGTTGACTCGTCAAAGAAGCTACAGAAGTTTCAACACCCGCAATTTGAGAAGCAACTGACTGATCAAGAGCCGCCATGTCAGCAACAAGTTGTGTTACTTGAGCAATAGTGGATGCAAGAGCAGTAGTTATATCAGCTTCTGAAAGTTGAGCATTTTGAAGATCTGTAAGACTCTGATTGATTGTGCCAATCGCAGAGGTAATACCAGCAATACCAGATGTATCAAGTCCGTTAACCTTAGTGGTTAACGCCGCAATATCGGAATTAAGACTATCAAACTGGTCATCATAATTTTGACATCCTACAGCTACAAGAGCCAGTGCCAAAATGGTTAATAAACTTTTTTTCATTTGATAAAAATTTAATTAATATTAATAATGTTTATTCATGTCGCTTGAAAATAAATTTTCGCGCAACCAAAACATAAATACAAATACTGTGCCACAATCCTGTTTTTGAGCAATAATCTCTAATTTAAGGACCAAATTTATATATTAGTCGATGTAATATTATAGAATCACTATTTTTGAACAAAATCCATGCCCAATTATGAAAAAAACACTCCTTTTATTCATCTCTATCGCCTTGATAGGGTGCCAAATAAATAATAAAAGCTCAGCAGAGCAGATTCATAAAAATGTTATCACAATTGATACACACGATGATATTGATGTAAGAAATTTCACAGATTCTCTAAACTATACTATGAATACAGACACTCAAGTAAATCTTCCGAAAATGCAAAAAGGAGGCCTTGATGTTGCATGGTTTATTGTATATACAGGTCAAGACAGCCTTAATGAACAAGGCTACTTAAAAGCTTCAGCAAATGCAGAAGCTAAATTTGATGCTATTCATAATCTAGTAAACAAATATGCGAGTGATCAGATTGAACTTGCATTAACAGCTAGTGATGTAAGTAGAATTTGGGAATCAGGGAAAAAAGTTGCCATGATTGGTGTTGAAAATGCATATCCTATGGGATTGGATACATCAAATCTGAAGCGTTATTATGATCGAGGCGCACGTTATGTTTCCTTAGCACACAATGGTCATAGTCAGTTTGCTGATTCTAATACTGGAGAATATGATAGTATATGGCTTCATAATGGATTAAGTGAATTAGGCAAACAGATGGTTCACAAAATGAATTACTATGGGATAATGATTGATTTATCACATCCATCAAAAAAAGCAAACCTACAGACTTTAGAGCTTTCTAAAGCTCCAGTTATTGCTTCTCATTCCTCAGCTAGAACATTGTGTGATCATCCAAGAAATCTAGATGGCGAGCAATTAATGGCAATTAAAGAAAATGGAGGAGTGGTTCAAACAGTAGCTCTTAATGCATATTTAAATGCTGAAAAAAACAAAGCGTTTAATGCTGCAAGAGACACTATCTATAAAGAAATAAGTAAAAATATGGGTATAGAAATGATTCCAAGAAGTCGTTTAAGGTCATTGACATTGGATCAGATAAATAAATACAGAAATGATTATAAAAAAATTACTGATGCCGCTAAACCTGAAATAGAGAAAATAAAACAAAATATCCCTCCTGTAAGTATAGAAGATCTTGTTAATCATATTGATTACATGGTATCAAAAATAGGTATTGATCATGTTGGAATTAGTTCAGATTTTGATGGTGGTGGTGGTATTGAAGGGTGGCAAGATGCTTCAGAAACATTAAATGTAACAAGGGTATTAGTTAAAAGAGGATATAGTGAAGAGCAAATTAGAAAATTATGGGGAGGAAATTTGCTAAGAGTAATGGAAAGGGTTGAACAGGTTTCAAAAGAAATGAGGTTAAAATAAAGTGTTTATCCCCTATTATATATATAATCAATTATTTGAGCCATACCTAACCTAATTTCTTTTGTTGAACTATTATAATGATTAACCATAATTGAAAAAACATACCATCTGCCACTTTTAGATATTATATATCCTGAAAGATTATGATTATTTTTTAATGTTCCTGTTTTAGCAAAAACATAAGGTTCAGCATCAAGTTTATTATAATACTGTCTAATTGTTCCTGATATACCACCAGCTGGGAAGTATTTTTTAATTGAATCTAACCCAATAGTTTTATTTATTTGTTGAAGAACCGCAATTATTGTCCTTGGTGTAATCATTGAATATCTAGAAACTCCTGAGCCATCAAACCATAGAATTTGATCTGGGATCCAAGTTTTCCATTTATTTTTTAATATCTCTATCGTTTGAGTATTATGATAATCAACCTTTAAATTTTCTCCTATCATAATTAATAGAGATTCAGCAATCAAATTATCAGAGTTTTGCAAAAGTGGTTTATAAATTCTGGCTAAATCATTTGAATATAAAATCCTATCAGTTTTGATGTCATTTATTCCAATTACAACTTTGGGCTGTAATCTTTCATTTAAATGTTTAAGATTTAATTCAACAGAAGTCTTTATTGGAATGTAAACACTGTCATTAACTGATAATTTATCTGGATTTACTTTAAAAATATTTTTTGATTCATCTCTAAATGCATTATAAGGCAAAAGAGAATCTTCTTTTAATTCAAGAAATGATGGATAGATATTAAGTGTTTGTTTTTTAGATTTAGAAATTCGTGCTACATTTCCATGTAATGGCAATGTGCTAATCTCAGCTGAAAAATAAAACGGATAATCATCCCAAGACCACCCAGGACCAAATTTTTGAACATATTTTTGGTTTGGATGATAAATTATTTTTTCAAAAGAATTTAAAAAATCTTCTAATTTTTTATCAGGATAAAAAGGATGAAAAAGTAAGGGATATCCGGTAGGTTTAAAGTGTAAAGTTTTTTCTTCAATTTTATACTTTAGTATCGGCAATGAATCAAATTCTTGAATAGAACCAAAAAAAGTTAGCAATTTGATATTAGATGCCGGGGTCATATACTTTTCATATCCAATACCCGTTATTCTCTTATCTGATTCCAAAGCTTGAATGGCAATTCCAACATGAGCTTTTTCAAAGGAGACCACTTTTTTAATTATTCTTTTAATTTTTGATGATCTTATTTTTTGGGCTTGAAGACCTAGGGTTAAAAAAAATAAAAGAAAAGAATATCGCATGTATAAAAATACAAAAGAGTTTGATTAAAGTTCTTAAATAAAATTGGCAAGATGATTTTTTTTAATCTAAATTGGTATCATGTATTTATCTGAAGCTGAAGAATGGTTTGCAATTTTCATATGTATATGTATTGTTATTGGATTTACACTAAGTACAATTCAAAATATTCGTGATACTATTTCAGAGGAAAAGGAAAAGGAAAAGCAAAAACAAGAAGAAGAAGAAAAAATAAAAGAGCTTATAAAATATATGGATACCAAATCTGATTTAATTGACACTGTAATTGCCGCTCAAGAAAAATTAAAGCGTAAAAAAGAATCTATGGACAAAAAAAAATCAAAAAATTAACTTTTAAAAATTGTAGAATTAATAATTTATCTATTTTTCAATTAACATCTCCAATTATATGGAATTAACACCAAGTACTGGAATTTCAATTGAATCAACCCTTAGAGGTATAGTTGGTATAGGGTTTTTATTATTGCTAGCTTATGTTTTTAGCACAAACAAAAAAGCAATTAACTGGAGAGTTGTTGGTATTGGCCTTTTTGCTCAAATATTTATTGGTGTTGGAGTTATAAAAATTGATTTAATCTCATATTTATTTGAAATTGTTGGTAGTTTTTTTGTTAATATTCTTGAATATACTGGCGCTGGGACATATATGCTATTAGGTGATTTGGGAAAAACTGAAACAACTGGATTTGTATTTGCCTTCCAAGCTCTACCTGTTATAATTTTCTTTTCTGCTCTAACCTCAATCGGGTATTATTATGGAATAATTCAAAAAATTGTAAGGTTTCTTGCCTGGTGTTTAACCAAGGTTTTTAATTTATCTGGTAGTGAGAGTTTATCTATTGGGGGAAATATATTTTTAGGACAAACTGAAGCTCCTCTATTAATAAAAGCTTATTTGGAAAAAATGAATCGTTCAGAAATATTTTTAGTTATGGTTGGGGGAATGGCAACAGTAGCAGGAAGTGTTTTAGGTGCATATATTGCTCTTCTAGGTGGAGACAGTCCTGTTGAAAGACTTTTTTTTGCAAAAAGTCTAATTGCTGCATCAGTAATGGCTGCACCAGGCGCAATAGTAATCTCCAAAATGATTTACCCTCAAACTCAAGAAATAAATTGTTCTCTTTCAGTATCATACTCGAAAATTGGAGAAAATTTTCTATCGGCAATTTCTAAAGGCACTAATGAAGGTGTAAGAATGGCAATAAATGTTGCAGCAATGCTTTTAGTTTTTATAGCCTTAATTGCCCTTTTAAATGGTATTCTAGGTGCAATTGGTGATTTTGGAATTAATTCATTAATCGCAGAAAACACTCCATATTCAAAACTATCAGTAGAATTTATTCTAGGCTCTATTTTTGCTCCACTAATGTGGATAATAGGAGTTTCTCAAACAGATATTATGCTAATGGGACAATTACTTGGAGTCAAATTAGCGGCAAGCGAATTTATTGCATTTCCTCAACTTGTTGACCTAAAAAATGCTGGAAATGCACTTCATTTTAGCTATGAAAAATCGGTGGTCATGGCGACTTATATGTTATGTGGTTTTGCAAATTTTGCTTCAATTGGAATACAAGTTGGAGGTATAGGGGTAATAGCGCCTAAAATAAAACCTATTTTAATTGAGTTGGGATTAAAAGCGATGATAGCTGGCACACTAGTCTCTCTTCTTTCAGCTACTATAGCAGGGATGATAATAGGCTAATTAATCCGTTTTTAGCTTCTTCCAGGCTTTTTGTAAAAGGGTTAAAGAAATAACGGAAACTATAAGTAAAAAAATTGCAAACTTAAATTTAGAATAAAGAAAATAGCCTATTGAAAAAAGAATACTATAAATAAAAAAACAACCTAAAATCATACAAATAATTCCATTAGGAACATCCCAAGCTTCCTTTTTCCCTTCAATATTTATTCCATCCTTTCTCGCTTGCTCTACTACTTTTTTCCAGCCTCTTCCACCTGGTTGAATTTTTTTATAAAATTCTCTTAAAACCTCTTTGTCTTCTAAAGGTGTTAAATAGGTAATTACAATCCATGAAAAAGTTGTAATTGAAACGCCAATAATTAATTGGCTCTCAACAGATATAATTTCAAAGCCTAATCTTGGATGAATAATTTGTAGATACAATGCTATAATAAATGAAATAACCATAGCAGAAATTTCACTGTAGATATTGATTCTATACCAAAACCATCTAAGTATAAATAATAATCCTGTTCCAGCGCCAATTTGAAGTAAAATAGCAAAAGCTTGAAGAGCATTACTTAATAAAAGAGCTAAAAGGCAAGAAAGAAGCATTAATAAAATTGTTGTAATTCTTCCCATAAGTACAAGTTTTTTTTCTGAAGCCTTTGGATCGAAAAACCTCTTATAAAAATCATTAACCACATATGAAGATCCCCAATTTAAATGGGAAGCAATGGTTGACATAAATGCTGCTGCTAAAGAAGCTAATAATAACCCTAAAAGTCCTGGGGGTAAAAGTGTCATCATTGCTGGATATGCTAAATCATGTCCAATTATACTTTTATCAATTTGTGGAAACGCCAACTCTAAATCATTAAGACTTGGAAAAACGATTAATGATGCTAATGCGATTAATATCCATGGCCAAGGCCTAACAGCATAATGCATAAAATTAAAAAGCAATGTTGCCCATACAGCATGATTTTCGTCCTTAGCCGATAACATTCGCTGCGCAACATATCCTCCTCCTCCAGGTTCAGCGCCAGGGTACCAAACACTCCACCATTGAACAGCAATAGGTAAAATAAAAACAATCAAAAATAATTCTCGATTAGAAATATCAGGGATTAAATCAAGTTTAGGAATTATATTGGGGTGAGAAATAAGTTCTGATAATCCTCCAACTTGAGGTAAATTAACAATTACTCCAGCTGCCCAAAAAGTAGCTAACATTGCCAAACTAAATTGAAAAAAATCTGTCATTATTACTCCTTTAAGTCCACCAAGTGAACTATAAATGACTGTTACTGTAGAAGCAATTAAGAGTGTTTGAACAGGAGAAAGCCCTAGCATGACGCTTCCAATTTTAATTCCAGCTAAACATACTGTAGCCATTATCATAATATTAAAAAAAACTCCTAAATAAACAGCTCTAAATCCTCTTAAAAAGGCTGCTCCCTTTCCACCATATCTTAATTCATAAAATTCAAGATCAGTTAATACTTCTGATCTTCTCCATAGTTTGGCATAAACAAAAACCGTTAACATCCCTGTCAATAAAAAAGCCCACCATACCCAATTTCCAGAAACACCATTAGTTCTAACAATATCAGTTACAAGATTAGGAGTGTCTGCTGAAAAAGTAGTAGCAACCATTGATACCCCCAAAAGCCACCATGGCATATTTCTTCCAGAAAGAAAGAACTCATTTATGTTTTTTCCTGCTTTTTTTGATGCAAAAAACCCTATAGATAGGAGTATTATAAAAAAAACTACAAGTATAGACCAATCAATAATTTCAAGTTTCATAAATAAAAAATAAGCAGTTCAAGATATATTATTTGATTCTTAATATCTCAATGTTACAAATAAATTTCTATACTAAAACAATGTTAATGATCCAAACTAAAACATTCCATTTGTTAAGTTATTAGTATTTTTAGAAATTATGGTGCGTTTATATCTTCTTTTTAAATATTCTTTAACTTTTGTGTTGTTTTCTAATGCATTGATTATTAATGCACAATCTGATAATAAAAAGGAGTTGCTTCAACAATCTAAAGAAAATTTGACCCCCTTATTAAATTCTAAGCCAGAAAAAAACAATTTTTTGAAATATACATTGAAAAACAAAAAAATTGACTTAAAAACTCCATCAAATATTTCTTCCCCAAAAATAGATATGAGTAATCAAGAAAAATTTATAAATCCTGGAGAATTTTACACTTCAAAACTAAATAGAAAAAAAGGTGAGAAAAATAAAAACCCTAATAATTTCAAAAACGACATGTATTTAGGAGATTTCAGAACTAAAGAAGGTTTTGTTAACATTATCCTTAGAGATCATGAATATCCAGATGGGGATTTAATACAAATAAAAGTTAATGACAAAATTGTTATAGGCAGCATATTACTTGAAGAGCGATTTAAAAGTCTTAATGTAGAATTAGAAGAAGGGTTTAATCGAGTTGATTTTATCGCTCTAAATCAAGGAGAAAGTGGTCCAAATACTGCAGAGGTTAAAGTTTATACTCATTCTGGTATATTGGCAGGAGCTAATAGATGGAATTTGGCTACTGGAGTTAAAGCGACTTATATAGTTATTAAAGAATAATTAGCAAAAATTATATTGATGAATGAATTAATTTCCTCTATAGAATATGTTTTATCCATCATTATAGCTCCATTAGAGTGGGTAATGTTATTTGTTGTTATAGGAGGAGGTCTTTTTCTAATGTTTTATTCAAAAGCATTTCCATTAACAAGAATTAAAGAAGCGTTTAATCTGCTTTTAAAAAAAGAAGAAAAAAAAGGGATTTCTAGATTTCAAGCATTGTCTGCTGTTTTAGCTGCAACTGTTGGCTTAGGAAACATCTCTGGTGTAGCAATAGCAATTCACATGGGTGGGCCAGGTGTATTAATATGGATGTGGATAACAGCGGTTATTGGTTCCATAATTAAGTTTTTTTCCTGCTCTTTATCAGTTCAATTAAGAGAAACAACAATTACAGGAGAACCTTTGGGGGGGCCTATGTATTATATGAATATTGGAATTAAAAGATGGGGGAAACCACTAGCAATATGGTTTTCTATTGCAGGTTTTTTTGGAGTTCTCCCTGCTTTCACTGCTAATCAATTGACACAAACTTTTATGAATGTTATAGATCCTAATCAATATATTTTATTTGGAGATTTAGGGTGGAAAGTATTAATTGGAATTCTATTATCAATAATAAGTGCTTCAGTTATTTTTGGAGGCCTTAGATCAATTGTAAGAGTTACATCAAACCTCGTTCCATTTATGGTGGGTTTGTACTTTTTGCTAGGGGTTTTTATTCTAGCTAATAACTATAATGCAATCATACCTACATTTAAAATGATATTTTTTGAAGCTTTTCAATTAGGGAGTGCTGTAACAGGAAGTTTTTGGGCTCTAGTTATACTTGGGGTTAGAAGGGCTGTTTTTTCTAATGAAAGTGGTGTGGGAAATGCCCCTATGTATCACGGTCAATCTCAAAGCTCTAAAGGAACAGATGAAGGTCTAGTTGCAATGCTAGGACCGCTATTAGACACCGTTTTAGTTTGTACAATAACAGGATTAATTGTTATAATTAGTGGTGCATATCTTGAGCCAGGATTAAATGGCATTGTCCTTACTTTAGAGGCTTTTAGAAGATTATTCTTTGGATTTGGAGATGTTTTGCTTTTAATTATGGTTTTTATCTTTGGCATATCCACCTTACTTACCTATTCTTATTATGGAGTAAAATGTTTTGGTTTTATTACAAGTACTAAGTGGGGATATCTATATAACTACTTCTATATCGCAAGTATAGTTTTTTCAGCAATAGTTACCGTAGAGGTAGTAATAGGAATTATAGACTTAGCCTTTGCATTAATGTGCATTCCTAATATGATTGCAATAATTTGGCTTTCTCCTCATGTAAAAAAAGAAATGAAATCTCGTAATTGGATTTAAGTTACTCCTTGCCAATTGGAGGAGGCCCTTCAGGCACCATTCCTTTATATTTATAATCCCCTTTCCTTTTTTTGAATTCCTGTTTAACTTTAGCTACAAGTTTAGTATTTGTAAACATATCAACCATTGTCATCGCTAACGCCTTAGATGCGTGTACCATTCCTTTATGACCTATAGACATTCCCCCACACGCAACAACAGCCCATGAATGCCAAGGGGTGCCAATTGGTGCTGTGGTTGCACTTAATCGAACAACAGGAACAATAAAACTAACATCTCCAACATCCGTGGAACCTCCTCCAGGATTTTCAAGTGTTTGTCTTAGTGGCTTTATTTTACCGTCAATTCCTAATTTTGGTTTTTTTGTAGCTTCTTGAATTTTGTAAGCAAACTCTAATTCTGATTGAGTATATTCAATATTTCCTAAATATTCTAAATTTTTCTGAATAGCCTCACCGCCGGCTCTATTGGGTAAAATTTCATGAATTCCGGAGACTAGGCTAAATTTATGAGTAACATCAGCAAGAATAGCAGCTCCTTCTGCCATAGCTTTCACGCGATTGTAAACGGGTGTCATTCCCTCCCTTTTTGTATCACGAACTCTGACCCAAATTCTTGAATAATCAGGAACAACATTAACAACTTTTCCTGCATCTTGAATATCATAATGTATTCTAACTGTAGGCTTTACATGTTCTCGGTATGCATTAATTCCGTGGGTATATAACTCTAAAGCATCAGAAGCACTTCTTCCATTCCAAGGATCGGCAGAAGCATGTGCAGCTTGTCCATAGAACTCTATAATAAAATCAACAAGCGCAAGGGAAGTTTGTACATCTGCTTCAGTATTATCTCCAGGATGCCAATCTAAACATACATCTAGGTCATCAAACAGGCCTTCTCTTGCCATCCATAATTTTCCAAAAAACTTCTCTTCGGCAGGAGTGCCATAAAACTTGACCGTTCCTTTTATTTTACCTTGTTGAATTAAATTTTTTATTGCTACTGCTGCACCAAGACTAGCTGTTCCAAACAAATTATGACCACACCCATGTCCTGGATTACCTTCCTTGAAAGGGTCTTTATATGGGTTTGCTTTTTGAGAAAGCCCAGGTAGTGCATCAAACTCCCCTAATATGCCAATAATAGGCCTTCCAGATCCATAACTAGCAACAAAAGCAGTTGGTGTTTCAGCTACGCCCTCTTTAACATTAAAACCATTAGCTTTAGCATATTCAATTAAAGTTTGTGAAGAGATAGATTCTTGAAATGCAATTTCCGCAGCACTCCATATTTTATTACTAATATTTATTAATTGTTTAGATTGCACATCAATAGAATTTATAACCTCATCTTTTAACTTGATGCTCTTTTGTGCATTTAAATATCCACAAATTAAAAAGGAAATAGCAATATGTTTAATTTTCATAGTTTTTAGTTTTTATTGAAGTTATAAAAAAATTAAGATCTAGGTTTTTTATTAATTAATAAAACTATTATTAAAATACCAATAATTCCAAAGAAAAAACCTAATAAAAAGCCTAATTGTCTGCTTCTGTTTTTTTGCTCAGTTAAATAGCTCCCCCAAGCGCCTAGAGCAACTCCTATTGCCAATGAAAAATAAAAAAAAGAATTGCTCATTTTATCAATATAAAAAATTACTACCTTATTGAAGGTTTAATTTACTTATGTTAGTTTTCAAAGATATAAAAGGCAATAGAATAGAACCCTTACAACACACGTTGAATTTACTGAAAGATTATCCTTATCTGCAAATTCATATTGGGTCAGATTCACAAAATGTTGGAAAGAAAACTGTTTATTGTACCGTAATAGCCTATAGATATGGAAACAGAGGTGTTCACTATATCTTAAATAAAAAAAAACAGATTATTATTGAAGATATGTGGAATAGACTATGGCATGAGGCTGAACTTAGTATTGATGTCGCTGAATGGTTAAGCAAACAGATTAATGTTAATCTTCAAATAGATATGGACTACAATGAAGATGAAAATTTTAAATCAAATAAATTAATTTCAGCAGCCAAAGGATGGGCAAACTCACTAGGATATAAAGTAAATGTAAAACCTCAAACACAGATTGCAACAAAAGCAGCAGATTATAATTGTAAATAAAATAAGAACATTCTTGTCTTTGAATTTATAATGGGTTAATTTGTAATTAATGAAAAGGGTCAAACTACTTTTTTTAATATCATTCATTATTTATTTTATTGGACAGTTACTATGGACAATTAATATAGTCGCCAACAAACAAATATTTAAGGAATGGATGCTTAATATCCCTTTTTTTTTATTTTCAATATTGATAATTATTACAGGGTTAAAGTGGTATAAACAAAAATGAAAAATGTAATTCTAATATGTCCCTATTCCGAGAGGGAAAAATGGATTGATGCTTTTGGAAAATTAATTCCCAATTGGGATATTCAATCATTAGAAGAAATTCAAAACAAAGATTTAATTACTACTGCCCTAGTCTGGAACCATCCAAAGGGGGTTTTAAAAACTTTTAAAAACTTAAATTTGATTTGTTCTCTTGGTGCTGGAGTTGATCACTTAATTTCAGATCCAGATATTCCAAAGGGAGTGAAAATTACAAGAATAGTTGACCCTTTGCTTTCGTTTTCTATGTCTAATTATATAATTATGGCTATTCTTCAATATCATAGAAAATTTGATAAGTATATTAAGGATCAGAAAAACAAAGTTTGGGATCACAATTTAAGTCCTGAAATTGATATTTCGATAGGTTTTCTAGGTTTGGGTGTTCTTGGAAGTGATGCAGCTATTAAACTAAAAAATATTGGTTTTGATGTTTGTGGTTATAGCCTAAGTCATAAAAAAATTGACGGGATTAATTGTTTTTATGGCAACCAAATGAAGGAGTTTTTAAGTAAAATAAATGTTTTAGTTTGCACTGTTCCTTATACGCCAAAAACACACAACCTTCTTTCAGAAAAGCTTTTCAATAAATTAAAAACCCCAACATATTTAATTAATGTAGCAAGAGGAAAGGTTCAAAATGAGATAGATATCATAAAAGCTTTAGATAATGGTATCCTTACAGGAGCATTTTTAGATGTTTTTGAAAAAGAACCGCTTCCTGAATCAAGTCCATTATGGAATCATGAAAAAATAAAAATAACACCACATATAGCAAGCATTACAAATGCTGAAGCTGGTGCAAAACAAATAATTGAAAATTATACTAGAAACAAAAAAAATGAAAAGCTAATTAATGAAATTAATTTACAGAAAGGATATTAGTTGTTTTTTATTGCCATTCCAAGTTTTTCAGCGCCAAAACGCACAACATCAGTTACAGGAAGATTGGTTTCTGATTCCCAAAAATCGATAGATTTTTGAGCAGAAACAGAATCTAATTTAACAGTGTTTAGTGAAATTCCAACCACTTTAACTTTTGGAAAAGTTCCGCATGCTTTTGCCAAAGATTCATTTAACTCAATTACCTCATTTAAATTAGGAATTTTCACATGCTCAACTGGAGGTCTTAAGTTTTTCAAATCAGCTCGATGACATAAAATTAAATGGGTAGGACAACTCCCTCTCATTAATGGAAGGGTGGCTGAACTTCCTGGATGTAATAATGACCCCTGGCCTTCAATAAAAATCCAATCACTTTTAGAATCCTGCAAAATCATATGCTCTACTGCTCCACATGCATGATCAACTTTAAAAGCATCCAGAGGAATCCCCTTCCCTGTAACAGTAATTCCTATTTGACCCGTTGCTATAAAACTACTTTTAATTTTTTTTTCTTTAGCCCATTTAAATAGCTCTAAACTAGTAGTCATTTGCCTGAAGCCATATCAGTTCCTACACATAATATTCTCTTATTATTTATTTTTAATGATTTTCCAGTTGCAATTTTCGGTACAAATTGAGGAACTCTAACATCCCAAATCCATTGATTGTTTTTCAATGAACTTTTATACTTATTAGCTAGCTCATCATGAAGACCATTAATTATTGATAGGCCTTTAACTATTGCATTGTCAATTACAGAAAACCATGGTTCTGGTATAATTCCACCAGAATTAGCTATTCCAAGAAGGAGAACTTCCGCTCCATAAGAAATTGCAGCATCAAGATTTTCAACAACTGGAACATTTCTACTTATTGGAAGACAATCTTTAATGTTTTTTCCATTGTTCTCTGAATCAATAACTGCAACAACTGGATTATTAAGATACCTTAGGGCACCATATCCCATTTTACCATTTTCGGTAAACAAATGCCCTTCCATATAAATAGCAACCTTTTGATTATTTTTTAACATGATGGTTCTTTTATTAAAAATGCGCCATGTCCTGGAGCTATTCTTGGAGTTGTAACCCCATTAATCATTGCAGCACCAGATGCAGGGTCGGGATTGAGATTATAATGCGAATCTAGGTCAACATGGTCGATTATGCCTGATATAGAAGCACCAGCTGATATTGAAATTGAAGATTCGCTCATACAACCAATCATTGTTTTTAATCCATAAGTTTTAGCAATGGCAAGAATTCTCATTGCTTCAGTAATTCCACCACACTTCATTAATTTTAGATTAATCCCATCTACAAATTTTGCATAAGGTATTATATCATTAGAGTAACGACAAGATTCATCAACAAAAATTGGAAGCTTACTATTAGGATAAAGTTCTTTTAACTTGTCTTCTTCACCCTCTGCTAAAGGCTGTTCAATGTAATCGCATTTTCTTTTTGAAAGCCATTGAATCATTTGATTTGCTTGATTTAAATTCCATCCGCCATTTGCATCAACTCTTAACTTAACATCCAATGATTCTGTGCTTTCAATTACTTGCTCATACATCGACTTATCCGCCTCTATTCCCTCTGGTGAGCCTAATTTAACCTTTAGGAATTTCGTATTATTATTTTTAAATAAAATGGGTATTCTTTCCTTTACAGACTGAGGATTCATTATACCTAAAGTAATTGATGTTTTACAGGATGGCATTGGAAGTCCAAGTAAATTGTGTAATGGTAATCCTGATTTTTTTGCTGTCCAATCCCATAAAGAAATATCTAGACCTGCATATGCGCATGGAGGTATTTTAAGTTTTCTAGCTCGGTTCTCTATTTCATAAATTGACAGCCCTTCTATATTTGTGTCAATTAATCTTTGTAGTTCTTCTATAACTTTTTCTGGAGTTTTTGCGCCTTCATTTTCACCTGGAGCAGACTCTCCCCAACCAATATGTCCATCTTTCTCATACCGCACAAAAACGTTATAAGAATCCCCATGAACGCCCCTGCTTATAGCAAGAGGAAATCTTTTTTTTATTAATATTTTATGAAAACTAATTTTCATGTTATTAATATAAAAAATTAAAAATTAGATTCAATAAACTAAATATACAATATCTTTATATTGATTATAATGGTTTTAATAATGAAAAAGATTATTTTATTTTTTGTGTTGTTGCCTACACTATTCTTTGCTCAAAATAATGCTAAGATTAATCAAAAAGCTATAATTACTGGCGCTGATCCAGTTTCAATTATAGCCAATCGCATTCCAAATGCAAGAGTTTATACCGTTAGAGGGATAAAAACTATAGCCATACGAGGTAGATCCTCTTTCAAAACAGCCGGAGATGAAGTTCTTTGGGTTGTTGATGGAATGATTTATCAATACCCCCCACCATTTGATGTAAATCAGATAAAATATTTGGAGGTTTTAGAAAGTCTATCTGCTACAAACAGATATGGTTCACAAGGGGGTGCAGGAGTTATTATTATTAAAACTCAATTAAGTGAGAGTGATGCAAATAGCGGAAAAAATATTTGGTATGAAGAAATACCTTATACTAGAGATCAAAGGGACTCAATAAGAGCTGCAAAAAAAGCTAAACGTGTAGAAAAAAGATTGATTAAAGCATTAAAAAAAGTCAAGAAAAATTAATGCTAAAAGAATCTTCGTATTGTTTTAGAGGTAATAAACCAAAGTAAAAATCCACTCAAAACTGCAAATAATCCAAAAACGGAAAAAATTCTTAATAAAATATTATTAAAATCATCCCTTCCTTGATAATCCATTGTATGGGTCATCCATAAGAAATCAAACCAACGCCAATTCCTATGACGAACTCTTTGAAATTTTCCACTTTTAGCATCTATATATGCCACTAAATTCTCAGGATGATCTAAATGAATAGCATAAGCAGGTAAAGGCCTCCCTCTATACTCATGGTGTGACCCAACTTCAAATATTTTTTCAACTTTTATAATTTCAAGATCTTCTTTTAAAAGTTTGGAAATAACCTTCCGAGCTTCTTCTTCTGAAATTTCATCTTTACTATTGCCTGTTATAGCATCATAAAGAGTATTTTGATTTACCCAATAATATGGTTTTCCTGCAACAGAAAGTAATTCTAAAGAATTTATATCCATGTTTGGTTGATCAAAAGGTTTTAAATTGTTAAAAGAATCAATTATTTCAGAATCATTTAAAAAATGATCTCCATGAATTTCGTCAATATCAGTCCAACTAAAATATAATCCTGATATGGTCCACATCATAAACTGTATTCCTATAAAAACGCCAAGATAACGATGAATTTTTCTGATATTTAATTTAGATAACATATTTTCCTTTTATGTAATCCTAAAGTTTTTTAATAAAAAAAATGCAATTAGAATTCCTGACAAATTAGCAATAATGTCTAAAATATCAAACATACGATTAGGGCTAATGATAGGTTGTAAAAATTCAATACTTATTCCCAATAGTAAACAAAATCCAAATGAAAAAATTATAGCTCTATTTATGAGGTTTTTGTTTAATGCAATAACCAAACTTGAAAATTGCATTCCATATAAAACAAAATGACCCAGTTTATCAATGTTCGGGAAAAGTGGAGGGCCATCATCTAAAGAGAAATCATAAAAACTAAGAAAAACAATTAATAAAAAAATAAAGGTGGAAACAATGGGCCAGGTGATATTTTTCAATGAATAAAATTTTAAAAATGGACTATTTTAGAACAAACATAAAATTTATTAAACAAATGTGGGTGATATTAATCAATATTTTAAATAATCAAACTACATTTGCGAAAATTTAAAATAATATGTTAAACCTTAAAGAAATTATAACTGCAACAGTAGTCTTATTCGCTGTTATTGATATAATTGGAAATGTTCCCATTGTCATATCCCTTCGTCAAAAAGTAGGGCATATTCAGTCTGGAAAAGCTTCAATTATAGCAGCTATTATCATGATAATTTTTCTTTTCATTGGGGAAGAAATTTTAAACTTAATTGGAATAGATATTAATTCTTTTGCTGTGGCAGGTTCAATAATTATTTTCTTTCTATCTCTTGAAATGATTCTTGGTATAACATTATATAAAGATGAACAGCCAGAAACAGCCTCAGTAGTTCCACTTGCCTTTCCTTTAATAGCAGGAGCTGGGACGATGACTTCTTTACTTTCTTTAAGAGCTGAGTATCATATGATTAATATTATTGTTGCTATAATTATTAATGTTATAATAGTTTATATTATTTTAAAGTCCTCCTCTTTTCTAGAAAAATTACTTGGAAAATCAGGATTGAATATCATTAGGAAAGTTTTTGGAATAGTTTTACTTGCTATGGCCGTAAAATTATTTGCAAGTAATATTGGTCAAATCATAAAATAATTTGAAATGAAAAACAAAATGTTTCCCTCTTCAAATGGATTGGACAGTATTGACCTACATGGTATTCGTCATAAAGAAGCTTTGGAAATGGTAAGAGAAAAAATTGATGAAGTAAAATCTAAAGGTTCTTTTTCCCTTACTATTATAACAGGAAATTCTTCTGTTCTTCAAGAACTAATTTTTAATGAAATTCTTCAGTATACTACTTATAATTATTATATTCCTTCTTGGAATTTAGGTCAAATAATAGTTGATTATGTAGAACTATAATCTTTTTGATTACAATGAGAAATACTTTTAGTTTATTTATGTTTTTTATTTTTATTTTCACTTCTCCTATTCAAGGTCAATTGGTGTTTTTAGACTCTATTCCTAAGGGACCCTGGGAAAATCAAAAAAAACTACAAGTATATAAGGTAAATAAAGATATTCTTAGGTTAGATGAATTATCAAGGGATTTTATTATAAATCTTGGATTAACTCCTCCAGACTATGATCCCTGGATTCCAGGAACACCTGGTTATGACAGAAAGCACAATTTAGATTTTGATTGGAATAATGATGGATTAAATGACATAGTTATTACTCCTGCAGGACGGCCAGAAATTAATGGCGTTGTAGGGGTTTATATGCAAAAAAAGGAAAACGATCAAATAATATTTGAATCGGATTCTAATTATTTCGTTACTAGTGAGGGAGATGTTGGAAGTTTTTGGATAAATATTGGTGATTTAGATGGTGATGGATTAGTAGATATGGTTTTGCCAACGGCAAACTATCATGGAGATCCAAATAATTTTCCGGAATATTATGCTGATGATTGTTATCATACTCCCGATAAACTTTTTATAAATAATGGAACTGGATTTGATAAGTATATCATTGGTGACTTTGAAGTTTCGGGAGGGGCTAGTCCTGATTGTCCAAACTCTGTTGAAAGACAAGCGATCTATTTACCAAATGAAAATAGATATGGAATTTTAACAAATATGGCGCAGGGAGTTCCTCTTGAAGATTCAGTGGGGTGGTATGTTTTACATAAATTTAATAGTGATGGGACTTATACAAGCGCTCAGGTATTTGATAGGAATCTTTTCAGTATCCCCTCAAAGACCGATATGCACGGTACTTCTCAATACCCAGTAAGGCCTTTGTTGATTAATACAGAAAACAATAAAGTTTCATTTTCAGCACCTTATAGAAAATCTTCTACCACCACCTATACAAGTTTTGGAATTGTTGATTTTGAAATAAACAATGATTTGGGTGTTGAAAACATTCTTTTAGATACATCAATAGATCTTCCATTACATGAAAATGAGGGTATTACATTGTGCGATACTTGGGGGACATATCCTGTTGATCTTGACAATGATGGGGAAGTAGAAATTGTCACATTACAACATGTAGTACCCCTCGACCAGGGTTATTTTGGCAGGATTGTTATCTATGATATTAATGGCGTTAATATTACAGATACCTGGATTGACAAGGATCAGGGAGGTTTTGACTATAGTTTCGACCTCTCAAATCATCATGCAAATGGAATTCATTTGAAGGATTTAAATGGGGATGGATATATTGATATTATCCCTGAAAATGGATGGTTTTTTGACAGATCGGATTCCTCTTTAGATTCAAACTTTACTTCACTTGTTTTTATGAATAATGGGGAAAATTTTGAAATTTACTATATGGATTTTTCTTCTGAACACAAAAATTCTGCTGGTCTTTACCAGGGGTTATATCCGCCAAGTATATCTGTTTTGAATGGATTTAGGTTTCCTGTAGATATAAATAACGACGGGTTTTATGAAATTCTTCAAATAAGATTTCAAGGTTTGGATTTAATTGAAATTGCTTATGATAATGACAATGATGGTGTTAGAAATACAGAGGATGCTTTTCCAAATAATAGTTATGCAATTTCTCAGGACATTGATGGAAATCCAATTTTTTATTTGCCCTCTAATAACTATAACATAGGGGTTAAAGGCACTTCCTGTATTGATCAAAGTAATGGTCAAATAAATATTTCATTAGTTGACCAAGCCATAAACTATACTACAACTTTAAATGGAAATGAATCCATCAATTTTAATGCTGCAGTTGGATATAGTCAAAATATTGATTCTCTAGAGGATGGATTCTATGAACTTTGTTTTAGTGTTGAGGGACAATCTAATTACATCCAGTGTTTTACACTAAATGTTAAAGCTCCTCTCCCACTATCAGTTTATTCTAGAGTAGATTCTTCAAAAAAATTATTATCGATAAACATGGAGGGGTCAGATCAATATACTGTTATATTAAATGGGAAAACATCGATAGCTACATCAAACTATTCTGAACTTAAATTAAACTCTGGCATTAACTTTTTAGAGGTGTACACAGACAAAGAATGCCAAGGGGTTTATACGGAAGAAATTTTTGTTAGTGAACAAGTTCAGTATTATCCTAATCCAACAACTGGGCCTCTTCAAATATTTGTTTCAGGAGAGGATACTAAAGCTAATATAAGTATTAATGGAATTAATGGATATTGTTACTATGATCAAATAATGTCCGTTACTAATTCTAGAAAAATTGAACTCGATTTGTCTTCATACAATAATGGAATTTATATTATTCAAATAGAGGGTGAAACAGTGAGCAAATCATTTAAAATCATCAAAAAATAAGAATTAATTTTTAAGTATTAAAACTGCTTTAGCATAGATCTTAAAACAGGTTCGTAGGCATCAGCATATCGAACCATTCCTAGATCATTGGGATGGGAACCATCAGTAGCCCCCTCTCCATCATCACCCAATAAATAATCCCCATCTAAATAATAAAGATATCCTACCCCTGAATCAGTCAATTCCGCATATGCCTTTTTGAGTGCTGTTCTACTTTTATGATGATGAATTTTTATTGAAGGGAAAAACGGAGTGTTGGTAAAGCTTCTGTCTTCAACCAAAAGTATAGGTGTTTTGTTGTGCGCTTCCCTAAGCTTTTTAACCAATGGGATTGTTCGCTCTGAAACAGTAGTTTCATTCATATTTGGAAGGCAATCAATTACAAATGCGCAGGGATCTAACTCTGTCAGTAGAGATGCAACTTCAGGCTCCATGCGTCCATTTCCTGAAAAGCCAAGGTTGATAATTGGTCGTCTCAGTCTTCTGCCCAAAATAGCAGGAAATGCCAATCCCGGTCTTGAAGCACAGGCGCCATGCATGATTGAAGTTCCGTAAAAAAGTATTGGTTTTTCCTTTCGAGGAACCAATGGTTTAAAAAAATCACCTTTTGTGATACCAACTTCCATATCGTCAACTCCATTGTACAATGGTAAATACATTGTATAGCGTCGAGAACCTGGCGCTAAATCTTTTGCTATTGACGTATCGATTTTTTGTTTTTCAGGTTTTACAACAGACACCCAACGGTCAATACCTTTACCATCATCACCATATAAATCTATACCACTCACCCCAGTTGCAGGCATATGGGACATCGAAAGCCTTTCAAGATGTAATTTATAGCGAACATATATATTGGGTGAGTCAGTAACAAACCGTAAACACATACCAGCGGAATGTCTAGACAGGTTCCACACTGGATTACGAACAAAACCTTCTGCCTTTGAGGGTAAACGATCAAAATATCTTTTGGTGTCTTTCCATCCTTTTCCTTCTACTCCTATGTCTTTAACATTATACCAATCAATTTCTTCTTTGAATATTGAAGTGTTTTGAGAGAATAAACTTGGGGAAAGACCTAAAGTGATTACTCCCCCCAACAGTTGAGAAGTAAATCTACGACGACTATAGTAATTGTTTTTCATTGAATTGATTGTTATTTAACTCAATATATGAATTTATATTATTCAAATAGAGGATGAAAGAGTAAGCAAATCATTTAAAATGATCAAAAAATAACAATTCCCTTTACTTTTATCTATCCAGCATTTGTTTAAATGCTTTTGAAATAAAATCTTGAATATCAGAAGCAGTCATCGATATTTCTCCTAAATAATCTCTAGCAAAATCTCCTGACATTCCATGAATGAAAACTCCTAATTTTGAAGATGTTTCAGGGCTATACCCTTGAGCTAATAAACTTCCTATAATTCCAGTTAGTATATCTCCACTTCCGGCAGTAGCCATACCAGGATTTCCAGTGCTATTAAAAAATATTCTTCCATCTGGAAGAGCTATTGAAGTATTGGCTCCTTTTAAAACACATATTAATTTATATTTTTTTGAAAAATCTCTAAGTATTTGAAGTTTCTCAATATCTGATTTCCATTTACCAACTATTCTTTCAAATTCTTTTGGATGAGGGGTTAAAATGGAATTATTTGGGATTTCATCTAAAAGCTTTTTTTCACCACTTATTATATTTAATGCATCTGCATCTATTACCAAAGGTTTCTTTACCTTTTTCAAAAGTGAAATAAAAAATTCTTTGGTTTTAGAATTCTTTCCAATTCCTGGACCTATTCCTATGCAATCATAATTTAAATCATAACTGCCTTTCAAATAGTTTTCACCATCATTTTCTTCTAAAGTAGCTTCACTAACACTTGTTTGAAGAATATGCTCTCCGCATTTAGGAGATAAAACACTTAATAGTCCAACTCCCGATTTCAAAGCTCCTTGCGAGGCAAGTATTGCAGCTCCCATCATTCCTTTAGAGCCCGATACTAATAATAGATGCCCAAAACTTCCTTTATGATCAAATTTTTTTCTTTGTTTTAATTTTTTTTCTAAATATCCTTTAGTGATATAATAGTATGGTGAAATTAATGCTTTAATAAAGTCTTTATTTAATCCTATATCAAGGACATGGAATTTGTTAATTCGTTGATTATTCTCAGGCAAAACAAATGATAGTTTAGGTGATTCAAAACACAAAATGTGATTTGAATTAATTATCCCCTCATTGTCATTTAAAAAATTATCTTCTGAGAATAACCCCGAAGGAATATCAATTGATATAACACCAACTCCAATTTCATTTATTTTTGAAATTACATCTTTTATTAGACCAGTAGATTTTCTGTTTACTCCTGTCCCCAATATTGAGTCTATAATAATTGTCTTAGAGCTTTTTGGGATTTCTGGGAAATCTTTGATCTTTTTTATTGATTTAGATGAAAAACCAAGTCTTTTTTTATTTATAATATAATCTTCTGAAAAGCTATTACCTAATTCCAGTTCATAGCATTTGCATTTATAGTCTAATGAGTTAAGCATTCTAGATATTGCAAGACCATCACCACCATTATTTCCAGTTCCACAAAAAACATAAAAAATTACAGATTTATCATATCTGTCAGTTATCCATTTGAAGCATCGATCTGCTGCTCTTTCCATTAAATCAATTGATTTAATGGGTTCATTTACAATAGTATAATTATCTGCTTTTCTAATTTGAGAAACAGATAAAATTTTTAGAGGATAATCCAATTTTAAGATTATTTATAATGTTTTATTTACAAAATCTGTTCCTTCATTTAGAGCATCTTTTATTACCTCTTTGTAAACCTTAATCCATTCTTTAGAAGCATAATCTTTACTAGCCTCATTATATTCTTTAACTGAACTTTCAATTGCATCATATTCAAGATTAATATGTTTATTTATAAGCTCAATTAAATCTTTAATAAACTGTTGTTTTCGTGTGTTATAATATTCTGTAGAACTCATAAAATAAATATATAAAAAAGTAATTATAAAAACAGGCGATTTAATTTAGTTAAATTTGATTTATGGATGAAGATTCAATAATATTTATGGTTGTGATGTTTTGTTGTGTGATATATTTTATAATTGGATATACAATCAATGAAAGAAATGCCAAGTATCTTCTAGCAGGATATAACACCATGTCTAAAGAACAAAGAGAAGCTTTTGATTTAAAAAATTATCTTATTTTTTTTAAAAGGTTTTTTTATAATCTTGCTATATACTCAGGTATAATTTTTATTATACTTTTTGTATTATATGATGCATTAAGTTCAATCCTTATTTGGGCTGTTATAACTTCATTATCCCTTTTTTATATGGTTTACAAAGGCGCTAAATTTAAAAAGTAAATTATTTAGTTTTCAGTAAAACTAAATAAGAGTTTTAAGCCAAGTCAAAGCCATAAGGTGAGCGCCTGGCATTGCTGCATGAACACCATCATATAGCCAATATTCAGCAGGAGCATGCTTTACAGCCTCATCAAAAACTTCCTGAAAAGGAACCCAAAAAGCATTAAACTCATCAGCTATTTTCTTTGCACTTAACTGGTACTCTTTAAATGGTTCCACAAAAGAATCATCGACCACTGAAGTGTCGGGTAATATGAATGGTTGACAAATTACTATTTTTATATTAGGGATTGCCTTTATTGTCCTTTTAATCAATTTCCTATAATCATTTTCATATACTTCAACACTACCATCATACAACCCATCTTTTTTGTGCCAATAGTCATTAACTCCAATAAGAATACTCAAAATATTTGGTTTTAATTCTAAACAATCTTTTTCCCATCTGTTAGAGAGCTCAAAAACTTTATTTCCACTAATTCCTCTATTAAACAATTTTAAGTTTTTATCAGGGTGCGTATATAACAAATTTGAAGCTGTCAATAAAGCATATCCATTTCCAAAAGAATTTGAATTATTAGAAAGTTCCAATTCTTTTTCTCTTCCAGCATCTGTTATGGAATCTCCTTGAAATAATATTATGTCATTAGAAGAAATTACACTCTTCTTTTTTCCCTTTTTTTCTTCAACACATGAAGAAACAATTGATCCAATCATTGAAGAAAGACCTATTGAACCAATAGAACTTGACAAAAATTTTCTTCTAGTAAAACCCATAAAAAATACTATTGTATAATGTTCTTAGCTAATATAAAAAATCAATTCAATTATATCTTTATACTCATTATATTTTACTATTATTACATAGTGTTTATGAAAATATGATTTTTTTGTTTAAATATATCAATAGGCTTATAGGGTTAATTACCATAGTGTTTTTATTTTTTTCTTGTTCTAATAATTCTGTTTTTATTGAAAATGGATATTGTATAGAAAACATTAATGTTATTGATTCAGAAAAAGGTCTTCAGGAAAACATGACAATTATTGTTTCAGAAGATAAAATAATTAGAGTTGAAAAAAGCTCAGAAATTCAATTATCTAATAAGAACAAAATTATTGATGGAAAAAATAAATTTATTATCCCAGGTCTATGGGATTCACATGTACACTTTGCTTTCGAGGAAAATCTAGCAAGTTCAATGTTTAATTTATTTATAGCTTATGGTGTTACTAGTGTTAGGGATACTGGTGGAGAATTTGATTTTGTAAATCATTGGAAAAATATTTCAAATAATAATCCTAATATTTATCCAAGGGTAAAAATTGCAGGCCCTTTAATTGATGGCAAGTATAATGTTTATGATGGTAATAGTGTGTTTTTTCCCCCTTTGTCTATTAAAACTACTACTGTTAGTGAAACAGAAAAAAGGGTAAAAGAATTAATTGATAATGGGGTTGACTTTTTAAAAGCATATGAAATGCTTACTCCTGAACAATTTAAAAAAATAATAGAAATAGCTAAGGAACATGGATTAAAAGTAACTGGTCATATTCCCCTTAGCATGGATGCTATCTCAGTTTCAAATATCGGAATAAATAGTATAGAGCATCTACGAAATCTCGAAATGTCATCTACAGCTAATACTGAAGAATTGCTTAATATTAGAAGAATAGCTTTAGAGAATAAAGACAAAATTTTAGGTAGTACTTTAAGAAGAAATCTTCATAAATCTCAAAGAATAAGTTCAATAAATAAAATAGATAGTGTCCAACTCAAAAAAGTTTTTGAGATTTTAGCTAAGAATGAAACTTGGCAAATACCAACATTGATTTTATACAAAGGATGGGCGTATAAACTTTATGAGGATTCCGAATGGAAAAATACATTTGATTATTTACCATTAGAAATAAAAGAAAAGTGGAATTATCAAATCGCCTCAGCTCCAAAAACAGATAATACAGATCGTAAAATTTTTTCAAATTGGGGGAAATCTATGACTGGATTAATGAATAAATCAGGTATAAAATTTATGGCGGGCACAGATACTCCTATAGGGTTTCAAACACCTGGATATAGTCTCCATAAAGAATTAGAAATGTTAGTTGAAAGTGGCCTTACTAACTCAGAAGCTTTGGAGTCAGCAACCTCAAATCCTTCAAAATATTTCAATATGGATGACAAACTTGGTTATATAAAAGAGGGGCAAATAGCAGATTTAGTTATTTTAAATGACAATCCATTAAAAAACATTTCAAATACAAGAAAAATTCATGCAGTTATAAAAAATGGAAATTACATCAACAAGAAATCTATTGATTCTTTGTTAACTTCAATTAACTAATAATTCCTTTTCAATTTACTTTAAAGGACTTCAAATGTTTTGGTATAATAACTTTTGAATTAGGTGAAATCAGATTAGCAGTTTTAATAAAGGGCATGATTTTTTTCTCAACAGAAGAAGACTGGTCAAAATCATAGGGTAATCTAAAATTATCCCAGTGAGTTGGAATAATATATTTTGGGAAACCAGTAACCTGAATCAACCTTTCGTCATATTTGTACATGTTAAATCTAGAAAGATTAATCCCAGCAAGAAGAATATCAGGTTTTAAGCCCTCCAGCTCTCTTTCAATAAAATTCATTGAACCCATTGTTAAAACTTTGTGAGACTTAAATCGAATAAAATACATTAAAGAATTTCCTTCAATAAATTCTTTTATTTTCAATGGGGCTTTTATATCTCCTTCCTTATAAACTTTAGAGCTAAAATAATGTTTGTCTGCCAATGCTGAGTGAATCCCTGGTATAACTCTAACTGATAAGTTTTCAAACTGATAATCTTCTCCCCCTTTAACCGTGTAGAGATTTTCAGAATCAACTCCATAAGCTTTTAATATTGAAATTGTTGTTTCAGTTCCAATTACTTTAGCTCCAGTTTTTTTTGCTATGTAAGGCACATCCGATAGATGATCAAAATGAGAATGATGAATAAAAATATAATCAGCTTTTTTGATTATGTTATCAATCAACACTGTATCTGATTCATAGTAATCCTCTCTACTATAACTTTTTCTATTATCACTTTTACTAATTGAAGATGAAACATTGTTAGAATTAATGTCTAATTTAACTGAAGACTCTCCCAATTTTAATCTTGATAAATAAGGATCAATTAAAACAATTGTTTTATCATCGGAAATTTCCCATCCTGCTGCTCCAAAATATTTAAAATTTAAATCTCTGTTTTGATCCTGACCAAATAAATCATAATTAAATATCAGTAAAATAAAACAAAAAAGATACATGCAAACTATATTCCTTCTATTCATTAGTTATTGAGTTTTATTAATATAATATACGTTTTTTTCATCAGAATTACTCTCTATTATATCTGGTCTTCCATCATTATTCAAGTCTGATATTTTAATGTCATAGGTATTGAATTTCTTTTCACTTAAAAGGATTCTTTCCCAAGATTGCCCATCTCCATTATTATAAAAAATAGTGTTTGGGCTTTTAAAATTTCCAACAACTATATCTATGTCACCATCTAAGTCTAAATCTCCAACATCTATTGAATATGATTTTCCTAAAGATTGATCAAATTGTACTTTTGAATTAAACTTATTTTTAGAGTCACCAAAATATATATAATTGGGTTCACTAATATTTGCACATATTATATCCAAAAACCCATCATTATTAATATCCGCTATTGAAATAGATCTTGTTATATCATTTCCTGTTCCAAACTTAATCCTTTGTTCAAATTTCAAATCTCCATCATTTAGATAAATAAAATTTTGTTGTCCGTCTCTATTTGCTAGAATTAAATCAATATCACTGTCTTTATCAATATCTATTGCTTCAACATCAATTGTTGAGTCTGTTTTTGTTCCAAACACAAAAGTTCTATCAAATTTTCCCCTGCCATCATTTAAACAAATTTCATTTTCACTTCTTCTATTTGTTATTAAAATATCTTGATCTCCGTCTAAGTCAATATCAATTACAAAAATATTTCGAGTTGGTGATTGATTTTTTCCAAAGGTGTTTAATTTTGCATAGTTTCCCGCTCCATCATTAATATATAAATTGTTTGGAGCTCTATCATTACCAACAGCAATATCTAAATCTCCATCATTATCAAAATCTGCTAACTCTGATGAATAACTAGTTGATTTTTCATTTCCCAAAAGCTTTGATACAGAAAAAATGCCTTTGCCATTGTTTAAAAAAATGCGATTTTGACCTGGCCAGTGTCTGCCATTAGCAACTACTATATCTTGGTCTCCATCATTATCTATATCTCCTACATCTAATGAGGCTGTTTTTTCTTTCAAATTACCCAACACTAATCTTTCGCTGGAGACAAAAACTGTTGATTGTCCATTAACATAAATTGAAAAACCAAATAAGATTATTAAATAAAATTTCATCTATTACAAACAATTAGCCTTTAATTATAATTGTTTTAAAATAATGTTTTTCCATCTAACCTTGATTCCACCTCCATCATGAATCTGAAGAACAATTGACCCATTAGCTGAACCAATTTTTTTATCGATTAATTCTATCATTTTAACTCCATTCAACCATGTAATTACAGAATCTCTATTTACTTTAATTTTCATATTATTCCACTCTCCCATTATTAAAGCTTTATCTTTTTCAATTTCAGGCTTTATTAGCCAGCCCCTACCATATGATTCATAAATTCCACCCGTTGCATTTCCAGGAGGAGCAACCTCAACTTGCCATCCAGATATAACTGTCCCGTCAACTGTGGATCTAAAAAAAACACCACTATTTCCATCTGCCTCTTGTTTAAAATCTAAACTTAATTCAAAGTCTTTATAATAATCAGAAGTTGATAGATATCCATATTCTTTGTCAGGACCACTTTCACAAACTAAATTCCCATCTTCTACATACCCCTTTTCAGTTCCATGAACATTCCAGCCATCAATATTTTTAGAATTAAAAAGTTGTATTTCTTGACTTGATAAATTAATTGCAAAGAATAATTGTATAAATATAAAAAGCTCTTTATATCTCATCATTTTTTTATTAATACTTTGTAAGTAATATGCTTACAAAGGTTTCAATTCCTTCAAAATAGTTGCCTAATCTTAAATTTTCATTAGGACTGTGTTGGTTGTTATCAAGATTAACAGTAGGTATACCAATAGCAGGAAGACCAAGTTCGTTTACAAATGGTGATATTGGAACTGAACCTCCACTGGTTCTAATTAAAACTGGTTCACTTTTATAATACTTTCTTAATATAGATGATAACCATTTTCCTTCTGGAGCACTTGTTGGAGTTCTAAAAGCTGGATAAGCAATATTATATTCCATTTTCATTATCTTATCAAAATTCATCCTTTCTGTATCTGATGGATCATGATCTATAATTGTATATCCTAATGATTTAATGTGGTTTTTAATTAATTTGATTAACCTTTCAGGATTACTCTCTAAAACTAGTCTAACATCAATTTCAGCAATTGCAGTTGAAGGTATAATTGTCCTTGCTTGATTGCCAACCCATCCGCTCTGAAGACCTCGAATATTTAAAGATGGATATTGAATAGACTCCTGATAATTATTTCCAACTTTATCAAGTGATTTTATTTTTGTTCTTAATTTAATTGATTCTTCAGCAGCTGGAACATTATTCAATATTTCCTGTACTTCATTATCAATTTTAATTCCATCATAAAACCCAGGAATTTTAACTTTTCCATCCTCACTTTTCATTGAGGCAAGAACTTGGGATAATCTTAAAGCTGGGTTAGGGATATAATTCCCATAATGACCACTATGTTGAGGTGCTTTTGGGCCATATGTTGTAAGTGTTATATCAGCAATTCCCCTATTTCCAAAAACTAAAGTTGGTTTTCCAGAAAAATGTTTGGGTCCATCCAAAATTAATAACATATCTGCTTTAAGATCATCTTTAAAATTTGAAACAGCTTCAGGTAATCCAGGTGAACTTTTCTCTTCTTCAAAATCCAAAATTAGCTTTATATTAAATGCTGGTTTTTTTTCATAATTATCTATAACTCTAAGTGCAGTTAAAAACATTAAGAAAGGACCTTTGTCGTCAGAACTCGATCTAGCAAAAATTCTTAAGTCTTGATTTTCTTCAGAGTAAATATTATCCCATTCAACCTGACTCCATTTTTCGCCATCATATCTTTTTATTACAGGTTGCCAAGGACTTTTTTGTGACCATTTTGAATTATCAACTGCTTGACCATCCAGATGCATATAAAAAGCAATTGTTGGAAGCTTCTTGTCAATTATTTTGTTTGCCAAAAGAAGTGGAAGTGAAGATGTCTCTAACACTACTCTTTCAAAGGCAAACTGAGATAATTGATCTGAAGCCCAGGTGATATTATTTAATATTTCTTGTTTGTTCTTTCCATCATTGGGTATAGATAAAAATTCTTTAAATAATGATAACGTTTTTATTCCTTCATTTTTGGAACTTTGCTCATATTTTCTTTGAGATAAAAGATTAATATGGCAGCAAAATATAAATATTATTGTTATAAATTTTTTCATAATGTATTGCTTTTATTTAATTACTACTTTTTGGAATTTGTATTTTATCCGACAAAAATATTGCATTCAAAAAAAGTCTATTTGTCCCATATGATGTCCCTCTAAAATTTGGGTTATCTGCAAACATTATAACTTTTCCTTTACCAACTCTGCTTACTAATAGAGAAGTACTTTTAGGTAAAAATTCTTTTCTAATATTTTTTGAAACATATCCATCTACATGAGGGTTTTTATCATATACAGCAACATTTGCATAGCTGTTCAAAGTTGGTTTTAACCAAACTAAATTATTTTTGTAAACTACTTGATTTTTGCTCCTATATCCAAATGAAAGAGGGTGTGTTATGTCTAAATTAACTTTAAGAAAAACTCCACCAATTTTTTCTCTTCCTATATTTTCAGAAGCATCTATATATGGTTCTCTTATAGAAGAATTAGATGTCGAATCCTTTTTAATTTGAACTAATTTCTCTTTTACTATCTTTTTTTTAATAGCCCAATTATTAGCAGTTCCGATTGTGATTAAAGTGTTCCCTTTTGAAACCCATTCCTTAATTTTCTCCAAATTCTTTTTATCAAAATTATAACTCCCTGAAACCATTATTAAAACATTATAATTATCTAGAGAAACTCTGCTAAAATAGCTTAAAGAAATTTTTGTAATTGGCATTTTTACCCTTGTATCAAGTAAATGCCAAACCTCACCTGCCTCGTATGACCTAATGCCATTCCCTATTAACATTGCGGCTTTAGGTGTTTTTAATGGTTGAACATATCTAGAACCTAAATCTATACCATTTAAGCTATAACCTGAATCTACAGAGTAAATTTCTATATCAAGTTTTTTTTGTAGATCAGAAATTATTTCAAAAATATAATCTGAATCCTTTTTTTGAACAGAAATTGGTATTACTAATGATCCATAATCAAATTTTTTCTTCCCTTTATCTGTAATAATACTGAATGGTTTAAATGCTGATGCAACTTTTATTTTATTTCTTTGAAGTGCATAAATTAACGCAGGAATATTGTAATCATTTGAATCGACTAAATATGCGTATTCTGATTTTACAACTGGATTCCACTCAATAGTCCCATCAAGATTTATTAATTCTTTCCCTATAAAGCTTTTATTAGTTGATGAATATTTAATATTATAAAAATTCGCTACTGACCAGGCTGAGGCATCATAGTAAACACTATCTCTATATTTTTCATAAGTTTCAAAAAAAGTTTGAACCATTCTATATTGTGGTTGTATTGTAGGAACAAAATAACTCCCCTTTGATTTTTTGTAAACTTTTATTTTATGTCTTAATAATTTGTCCAAAAATGCTTTTGTCAAGTTTTGATCTTTTGATTGGAAATTGTATCCTTTTATCTTCTTTTTTGAAGCATTTTCAATAGCAGACTTAAAAAATTCCTTTTGATAAGTTTTAAGTGTGATTTTATTTTCAGTTGCAGCTTTAAGAGTTGCCATACTTGAAACAAATTGATTCCTAATAGTAAAAGAAAACTTGATTTCATTATATTCTGTTTTTTGAAGTAAGCCTCTTGAACTGGCTTGTTCAAAAAGAAGACCTAGTCCTCCTTGAAGATCAGGATATGAAGATCCATATCCAGGGTATGTTCCATCAAAAACTTCTTTTGAAAAATACAAAGATCCAATACTATCAAGTGATTCAGTAAAATATGAAGCAAATAAATTATTTAATTCTATATAATTTTCTTTTGGCATTATTGGGTCAAATGATCCATTAGGCTTCATCGGTTCAAAGAAATATGTGCTTTGACTTCCCATTTCGTGAAAATCTGTTACTACATTAGGATACCAATTATGATACCAGTTAAGTTTCCCTTGGCTCTCAGGATTAATAGCCAAAAGCCAATCTCTGTTTAAATCAAACCAATAATGATTAGTTCTTCCTCTAGGCCAGTTTTCATTGTGTTCAGCATCATTTGGGTCATCAACTAATGGGTTTGCTTTATAGGTGTTTACCCATTGAGTATGCCGATCTCTTCCATCAGGGTTAATTGTTGGATCTAAAAATATTATGCTATTATCCAAATAATTTAATATTTCTTTATGTGATGATGCAGTTAGTGTGTAAGCTGATAATAGTGCTGCTTCAGAACTTGATGGTTCATTCCCATGAACATTATACGCTAAATTTATAATCAATGGATCGCTCGATAATGCTTTATCAGTATTAGAGGTGTTTAATAATGATAAATGTTTTTTTTGGATTTCTTCTATATTGTTCAAGTTTTCTGGAGAACTTATTACTAGCATAACTAGTTTTCTTCCTTCATGAGTCTTTCCATATGTTTTTAGAATCGCACGATCAGAGTTGTTAGCTAATTCTTCAAAATAATTTATAATATTATCGTGTCGAGTGTGCTCTGAACCTATTGGGTATCCAAGAAATTCTTCAGGACTCTTGATTTTTTCATTAAAAGGCTCGTATTTTTTTGTATAATATTCTTGTCCTATAACATTTATAGAAATTAAAAGAAAAATTGGTAAAAAATATTTCATGTTATTTAAGTTTAAAAAAGGAATTTCTACTTTTTTAAAGATATAAAAATTGGACAAATCAATAATTTAGGCTAAAAACACTTTCCCTATTGAATAAGTTTTTGCAGAACCACTTACCAAAACTCTTTCATTTTTATCTATGCAATATAATTTACCTTGTCTTTTAGAAAGTTGAATTGCTGTCATTTCTTTTTTATTCAAAACCTTACTCCAGTAAGGTATTAAAGAACAATGAGCTGATCCAGTAACTGGATCTTCTAAAATACTAGATCTTGGTGTGAAAAATCTTGACACAAAATCAGAATTATTACCAACTGAAGTAACAATGACTCCTCCTATATTAAGATCAACTTGATTAAACATATCGGTGTTTATAGTTATTTTTTCAATCTCCTCCTGCTTGTCATAAACCAAGAAATAATCTCTAGATTTAAGTATTTTTATAGGCTGTATATTTAATGATTTTTTTATAAAATCAGGGAGATCAGAATTTTTTGGTTCTCTACTAGGAAGATCAAGTTTAATCTTTTCTTCTTCTATATAAACCTTTAAAATACCACTTAAAGTCTTAAATAAAATTGTGTTTTCTGAAAAATTCAAATACTTTTTAATAACATATGCAGATGCTAAAGTTGCATGACCACATAGATCCATTTCTACCTCAGGAGTAAACCATCTAAGGTGATACCCATTGTCTTGTTTAACAAAAAATGCAGTTTCAGGCACATAGTTTTCTTGAGCTATTTTCTTAAGAATCTCATCATCTAGCCATTTTTTTAAAGGCACAACACATGCTGGATTTCCCTGAAAAACTTTTTCAGCAAAAGCATCTATTTGATAAATATCTAATTCCATTTTGAAGATTATTATAATATTCCGTTAGTCTTTAAATTTATTGCATAAAAAAACACCATACAATAGTATAGTGTTTTAAATTTAAATAATGTCTACAAATTAATTTTGTAATTTAATATAATCATAAACAATCATAGAACTATCAATCATGAAAAAATCTATTCTTATTTCACTATTAATATTTTTCAGTTATAATAATGACTTGCTTTCCCAAAAAAGAAAGAACGCTAAGCAAGAATTGTCTTTTAATGAGAATTTATATAATTCTATTAATTATAGATTAATTGGTCCCTTTAGAGGAGGAAGAGCTGGTACTGCTACTGGAATAATTAATGATAGCAAAACTTATTATATGGGTACAGCTGGTGGAGGTGTATGGAAAACTGTAGATGCAGGAAATACATGGAAATGTATCAGTGATGGATTTTTTGGAGGCTCCATTGGTGCAATAGCTGTGGCTGAATCTGACCCAAACATTATCTACGTTGGTGAAGGAGAGCAAACTCTTCGCGGTAATGTTTCTTCAGGAAAAGGAATCTGGAAAAGTTTAGATGCTGGTGAAACCTGGAAATACCTGGGATTACCTAAATCTGAACATATATCTAGAATTCGAATACATCCAAAAAATCCTGAAATTGTTTATGTAGCAGTAATAGGGAATTTATGGAAATCTAATAGAGAAAGGGGGTTGTACAAATCAACTAATGGCGGAAAAAACTGGAAAAAGATTTTATATGTTTCAGAAAAAGCAGGAATAGGAGATTTAATTCTTGATCCTAATAATTCTAGAATTCTATATGCATCTTCTTGGGAAATGAAAAGAAATGGCTATAGAATGGATAGCGGTGGAGATGATAGTAAAATTTTTAGAAGTTTTGATGGAGGAAATAGTTGGGAAGATATTTCATCTTTTAATGGTTTTCCTAAAACCCCTTGGGGAATTGTAGGAATTGCTATTTCTCCAAAAAACTCAAAAAGGATATGGGCAATGATTGAAGCTAAAGAAGGAGGCCTATTTAGGTCAGATGATGGAGGGAATAATTGGAAAAAAGTAAATACAAATAGAGCATTAAGGCAAAGAGCTTGGTATTATACTAGGATATATGCAGATACACAAAATGAAGACAAAATTTATGTTATGAATGTTAGCTATGGTGTATCAAAAGATGGAGGGAAAACTTTTGAATTAAAAAATGCTCCTCATGGAGATCATCATGATTTATGGATTGATCCGAACAATAATTTAAGAATGATCATTGCAGATGATGGAGGAGCACAAATTTCAAATGATGGAGGTAATAATTGGACTACTTATTATAATCAACCAACAGCTCAATTTTATAGAGTAACTACAGACAATTCTTTTCCCTATAGAATATATGGTGCACAACAAGATAACAGCACTATTAGAATTAAACATCGATCAGAAGGAAGATCAATTACTGAAAATGATTGGGAGCGTTCAGCTGGTGGGGAAAGTGCACATTTAGCACCTGATCCCTTAAATAATGATATAGTATATGGTGGTACATATAAGGGTTATATGATGAGAATGGATCATTCTACAAACCAAATAAGATCTGTTAATGTATGGCCTGATAATCCTGCAGGATCTGGTGCTGAAATTATGAAATATAGATTCAACTGGAATTTTCCAGTTATGTTTAGCCCCAATAATCCAAAAAAATTGTATGCAGGATCAAACTATCTTCATGTTACAACAAATGAAGGACAAACATGGGAAACTATTTCAGGAGATTTAACAAGGAATATCCCTGAAACTATAAAATCATCAGGAGGATTAATTACTCAGGATAATACTGGGGCAGAATTTTACGCAAATATATTTGCTATTGCAGAATCAGAATTTGATGATAACGTTATTTGGGTAGGAAGTGATGATGGACTAATTCACATAACAAGAGATGGTGGGAAATCCTGGAAAAATATAACTCCTCCAAAATCAATCTCTCCAAAACTAAATATGATTAATAGTATAGATATAAGCCCTTTCAAAAAAGGAAAAGCTTATGTTGCAGCTACCTCATATAAATTTGGAGATTATACTCCTTACTTATATAAAACAGAAGATTACGGAGAATCTTGGGCTTTAATAACCAATGGTATAGATAGAAATTATTACACAAGGGTTATTAGAGCTGATAAAAAAAGACCTGGGCTTTTATATGCAGGAACAGAATGGGGTATGTTTATATCTTTTGACGATGGTAATAGCTGGAAATCATTTCAATTAAATCTGCCTATTACGTCTATTAGAGATCTACATGTGAAAGAAAATGATCTAGTTGTTGCAACTCACGGAAGAAGCTTTTGGGTTATTGATGATCTTACCCCTCTTCATCAAATTTCTAATGAAATAAAATCTGCTGCCTCTTATTTATTTAAGCCTGATCTATCATATAGAATCCAATCTGGTTGGAGTGGTTCAGCTAGTCTTTTAAATGGAGAAAATCATCCAAATGGTGTAATAATAAATTATTATATAAAAAATATTTCCGAGGATGACTTTATTAAAATAGAAATTTTAGATCAAAAAGGTAATTTAATCAGGTCATATACAAATAACAAAGAACAATTACTATCAATAACTAAGGAAAATCCGGTATTAAGTAATGAAAACGATATTGAATATGCACTAAAAGGAGATAATATTAAGTCTTTGAAACCAAAAAGTGGAGGCAATAGACTAATATGGGATATGAGACATCCAGGTTTTAAAGCCTTTGAAGGAATGGTGTTTTATTCCTCTCCTAATGTTGGGCCAAAAGCAGTCCCTGGAAAATATATAGTTAAATTAACATACAATAATCAAGAGATGTCCCAAGATTTTGAAATAGTTAAAGATCCAAGATTATCAAATTCTCAAGATGATTATAAAAAACAATTCGATTTTTTAATTGATGTAAGAAATGAAGTTTCCAAAGCAAATCAAACAATAATTAATATTAGAAATTTAAAAGGGGAGCTAGAATATATATCTAAAAAAACATCCAATAAAAAAGGAATTAATACTTTAATTAATGAATTTATGAATAAGCTATCAATTATTGAAAACAATATTCATATGACTAAAAATCAAAGCAGGCAGGATCCTTTAAATTATGGGATTAGAATTAATAATAGATTGGCATTTTTGATGGCTGATTCTCAAAGAGGGGATTTTCCTCCTACTGACCAAGCTAAAGAGTTTTTTATTGAAGTTAAAAAAGAACTAGATAAAGAAATCACTGACCTATATAAGTTAACAGATTCTTATATAAGTGAAATAAATAATTTATTAACTGAAAATCAGATTAAATTTTTAAATAGTATTAATTAAATACCAAACTATTATATCCAATTTAAGATCTTTTTTATCAAGCCCCACTTCTTAGGATATGGGGCATATCTTATAAATGGGTCTGGGAAAAAACTTCGGTGAATAAAAGGTTTGGAATGTGTGAATAAATCAAAACTATGCTTACCATGGTAAGCTCCAACCCCACTATTACCAATACCACCGAAGGGCAAATTAGAATTAATAAATTGAATAACGCTATCATTTGCAACAATAGCTCCAGCAGAAACTTGAGTCTTAAATCTTTTTATACTCTTTTTGTTTTTTGAAAATATATATGCTCCTAATGGTTTTTCAAATTTTGAAATAATATTATAGATTTCATCTTCTTTATTATATTCAATTATGGGAAGCAAAGGGCCAAAAATTTCTTCTTTCATTGCGCCGCTCTTAAGGTCAGGGTCTAACAAGAGTGTAGGAGAAAAAAACTTTTTGCTAGAGTCTGATTCTCCTCCATATATTATTTTAGCTCCTTTAGCCATTTTGCTAATCCTATTAAAATGTTTAATATTTATAAGTCTGCCATAACTTTTTGATTCTATAGGGGCCTTTCCATATGCTTCTTCAATAGCTTTTTTTAGTTCTTTTATAAGAATCTCTATAATACTTTCATGAACGATTAAATAATCAGGTGCAATACATGTTTGTCCACAATTCAAAAACTTTGCCCAAACAATTCTTTTAGCAGTAAGTTTAATTTTCGCAGACTTTTCTATTACACAGGGATTTTTTCCGCCTAGCTCAAGAGTTATTGGGGTTAAAAATTCAGCTGCAGATTTTGCTACAATCTTCCCAATAGATGTGCTGCCAGTAAAAAATATATAATCCCATCTAAAAGCTAAAAGTGCTTGTGCTTCTTTTGAGTCACCAATTAGGACTGAAACATGCCCTTTTTCAAATGATTCTTCAATAATTTTTTTGGTTATTTCACTTGTTTTGGGTGAATGCTCAGATGGCTTTAAAGTCACAGTGTTTCCTGCTGCAACAGCTCCAATTATTGGGCAAAGACCCAATTGAAAGGGATAATTCCATGGACTTATACTTAATACACATCCGAAAGGGCGCGGTATTATATAATCCTTAGAAGGAAAATAATATATAGATCCCGGAATCCTTTTTGGATGAGACCAATACTTTAAATTTTTAACCATTGTCGTTATCTCCTTTTGAACAAATAAAATTTCACTCAAATAAGTTTCATAACGTGGTTTACCAAGATCTTCTTCTAAAGCTTGATATATTGAATCTTCATATTTAGAAATACAATTTGAAAGTTTAATTAAAGTCTTCTTTCGATAGTTTAATGAATCTGTTTTCTTTGATTCAAAGAACTCCTTCTGTGATTTATATATTTGTTCTGCTTCTTTCATTAAAAATTCAAATTTCTTTTTCTATATTCTAGCACAATATAAATAAACCTAATCTTTTATTAGTTATTTAAACATACTTTAAATAATCTTGGTAGTCCTTTTCCTTCATCCTCAGATGTTAGCCAAAAAAAGTCAACCCCTTCTACTTTAATTGCTTCAATTTGTGCGGGATATATTGGCAAAAGATATTTCTCAAATTTCATTTCATTTATATTATTGATATCAAAATTTAAAAATCTATATAAGAATTGCTGGCCTTCAAAATTATATGAAGTAAGTGCAAGTGTTTGAGAAAATGAATCATAGTCTGCGGCTGTAATGAGCGATCCAACATTAAATTCTGCAATTGGATTGATTATATATGTACCTCCTTTTTTAGGAATTGAATATACCTGAGTAGTGAGTTTTTTTCTATCTTTTGAAAACAATAATAAAACTGAATCTACAACAGTTAATGCTTCAGCATCATATCTATTCTTTTTCTTTTTTTTATATTCCTTTTGATTTGCATATCGAAAAGCTATAGAATCTTTCAGCTTTAATTCTTTGTCTATCTTATATATTTTTAAATCTTTTCTATTTCCAGAATTATTACCTGTATCAGATATATAAATAAAATCATTATCTGCAGTAAGATCTTCCCAATCTTTATTTTTGGCATTATTTATTTTATGAGAGTCTATAAGGTCACCTTCACTTGTAAAAGAATAAAGTTTTGGTTTTCCTCCAGAATCATTCAGGGTTATAAAAATACCTTTATGAAATTCTAGTGCAGAAGTTTCATCTATCTTTTTAGATAAATAAACTGTGCTAATATCAAATTGTCCTGATAAAATACTTGAAGATAAAAAGAGTGGATAAAAAAATTTTAGCATATGAAAGAACTTATTATTAATGATTATATGTCTATTTTATTATTTGATTGATTATTTGATTGACAATTTCTGGATTTAACAGAGTTGATACATCTCCTAAATTATCTACTTCATTATGAGCAATTTTTCTTAGAATTCTTCGCATAATCTTTCCAGACCTTGTTTTTGGTAATCCTGGGACAAATTCAATCTGATCTAACTTTGCAATAGGTCCAATTTGATTAGAAATTAACCCATTTATTTCATTTCTCAGTTGATTCTGTTTAGTTGGATCAATCTTCGACTTTAAATTGATGTATCCAAACAAAGAGTTCCCTTTTACCTCATGAGGAACTCCAACTATTGCAGACTCAGCAACTTCATTGTGTTCGTTTATAGCATCTTCTATAGGAGCAGTTCCTAAATTATGACCTGAAACAATTATTACATCATCAACTCTTCCAGTAATTCTGTAATATCCCTGGTCGTCTCTGTAAGAACCATCTCCTGTAAAATAATGATTTTCGAATGTTGAGAAATAGGTGTCTTTATATCTTTGATGATCTCCCCAAATTGTTCTTGCAATTGATGGCCAAGGAAATTTTACACACAATCTTCCCTCAACTGAATTCTCAAGTATTTCCTTTCCATTATTATCCATTAATACAGGTTGAATTCCTATAAAGGGTAAAGTTGCAAAAGTTGCTTTTCCTTTTATTACATTAGGTATAGAAGAGATCATAATAGAACCTGTTTCGGTTTGCCACCAAGTATCTACTATTGGACATTTATTTTTTCCTATATGATTATTGTACCAATTCCAAGCCTCTTCATTAATTGGCTCACCAACTGATCCAAGCACTTTTAATGAAGATAGATTATATTTATTTACAAAATCTAAAGATTCTTTTGCTAGTGCCCTTATAGCTGTTGGAGCAGTATAAAATTGATTTACTCGGTATTTTTCAACTATTTTCCAAAAACGGCCAAAATCAGGATATGATGGCACGCCTTCAAACATAACAGTGGTTGCAGCATTTAATAGTGGGCCATAAACAATGTATGAATGGCCAGTTACCCATCCAATATCAGCTGTACACCAGTAAATATCTTCATCTCCATATTGAAATATATTTTTAAAAGTATATGCGGCTCCTACCATATATCCTGCAGTTGAATGAACCATGCCTTTAGGTTTTCCTGTTGAACCTGATGTGTATAAAATAAACAAAGGGTCTTCAGATTGCATAGGTTCAGCAACACATTCCTCTTTAGCTTCTTGTAATAATGGTGCTAATAATTCGTCCCTATCCTTTTTTAATGAAATTTTATTCTTTGTCCTATTTACTAATAAAACCTTTGAAACTTGTGGGCAATTATCTAAAGCTTTATCAACTATAGCTTTCAAATCAAGAATTTTATTGCCTCTAAAAGATCCATCTGAGGTGATAACAAGTCTACAGTCACAATCAATTATTCTAGTAGCTAATGCCGTTGAAGAAAAGCCAGCAAAAACAACTGAATGAATTGCTCCAATTCTTGCACAGGCTAAAACTGAAATTGCCAATTCTGGAATCATTGGTAGATAAATACAAACCCTATCACCTTTTTTTACTCCTTTGCTTTTTAATACATTTGACATTTTATTAACTCTTATATAGAGCTCTTTGTAAGATATTTTTTTCTCTTTTTCATTCTCATCATTTGGTTCAAAAACAATTGCAGTTTTATTGGCATGCTTATCAAGATGTCTATCAATACAATTCTCTGTAATATTTAAAATAGCTCCCTCAAACCATTTTATTTCTGGTTTGTTAAAATCCCAGTTCAAAACAGAATTCCATTCTCTTTTCCAAACAAAATTATTTTTTGCAATTTCAGCCCAAAATTTTTCTGGATTATTTACAGAAGATTTATAATTTTTGGAATAATCTTCTAAATTTTTAATGTGATAATCAGACATGTTAATAAAACTTTAGTTAATCTAATGATTTTTTGCAGGAGGGGCACCAACTGGAATACGAATATTTTCAACTATTTCCTGAACATATTTTGGTGGATCTGATGTAAATTTATTTACTAGCAAAGCGACTAAAAAATGTATAATCATAGCAACAGCACCAAATCCTTCAGGTGAAATACCAAACCACCATTGCTCTTTTAATAAAGGCACTGCCTCTTTACCTCCATCAAAAATTCCGAATTTAAATTTTAATATATAAAAAGACATTAATAATACTCCTACTAACATACCAGTAATTGCTCCTTCTTTATTCATCTTTTTATAAAAAATACCTAAAATGATTGCAGGAAAAAAAGATGCTGCAGCCAGTCCAAAGGCTAATGCAACCACTGCAGCGACAAAATCTGGCGGATTAATTCCGAAATACCCAGCAACTACTACGGCAAGAGTTGCAGAAATTCTTGCAGCCCATAATTCACCCTTGTCAGATATAGATGGATTAAAAATATTTTTTATAAGATCATGAGAAATAGATGATGAAATTACTAATAATAACCCTGCAGCTGTTGATAATGCGGCTGCGAGTCCTCCAGCTGCTACCAAAGCAATTATCCAAGGAGGTAAATCAGCAATTTCAGGATTTGCAAGGACCATGATGTCAGGATCTACATAAAGTTCATTTAAATTTTGATTTGAGAGATATTGAATATTTCCATCATTATTCTTGTCATTAAACTTTAAAAGACCTGTCTTTTCCCAATTTTTAAACCAATTTGGCATAGATGAATAAGGTTTATTGCTTACTGTTTCTATTAGGTTTATTCGAGAGAATACAGAAACAGCAGGAGCAGTTGTGTATAAAATTGCTATAAATAATAATGCTAGTCCAGCAGATTTTCTTGCATCACTAACTTTTTTTACCGTAAAAAAACGAACAATTACATGGGGTAGGCCTGCTGTTCCAACCATTAATGCTAAAGTAATCGCTAATATATCAAACAATGATTTACTCCTTCTAGTGTATTCATTAAACCCTAAGTCTAGGGATATCATATTGAGTTTTTCCAATATATTTAATCCAGATCCATCACTGATTTTTGACCCCATACCTATCTGAGGGATTAAATTACCTGTCATTTGAAAAGAAATAAAAATTGCAGGAACCATAAAGGCAAAAATTAACACACAATATTGTGCAACTTGTGTGTAGGTTATTCCTTTCATTCCACCCATTACAGCATAAAATAATACAATTATCATCCCAATAATTACTCCAGTATTTATATCAACCTCTAAAAATCTAGAAAAAACAACTCCCACTCCTCGCATTTGACCTGCTATATATGTAAATGATACTAATAAAGCACAAAGTACAGCAACAATTCTTGCACTCTTTGAATAATATCTTTCGCCAATAAAATCCGGAACAGTATATTTACCAAACTTTCGAAGATATGGAGCTAATAGAAGTGCTAAAAGAACATATCCTCCAGTCCATCCCATTATATATACACTGCCATCGTATCCCATAAGTGAAATAAGTCCAGCCATAGAAATAAAGGAGGCTGCAGACATCCAATCAGCAGCTGTAGCCATCCCATTAGCCCATGGAGAAATTCCACCACCAGCTACATAAAAATCACTAGTAGATGATACTTTTGACCAAATAGCTATTCCAATATATAGCGCAAATGTTATGCCTACAATTACGTAGGTCCATAGTTGGACATTCATATATTATAAATATTCTTTTGAAAAATTAATCTTCATAACCATGAGATTTATCTAGTTTATTCATAAGATAAACATATACAAAAATTATGATTACAAACGCATAGACAGAGCCTTGTTGAGCGAACCAAAAGCCTAGAGGAAAACCCCCTATATGAAAGTTGTTTAGAAAGTCATTGAATAAAATTCCAGCTCCATAAGAGACAATAAACCAAATAAATAAAAGGTATTTTAAATAAATTAGATTCTTTCTCCAGTAATTATTTTGTTTCTCCATTATACACTGTCTAATGAATTAAATTTAAAAAGGCTTGGAGAGAATTCCAAGCCTTTTTAAATTAAACATGAATACTTAAAGTATTATACTATTGAACTCTAAAAGTATATACTCCTGAATTACTAGTATTTCCATCTGCATCAGTAGCAACAACCTTCCAATAATAAAGTGTATTACCTGTTACGGTAACATCAAGATTAGTTGTTTCAGCAACATGATTGTAAGTTCCAAGAAGAGTACTACCATCACTAGTATCTAAATAAACATCATAAGTTGCCAGATCATTATCAACATCTGATGCGCTCCAACTCAGTGAAACTTGATTGTTAACAGCAAATACATTCGAACCAGATCTTGGCAATAATAAATCTGGAGGGAAAGGAGCATAGTTAACTTGTGCATCACCAGCTAAATAAAATCTCCATGCAGAACTAGTAGCAGGATTAGACCCAGCCTCACCTTGTGCTGTAACACTCCAACGGTATGGTTCAGATTTATTTAAAGTTACTGCTTTACTTGCAGAAGTTGACTCAAACGAGAAAGTAGAGAGAGTTGCTAAATTCTCAACATTAAGCACATAATTGTTTGTGTTTGCAGTAGCGCTCCAACGAAATGTAATCGAACTTTGAGTATCGCTAACTGAAGTACCATCCTGACAAGGTTCATTATCAGCAGGGAATTCCAAATTAGGAGTTCCTGGTTGCAAAATTACAGGAGGTGGTTCAGGCGGTGGTGTCACTACTGCCGGATCTTCTCCTCCTCCACTGCTCTTAGAGCAAGCTGTTATTATAATTAAACCTAAAAATGTATATATTAATCGTTTCATAACTTTTATTGTTTTATTGCAACAAATGTTTGTTTAGTTGTTGCTCCTTTTATTTTAATAATATATGTTCCCGCCATAAGAGAAGAAGTATTCACTTCAATATTACGAGAATTAAGCTGTAACACTTTCTCCATAGTCATAACCTGCATTCCACCCATGTCGAATACAGTAACTGTAACAGCTTCATCATCTCCACCAACATACAAGTTAACTGAACTCTTAAATGGATTAGGTGCTAAATCAACTGGACTCGAATTGAAGTAAGTAGTTGCAAATTGGCCTTGACATTCAATTCCAGTTGTAATACTTATTTCATTCATTCCTGCATCTAACGAAACTGTATAGGTAGATTTATCAGTTTGAGTAGCAATTCCATTATGAATAATGGTATAAACTGTTCCTCCTTCAAGATTAAATGTTACAGAGTTATTACCAGGATCAGTTATACTGTATACACTTAATGGATCAGGCTCAGTAATTGTAAGTGTATAGCAACGCTGATAAACTGAAGATGCAATACCATCTACTGTCAAACAAAGTGAATATGTTCCTGCAGAAAGATTTTCAATCTGCATATTATCACCAGTGAATTGACTTGATATATCTGTGCCTGTTGTTCCAGATACTGTATAGTTGTAGGTGTAAGTAGTATTTAATGCGCCTACTGAAATACTATTCGTGCCAATACATTTCTCTGACTTACTAACTGTAAAGTTGTTGGTAGGCAGATAGAATATTGAACAACCATTTATATCAACTCTATCTCCAAGAGGTGTAGAAGAACATCCATCATTTGGATTCCACACACCATCTTGATCATCATCATCAGTTACATCACCAACACCATCACCATCTGCATCAGCTTGATCCGGATTAGCATATAATGGACTATTATCAGTTACATCAGGAATACCATCACCATCAGTATCTTGAGTTGGATCAGAACCTATTGATTGAATCTCAATTACCTTATCATCATTCTCCGGAACGATTAACTCAGCCTGAGTAACGGGTACAGGAATTTCAGATCCACCATCATCCTCATTAATAAGTTCTACAATTACCTCATATACATTATCCATATTATGATCTATTGGATTTTCATAATCAGGAGGAGTCTTAAAGGCTAGAACATCAACCATGTTAGTCTCTCTTTGTTCAGGGCCACCACCACCTTCTTCTACTGAGTTAATTGTAAATAAATCCTTATCAGCACCACCGGTAATTTTCTTACGAACTTTCCATTTTCCAACTTCCATTTGTCTGTGTCTAGGATTAATGAAGCGTTTGTAAGATTGATTTCTGCCTATTCTGCCAGTTGTACCAGAAGCAGTATCAGACTCATTTTCCTGATCGTAAACAGTGAAATTGAAATCTTGATCTACGGAAGCATTTTGAATATCCTCCACATTTACTCTATACATATACTTAGTAGTATTTTCACCATCTGAAGCAGCAAGTTCTAATTCATGGAATTCGGCATCCTCATAATCCAGCTTACCAATTACATAAAGGTCATGATGTCCACTATTTTCTCTTAGATCAAAAATGTTTGCATCATTACCTGAAGTAATAGTTACACTAAGAGCAGATCCTTCTGGGTCTGAAACTAAAATAGTAGCAGCAAATTTTTCAATAGCAGCACTAGTTTCATCAGCATCATTCTCCTGTAAAGTAATACTTTGAGGCTCAAATACTGGTGAAAGGTTTACAGCAGGAGGTACAACTCTTACATCAAAACTTATTTCACGCTCACAAGTTCCAGAAACATTACTAGAAACTACTGTTACACTAGCGGCTCCATCTATATCTGAAGCATACTCTAATACCAATTTATCTGCATCCACTTCTGCTTCAACTATTTGTGGATTTGCACTCACTGCAAAAATGTTAAAGGTAGATGTGCTGATATCAGCAAAGACTTGGCTTAATGGAATTATATCTAATGCGGAGCCTTGAACTACTTCAATATCTGGCAATTCAGTAATAAGTTCAGGACAAATTACTTCAGCTACAACCCCAGCTGGAGCGTCTCTAGATATATGAATTGTTTGTCCAATATCACAGAATGGATCACCATCTCTTGCGAAAAACTCAAAGCTTACATCTCCATACTTTTGTGGTAGATAGAAAATAGTCAATGTACTACTTTCAATACCTACTGAGGCAATTGCAGGATTATTACTAAATGCTTCAAAGAATATTTGATCCCCATCTGGATCTGAATAAACTCCTGATAGGTCAACACTTACAAAGTCTTGTGAGCTAGCAATAATATTATCTGTAACTCCTTGTGCAGATAATTGATTATTAAGATCTCTTTGACCGTCTTCAGTAATCTCAGGACATCTGTTGAAAGCAAACTCTGCAGAAACTTCGCCTACTCTAACAACAAACTGTTTTGAAAGAATACATCCAAATGGATCTATTGCATCAACCCAGAAAGTAACATCTCCTGGAATAAATTCTTTCAGATATAAAGTAACTGTACCAATATCGTCTACACTATAGTCTAATTGAGGATTCATATCCATATGAACCCACCAATCTTCAATAGATTGATCATCTGTTATCCACTCTCCTAAATATACTTCAGCTGTAGTTTGATCAGAAGGGAACTGATAGGTGTCATCTAAATATTCACTATAAACATAAGGACATTCATTTGCAGTTACACCTGCAGGTAAAATAGTTACCCTAAGATCTACAAAAGTCTCACAATATTCTTGAGAGTCTGCTGCCATAATATAAACAAATACATCTCCAAAGACTTCAGGTCCAGGATTTGGAGAAATAATTAATTTATTCTCAGCTTGATTTAATTCTAAATATACTTTATTTGGACGATCTGATCCGACTTCATAAATGAATTGAGATGTTGTTGTTCCTGATACATCACCAGAAACACCAAAGAAATCACCTAAATTAATTTCAAGTGGTTGATCTGCTTGTCCTGTAAACTCAGCAAAATCAATTAATGGTGCAGGACAATCAATCTCAGATAGTCCAAGATTATCAACTACCTCCACATTAACGTAGAATACTTCATTACAACCTGTAACAAAATCAAATACTTCCACTGGAATAGATCCAGTACCAGCCTCAAATGCAGGTGCAAAGATTATCAAGTCACTCATTCCAGTCATAAATCCATCTACTATTGGCATTGAGTAATTAGCTGGATCAGGATCAGTCATTGGAGGGAACATTATATCATATCTAATATAAAAATCAACATCAGAATTATACTCTATTAAGTATTCTCTTAAATCGACATAAATATCCTCTACAACACCAAGTTCGAAAGTTAGAAGTGTCTCTACTTGGTCTACAGAAATAAGTTCAGTATTACTACAATTTGCTTCAAATTCAGCCTGTGTAGCTCCTAAAACATCTTCAACTGTAATCATAAGATCTATATAAGAAACCTCACAAGTACTTTCTGAAGAAGGATTCAATGGCTCATATGCAACTTGAAAAGCAACCTCTCCATATCTTTGGTCAGTTCTCACTTTTAAGAACGATCCGTCTATTTCAATATCTATGAATGGCTCAATTGCTCCGCCCCAATCTTCAGGCATTAATAATGAATATTTAATTCCTGATGATGGAATGAAGAAGTAATCACTCAAGTTTAACATATATTCTCTTGGATCATCATTTGCAGCCCATAATGGCCAAATATCTTCTACATATTGTGGGCAATTGAAGTCTGGCGGAGCCTCTGTCTGAGGACCTTCAGAATCAATTACAAACGGGAAAACAATGCTAATAAAACAGTTAGCATTAGGATCATTTGCATCTATATATATGTTTCCAGTTCCTGTTTCTTCACCTGTTACAATTTCTATCTCATTTTTATCATTAATAGATAAAGAAAGAAGATCATCACTGTCTGTATAAACATCAAAAACAAGTTCATTTCCAGCTGGGCTAAAGAAGAAATCATAAAGGCTTCCAGAAGTTTCTTGCGAAGATGGAGCGAACCAAATCTCATGTTGAGGTTGACTTGGATCATCACCAAAATAAACAATACACTCCTCGGTTGTATAATCTACAGGATATACATCATACCATATTATACCATAACATTCTCCTGTTGATGAGTCAATAATTGCTATGTCTACACCTACATACGAAAATGCTGGAGGTAGAGTTAAAGTCATTAATGCTGGGCTTGTTGCAGTTGGTGCTTCAATACTCCAGCCAAGTAGTTCATCTCCATAAAAAGTAGTTTGAACCTCTACATTATTTATGTCAAAATCAGGCATTTGCGATAATGCAGGAGTAAGATCAACTCCTAAGATAGATTGACTCTGGTCAGCATATATATTGCCTAACTCATACCATTGACATTCGACTCCTTCTGGACCACCCTCTCCAGGGCCGCCATCTCCAAATCCACCACCTGCATCTGTTGTAAAGTCTCCAGCATTTGGATCAACAATAACAGGCACTTCAACTATATTCAAACAATTTCCATTTAAGTCATTAGTTTGGAATTGAATAATATCAAAACCTTCTTGTCCAGTAAATCTAATAGTTAATTTAACTCCTTCTAATTCAGCTTGACCAATACTTAGGTATGGATCAACAATTTCTAATTTAAATGATTGAGAGAAGGCTTCAAATCCACCAAAGGAATTAAAGTATGGTGTAAGATCAATTGTTATATCTTCTACTTCGGGTGTAACAAATATTGGTGGATATTCTCCTGTTACTTCACATACTCCTCCCTCTTGAGGTGCTACAACATTTAATATAAAGAACATAACAGCAGCACAATCCTCAGCAGCAATACTACTAGCACTTCTAACCTCTAATACTATAGCAACACTTCCAGGGCCATTAACATCTAGTATTAGTGTATTATTCTGAGAGAATAAATTGTTTATACTAGCAATAGAAGAATTATCACTATAGGCTTCAGCTATACTGATACCTGCCTGATCTAGTAATGGGTCTGTAATAACTGTAGTAACTGTATCTTCACTGAGTGAAGTAATTACGTTTGGCAGTTGGATTACCTCAGTATTAGATGAGCACCAATTAGGATCTCCAGGATAAGGGGCTTCTCCAAGATTAGCATTTCCTTGTCCAGCAGCATCCCCTCCTCCACCTGGTGGTGTTGGAGCGCCTCCAGGACTTCCAGGGCCACCCGTAGGGGGAGCACCAATGCCTCCACTTCCACCTGAAGCAAGTCCTGTGTTTTGACTTTGTTCGTTTTGACTACCAAAGGAACCAGAAGAATTCGTTGAAATTATATTAAAGTGAATTGTTGCAAAACACTTTCCATCAGTATCATAAAATTCTATGTCCACATGTGACCAAAATTCTATATTTGGTAAATTTTCATTAGTCCAATTATAAAGTACAGGGGTTGTTCCTGTGGCAGGTATAACTGAAATTGATCCTCCTCCAAGATCTAAAGATCCACCTTCACCATCAGAGAAGCTATACATAATATTTTCGCTCCAAAGAACATCCCCAGTTTCATTTCCTAATCCTAAAGCTAAAACTTCAGAAGTAATATCATAAGTAACTGATGTATCGGCAGGATCAATAAATAAATCAGGAAGTTCTGGTCCAAATTCACACCAGTCTTCGACTGTTCCAGCCCCAGTACCATCTCCAGGATCTCCAGGATCTCCAGGACCACCGCCTCCTTGCCCAGCACCAGCTGGCACAAAATCAAACCATATTATACCATAACAATCACCTGTTGTCTCATTAATATATATTAAATCAACTCCTATATAATTAAAAGTTGCAGGTAGAGTTGCAATAAATTGAGAATTTTCAACTGAATATGAAACCAATTGATCTTCACCATAAAATTTATATTCAATTGTAACGCCTGTTGGGTCAAACTGTGGCATGTCTTCCAATGCTTTTGATAAATCTACTGAAACAGTTTCTCCAGGATTAGCCTCAATATAACCTACTTCATACCAAGAACATTCAATTGGAGGTCCAGTAGGTTCTCCTCCGCCTGTATCTATATTAGGGCCTCCGCCGCCTGTTCCTGTATCAGGACCAGTGCCATCTCCCGTATTGAAATTAACATCTAAAAAGAATGCTAATACAGCAGGGCAATCTCCAGAATCTGAAGATCCCTCTTTTCTTAATTCAAAAACTATAACAGTTGATCCTGGCTCTCCTGTAAATTCTAGAGTAACTCCCGTTGTTGAATAATCAACAATTGTAGCAGCACACACATTATCGCTAAATACATCACCAATGTATATTCCAGTTTCACTAAGTATAGGAGCGTTTATTGGGAATGTTTCTTTATCACCAGCAACAACACCATCAATAGTATAATTGTCAAGCATTATTATTTCAGAATCAGCACTACACCATCCTTCATCTCCAGGATAAGGAGCATTTCCGTAACAGTCATCATCATAATCATCAGGACCACCACCATCAGGGCCGCCTCCATCAGGGCCGCCTCCATCAGGACCGCCTCCATCAGGACCGCCTCCGCCTCCATCAGGGCCTCCTGGGCCACCAGTACCGCCTTCATTTAAAATCATATTATAAAATTCTTGATCAAAAACAAAATCAAGTATAATGTTATAAGTGTCTCCACATGTTCCATCAGCAACATTATATACCTCAAAACTCATAGTTGTTTGGCCTTCAGGGCCATCTGCAGGAAGATTAAAATAAAGGGCATTCATTCCATCTTCTGAGCCTAAATCAAGGCTAGCATATGAACTGTCTTCAATTTTTAATTCTTCATATAGCAACGAGTCAAAGTCAGCATCAAACAAGTAATCTATTGGGAACCATAATTGCATTTCAATAGGTGAAATAGGAACTTGGATACGATCTTGCCATAACGCAGGACATCCTTCACTGACTTCATATCCAATTCTAATTTCAAAGCCATCATAGTGTGTACAATTTCCATCTGAAACTGCAATATCAACCCAAACACTACCTGCTGTCCCGTTAAGATTCACCGTTAAGTTAGTTCCATCAAGAACAGCTGTAGCCATATCCTGATCATCAGGATAAATTTGAACGGTAAATGAAAGATCATCTCCTTCTGGATCAGCAAAGAAATCTGCAAGATTAATATTACTAGAGCCAAGATCAGTATTACCTTCAACAGGAGGAAGTCCATTTTGAGGTATTGTATAAGGACAGTTATTCCCCTCTGGCGCAGGTTGAACCTCTACTTGAACAAGGAAAGATTCAGAACAGCTCTGGTCTGAAGTGTATGCTGTAATTTCAAAAACATGAAATCCATATTCTCCACTAAATGCAATTTGCATATAAGGTAATTCAGCTTCATTGTTTATAGAAGCGTCAACCCATGCAGTAGATGATTGAGGGGTTTGTGTTATACTATAAGATAATTTTGAACTACCTGTACTTGCAGCAAACCAAGTTAAGTCAACATATATAACTGGATCACCACCAGTGTCAACCCAAATACCATCCGAATCTAGATTAATAACCCCAACTGGCTCTTGTCCAAATGGAAATGCAAGATTAATTCCTTCACAGGTGCTATCGCCTCCACCATCAGGACCGCCTCCATCAGGACCGCCTCCATCAGGACCGCCTCCATCAGGGCCCTCTTCATCATCAGGAAGATTATTTATATCATTTGTAATATCAAAAGCAATTCCACCTATACATTCTGAAGATGATGTTCCAGTTTCAGGGGTATTAAAATATATGTCAGCAATTATAAAGTAGTCGTTTTGTGGGGCTGTAAAACTAAATTCTCTCTTTTCACAATCGTAATTATAGTTTATTTGTTGATCACCGTATTCATCTACAATTTCAAAAACTATAGAAGCCTCACAAGATTTAGTAGCAGTAATACCTATTTGATCCAGTGACGAAGAAAGGTCAATAGTCGCTTCACCGCCTAAACCAAAAATTAATGCATTTGGACCAATATTAAATTCATAAAATGGACAATCATATCCATCAGGACCAACATCATCTCCTCCTCCAGTAGTATTAGAATCTGTTCCTGTATTATTTCCTCCACCTGTGGTGTCGGATCCTGTACCTGATTGTGAATCAACATTAAGACGAACCTTAAAGTCAACTTGACAAACATCAGATACCCCTCTTACAATAATTTCAAAATTTCCAGGTTGTCCACTCAAGTCCCAGCTAAGAAGATTATTAGAACCTGACAGAGTAGGTGTAGAATTAAAAGCATCAGATGGAGCTAAAATGTCAACTATGCTAAATTGAATGTTTTGGTTAGATGTGCTATACATTACATTATCGAATGACATAGCGCTAGCTAGACCTTCTTGACCTTGAACATAATTTACCTCAATGTATCCATTAGTATATCCATCATAAAAGGCTATATCACAATTTCCTGAGTTATTCCCTCCTCCTGTGGTTTCAGAACTTGTTCCAGAATTATTTCCTCCAGTAGTATTAGAGTCTGTGCCAGAATTGTTTCCTCCGCCGCCTGTTCCACTTGTTGTACCTGTGGAGGAAGCAGTAATATTTATAATCAATTCAAATTCACGCTGACATTCCCCATCATTTGCATAGGTTGTTAGTTTAACTACATCTCCAGCAGAAATACCTGAATTATTAAAGTTAACAGTTACAACAGAACCACTAAGGCTAGCCTGTCCAGCTGAAGAAGGATTTAATTGTGAAATTGAAAAAGCTAACTGATCTCCATCGGCATCATGCCATAACTCAGTCAAAGGAAAAGTAAAAGATTCCAGGTCTTGAGGAAAATGAAGTTGAGGTTGATCACTATGAGCATCAGGGCAAGTGTTTGAAGAGGTTCCTGAACTGCTTCCTCCACCACCAGAACTGTTTCCACCTCCACTACTTGTATCACTAGAAGTTGTTGAAGTGTCTGTTGAAGAACTACTGGTCTCCGTTACAATTGAAGTAACCAAATAATCTAAATCATTCAAGACAAATTCACTCGAAGAGGAGTTAGGTGTTAAAGGAGTTTTTTCAATAATAGGATCTGTCTCCATTCCCCATCCAAGATGAGCTAAGAAGACAATTAAGTAAAATAATTTTTTCATAATTTTTTTTGTTATTTCCCAAAAGGGGACAGCTAGCAAGAATAAATATAATAAAAAATCAATACAAATCTAGTTTCACAACTTAGAAAATAGCGCCAAGAAAAATCCAATAAAAAAATTTTTTAAATTGGTTGAAAAATTGACAATTGTGAAACAATACTATAGCGCTCTTCTTATTTCATTGATAATTAGCATTTTATCAATTTCAACGGCTTTTTCACAAATTGAAATACTATATGAAAACCCTAATTTTTCAAAAAGTATTTTTGTTTTAACAACAACAAAAGGATATGTCCACAAAGATGCTATTCCTGCTGGAAAAAATTTAATTAAAAAATTAGGCAAGAGCAATAACTTTGAAGTATACCATTCAAAAAATCCCGAATCAATAGAATCAATTGATTTTATGAACTTTGATGCTATAGTTTTTTTATGTACTACCCTTAATATTTTCAATGAAAACCAACAAGAAATTTTTAAGAGTTTTATTCAATCAGGTAAAGGTTTTGTGGGGATTCATTCCGCAGCTGATACAGAATATGACTGGTCTTGGTATGGAAATCTTGTTGGTGCATATTTCGTTTCTCATCCAAAGGGAACTCCTAAAGCTTCAATCCAAACTTCATTAGAAGACTCCTTTTTTACATCACATTTAAATCAACGATGGGAAATAGAAGATGAATGGTATAATTATGATTTTAAAAACGCAAATATTATCCCATTACTATACTTAGATGAAACAACTTATGAAGGTGGCAAAAACGGCTCTTATCATCCTATTGCTTGGTATCATGAATTTGACGGAGGAAGATCTTTTTATACCGGAATGGGTCATGCTAAATCAACTTATGAAGACTCAAGGTTTCAAAAGCTCCTTTTAAAAGGGATTTTATATGCTATGGAATAATCTCAAAATAGTATTACAAATTATTATCAAGTCAATTAATTAAAATAAAAATAAAATGTTGGTTATTTAAAATAATGTTTGGAGTAAATAATTTAAAACTCTTTTTTTAATATTTTTTGATATTTATTTTATTTAAAATAAACAATATTAAAGATAAAGAAAGGAATAAGTAACCAATGGGTAGTAAATAAAAAGACTCTATTAAAATTCCATTATTGTCTACATATGAGTGAGAAAAATTGTAAGCGATAAATAATATGATTGATAATGCAAATAATAAGTAGGACATTTTTTTCATAATACTAATTAAAGAAAATTTATTCAATTTTCATTTCTAAAATTTCCCAATCATCAATATTAAAACTACTAACCTTAATAGTAATTTTTAGATTTCTAAAAATATGCGGGTTTGAATTATTTAAAATAATTAATAAATTTGGCGCCTATTAATTAAAAAATTTCAATAATGAAAAAAATATTTTTAACACTTTTAGCATCACTGTTTTTGACTGTTTCATACTCTCAAGTTATACAAAGTAGGGTTTTAAAAGTAGACCCAGCTAATGTAGATAAATTTGAAGCTGCTGTTGCAAAAAAAACCAAGATGTACAACAGTAAGGAAGATCAGCCAAGATGGGTTACTTTTCAGATTTTAACTGGTCCGAATGCATGGAATTATGTTAGGATGCAGATTGCTCAATCTCCTGGTGAGTTTGATAAAGTTGATAAGGTAGGGAATGCTTATTGGCAAAAAACTGTTGGTCCACTTCATACCTCAGAAGGAAATAGTATGTGGCAAATAAATAAAGAAGCTACATATTCCCCTGAACCTATGAAAAGAGTTAACCATAGAAGAATTTATTTTTATAATTATAAAGATTCGGGTAGTAAAGACTTTTGGAGATTTAGAAATAGAATTAAAAAATCGCTAGAATCATTAAACCTTGATCGAAGAGTAGGGGTTATGGAGTGTAAGTCTGGATGTAATGGAAATTGGGTGATGGTAAGGTTCCATCATAAAGATTTTGCTGGGGAAGCTGATGATTGGAAAGGCTCAAAGGTAGTTGATAAATACAATGATTTATATGGAGAAGACTCCTTTAGGGAAGATCGTGATAGATTTAATGATGCTTTGATGCCAAACGGAAGAAGGGTTCGTCATACTAAACGAATGCCAGAACTTAGCTCTCCTTGGAGAAATTAATATTATATAATTTCAACACAAATTAAAGGCCTCAAAAAGAGGCCTTTTTTATTAATTTATTTAGATATTTTTAAAATTAATTTTCCGATTTTATCTCCTGTAAATAAGCGCAAAAAGACATCTCTAAAATTTTCAATCCCCTCATAAACATCTTCTTTATGAACTATTCTTCCCTCCTGGATCCACTCAGAGATTTGTTTCATTGCAACCCCATATTCAGCTGCGTAATCAAGGACAATCATTCCTCTCATAGAAGCGCGATTTACCAATAATGATAAGTAATTTTTTGGACCAATAATGTTTCCAGTTGAATTATACTGAGATATTGCTCCACAAATAACAACTCTAGCTTTTTTTCGTAAAAACACCAATGCAGTATCTAAGATTTCCCCTCCAACATTGTCAAAATAAACATCAATGCCTTTTGGACAATATTTTTTCAATTCATTTACTAAATTCGCCTCTTTGTAGTCAATACAAGAATCAAACCCTAAGGATTCAACTACATATTTTGATTTAGATTTTCCTCCAGCAATTCCAACCACATTACATCCTTTTATTTTTGCAATTTGACCAACAATACTTCCTACCGCACCCGCAGCTCCAGAAACCAAAACTGTTTCGCCTTCTTTTATTTCTCCAACTTCTAAAATTCCAAAATATGCGGTCATTCCAGGCATTCCAAGTGCTCCTAAATAAGATGTTAAAGATGATCTATCAGGATTAATTTTGTAGAAATTTTCTCCCTTTGTAATAATATACGATTGAACACCGCCCCAACCAGAAACATAGTCTCCAACTTTAAATGGAGTTTTTCCTGAGACTCTTATAACCCTGCCCAATGAACCAGCTCTCATTACTTCGCCTATTTGTACTGGAGGTATATAGGATCTGACATCATTCATCCATCCGCGCATAGCAGGATCCAATGATATATAATCTTGTTGGATTAACATCTCACCATCTTTTAAATCCTCAATTTTAGTTTTAACTAATTCCCAGGTATTATCATCAGGGATTCCATAAGGTCTATTTTTTAAAACTTGCTTGTAATTAATTAAATTAGTATCCATACTTAAAATATTTTTGGGAAAAAAACTGGTGTGTTATTTTTATAAATTTGATATTCTTCTTCTTTGCCCCATTTTTTTTCAGCACTTTTTTCCAAAAGATTAACGCCGCTAACATTTTTTAATAGTAAATAGACAAAAACCGGTGTAATCAAAGCTAAATATTTTAGCCCATTTAATGTTGGAAATGCAATTACAGTTATTCCTATCCAAAGAACTAATTCTCCAAAATAATTAGGATGTCTTGAAATCGACCAAAGCCCTGTTGATATAAATTTTCCTTTACGGTTTGGATCTGAATTAAATATAGTTTTTTGAGTATCTGAAATAATTTCAATCAACCATCCTAATATCCATAATGAAATGCCAGCAAATAAGAATACTTTGTTTAATGGTTCTTTAGAGGCCGCAATTACTAAAAGAGGAAGCATGCACATAAAAACCCAAAAACCTTGAAGAGTCCAGGTAAGCAGAAATCTAAAAAAATTTTTCTTTATTTCATTAAATCTAACGTCTAATCCTGACTTTTTAATTCTTAAAAACAGAAAGGCACTTAATCGAACTGCCCAAAATACAACAAGAAATAATGGTATTAAACGATAATTGATTAAATTTTGCTCGCCTTTTATTAGTTCTAAACCTAAAAAAATTGATGTAGATAAAAACGTGATTCCTCCAGTAAGATCAAAAAAGAACTCAGTTTTAAACAAAAATGAAGGGACAAAAACTATGAGCTGAATTAAAAAAATTATAGCCCATGCTTTAAAAGCCAGAGAATCAATAAATGAATAATTATCATCACCATATCCTACTCCATAGGCCAAAATCAATGTGATAAATAAAATAATGATAATGAATAAAATAATCTTTAAGTTCGATTTCATAAGTCTACTCTTAAATTTATTTTTAGTTCAATTAATAATTATCCCTTTTGATAAACTTCTTTAATTGCATTATTGAAAGCTTGAACTTCTGGAAGAGTTCCTATGCTTATTCTACACCAGTCATAAAATGGAGGAAACGGTCTGCCAATTTTAATTCCTTTTTCTAACATTAGTTTCCCTAATACATCTATGTGTTTGTTTGAATGAAAGAAAACAAAATTTGTATTTGAAGGAACATGTTCAAGTTTTAATTCTTCTAATGTTTCAGTAATCATTTTCCTTCCTTGAGCTATTTTATTTAATGAAAAATTATAAAAATCATTGTCTTCTAAAGCTTTATCAGCAGCTGCAATTGCCAAAACATTACTCATGGCAACAACATTTGGTCTTATTTTTTTTGCCAAATGAGGTGGGGCAATTAAGTATCCTATTCTAAATCCAGCTAATCCATAAACTTTAGAGAAAGTTTTCGAAACAATTATATTTGCCCCTTTTCTAACTAAGTTATCCATAGATGGGTAATCTGGAGTTTGTATAAAATCATAATACGCCTCATCACTAAAAACTATTGTTTTTTTACTTGCAGAAATACAAAAATCTTCAAGTTTGTTTTTAGGAATTACTGTTCCAGTTGGATTATTTGGATTACATAAAAAAATCAGTTTGGTGTTACTATTAATTCTATCACTAATACCATTAAGGTCATACCCTTTATCTTCCGCAACAGGCACCCACTTTATTTTAGCTCCCCATTGCTCAGCATAAGTCATCATTGCTAAAAATGTAGGCTCTCCTGCTATAATTTCACCTCCACCTTGAGTAAAGGTAAGCCCAGTTATTTTTAATCCTTCTGTAGAGCCTCCTGTAATAATTATACTTTCAGGTTCAACACCATGTTTCTTAGCCAGTTTTACAGCAAGAGCATCAGAGTATTCATATGGATATCGACATCCATGATTAAATGCTTCAACAACAGATTTTTGTACTGATTCAGATGGTCCATATGGGTTTTCATTAGAGCTTAATTTTACTTGTTTTAGAAATGGGCGTGGACGAAAACGCTTAATTTCTTGATTTGAGAACATTAATTCTGGAGCTATAAATAATCCTCCTAATCCAACAGATGCACGAAGCCAATCTCTTCTTGTTTGCATAATTTAAATTGTTTTAAATATTACTTTTTTTTCTTTAATGTAGGATATGAAACTCCAAGCTGATCTAAATATGTATCATATTTATTTTCATCAAAATAATATGGCTCCATTGTCTTTCTAAATGTTTCCATAATTTGAGTATTTAATTCAATTGGAGGCGGATCATCATCGCTAATCATAGGCCTATATTTTGTTTCTTTTTTCTGAGTGTTTTCAAAATAGTCTTTAGCAGAATCTAGTAAATCTGGTTGAGTTAAAAAATCTAAAACTGTCATTGCGACAACCTTTGCTCCTGCTGTAGCTCCTTTATGAGCAATAGGAGTTGCCATTGTAATTGCATTGGACCAATGATGTCCTTGTAACCCCGGAATATTAGAAGGAAAACGAAGGGTCACAGTCGGGACAGTCCATGAGATATCTCCGATATCATCAGACCCACCACTTACTAAAACTTTAGATGGTTTTCCAAGGGGTCTTAATTTTGTCGCTAGTCCTTCAGAATATTTAGAATCAACTTCTTTCTGAACAGCTTTTGCTAAAGACTGATCTTCTGGGGACCATTTTGGAAGACCAACTTTTTGAATGTTTTTATACATAGTTTCAGCAATAACTTTATTAAAATGTCTAGGCCAAGCTGTTCCAACAACCCTAGAGCTAACTTTTGTGTCTGTCATTTTTGCAGCACCATCAGCTATGTTATTTGCATCTTCATACATTTTCATAATTCCCTCATAATAAATATCTCTTAAATAGAACCATATTGAAGCTTTTGATGGAACAACATTTGGTTGATCCCCTGCGTCTGTAAAAATAGAATGAGATCGCTTTAAAGGATGCAAATGCTCTCTTTTATAGTTCCATCCTATATTCATGAGTTCTGCAGCATCAAGAGCACTTCTGCCTCTCCATGGTGCACCAGCTGAATGGGCAGCTTCTCCCTCAAAAGTATATTCCACAGAAATAAGTCCAGTTCCTGTTGCCTGACCCCATGAAACACCAAGATTACTAGAAACGTGAGTAAAAATGCACATGTCAACTCCATCAAATAATCCATCGCGAACAAACCATGCCTTAGATGCAACTAATTCTTCAGCTATTCCAGGCCACAAAACCAAAGTTCCTTTTAAATTATTTGATTTCATAATTTTTTGAACTGCTAACGCGGCAGTTATATTTAATGGAATTCCTGAATTATGCCCTTCCCCATGACCAGGGGCTCCTTCAATAATGGGTTTATGATATGCAACTCCAGGATACTGAGAAGCCTTTGGAATACAGTCAACATCACTTCCTAAAGCAATCACAGGACCTTTGCCATTAGACCACTTAGCAAACCAAGCTGTTGGGATTCCAGAAACCCCATAGGAGATTTCAAAACCTGAATCTGCAAGTATCTTTGTAAGATATTTAGATGATTCTATCTCATGAAATCCTAATTCAGCAAAACTAAAAATCTTATCAATCATGACTTGAGTTTTTTTATGATTTTCTTGAATAATTGAGTTAGCTTCTGTTTTATGTTTTTTTAATTTAGATTTTGAATATTTTTTTTGAGCTACAACATTTAGTTGAAACATTAGGCAACTAATAATAAAAATATTACCAGTAAAAGAAGAGCTAAATTTTTTCATTTTATTTATGAGTTTTGATCAATATTAAACTAAATGTATAAAAATTTAATCTGAATTGCGCAAAGTATAAATACTCTTGTTTTAATCTTAAATGATTATTTTGCATTAAGGATGATAATTTTATGAAAAAAATTCTTATAATCTTTTTTGTAGTTCTTGCCTTTTTAACTCTATCAATATATTATGTCGGGGAAAAAAGCATTTCTGAATCCTCAGAATTTAACGGACAAAAATTACTAGAAAAGAGTATTGCATTTCATGATCCAAATAACTTGTGGCCAAAATTTAATGGGGTGTTAAATGTAACTATGACTAGGCCAAATGGACACAAGAGAATTAGCGTTGTTAAAATTAATCTTCCAAAGTCTTTTTTTGAACTTACTATTAATGAGGGTAAAAATATTATTGAAAAAATAGTAAACAAACAAGATTGTATAGTCAAATTAAACGGGAAAAATTCCTATTCTGATAATCAAATAAAAACTCATAAGCTAACGTGTAAAAATGCTAAAAAAATGAGAGATTACTACACATATTTATATGGACTGCCTATGAAATTAAAAGATTCTGGAACAATAATTCACCCAAAAGTTGAAAATAGAAAATTCAAAGGAAAAAATTACCTGGTTTTAAAGGTTGATTATAGTGAACCTGTTGGAAAAGATCGCTGGTATTTCTATTTTAACCCGGAAACATATGCATTAGAAGCTTATCAGTTTTTTCATGAAGAGTCAAAAAATGACGGTGAATATATTTTATTATCAGAACAAATAGAAATTAGTGGAATTATAATGCCAAAAGTAAGGTCATGGTTCTATAATGAACAAGAAAAATATTTAGGAACTGATACACTTATAGGGAAATTATGAAAAGAGTTTTTGTAAAAATTATCCTCACATTAATACTTTTAATTATTTCATCACTTATAGGTGTTCGTATTTATTTCAACGTAAAAGAAATACCAATATATGATTTAAAACTTGCATATAATTTTATTACTTCCAGCCCAAAAAAATTACCTCAATATGAAGGCTTAGCCGAGAAATTAGGTTACAACAAAGAGGATAAACTATTAATTATTCATGCTGATGATTTAGGTTTATCTCCTGCTGTAAATGAGGCTTCTTTTGATGCAAATAACAAAGGTTTTATAACTTCTGCAAGTGTTATGATGCCAACCCCTTACGCAAAAGAAGTTGCTGAATATTTTAAAAATAATCCAAATATGGATCTTGGTCTTCATTTAACTTTTACCTCTGAATGGAAATCATATAAATGGTCAGGGGTAAGTATCTCAGACTCCATCCCCTCATTAATAAATAGTAATGGGAACTTTTATCAGAATAAAAAAACATTTATCAAGAAAGCTAATCCAAAAGATGTTAGAAAGGAATTACAAGCTCAGATAGATAGAGCTATAGCCCTTGGAATAAAACCAACTCATCTAGATAGTCATGAAGGTGCTTTATTTTTTTCTACTGAATTATTTAAAATATATCTTGAGTTAGGAAGGAAAAATAAGCTTCCCGTTTTTGTTCCTAGAGTTTTATCAGCTCATTTTGATAAAAATTTTCCTAAACCAAAAAATTTAGTAATTGTTGATAAAATGCATATGGCAGAAAAGGGCTTAAAATTTGATGATTGGGAAAAATACTATACCTCTGTAATTAATAAGCTCAAACCAGGCTTAAATGAGTTAATCGTTCACCTTTCTTATGATAATGAAGAAATGCAATTTATCACTTCCGGTAGAAAAAATTATGGCTCCAAATGGAGAAGTTTGGATTATTTGATTTTGTCAAGCCCTAAGTTTAAAAATGCATTAATAAAAAACAATGTTAAATTAGTAAAATGGAAACAAATAAAAGACATAATGTATCCCTAAATTATTATAGTAATGTCAATACTTGAGAAGAACAATTTGTCGTTTAGTGATGTGATTTCTCTTATTAAAAATCCAGATAAAATATCTCTAAGTGATGCTACAAAATCCAAAATAATTCAAAGCTATAATAGGGTTCAAAAATTATCTAAAAATAATGAGGCGGTTTATGGAATAAATACTGGTTTTGGACCATTATGCACGAAAAGAATTTCTGTTGAAGAAGCAGAGCTTTTGCAAAAAAATCTTCTTCTAAGTCATGCGGTAGGTGTTGGAGAACCAGTGGATCCAATTATTTCAAAAATAATGCTTGTATGTAAAATAATTTCATTGTCAAAGGGATATTCAGGAGTGCGTTTAGAAATTATTGAGCGTCTTATATTTTTCATACAAAATGATATAATCCCTGTTGTCCCAAAGCAAGGATCTGTAGGAGCTTCAGGTGATTTAGCCCCTTTATCTCACTTATTCTTACCACTAATTGGAATGGGTTATTTATGGAATGAAAAACAAAAGGTTTCTTGTGAATTTATATTAAAGAAACACAAATTAAACCCGTTTAAATTAAAAGCAAAAGAAGGCTTAGCTTTAATTAACGGAACTCAATTCATATTAGCTCATGCCATTCAAGGAATTTCTAAACTAGAATATTTATTCGATTTGGCAGATTTAGCTGCTGGAATGACTGTTGAAGGTTTTCAAGGAAGCATTACTCCCTTTATGGAAGAGCTGCATGATTTAAGACCATTTGATGGTACTAAAAAAGTTGCAAAGCGAATGCGTTCTATTTTAAAAAACTCAGAGAACACAAAATCTCATATAAACTGTGATCGTGTCCAAGATCCCTATTCAATTAGGTGCATTCCTCAAGTACATGGAGCATCAAGAAATGCATTGAATCATTTAAAAGAATTAACACAAGTAGAAATTAATTCTGTCACGGATAACCCAATTATTTTGGACAACGGGGTTGCAGTTTCAGGAGGCAACTTTCATGGACAGCCTTTAGCCCTTGCTATTGATTACCTATCAATAGCAGTTTCTGAAATAGGAAACATTTCAGATAGACGCATTTATCTTCTTTTAGAAGGACTATATGGTCTTCCAAAAATGCTGTCAGAAAACCCTGGTATAAATTCAGGATTTATGGTTACTCAGTATACTACCGCCGCCTTAGTTTCAGAGAACAAATCGATGTGCTTCCCAGTCTCTTCTGATAGTATTCCTACTGGAATGGGCCAAGAAGACCATGTTTCTATGGGAAGTATTTCCGGGACAAAACTTCTACAAGTGATAAACAATATTGAAAAAATTATAGCTATAGAATTATTAAATGCTTCTCAGGCTCTAGAATTTCGTCGACCAAATAAGTTTTCTCCAATTATTGAACTTAGCTTAGATTTCATTAGAAAACATGTTAAAAAGTTAAAATCAGACAGACTTCTAAGTTATGATATTGAAAAAATGATTGAACTAGTTAATAAAAGGTTAATAAATGTAAAATTAGATTTATGAATTTCAAGGAACTTATTGTTCAGGGTATTCCAAACAAATTACCCCCTCCTAAATCTTCTGATTCTTCTTTAAATAGTGCTCCTAAAAGAAAAGACATTCTGTCTGTAAAAGAAAAAAAATTAGCAATTAGAAATGCACTAAGATATTTTCCTGCAAATTGGCATAAAGAGCTTGCCAAAGATTTTTATTCGGAACTTTGCAATTATGGAAGAATCTATATGTTAAGATTCAAGCCAACTTATGATATTTATGCTAGGCATATAGACGAATATCCTGCTAAAGTTAAAGAGGCTGCTGGAATAATGATGATGATTCAAAATAATTTGGACCCTGCTATAGCTCAACATCCAGATCAATTAATAACATATGGAGGAAATGGAGCTGCATTCCAAAACTGGGCTCAGTATTTGTTAACTATGAAATATCTTGCTACAATGGGGGATAAACAGACACTTCACCTATATTCTGGTCATCCAATGGGCCTGTTTCCATCATCTAGAAAAGCTCCTAGACTAGTAATCTCTAATGGAATTATGATTCCAAATTATTCTAGCCATGATGATTGGGAAAAGTATAATGCTTTAGGAGTTACTCAATATGGTCAAATGACGGCAGGTTCATTCATGTATATAGGTCCACAAGGAATTGTTCATGGAACTACTATCACATTAATGAATGCATTCAGAATGATTTTAAAGAAAGGTGAGACAACAAAGGGCAAAGTGTTTTTATCTTCGGGTTTAGGTGGAATGAGTGGCGCCCAAGCTAAGGCAGGTAATATAGTTGGATGTATATCAATTATAGCTGAAGTAAATATACTGGCCGCAGAAAAAAGAAAAGATCAAGGTTGGGTTGATATGCTTATTTCAAATATGAATGATTTAATTTTATTTGTAAGAAAAGCAGTATCGCAAAAAAGAACAGTTTCAATTGCATTCATTGGAAATATAGTAGATGTTTGGGAAAGGTTTTTAATTGAAAATATCCAAGTTGCAGTAGGATCAGATCAAACATCTCTTCATAACCCTTGGTCTGGAGGTTATTATCCTGTGGAGGTTTCATATGAGGAAGGTAACTTAATGTTAAGAAATGACCCAAAGCAATTTAAAATAAAAGTTCAAGAATCATTGAAGCGGCATGCAAAAGCTATAAAAGCTCATACAAAAAATGGAACTTACTTTTTTGATTATGGAAATGCTTTTTTACTTGAAGCATCAAGAGCAGGTGCAGAAGTAATGAACAAAGACAAAAGCGATTTTTGCTATCCTTCTTATGTTCAAGATATACTTGGTCCTCTATGTTTTGATTATGGTTTTGGTCCTTTTCGTTGGATTTGCACTTCAGGTAAATTACAAGATTTAGAAATCACAGATAAAATTGCTGAAACTATTTTAAAGAAAATTAGAAAAAATGCTCCAAAAGAAATCCATTCACAACTTGATGATAACATAAAATGGATAAATGATGCTAACAAAAACAATTTAGTTGTAGGTTCTAAAGCTAGAATATTATATGCAGATGCAGAAGGAAGAATGAAAATAGCATTAGCCTTTAATAAATATATAGCTGAGGGGAAAATAGGAAATATAATTCTTGGAAGAGATCATCATGATGTTGGTGGGACAGATTCCCCCTATAGAGAAACATCAAATATCTATGACGGCAGTAAGTTTACTGCTGATATGGCTATTCATAATGTTATTGGAGATAGCTTTCGAGGAGCTTCCTGGGTTTCAATTCATAATGGTGGAGGAGTAGGCTGGGGGGAAGTTATTAATGGTGGTTTTGGATTGTTACTTGATGGCAGTAATAGTAGTAATAAACGCATAAAAAACATGATATTTTTCGATGTTAACAATGGACTTGCAAGAAGAAGTTGGGCGCTAAATTCATCTGCTGTTTTTGCAATAAAAAAAGAAATGAAAAGAACTTCAAAGTTGAAAGTTACACCTGCAGAAAATGTAAACACGAATATTTTAGACTCCCTATTTAAATGAAAAAGATTTTTGTAAATATAAAAGGACTTTTGCAGGTTTTAGATAATTCTGATAAGCTTATTATTGGTAATAGAATGAAAGAATTAAGCAAAATTGATAATGCCTTTCTTTTAATTGAAGATGGAATAATAATAGATTATGGTCCAATGGAAAATTGTCCATCATTAAATTCTATAGAAAAAGTTGATTCAAAAAACCGTTATTTACTTCCTGCTTGGTGTGATTCCCATAGTCATATCGTCTACTCTGGAAACAGAGAAAAAGAATTTGTTCAAAGAATTTCAGGTGAAAGCTATCAAACTATTGCAAAAAATGGTGGTGGAATTCTAAATTCTTCAAACATCCTTAGGGAAACCTCTTTTGAAGAACTTTACAATCAAAGTTCAAAAAGAATTGAAGAGGTAATCAAGCTCGGTACTGGAGCAATTGAAATTAAATCTGGTTATGGGCTTGAGATTGAAGCAGAAATAAAAATGCTTGAAGTAATTAAACAATTAAATGAAAACTACGATATTTCAATAAAATCAACTTTTTTAGCTGCTCATGCAGTCCCTAAGGAATATCAAAACAATAAAGATGAGTATATAAAAAAAATTATAGATGAATGGATTCCAAGAGTAGCAAAAGAAAAACTTGCTAGCTATATAGATGTTTTTTGTGAAAAAGAATATTTTTCAGTTCAACAAACTAGAAGAATTTTGGAGTGTGGTATAAGACATGGTTTAATCCCTAAAATCCATGTTAATCAATTTAATCATCTTGGGGGGGTTTCTTTGGGTGTAGAATTAGGCGCTTTATCGGTTGATCACCTTGAAGTTATGGAAAAAGAAGATTATTCTGCTTTAAAAGGAAGTAAAACTATTGCTGTTGCTTTGCCTAATTGTTCTTTTTTCCTGAGACTTCCTTTTTGTCCAGCAAGAGAAATTATTGATAAAAATATACCATTAGCTTTGGCTAGTGATTATAATCCTGGTTCAGCTCCATCTGGAAATATGAATTTTGTAATTTCTCTTGCATGTAGCCAAATGAGATTAAGTCCTGAAGAAGCAATAAACGCCTCAACAATAAATGGTGCATATGCTATGGGATTATCCAATAAATTAGGAAGTATAACTGAAGGTAAAACAGCTAATTTAATATTAACTAAACCCATTTCTTCTTACTCAATGATTCCTTATTCATTTGGAAATACCTTAATTGAAAAAGTTTACATAAATGGAAAAGAAGCATGAGCTCACTAAATCCTAAATTAAATTATTACTCTCCTCCAGATAAGAAAAATTGGAATCAAAGAGTGTCAAAAAATGTTAATCAACCTCTATTCTGGCATGAAAAAATAAAACTATCACACAAGAAATTAATTCGTGATAATAGTAATTACAGAAAATGTGTAGGAATACTAGGATATGTTTGTGATGAGGGAGTTAGAAGAAACAGCGGAAGAGTTGGCGCCGTTAATGGTCCAAAAGAAATAAGAAAACAATTGGGAAAATTAGCTTTTCATTTAAAAACAAAACTAATTATTGATTTTGGTGATGTGACCTGTCCAAATAAAGAAATGGAAGGATGTCAAAAAGCATTTTCTGAAATATCAAAAGAACTAATAAGAAAAAATTGTTTCACTATTGGTCTTGGAGGGGGACATGATCTTAGTTATGGACATTTTATGGGAATAAAAAAAGCCTTTAGTAATAAAAAAATTGGAATAATAAACTTTGATGCACATTTTGATTTACGAAAACCTTCTGATAAAGGTAATTCTGGCACACCTTTTTATCAAATATTAAATAAATGGGAAAAGTCTGTTAAATACCTTGTTTTAGGAATTCAAAAATCTGCTAATTCTAGAATTTTATACAATACGGCTTCAAAACTTGGTGTTAGTTATATTCCTGTTGAAGATTTTAATTTTCAAAACGAAAAAAAAGTACTTTCTATAATAGAAAGCTTTATAAAAACATGTGATCTACTTTATGTTAGTGTTGACTTAGATGGTTTTACCTCTTCTATTGCACCAGGGGTAAGCGCTCCAAGTCCTTTTGGATTTTCTATTTCCTTTTTTAAATCTATTTTTGAACATATTTTTAAATCAAAAAAAGTTATAGCAATGGACATCGTCGAGTTAAACCCAAAATATGATTATGATTCAAGTACAGCGAAATTAAGTGCCCAAATTATAGATTTAGCCTGTAAAATAAACCCTGCATAATAAGTACATTTATTAAACAGTAAATTTCAATATATGATCAAAATTGACGAAATTGACGAAAATTGACGAAAATTGACGAAAATTGACGAAAAAATGACCAAAAATCAACAAAAATGAACAAAAATGAACAAAAATTGATTAAAAATGAACAAAAATCACTAAAAATTAAAAATATGTGTTTTTTAGTTTTGATTCTAGCTGCTAACTTTTTGTTTAGTCAAGAAATTGAAAGAATAAACAGTACAGAACATTTAAGTAAAAATTATCCTTTTTCCGAAGCAACAATAATTGGAAATGTAATATATCTTTCAGGTGAAATAGGAACGCTTCCTAATGGAAAACTGATTGAGGGCGGAATAACTGCTCAAACTAAACAAGCTTTGACAAACATTAAAAACACACTTGAAGAAATAGGTTCTTCTATTGATAATGTTTTCAAATGTACATGTATGTTGTCTGATATTAATGATTATGGAGAAATGAACAAAGAATATATCAAACATTTTAAAAGGGATAAGATGCCTTCTAGAAGTACATTTGCTGCAAGTGGCTTGGCTTTAAATGCAAAATTAGAAATTGAATGTATAGCGATAAAAAATAAATAAATTAAACTATAAGGATACTTTAATAAATATTTAAAATGATAAAAATTGTTGCTTTTGGTGCTAGTTCATCGACAAAATCAATTAATAAAAAATTAGCAAGTTATACAGCAAAGCAAATCAAAGATGCTACAATAAATTTATTAGATCTTAATGATTTTGAAATGCCAATTTATAGTGAGGATTATGAGAGAAAATCTGGTATACCCAAAGCAGCCTATAAATTTAAAGAGCATTTAAAATTAGCTGATGGTATTATTATCTCTTTCGCTGAACATAATGGTTCTTATACGGCCGCTTTTAAAAATATTTTTGATTGGATTTCAAGAATTGAAAAAATAGTTTGGTGCAATAAACCAATGTTCTTATTAGCCACATCAAATGGTGCAAAAGGGGCAGTATTAGTTCTAGAAATAGCTTATAATAGAATCTCTAGAGGAAACCCAAATGATATACAAAAATTCTCATTGCCAAATTTTAAAACTAATTTTGACTCAAATTCAGGTATTAAAAATGATGTGCTGAACAATGAGTTTTTAAATAAACTCTATTTATTTAAAAACTCTATAATCGATTAATTAATCTTTTGAGTGCCAGTATGCTAGACCTAAAAAAACTAATTGAAAAGGAGCTCTAATAATTGCTGTTTGTTTTGTTATTTCTAATGCATTTTGAGCTTGTTCATTCATTATTAGATAAATGTTTGCAGGGAAAACTGCTATTAAAAGTAAAATTAAACCAAATGATGAGAGTCTTCTATAGCGGGTTAATAATCCTACTCCAAATAAAATTTCAAAAAATCCACTTATATAAACTAATTCAAGATGCCATTTTAAATATGGAGGCATTATTGCCATAAAATAAGTGGGATTAGAGAAATGTCTAATTCCAATATTTATATAAAACAAACTCATTACAATAATGGTTGCTTTTTTAAAAACTTTCATTCAATAAAATATTACGAATAATTAAAACCCACCTATTTCTTTGATTATCAAACATAAAATCATAAATGCATAAACTAATATAACTAACAAAGATGCTGGAGAAAAGTACTTTTTCATAAAAAGCTATAAATGTTTTGCTAAGATAAAGATTATTTAAAATAATAATTTCATGAAATTATTATTTTAAATCAATACTTTAGCTACTTAGATTTTATTAAAATTAACAACAATGAAAAAAATTATAATGATTGGTTTATTTGCTATTTCAATTACAGCATGTAATCAAATAAAATCAGCAGGAGATTATGAAAAAAATAAAGTTCTTGCACAAGAATATTTTCAAACCTTTGTGGATCAAGATTTTGAAAAATGGAATTCGATGACTTCAGACAGTCTTAAGCATCAATCTCCTTTTTATGGTGAAGGTCAAATAAATAAAGAAGCTGCTTCAGAGGAAACTAAATTTTATATGACAAAATTTAAAGATGTAACTTTTTCTAACGCAATATGGCTCCCTGGCGTTGACAACACTACCTTAATTCCAAATGGTGGAGTAAGAGTGTATGGAACATGGTCTGGAACAAGTATAGATACAGAGAAGGCATTTTCAATAAACTCCTATCACTGGTTAGAGTTTAATGCAGATGGTAAAGTAGCTGCATCTGGTGAGTTCTTTGATGCAACTGGAATGGTAATGGCTGTTGCACCAGATCCAGAAGAAGCTGAGGAAAGTCAAGAATAATAAAGTAATCAGATTTTATATTTTAAAACCTCACTTTAAAGTGAGGTTTTTTTGTATTTAGTATATTTAAAAATGGATAAATTATTAAATAAGTATTTTGGAATTGAAGCCAAGAAAATTAAAAAATTGGATGGTTATGATAATCAAAATTTTTTAGTAGAAACATCAAGAAAAAAATACATTTTAAAAACTTATTCAAATATTACTATTCTTCCAATTTTAGAGGCTGAAATAAAAATTCTTAACTCAATAAATTTAAATTCATTAATTGATTTTCCAAAACCTATCAAAATGATTGATGGAGGCTGGATAAAGGAAGTTAAGTGGAAAGAAAATAAAATTTTATTACACCTTCTTTCCTTTGTTAAGGGGACTTTTTTAGGTGAAATTAAAATAACAGAAAAAACTGCATACTCTCTTGGGTTATTATTAGCAAGGTTGGATAAAAAACTTATAACAATTCAAAATCCCATAATTGAAAATAGAAACTGGGATTGGAAAATGAACACTTCCATATTAAGGACTAAAATTAATTCAATTGATGATTTTAAAAAACAAAGTTTAGTTAGATACTTTATTCAACAATATGAGCAAAATGTTACTCCTTTAAATGGCGAATTGAGAAAATCCATTATACATAATGATGCTAATGAATGGAATTTATTAATTCAAAAAAATAAATTAACTGGTATTATAGATTTTGGAGATATGGCATATTCAGATCTAATTGATGAGCTTGCAATTGGTATTGTTTATTTGTGCTATGGTCAAAAAAACTATTTGTTTTGGGCTGAAAAGCTAATCTCTTCATACAATTCCATATTACCTCTAAAAGAGCTAGAATTAAAAGTGCTTTATTATAAAATTTCATTGAGATTATGTTTAAGTGTATGTAACTCAGCAGTTTCTAAACAAAAAAATCCTAGCAACAAATATTTAACTATAAGCGAAAAAAAAGCTTGGAATATGTTAACTGGATGGATTAAAATTAATCCTATCCGAGCAGAAAACTCATTTAGAAAAGCTATTAATCTTAGACCCCTCTATTCTTCTGCTCTTTCATCAAAACTTAAAGAAAGAAAATTATTTTTTAGCTCGAGTCTATCATTAAGTTATAAAAACCCTATTTATTTATATAAAGCTGCATTCCAATATCTTTATGATAAAAGCGGAAATACTTTTTTAGATGCATATAACAATATTCCTCATGTTGGACATTCACATCCTAATGTGGTGAGTTCTGCACAAAATCAAATGTCAAAATTAAATACTAATACCAGATACATTTATGATTCACTATCTGATTATGCTTCAAAATTATTGAATAAGTTTCCTAAGAGTTTAAGTAAAGTGTTTTTTGTAAATTCTGGAAGTGAAGCTTCAGATTTGGCAATAAGAATATCAAGATGGTATACCAAAAAAAATAAAATAATGGTTATGGAGCAAGGATACCATGGAAATACCCAATTGGGAATTGAAATAAGTGACTATAAGTTTAATAACCCAAAAGGTATAGGGCAGAAAAGCCATATAATAAAGATTCCTCTTCCTAAACCAACTAAGAATATGGTGTTGAAAAATGAGAAAATAGAAGGATTAGACAATCAAATTAAAAAAAATTATGGAAAAGTTTCTGCTTTTATAAGTGAAACCATTTTGGGTTGCGCTGGACAGCATGAGCTTCCAATAAATTATTTAAAAAACGTATACAAAAAAATACGAAATCAAGGTGGCGTTTGCATAGCAGATGAGGTTCAAACTGGATTTGGCAGAACAGGAAATAAATTTTGGGCATATGAAAACCAAGATGTTATTCCAGATATTGTAATACTAGGCAAACCCATGGCTAATGGTCATCCAATGGGTGCGGTAATTACTAAAAAAGCTATTGCTGATTCATTTGGAGAGGGAGTAGAATTTTTTAGTTCTTTTGGAGGTAACCCAGTATCATGCGAAATAGCAAATACTGTGCTAACTATAATTGATAAAGAGGATCTTCAATTAAATGCAAAAAAAATAGGTGCTTACTATAAAAAACGATTGTCAAATCTTAAATCAAAATTCCATACAATTGGTCAGATTAGGGGCAATGGATTTTTCCTTGGTATTGAAATTATAGATTTTAAAGGTAATCCTAATACTGTTTTAGCTCAAAAATTAAAGAACGAATTAAGAAACAACTATGTTTTAGTTGGAACAGATGGCCCTATGAATAATATTATCAAAACAAAGCCTCCAATGTGCTTTACTAAAGAAAATGTAGATCAAGTAATCCATTTGATTGACAAAATACTTAATGAGTATTCTTCTTAATAAAACTTTTGAATTTTATCTTCAATTGACGATGGCTTCCTAGAAGGAGGTTGACTAGAATAGTTTCCTAAATAATAAATTCCTAGGCATCTTTCCCCTTGATTTAATTTAATAAATTCGCCTATGTAATTTATTAGATATGGAGAACTCCAATATGAGCCTATTCCAAGAAAAGAACTCATCAGCCACATATTTTGAACCGACATTGAAACAGAAGCAATCTCTTCCCATTTGGGAATTGATTTGTTGGGATCTCGTTGCATGCATATTAAAATTATAACAGATGATTTAAAAATCTTTTCTTTTATTTTTATTTCCTTAAACTTTGAAAATTTTTTACTAGTCTCTTTATATTTTTTTGACAGAAACTCTCCAAGATCCTCTTTTTTTTTTCCTTTAAAAATCTTATATCTCCAAGGTTCAGTTCTTTTATGAGTTGGCGCCCAATTTGCTGCTTCTAATATTTGATTGATTTTATTATCATCTAGGGGTTTAGAATTATATTGAATTGGCATTATTGATCTTCTGCTTTTTATAATATTCAGTAAATCCATTTAAACAGAGTTCTTTATTTAGTATTTGTATTAATCCATTTAACACAATCTTCAATTGAATCAAAAACTTGTTCTTGAGGAATTAAATCTGGAATTATATCTATCCTTTCAAGCATATATTTAGGTTGCTCAGCAATATGCACTAATAGAATATCTTTCTTAGAATTAATTAAATCAACTAAAACATCTTCCATAGCATACAATCCTGATTGATCAATATATGGCATTTTATCAAGACGGATAATTATTGTAGAAGCAATCTCAGGTATTTGTTTAGAAAGTTGTTGAAAATCAGAAGTAGAACCAAAAAACAATGGTCCATTAATATGCTTAATAAAAACATTATCGGGAATATTTTTTTCATCTTTCCAAGGAATTTCTTTAATTGGAATAATTGATGAGTCTTTAGCAGTAAGATCACCTATTTTCTTCATAAACATTAACGATGCAATAACTAATCCTATTCCAACTGCATAAACTAAATTCCAAATGGATGACAATATCAGTACAATTAACATTATTGAAACCTCAGCTCTAGGCATATACGGAATTGCCCTAAGTCCTTTATAATCCATAACACCAATTCCTACTGTAATTAATATTCCAGCTAAAACAGCTGCAGGAATTAAAGATGCTATTGGACCTAAAGCTAATAATATTATAAGCAAAACGGCTCCAGCAATCATTCCTGATATTCTTGTTTTTCCGCCTGAATTTATATTTACAACTGTTCGGATTGTTGCTCCAGCTCCTGGAATTCCTCCAAAGATTGCGCCAATAGTGTTTCCAATCCCCTGCCCAATCAGTTCTTTATTAGGTTTATGCTTTGTCTTAGTCATATTATCTGCAACTACAGAAGTAAGAAGGGAGTCAATTGCTCCAAGTAGTGCAAGTGTTAGTGCAGTGAAAAAATAAGGAGTAATACTATTAATACTAAATTCTGAAAAAATTCTAATATTTGGAATAGGTAATCCACTAGGAATAGTTTCAATAGTCCTATAATCTAAATTAAATACTACTGCAATACCTGACATAATAACCAATGATACAAGAGTGCTTGGAATTGCAGTTGTAATTCTTTTAAATCCATAAATAATAATTATTGTGCCTAATGCCAACAAAAATTCTAGAATGTTAATCCTAGTAAGAGTATTAGGCAAAAATTTAATTGAACCTAATACTCCTGAAGTTCTTGATGCTGCAATAAGTTTTGATTCCTTCAATATCTCTTCTTCGGGAATGTTTTTTGCTTTCTGAATTGTTTCAGTAATTTCTTCTAGTAAAAGATTTCCCTCTAGAATCTTTTCATTTAACATTTTTTCTTGAATCCTTTCTTCAGCTATTGGCCTAAAATTTTTAACAAACTCAGTGTCTTCAGATGGATAATAGCCAATTGCAGGAGCTATTTGAGTAACAATAATTATTACCCCAATAGCAGTCATGAATCCAGAAACAACAGGGTAGGGTATATATTTTATATACTTACCAAACCCAACAATGCCTAAACATATTTGCATTAATCCGGAAATTAAAAATATTGTTAAAATAGCTGGTAGTGCTTTAGATACATCCCCTTGATTTATAGCAATAAGCGATCCAATCACAACCATACTAACAGCAGTCATAGGAGCTGTAGGTCCAGATATTTGTGTTTCAGTCCCTCCAAAAAGAGCAGCAAAAAAGCTTACAAAAATAGCTCCATATAATCCAGCGCTTGGTCCTAGTCCTGAACTAACTCCAAAAGCAAGTGCAAGAGGTAAGGCAACTATGCCAGCAGTTAAGCCTCCAAAAAAATCACCTTTTAAATGTTTAAAATTGAAATAGTTCATATAATGTTAATTTAAAAGGGAGACTTTACCATTATTAACATCATAAATAGCTCGTTTAATTTTTATGTTTTTAGAATTATAAAGTTTTTTTAAAATAGAGCTTTTGGCTAAAATATTGTCTATTGAAATTTTAGTATTATTTTCTGCAACTTTATTAACGAATTCAATATTTGAGGAATTTCTTTTCTCATTAGAATCTGTTTTAGTGATTTTTACAGCTGGATCAATTTTTTCAAGTAATCCTGACAAATTTCCATCTTTTAAATTATCACAGGCACCTTTAACAGCTCCACACGATGTATGCCCCAAAACCAATATTAATTTAACACCAGCATATTTACATGCATATTCAATACTTCCTAAAACATCTGAAGAAACAACATTTCCTGCAACTCTAACACTGAAAATGTCTCCTATCCCTTTGTCAAAAATAATTTCTGGTGGAACTCGAGAATCTATACAGCTTAAAATAATTGCAAAAGGATACTGTCCGCTGGTAGACTTACTAATTTGTAGAAAATAATCTTTTTTTGAAAACTTTTTATCTACAAAACGTTTGTTTCCATTAATTAAGAGTTCTAAGGCTGTATTAGCAGAAATTTTAGATTGTAATTCTTTTGTTTGATATTTAATATTTTTAAATGATTCCATAATTTTTAAATATATATTATAAAAATAATTTTTAATTATAATAATTATAAAACTTTTTTATAGAATCATATAAACATTTTATATCTAAGTTATAGTTTTATAATTATTCTATTAAAAAAATAGCCCTGTAGTTCAATGGATAGAACAAAAGTTTCCTAAACTTTAGATACAGGTTCGACTCCTGTCAGGGCTACAAATAAAAACACCTCTCTAAAAATTAGAGGGGTGTTTTTAAGTTAGATTTGATTGTTTAAGCTATTATTTATTTGCTAAATGATTTTCAATCTGTGCTTGCATTCCGCTTATATCCATCCAATCAGAAATTTCAGCTATTTTACCATCTGAATTAAAGTTTAATACTCCATAATATTTATTAAATACTTTAGCTCCTGATTCACTATGAGTAGCTGACCATGTTCCATATACTCTCATAATAGATGGGCTAGATGAAGCCATATTTTCTCCTGAAGAATAGTGTGAACCTGCCCAAAAAGCAGGAGCATTAGGATTGACTAATCCCTCACCTTCAGCAAATGTTATGTTATCAAACTGATTAAAATATTCTTGTAATTGAGACTTCAAATCATCATAACCAAGAATTTTATTTTCATTGTACCAAGCTGGGCTCCATTTTAAAGAGTCTGCCATAGTCCCCATTAACATTTCCATGTTTTCTTCATTAAACCCTTGTCTAAAGGTTCCATAAGTCTCAATTTGTTTTGAGAAAGTTGCATTATCTTCATCTGAAGGCCCTCCCCATTCAACTTTAGTTTCTACTTTAGTATCACATGAGCTAAAAATTAATCCAGCTAAGGCGAATATTGCTATTAATTTTTTCATTTTTTTATATCTTTTTTTATTAAAACGCAAAATTAGTGTATTTCTTATATTGAAATCACTTAAAAATATTATTATTTAGTTTTTTGGAAATTTCTTTTTTCGACGAATCTTTCTTAAGTCTATAATTTCTGTTTGACCATTTTTCGTTACTTCAGCCATAAAATCACATTCTCCATCTCCGAAGTTTACAATAATTTCATCTTCTCCTTTAATTATTATCTTTTCTCCAGCAACAGGAATTCTTCCTTTTCTATTGTTTAATTCTTCCGAACATTCGCGAGTAAAAAGAATAGGTACAGTAATCTCCATATAATATAATTCTCCATTTGAATCTATGCTATTTACATTACCAGTAATTGTAGTTGAAAAATGTTTTTCATCTTCAAATACAATAAACTTGGTTATAACTTTGGATTTTATAGAGAAACTTTCATCTGGATAAATCATTTTTCCATTTTCAAGCGTCATCTGAACTGTTTTGTTTAATGTTTGATCTATGTCAACAACTTCATTTCTCCTAACACCTTCAATTTTTATATCATTTAGGTAAAAATCATCAAAATTAATCTGTCTAAAGCTTCCGATTTCTCCTTTTGTGTCAGAATAAGTAACTATAATAATTCCACTCCTTATTTGACCTCTTTTACCAACACATTCTCCATCAAATGTAATTGTTTTAATGTTGTTCTCTTCATCAACAGAAATGGTTGCACAAGTTCCATACTTATCGTCTTTAAACCTTTTTTTTGGAGTTTTTGATGTATTAGATTTAGAATAAAATGCATCATCAACTAACTCTTCAATATCTTGATCAAAAGTTACTCCTAGAATTGATTCAATAAAGAAGTTTGATGTTTCATCGTATGTTTTCCAATCATTTTGTTTAGAACAGCTATATATTAATAAAAATATAATACTAATTTTTAGATATATTGAAAAGTGTTTCATGATTATCAAGTGTTTAGGTGTTTTAAATATATTCAAAATCAAATATGGTGCCAAATATATTTATATATAGCTCCATAATTATTATTCAATTCTTCCAAAGAAGGTTTTTCTAGATTGCTCTGATAGGGCAACATCAGGATAAATATTGTAATTAAATGTAACAAGAATTCTTTCTCCCTCTATTACATTAGTAACTCTATGTAAAGATTTATTTCCTCTAAAAATCATCAAGTCTCCTGCTTTAGTAGATTGAGATTTAGGCTCTAACTCATTATTAAGAATACTATCAACCAATTTGTAATTTTCTGATCCATCTTCATTGTATCTCATGTCAGTAAAATACTGATATAATCCTCCTTTTAAACAATTTTTTATTAATAAAGTAATTGTGAAATCTGAGTTATCAAAATGCCAGCCTAAAGCATCTCCAGGATTATAATAATTTATATTAACACTAGATAACTGATCACTATATTGATATAGCTTTGAAACGCCTAATAAACAAGAAAAAAAACTTTTTATTTCATTAGAATTGTAAATTTTCAATAAATCAGAACTTTCCATAAGAAGATCATTTGGAATACACATTTTAGTTGTTTTCATTAGCCTGTTTCGAGCACTAAATAAAGAGAATTTAGGATCTGTAGGTTTAACATAAACATTATACTCGGAACTACTTTTATAGGCTTTGGGTTTAAGTTTTGTAGCTTCATCTAAAATTTTATTAAGTGTATTACTATTTAAAAATTCTTTAAAAACTAAAATTCCTTCTTTATTTAAAATTTCTGAATAAGATTCAGGTGAGGAAAGGAAATTAGAATCATATTTATCTCCTAAAATCGTAGTTAAAGTATTCATGGCATATAAGTTATAAAAAACTGAATAAATTATTACATTTAGAATATGAAAAGAGCGCCTATAGAAGTATTTAGTGATTGGGCTGAAAATGGCAGAGATATTGGCATGGAAAAAGGTCATGAAAATTCTGTTACTCATATGCTAAACTTTGCTACAAAAGGTTTAAATAATTTCAGTTTTATTGATGCTGGATGTGGAAATGGCTGGGCAGTTAGGATTATTGGGAATAACCCTAATTGCAAAAAAGCAATTGGAATAGATGGTTCTAAAAATATGATAAAAAAGGCTAAAGATTTAGATAAAAAAAATACATATATATATAGTGATTTGATGAAATGGAAACCGAAAATTAAAATAGATATAGTTCATTCTATGGAGGTCTTTTATTACTTCCAAAATCCTGAAAAATTAATTAAACATATAAATAGATTTTGGTTGAAACAAGGTGGTAGAATTATAATCGGCATAGATTACTATAAAGAAAATAAAGCTTCTCACTGTTGGCCAGAAGAGTGTGGTATATCAATTATGCAACTGTTATCAGAAAAAGAATGGAACTCTTTTTTTAAAATTGCTGGCTTTAAAAATGTCAAAAGCTGGAGAGTAGGAGAAAAAGATAACTGGTCAGGCACCTTAGTATTAACAGGAACAAAATGATAACAAATGAAAAGTTGGAAAACAGAAAATAATAAACTAGTAAAGGAATTTGTATTCAAAGACTTTAATGAAGCAGTTTCATTTATAAATAAGGTCGCTAAAGAGTCCGAAATTCTCAATCACCATCCTACTATTATAAATACATATAATAAAGTTTCATTTGAACTATGGACACACTCTGAAAATAAAGTAACAGCCTTGGATCATGAGCTTAAAAACAGAATAGATGCTCTTTTTAAATAATTTTTTTTTTAAAATTTATTTATTTACTATTACTTTTTTAAGTTTTGCGCCCTCTAATTTTAAAGGAGTGCCCTTGCAAAATAAGGAGATTAAATACCTGGCGCTAGGAGATAGTTATACAATTGGAGAAGGCCTAAATAAAAATAACCGGTGGCCAATTCAACTGTCCAATATGTTAAAAGACTATCTAAAAATAGATGTAAAAACTAAAATTATTGCAAAAACGGGTTTCACCACTTCAGAATTAATAGATTCTATTGGAAAATTAAATCTTAGTTCAGATTTTGATTATGTTTCATTACTTATTGGGGTAAATAATCAATATCAACGTTCAACAATAACTGATTTTGAAAAAGAATTTTCTTTTTTATTAATAAAAGCAATAAGTTTTGCTAAAAAAAGTGAAAATGTATTTGTTTTATCAATTCCAGATTGGGGTATAACTCCGTTTGGATTAAAATCAGGAAGAAACAACATAGGAATTGAAATAAATAATTATAATGATATAATAAAAAAAATATGTCTCAAAAAGGGCATATTTTTTATAGACATTACAGAAATTTCAAGAAAAGCAATATATAATCAAGATCTATTATCAAAAGATTCATTACATCCTAGTAAAAAAATGTATAAGATGTGGGCAGACAAAGCATATAAACATTTAATAAATTGAACAGTATATGAATAGTTTATTTTTTGGATACTTACCAATAAAATGGAAAATATTATTAAGAACAATTTGTTTTGTATTTATATTTCCATCTCCAATAATTTATTATTTAAAAATAGAAGGAATAAATTTAGATGATGTTTTTGCAATGATTTTATATAGTTGGGGTTGGGAAGAGTTCTTAATATGGTTTATCATTATTATTTTGGTGTTTATAATTAGTTTTTTTTTTAAATTAGTATATTATAACTATAGTAATAATATATAACAATATTAAAACTGAACAAATTATTAGTTCATTTTTAAATTAGTTATAATTTATTATTATTAATTTATTTATTTATATATCATATTAAAATTATAACAATATTATAGTTCATTTTCAATACGTTATAATTTATTATATTTGTAAAAAACAAAAATGAAGGCAGCTAAATATATTAGAATAAACCACACAGATGACAGAGAGTCAAAAAAAACAATAAAACACACTTCTGAAGGAATTCAATATATAGAAGTGATTGATAAATGTAGGAGTAACACAAGTTTTAAAGATCGCAGTAATGCTAAAAGCATATATTCTATGGCTGAAAATAACACAATTGATACACTTTTAGTTAATTCAATAAAATGTTTAGGAAAAAACTCATTAGATATAACAAGTACAATTAGTGAACTCACTGAAATGGGAGTAAACATAAAATCTGAAAAAGAAAAACTACATACATTAAATAAAGATGGGAGCAAAAATAAAATCATACTTATCATTATGAATTTAATTGCCAGTCTAAGTGAGCAGGAGCTTGAGCAAAAATTAGAAAAACAAATGAGGGGCATTAGAATTGCAAAAGAAAAGGGGGCATATAAATCAAATGGAGGAAATAAGCCTAAATTAACCTATGAACAATTTATAGCTAAAGAAAAAAATTCTAAGTGCTTAAAAGAGCTAAAAAAAGGAGAAAGCATAAGAAGATCTGCCAAATTATCTGGCGTTTCTCTTGGCACATCTGTTAAAATAAAAAAATTGGCAGAAATAAATGGAGATATAAGTTAAAAGGGCATTACAACAGATTAGGATAAAGAATCATATAGAAAAGTTATTGCAAAAATTTTGATTTTAAGTTTTTGTCAGGAAGATGACATTTATCATATTTTCCAAAAATTAAATATCTATTCCTGGCAATTAAATTATAAACAAAATTCAAAATTTTATCAGGAAAGCGTTCAATAATAACTAATAGAAAATTGTGTTTATTAATCTTTTTTAACAAATAAAGGACAGCTCTGCTACTTTGAAGATATTCTCCTTTTTCTGTTAAAACAGATATTGCATTTGTAGTAACAATGAAAGATCTGCTTTTAGAGAAAACACTTTCAACATGAGAAAATCTAAATTGATTAACTTTGTCATTTTTTATTACCCACATGATTGTCTTATTGCAAAAAACACAAAAACCATCATAAAATATTATATTCTTTTTTTTAGAAGTCATAGTTTGTATTGAATAGTAAAATATAATGTTTTAGGGGACGCGGGTATTATGCCTGGCCCCGGATATCCAGTAGCTCTTCTTGTAAAAAAATATTGATTTAATGCATTATTAGAACCCGTTTCGAATTTAAACCTTTTAAATGAAAATGATGCTGAAATGTCAAGTACCTCATAGGCTGGAATAATTCCAATTACTCCACTCAAATTGCTTTGAACTGCATTTGACGAATCTGTGAATTGATCTGACAAGAAAGAATATTGAGCACTTAAAAAGAAATTTTTATATCCAAATTTTGCTCCTGTTTTAAAATTAATATCAGGAATAAATTCAACTTTTTTTCCAGTTACACCTAATTCCTGAGAGCGAATATACTCTGATTCTATAAAAGAAAAGTTAACAAAGTAATTTAAAGATGTGTTTGAAAATTTTTGTTTAAAAAATTTACGAAAATTAAAATCTATTAAAGTCTCAAACCCAATAATTCTAGCGTCTCCGACATTTCCTCTTTCACTTTTAACATTTCCGTCACTAGTGACTCTTTGAACAAATCCAATTCTATTATTATATGATAAAACAAATGCACTTAAGTCATATGACAAAAAGTTCTTATAAATGCCTCTTAGGCCAAAATCTGTTGTTGATCCAGTTTCATCAGTTATATTGGGATTAATCATATAAGCAGGATTGAATATACTAATATCATTAAAAGTTACTGATCTATAATTTTCAGAAATATTAAAATAAAACTCAATATCATTTTTAACCTTATAGCTAGCTCCTAACCCAGCTAAAATAAAATTTCTTTTTCTAATTTCATTGCTATATATAGTCTGATCAAATATTACATTTCCAGCACCATCCTGATTTGTTTTTTTATAAAACCCATCGCTTTCAGTTTTTATAAATTCATATCTTAATCCTGGAGTTATAGATAATTTATCATTTATATAAAAAATATTTTCTCCAAAAAAAGCAAGATTCTCATTGGGGTATTTATAGGTAGACTGAAAATTATAGTTAGGGAAATTTTGTGTTTGTAAATCAAAATTAGCATCAGAGTCCTTTGATCCTGGGCCCTGCTCAGAAGTATTATTTGATTTATAAAATTTACTTCCAACCACCCAGGTTAATCTTTTATTAAATATTTTGGAATTATTTAATATTCTAACCTCAAAACCAAAATTGTTAAACTCTCCCTTGATTAAGTCCCTTTCTTCAAAAGGGTCTATTTGACTAACTCGATTAGTTCTAAACCCTAGAGCATTTCTTTTTGCATTAAGACCAAAAAAACTTGCTGAAAGTGTAGATTTTTTAGAAAATTCATGTTTATATAGAACATTATAAAGCAACCAATCTACCTCAAACCAATTTCTGGACCTATTACTTTGAAAAGGATTTTCTTGAAACATTTGATCAGTTAATCCTCCGGCTTGTTTTGCAAGATATTTTAATAATGTGATTTCAGCACTAATTATTGATTTTGGATTTATCTCATATTCATTTTTAAGAAATAAATTAAGTGAACTAAATTCCGAGTTTTCTCTAAACCCATCTCCTTTTTTATAATTAGCAAACCCAAATGATTTTAATTTGTTTTGACTTAAACTAACACTAGTATAATTAGTATATAAATTGAACGATCCATAGGTGTTTCTAGTAATAAGTTCAAACGGCTTATTCTTGTTTGCTGATTTTAATATAAAATTCACTAAGCCTCCGAATTGAGTTCCATACTGTAATGATGCCGCCCCACGTAATAATTGAATTTCATCTATTGCTTCAGCGGGTGGGCTATAATAACTCTCTGGATAGCCTAATACATCAGCACTAATGTCATATCCATTTTGACGAGTATTAAAATTAGACGTCCTACTAGGATCAAGACCTCTGCCTCCTATATTTAGCTGAATTCCTGCATCATCATTTTGATATATGTTTAATCCAGGAATCTGACTATATATTTGTCTAGCATTATTCGTTGCTAAATTAGCTAAAGACTGATCCAATATAATTACTTCTGTTTTTTTTCCGGCAAAAACTGAAGTTCCTTCATAGTCCTTTAGTCTTCTTAATTGAAATAATCTTTTCTTTTTAGCTCCTATAACAACTTCAGATAATTTTTCTAATCTAGCAGGAAGCGATATAATTAGTAATTTTTCTTCAATGGTTTCAATTTTTTTTTCTATTATAGGATAATTCTCCGCTACAAAAGCTAGTGTTATATCAGATTTGTAATCAATAATTATTTCAAAAACTTCTCCCATTTTTACCGTCTTTACAAAACCATTTTTATTATCATATATTTCTACTATATCATTCTGAAAGTCTTTATCAGACGATATGATTTTTCCTTTTATAATATTCTGTGAAAGAGCAGTAATATAGTTTAAGAAAAAAAAGAAAATAAATATTTTAAAACCCTTTGATCTCATCTTTTAAAGGTAATATCCAATTTTTATGTTTGAATGATTCAGTTTGATTATATAAATCAGTATTTGGGTCTATAAATCTTTTACTATCCCTACCGTTTAAAGCAACATGACTATCTACAAATACTTGGATATTCTTGTGCCCCTGTTTTGAGAAATGATCTCCTAAATAATGGGCGTATTGTAAAATAAAATCAGGCTGAAAACTCATTTGCTTATTCTGATAATCAGTTAGAAAATCTTCGTTTTGAACATAAAAAAACTTTTTACTGACACTATCAACTATTTTAAAATTAGAATAGCCCCTTTTCTCTATTAACATAACTCTCCATGAAAATCTATAACCTTGCTCATTCCAAAAAAGCTCGCCAGGGTAAACAAAATATCTAAATGGGAAGATTATTTGGAAAATAAAAAAGAGAACTATAATTAATGCATTATATTTTCTAAGCCTAAGGAATTCTCGAGTATTATGTATTTTTCTTTTTATTAAGACTTTATTATTTAAATAGTTTGTAACTATTTTAAACAAACTTATTATTTTTTTATGCGTCTTTGTATCAAAAAATATCAACGAGCAAATTATCATAATATATGGGAACATGCCAATTGGAAAGAGTATTTTGGTGAATGAGTGAAAAAAAACAACCAAAATAAATCCAAATACTCTTGTTCTCTTGTAAAGCAAAAGAAATGGAATTAACAAATCATAAAACATTCCTCCCCAGCTCATTAAAAAGTGAACCCACTCATATTGCATAAAGCTTTCACCAATAACAGGAAGGTCATATTTTGAAGGGAGCCATATTGATAATGGCATAGCATTTAATAACCAATCAGAGTTAATTTTAGCAATCCCCGCATAAAAGTAAATAATGAAAAGTAATAGTTTTATGCTATCAACTGTCCATTTAGGAACCGTTTTATAGCTCCTGTTTTTTATATAATTATCTAATGAGAATTTAGCATTTAAAGGCAAAAAACACAATAGAAATGATAAAACACTAATAGAATAATAATGATTAAGATACGTTGTTTTATCAATTAATTCTATATAAGTAAATGAAAGGAAAAAGATAATTATTGAAATTCTATACCTATACCCTATAGCAACCAATAAAGAGGATATTGCGCATATAAGAAAAAGTAAATAAGTGTATTCTCCAAAGTCTTTAACCCATCCAAACCCATAATAAGTGAAATGAAACCCTGGATCAATATAAAGTGATTTTATCCAGCCATTATTCCAGAATCTTATAATGCTAATTAGCATCATTATTCCAAAAAAAATTCTAAATACAACTAGCGGTGCTGGATCAGCACTTTTACTATAGTAATTTTTTATTCTATAAAACATTATTATTAAACCAAAACATAGGAGAAAATTAATAATTAATCTCCATCAGCGTCAATATAATCAACATTTATATTTAATGCTTGTAGCATGTCTACTTTCATCAATACCACTGCTACTTGAATATGGTCATATGTTAAAAGCATTTGGAGATTATCATTTTGAATTTGAATGGTAAAGTCATCATTTAATTCGTTTATACTATTTTTTGCAATTTCAAATTGATCAATAATTAGCTGACCTAAAGGGTTACCATCTTTGGTTGTTTGCAAAAACTCTAAATATGTTTTGAAGCTATTTCCTGTAGTATTTTCATCATTATAAGCTTGCCCTTTAAAAAATGCAGATATAGCATTTATAGCTTCTAAAGCAAGAGTTTTAGAGATGTCTTTTTTATAATAAGCTTCAACTAATTCAGGTAATTCATCAGCAGAAAATACTCCAGCAGGTATTCCAATTTTATTTGCTCTAAATCCTTTCTCATAATAATAGATAAAATCATTTGTTAGTTTATTGATACTAGAAGTGGCTGTGTTTTCAGTTGAAGCTATAAACACATCCCTATATGAGGGCCAATCATTAATAACAATATTAGTAAGTTCTACCATCTTATTTGTAATTATAACTAGATACATCAAATAACTACTGTTTTCTGAATTAAATTTTTCTAAAATTTCAGAATCATTAGATCCGATACCAAAGAGAAGATAATCTAATGCTGGAAACCCTTGGGCAGGATAATCATTTGGATGTTCAATTTCAAAATCACTAGATGAAATATTATTTTCAACTCTACTTACATTCAAAGGATATACATTCATCCTATTTATATAAAATATTTCTTCTGCCATGCCAATATTAAACATCTCTATATGTTGCCAAGATTTGTATGATGTAATCCAATTGCTCCTAACTAAATCCAGATTCACTTCTGAAGGATTACTTGCAAATGCATTAACTGATTCACTTAAAATCAGCAAATCTGTGTTAAAATTTTGATATGCCGGAACTATTATACTGTCTGCCCAAAAAATAAGCATTGACTCCCTATCAAAAGTAGGGGCAGGCGATGGTGCAGTTGAAGTACCTACAGTTGTTGATGTAGTTTCAGAGGTAGTTTGATTTCCTTGTATTGTTTGTTCGGTATTTACCTGTTCAACCTCATCAACATTTTCAGAGCTCTTAGAGCATGATAAATAAAGAATAAAAACAATAAGAAAAACTCTTTGTTTCATGATATGTTTAAAACAAAACTAATTGTCTTAAGACAATTAGTTTTGTTTTTTGATGATATATTATTTTACTGTCCAAGTCCTGAAGAGGCATCTACCTGATCAGCCATAGTGTCTAACTCAGCTTCAGTTCTATCCCAAAACCCATTCCCTGCATCAAGAGCTTCCAGCATTGTATTAACCTCATCATATGTCATATATGGTGACCCATCTTCTTTCTGGGTATATTGCATACTAAATACATATCCATAACCTTCAGAAAGAGAATGAAAAGCTGAAGCCATGTTTCCTGCAGTTATATGATCCCCAGCACTTCTTAAATAATAAGCTGTCTTATAACCGATAACTTTAGATAATTCAACTTTTATTATTGCCGCTTGTTGATCACGTAATTCATAATCTTTGGCAACTATAGCTGCTCTTCCAAGTGTAAAGGCATCATAAATTTTTTGAGCAATTCCTGGTTCATTACTAGATTCAACAGATCCTAAATAATCATTTAATAATCCTCCCACGCCTAATACAGGGTTATAGGGGTCATCTTGTCCATATAAATAGCCAAATCCTTCATCCCAGTAATGTTCCATTTTAGTAATATTGGCCTCAACAGCACCAGCATCAGTATTAGTATAATACATAACTCCATTGTCATTATCATCTTTTACTGGATCAAGCTTTGGGTTAGAAATATATCCACCATCATTAATTATTTGATCTAGATTAAATGCACCAATTAATGCTTTACTAAAAATTTGATTCATTTCATGCCCTTTGGCATTAACTTTGGTTCCAGTTCTTGATCCTCCACCAGCATCTGATATTATGCCAGGTGTTCCAGCAACAGCGTCAGTATTTGCAATTACAGCAGGAAAAACAACATTAGTTGCTTCGGTAATCCATGCATCAAATTTAGCTTTGTTAGTTGCTGAATAGGCGCTATTTACCCCAGTCTTACCTCCAACATTTTTAGAACTATTGAGAGAAGCATCTGAAAAACCTTGACCATTATCAAACATGTTTGATATTTGTTCATTAGTAAATGAAGTGTCATTCATTGCACTTTTTAAAGCGTCATGTTGATTAAGTCTTAAGGTTTGGCCTGTATAATAGACAGTAGATACTCCATTTCGAGTAAAATAGTATTCAAGTGGAGGCACCGGATCATCTATTGTAACAGTAACAGTTGTAGTTACAGGCACCTCAACTATTGTTTCTACAGGAACTTCAACTGTAACCGTTGGTCCAGGAACATCTACATATATTGTTTCTGGGTCCTTTTCGCAAGCAGATAGAACGAAAAGAAATAAAAGTGTTTTTAATAAGTGTTTCATTTTTATTTTGTGTTATTTATAATTAATCTAAATTAAATTAACGCAAAATTAATATGAAAAGGGAAATATCCAAATTTTATTTAGATTAAATTTAAATAAAACCTGTATTCTTAATTATACCTTAAAACTTCACCAGATTTTATGTTCATGAATTGATTATTGTCTATTGCTATTTGACCATTAACAATTACAAAGTAAATTCCTTCAGGATATTGGTGAGGGCTATTAAAGGTTGATTTATCTATAATTTTGTCTGCATCAAAAATAGCGAGATCAGCTTTCATACCTACTTTAATCTCACCTCTATTTTTTAGCCCCATTGTTTTTGCAGGTAAAAGGGTCATCTTATAAATAGCTTCAGATAAACTAAGTATCTTTTTTTCTCTTACATAATGCCCAAGAACTCTTGGAAAAGTTCCATACCACCTAGGGTGTGGATGTCCCTGACCTGGTTTAACAAGTCTGCCGTCTGATGCAATCATTGTTTTGGGATGTTTCATAATATTTTCAACGTCTTTTTCATCCATTGCAAAAAACACACAGGAAGCCCCTCCATTTAATTGCGCTTCGATTACAAGTTCAGCCCCATTCTCAATTGTTGACTCCAACCCTTTTATTTCAGACCAATCTTTTAATGTTTTTCCTTCAAGTTCAGGCATCCAATTAACCTTTGCAAACTGAACTCTTGATAGATCATTTCCACCTCTATCATTTAAAATATTAAATATTATTCCTTTTTTAATACTGTCTTTTAGGATAGGATTTGATACTCTTTTGGCAAATTCTTTATTTCCTCCGGCTCTTGCCCAAGTAGGAATCAATACAGATATTCCTGTGTAACTTGCGTTATAAGGATATTGATCTATTAAAATATCCAACCCTGATGCTCTTGCAGAATCAACCAAAGCAAGTGTTTTAGCACTTTCTCCCCACATTGGTTTACCAATCACCTTGTGATGTGTTAAAACAACAGGCATTTCAGCTTTTTTAGATATTTCTATTGCTTCACGAACAGAAGACAGAACTTCTAATCCCTCATCTCTAAGGTGAGAAGTGTATACCCCTCCTTGATCAGAGGCAACTTTAGATAATGATATAACTTCATCAATTTTAGAGAAGTTTCCAGGTAAATATTTTAGTCCTGTAGAAATGCCAAAAGCCCCTTCTTTCATTCCCTGAGAGATTTGAGATTTCATTTTACTTAGTTCTTCTGGTGTGGGGGCTCTATTTTCTAGAGCCATAATATTTTTTCTAACTGTATTATGCCCAATTAAATATCCAACATTCATTCCAATGCCAATTTGCGCCAAAGAATCCAAATATTTTCCTAAAGTCCAGGGGCTACTGCCATCAGGTCCGCCAATGCTAGTAGTTACCCCCTGTCTAAGATGGCTTTCACAATATGATAGTTTCATTATTGGATCAAGATGAGCATGAACATCAATAAATCCAGGAGAAACAGATAATTGTTTGGCGTCAATTACTCTTTTTGCATAAGCATTATTTAAATTTCCAATTTCAACAATATTGGAGCCAATTATTCCTATATCTAATATTGAGGGGCTATTTCCTGATCCATCATAAACGTTCCCTTGAGAGATAATTATATCATACTGAGAATGTTGATTACAAGCGGATATTATAATTAGGAATAAAAGAAATATTTTGTTCTTCATCAATTTATTACTTTATGAAGCCTCTATCCCTCATCAATGCTTCAATATTTGCTTTTCGTCCACGAAATTTTATATATGCTTCCGCCGGGTCCATAGTGTTTTGAGAAGCAAAAAGATATTTGACCAACTTATCAGCTAATTCTTCATCATAAAAACCTCCAGGAGCTTCAAAAAAAGCCTCAGCTGCATCAGCTGTAAGAACCTCAGCCCACATATATCCATAGTAATTCGTAGCATAGCCTTCTCCTGAAAAAACATGCCCAAAATGTGGAGTTCTATGTCGCATAACAAGTTCTTTAGGCATTCCTAGTTCTATCAGAGTGTTTTTTTCAAATTCTTCAACATCAAGGCCATCGGGATCTGCTAAATGAATTTTCATGTCAATTAATGCTGAAGCTAAATATTCTGTTGTTGCAAAGCCTTGATTAAATGTTGCAGCTTTTTTTATTTTTTCCACTAAACTTTCAGGTATTGCTTGACCCGTTTCATGATGAATTAAATATTGATTTATAACTTCATCTGTATACAGCCAACGTTCCAATAACTGGGATTGAAATTCAACAGAATCCCAAACCGCTCCATTTGATGAAGGGTATTTAACATTAGATGAAAAATAATGTAACGCGTGACCAAACTCATGAAACAGTGTTACGGCATCATCCCAAGAAATTAATAAGGCTTCTCCCTTAGGAGGTTTAATAAAATTTGAGTTATTTGAACCCAAAACTGTCTTTTGTCCATCAAAACTACTATAGCTTCTATAAGTAGTTGCCCAGGCTCCTGATCGTTTACCAGGTCTAGCAAAAGGGTCCAAATACCAAAGTCCTATAAATTTATCTGTTTCCTGATCTACCACTTCCCAAACTTTAACATCATCATGAAAAACAGGAACTTTATTGTCAGTGACAGAAATAAATTTAAAGTTAAATATACGACCAGCTACATAAAACATAGCCTCTCTAAGTTTGTCTAATTGGAGATATTGCCTAACTTGATCAGAGTCTAAATCATATTGTTTTTTACGTACTTTTTCCGCATAATATCTATAGTCCCAAGGAGCAACTACAATATTATCATTTGAAGCCAAAGTTTGCATATCCGCCACCTCCTTGGTAACTCTATCAACTGCAGAAGGCCAAACAGCTTCCATTAAATCCATGGCATTTTCAGGTTTTTTTGCCATACGATTTTGTAATCGCCATTCAGCATAATTTGCATTACCTAGTAAATTAACTCTTTCTCTTCTTAGTTTAAGAATTTCTGCAATTATCTTTTTGTTATCATATTGATCATTATTATCTCCTCGTGAATAATAGTTTTTCCAGACCTTTTCTCGAATTTCACGTTCATTGGAAAAAGTCAAAAAAGGATCCATAGATGAACGAGTGTTTGTTATCGCATAATATCCCTCCTTGCCAAGATTACTAGCAATTTGAGCTGCTGAATTTATAAAAGCATCTGGCAATCCACCTAATTGGGTTTCATCTATAAATGTGTTGTAATTTTCTTCATCATGTAAAACATTATTTGAAAATGTAGTGTAAAGTTTTGATAGCTCAGAATTAATTTCTGCATACCGAGCTTTTTTTTCTTTATCTAATTCAGCTCCTCCCATTTCAAATTGCTTATAAAGTAACATTGTTAATCTTTGAGCTTCAGAATCCAATGGGTCTTTTTGAGAACTTTCATAAACAATTTTTATACGCTGAAATAATTCTTCATTTTGATATATTTTAGAAGAATATTCTGAAAGCTTAGGCGCTAATTCAATTTCAATTTTTTGAAATTCTGGAGTAGAACGGTTTGATCCAAAAATACCATAGTAAGCATATACTCTATTTAATAAATCCCCTGATCTTTCCATTTCAACAACCGTATTTTCAAAAGTTGCTGGATTTGGGTTGTTTGCAATTTCATTTATTTCATCCAAATGTCTTGATATTCCTTCTTCCATAGCTTCCATTATATGCCTTTCTTCCATTAAGTCAAAGCTAGGGATACCACCATAAGGCCCCACCCAATCATTAAGAAGTGGATTCAAATTAGATGATTTATTGTTATTACACCCAAGGCTTATAAAAAAAAGGGTAATCGTTGCAAAAGAAATTATTGAAAAGGCTATTTTTTCCATATTATATAAAAATGAACTTGCAAGATAGAAAAATCAAGTTTAGATTTAAATACTCGTAAGTATTTATATATTTGAATAATTAATTATAAAAAACATAAAATGAACCCTGCAATTATACCTGCTGGAATTTTTGTCCTTATTTCAATAATAGGTCTAGCTAAAAAACATAGAGAAATTTTCCTTACCGGATATATGTTATACGGTATTCTAGTTTTTGTTGTTGAATTTGGAGGATATATGGGTGGAGGTGAGAAATATCAATTATTTGTAGCATTTATGTGGCTTTGTCAAGCCATAATGTGTATTCCCAAAAAAGCTCCATATGATAGTCCATCTGTTAGAGAGGCAAGAATTAAAATTCTAGCTTGTTTAAGTTTAATAAACATTACTGGTTTTCTAGAGCCGGGGATATCTCCAGCCCCTGAAATAACATTTTGGTATCATGTAATTTTATCAATATTACCTCTTATTGTAATATATCTTCTAAGTATAGGAAAAATTGTAATGGAAAAATAATTATGGAAATTAAATCTTTCATTCTATAAAATTTCTATTTTCAATTATGAGGAATGGCCTAGTGAGTTTAATGTTTTTATTTTTATACGCTTGTAATAAAGATAATAATGGGTCATTAATTGAAAACCGTATAAATCAATTAGAAAATATTTTTCAGGTTCGAGCTATAATACCTCCTTCTAATCATAAAGGTTTTTTTTTCCAAGATATTTCTTATGGTGCTAATGATAGAAATACTCTTGACATACTACTTCCTAATGAAAATGCTGTTGATGGTTTAGTTATTTTCTTTCATGGCGGGGCATTTGTTGTTGGTGATAAAAATCAACTTTTTAATGAATATTTTCAATCAACTATAAGTGCTGTTTTGGAAGAAAATATAGCTATAGTAAGCGCCAACTATACATTTCTTCAAACCGAAGGATCCCAAGGAGTGATTTCAGCTTTAAATGATGGAGCTGATGTAATTTCTTTTATTACTCAGCATTTATCCATTCTTAAAGTTCCACAAAACAAAATTGTTTTAGCCGGTGCATCTGCTGGAGCTGGAATATCTTTTTGGAACGGATTCCGTGAAGTCAGTAACAATCAAATTCAAGGTATAATGACTCTTGAGGCTCAAAGCACTTATGACCTTTATGAGTGGGAAAATGTTTTTAATGGCTTTTTTATTGATGAAATGCGTGAAAGTTATCCAGAGCTAAATCAAATCTTTATTTCTTTCTACGGTGGCAATCCTTCAGAAGAACAAAGACAACTTTTAGACTATAGATCTCAAATGGACCCTGAAGACCCTCCCTTTTATGTATATAACCAAGCAGGAAAAGAATTAATTACTTCTGATGGTGAAATAGATTTTGATGTTCTTTATCATAGCTTTTTACATGGGGACTATCTTAGAAATAAAGCAATAGAAGTTGGTCTTGATTTCTCTGGAGCATATCAAGAATTACCAGAAGAATTTATAATTCGAATGCTTCAATAATTTTTGCCTTTAATTAAATGAAAGTAAAAGAAGTAACGCTTTTTGGAGCAACAGGATTAATTGGGGGTTTTTTATTAGATGTCTTGATTGCTGATAATGATATTAATAAAATAAAAGTTATTACAAGAAAGCCTTTTTCTGTAATCAATAAAAAAATAGAAAATAAAATTATTGATTTTTCAAATATTAATTCTTTTTCAAAAACCGTTGAAAACTCTGATGTTGTTTTTGCCTCTATTGGAACCACACAATCTAAAGTAAATGGAAATAAAAAAGAATATAAAAAAATAGATTATGATATTTTGAATAATATTGCCAAAGCATGTAAGGAAAATAATGTAAAAAACTTTTCCTTTGTTTCTTCCTCAGGCGCAAATATTAAAAGCAACAATTTCTATTTGCAATTAAAGGGAGAAATTGAAAGTTCGATATTAAATTTAAATTTATTTTCTACGTCTATTTTCAGGCCATCATTATTATTAGGAAAAAGAAAAGAATTACGTTTTGGTGAGAGAATAGCTCAGCTAATAATGCCTTTTTTTTCATTTTTTATGCCATCTACATACAGGCCTATTAAAGCAAGTCTTGTTGCAAAATCAATGGTTAATATTTCAAAATTAATAACGCCCGGTTTTAAAATATACCATTATAAAGAAATAATTAAGCAGTCCGAATAATCACTTATTTTTAATTATAATGATATTCTCTAAAATGTTTTGAATAATTTTGAAGCATAACTAATTAAGTATAATTGAAAATTATTTTTTATGAAACATATTAAATTATTATTTGCTTTACTTTTTAGCTTCTCGGTTTATTCTCAAAGAGATGTAAATATTGTAGAAAGCACAATTAAATGGACAGGCAAAGAAATTTCAACCAAGTATCATTATGGCTCTTTAAAGTTTTTAGATGCAAAAATGGAGTTTGATGGATCTATTCTAAAGTCAGGTCAATTCATAGTTGATATGACTTCTCTTACTGTTGATGATTTATCTGGAAGGGGGAAACAAAACCTAGAAGGACATCTTCGATCTGATGATTTCTTTTCAATTGATAAATTTTCAGAAGCAACTCTAGAAACTACTGATGCTTCGAGATTAAATGATGGCAAATATACTTTGAATGGGAACTTAACAATTAAAGGAATTACTAATCCTATACAATTTGAAATTATCCCAAATTCAAACTTAGTATATGAAGCAAAAATGATATTTGATAGATCAAAGTATAACGTTAGATTTAGATCTGGAACATTTTTTCAAAACCTTGGTGATAAATTGATTTTAGACGATATAGAAATTATAGCAACTATTGTTTTAAAGGATTAAAATAATGGGGATGTAGCTCAGCTGGCTAGAGCGTTTGACTGGCAGTCAAGAGGTCGTGGGTTCGAGTCCCATCTTCTCCACTAGTGTTTCCTATGTAACACGTGCAATTGAAAAAGCACTTACTGCATAAAGTTAGTCAAATTCTTGGCACTTATATGGCACTAATTAACTTTATGGGGTTTTTTTTATCTTTAGTTTTAAATACAAACATTATGAAAAAGCTACTTCTTGTTTTAGTATTTCTTACTTTAATAAACTCTTGTTCCAAAGGTGACGATGATTCAAGTAGTGAGGATTTTTTTGAAAATCATAGTGGAAAAATATGGGGTTTTACATATCAAGATAACGAT
>PBNP01000012.1 GCA_002723295.1 Flavobacteriaceae bacterium | reverse complement strand
TTAATATATGATCATTCCAATAATATCCCTGTCTTGAGGAATTGTATTCTGCACTTCTACTACCAGTAGATGAGTTACGAATAGGTTTTTTTATTCCAAATTCAGTCATTAAATCAATAAATGAAGCATAAAGATGTTTTCCTGATTTGTCATATATTCTTGTGTTTTCTGGTAAATCAATATTTTGTCCAACAGCTATAATAATTCCATTTTTTTCAAGTAAAGTTGCATTTTTAACTACGTTATATGGTGAAACATGAATAGTCGCATTTGTAAAAGCCTGATAGCTATTATTGACAGTTTTTACCTGAGAATTTGTGGGAAAATAAATTTGTGATATCACAAAATTTGAAGTCAATAAAATCAAAAAGAAAATCTTTTTCATAAGCATAAACGAATGATTAATTGTCTAATTTAAGAAAATGTAACTATTTTTTATAACTCTAAAAATTCTTTTTCATAATCAAAAATAACAAGAGCTACCATTTCATTGTAACTTAAAGTCCCTGATTTTTGACTATTAATTTTTAAAAATTTATCGTAAATAAAATCAAAAATTGAATAAAATGGATTTTTATGTTCTCTCCAAAACTCATCAATTACTTTCAAATTCTTTTTTACACCAGGTGATATTTTATTTGAAAATTTCAAAAATTTTTCGTTATTCCTTTTATGCAATTCAAACATACAGTATCTAAGAGCAAACGTGTAACCTGCAAATTGAATATATTGGTTTTGATTTTCTGTAGCCTGTTTATATGTAAGGAAGTTAGCTTCATTTTCTGCTGCAATTCCTTTTTGATGTGTTTGTTCATGAATTATTGTTGTGATATATGAAATTATTGGGATATTTTCATTTACATGTGCTTCTAAAGTAAATGGATTTAAATATCCTGAGTATCCCATATAACTAATAGGTTTGCTGAGTATGGAATTTTTAACAAGTAAATTTGTTTCAGCATTTAATTTATTTTTTATCTCTTTTTTATTAAAAGGAAAAATAAGTGGAACACTATCATTTAAAGAAAGACTTTTATGAAGTGAATTAGATTGGTTTATCAAATGATCTAGAGTGTTTTCAAGTTTTGTGATAGAATATGATTTATCAACACCTAATTTTAAAGTAATAGGCTCCTGAAAATAATTTAATCCCCAATTTAACTGAAAAAATAAATAAATTAAGCTTAAACAAGCTGTAATTTCAATAAAAATACTTGAAATAAAGTACTTATAATATACCCGTCTTTTTAATAAAAAGTAAATCAATAGAAAAAAAGATAATAAGTAAAATATATCACCAATAGAGTATTTAAAAAATGAAAAAAACCAAATTTTTAGCTTTGAAAAAGCATAATAATTGTATGTATAGAATTCCATAAATTTTGAATTTATTTTAATTGAATTAATTATAAAAAAATCTATAGGCAACAGAATTGCGAGTATTTTTAATACAATGGAATTATTATGCTCCAATCTTTAGGTGAATTACTAATTATTCTTTTAACAACTCTATAATTTCAACTTCAAATATTAGGTCTGATTTTGGAGGAATAGCTCTATTTCCATTTTCTCCATATGCTAGATTATAAGGTAAGAAAAGTGTTGCTTTATCTCCAACTCTAAGCTGCCCCAAACCTTCTTTAAACCCAAGTATCATTTGCCCTTCAGGAGAAATATCACATTGAATTGGCAAATATCCAGCCGCTTGTTTTCTTCTTTCATCAATTACTCCATGGTCATGAGCTATTGAAATGTTATTAGTATCTATTAATTTTCCATCTGCAAAATAAACTGCATAATGAGCCAAAGCTTTATTTGTTGAACTAACTTTTGGTCCATTTCCATTTTTTGTAATTAAATATTGAAGTCCAGAGGATGTTTTTTTAGAATTTTCTTTTTGCTGATTAAATTTTATTATATTTTTCTTTATTTGGTTTTCCAATTTTTCTTCAGCAACCTTTTGTTTTTCTTCTACTTCAATAATATGTTTTTCAAAAATTGATGGTGCGTCAAAATTTTTTGCATCTCTACCTTTTCTAATAATGCTTACCTTAGTTATTTTATCATTTTGAGCAATAGTGTCAACTACTTCTTGTCCTTGAATTACGCTTCCAAAAACTGTATGTATACCATCTAACCAAGGTGTAGCCTTATGAGTAATAAAAAATTGACTTCCATTTGTACTTGGGCCACTATTAGCCATTGATAAAATACCTGAATCAGAGTGAGTTAAATCCGTGATTTCATCTGGAAAGCTATACCCTGGACCACCGCTTCCAGATCCGGTTGGATCCCCTCCTTGAATCATAAAATCAGAAATTACTCTATGAAAAGTTAAACCATCATAGTATTTAATTCCTTTATATTCATCAACAGTTCTTGGATGATTTCCTTCAGCTAATGCAACAAAATTTGACACTGTTAATGGTGTTTTTTCAAATTCTAATAGCAGTAATATATCTCCTTTATTTGTTTCTATATTGGCATATAGTCCTGATTCTAAATCAGGATAATTATTATTACAAGAGAAAAGAATAATAAATGATATTAGTATGAGTGAATAGGGTTTTTTTAGCATGATTAATTTTATTTAGTTAATGATAGTAATTTTATAGTTATACGTAAAGGTTGGTTAGGTGCTATTTTTTCAAAATCTCCTTGATAACCATAACATAGATATGAAGGAAATAAAAAAATTCCTGTTTCACCAACAGACAAAACTTTTACTCCTTCACGAAGTGCAGGAATAATCTCTTCTCTATCAACTAAAAAGACTAAATTATTTAGTTCTTCTTCGGAATATAACAAGTTTTTATTTATATCTTCTATTTTATATTTAATTTCCACCAAATCTCCTTTTACAGGTTTAGTTTTGTTTTCTTTTTTTTCAAGAATTGAATACATAAAGCCCATTGGTGAGTACAAAAAATCTTTTTTAGGATCTAGTTTAATAACTTTTTGAAAAAGTTTTTGCTCTATTAGTAGTCTGTTTTTATTAAGTTTTGCAGACTGTGATATAAAAGTAGATTTCATTTTATTGACAGGTCTTCTTGGAACTATTTCATGGCAAGCAAATAAAAGAAATATTATTACAATAAATTTATTTTTCACTTGGAAGAGATTTTAAAATTTCAATTAGTTTCTCTTCTGTTTTTAACAAACTATCGGCAGATTGCCCTCCAGCTGCATTAATATGTCCACCGCCATTAAAAAACTTTTCAGCTAAAACATTAACAGCAAAATTCCCTTTTGATCTAAATGACATTTTAATAATTTTTTCATCACTATTTTCAATCATTATGATAGACAAGCATATTCCTTTAAGGCTTAATCCATAATTAACAAAACCTTCAGTATCTCCTTTTTTGAACTTACATTTATCCAACTCATTTTGACTTAAAGTAATATACACATATGGTTTATTGTCAATTTTTTTTAGATTCTTTAATGCAATTCCTAACAATTTTAATTTATTTAAAGAGCTCGTTTCATAAATATTTTGATGTATTTCAGAATTATTAGCCCCTTTTTCAATAAGTTTAGCAATTATTCTATGAGTGTTGGATGATGTACTAGAATATTTGAAAGATCCAGTATCAGTCATAATTCCAGTATAAAGACAAGATGCAATAGGAGCGGTTATGGAATCTTTATCTATTGATTCAATAAGACCAAAAACTAATTCACAGGTAGAGCCTATTTCTGGTTTTGAAATTTTGATATGAGCAAAGTCTTTTGGGTTTTCATGATGATCAATCATTATAATTTTTGCACTTGCTTTTTCAATATGACTCTTAATTTCATTTACTCTGCTAAGATCATTAAAATCCAATGTAAAAATTAGATCAGCAGAATTAATTACTCTTTTTGATTCTTTAGTATTTAATTTAAAGTTCACAATATCTGATTCACCTGGCATCCATTTTAAAAAATCAGGATAGTCATTTGGAGAAATTATTATTGATTTATGACCTTTGTCATTAAGAAAATGGTTAATTGCTAAACTACTTCCTAAAGCATCGCCATCAGGATTTTTATGAGGAATTATAACACATTTAACAGGCTTAATTAAAAGCGATCTAATTTCTAATTCTGGACTTTTTTCTCTCATTTGAATTAAATTTCAAAGATAGCTATACTTTTTTAATGCTATAAGAGTATTTTAGTTCTTTCAAATGTTTAATTTTGGAATATATTAAATTTAAAGATGCCTAAAAATAATAGAACATTTGCGATGATTAAACCTGATGCTATTGAAAATGGTCACATTGGTGCAATTCTAGAAAAAATAAATAAATCAGGTTTTAAAATTATTGCGTTAAAATTAACCCAACTATCAAGGCGAGATGCTAAGTTATTTTATGATATTCATAAAGAAAAACCTTTTTTTAATGAACTTGTTAATTTTATAACTAGAGGACCGATTGTAGCTATTATTTTAGAAAAAAGTAATGCTGTAAGTGATTTTCGAACACTTATTGGATCAACAAATCCAGTAGAAGCAGGAGAGGGTACGATTAGAAAGTTGTATGCAACTTCTGTAGGAGAAAATGCTATACATGGATCAGATTCGGATGAAAATTCTATTATTGAGTGTAATTTTCACTTTTCAAAACGAGAAATTTTTTAATAAAAAACAATTTGTTTAATACTATTACTCCCTATATTCTCATTGAGTAGTTTAGTTATTTTTGATTCACCAAAACGCAGTTCTTCTTTAAGAGCAGAACTTTTAATTTTTACATAAAGTTTGTCTTTTTTTAACGATACTTTTTCTGTATAAGCTAAAATGTTTTTCCCCATAGTATTTTTCCATATTTCACTTATTCGAACATTATATAATCCAGGGTTTATTTGTTTCTGATTTGAAAACTCCGTAATAACTTCAGATAGTTTTTGAATGTCAAATTTTCTTTTACTCATTATTATAGGATTATTCTTTTATAGAAATATTTTCTCCCTTCAATCTCTAAAATTAATGAAATTGAATCTATTTTTAATAAAGATTCTTCCCAACTATCCCATTCAGTTTTAAATAAAAAAAGTATTTTATTCTTTTTATTTAAAGTTTTAAAGTAAGCAGCATCATTTGAAGCTTTAAGTATACCATGTTCTAAAAGTTGAACTTTTTTTCTAAATCCATTATTCTCATCCAGATAATAATAGTCAAAAGTTGTTGATTTCCCTTTCGGTTTAAATATTTCATTTTTCTTTTTTACAAAATCGATTTCCCAATATCCATTTATAAGTGAAACATCAGTTAAATTTTTTTGTTTGCAACTATTGTTGAAACTAAACACAAAGCAAATCGATATAAGTATTAATGATTTTTTCACTTTATACCCTTAATTAAGTCTAAAGATTTCAAATTTTGATTTAATTGAATTAAGAGCATCAAGAGTTCTTTTCTCATGAGTGTCTGATAGGAATAATTGACCAAAATTTTCCTCAAGCATTAACTTTATTAAATTTGTCACTCTTCCTTGATCTAGTTTATCAAAAATATCATCAAGCAAAACAATTGGTGAGACTCCTTTAAGAGTCTTTAAATAATCAAACTGTGCAATTTTAAGAGCTATTAAGTAAGTTTTCTTTTGACCTTGACTTCCAAATTGTTTTATCGCTTTATTATGAATTAAAAAATGCAGATCATCTTTGTGAATTCCTTCAGAAGTAAATTGTAAAGTCCTGTCTTTATTAATAGATTGAATGAATAAATCTGAAAAACTATTTTGATTTAAACCACTAAAATATCTAAGTGAAACTTTCTCCTTTGAATTTGACAAAGCTTCATATCTATTTTTAAAAATAGGAACAAATTTTTCCATAAACTCTTTTCTTTTTTGAAATATTGGAAAACCAAGCGTTTCTAATTGTTCATTATAAATACTAATTGTTTTTTGATCATAAGTATGGTTTAATGCAAAATATTTAAGTAAAGAATTTCTTTGAGCTAAGACTTTATTGTATTTCAATAGATTTATTAAATAATCTTTATGAATTTGACCTAAAATACTATCCAAAAATTTTCTTCTTACTAAGCTACCTTCAGTAATTAAATCTGAATCATTTGGTGAAATAATTACTAATGGTATTAAACCTATGTGTTCGGATATTTTATCATAAATCTTTCCGTTTCTTTTTAATATTTTTTTCTGTCCTTTTTTAAAACTACAAGTAATTTTTTCACTCCTAGAATTAATGATAAACTTAGCTTCTATGATAAAAAAATCTTTATTAAATTGAATGTTTTGAATGGTTTTAGGATTAAAAAAACTTTTTCCAAAAGCTAAATGGTATATTGAGTCAAGTACATTTGATTTCCCAACTCCATTTTTTCCTACAAAACAATTTATAGGAGCTGAAAAATTAAATGATTCTGAAGATAAATTTTTGTAATTCGTTAAAGATAGATTTTTAATATGCATTTTAAAATCAAAAATTAAAAAGGATATCTAAAAGATATCCAAATAAATTAAACAAAATATATACAGAACAAATTTATTGAAAACGTAGATTAATATCTTATATATTTTGTTTTCTTTTATTGTATAATATTGTTTTACAAATCATTAAAAAAAGCTATTTTTGAGAGCTAAAATCTAAATGAATGGCTACCTATCAAAAACGTGGGCAGAAAAGATCTAGGAATTCTCAAAATAAATTTCAGGGAGAATCTGAAAGCACAACAGCTGAAGTTTTTGAAACATTAGATTCTACTGCAAGTAAAACTGAGTCAGTTGTTGCACGTTATCAAAATCACATCTTATTTTTTGTAGGAGTTACTGTTTTAATGACATTGGGCTATATAGGGTATCAAAAATTTATTGTACAACCAAAAGCTAATGAGGCAGTAAGTGAATTGAATCAAGCTCAATACTATTTTGAATTGGCATTAAATAACACTAATTCTGATTCTCTATTTCAAAGAGCTTTAATTGGAGGAGAAGGTCGTTATGGTTTCCTAGATATAATAGAAGTTTACAAAGGAACTCCAGCTGCAAAACTTGCAACTTATAGTGCAGGAATGAGCTATTTAAATATAAGGGATTATGAAAATGCCATAAAATATCTTGATGAATTTGATTCTGATGATATAATGTTGAGCGCACTAGCTAAAGGAGCAATTGGTGATGCATTTGCTCAATTAGGACAAAATGAAGAAGCTTATGAATATTATGTAAAAGCCTTTAATGAAAGTAAAAACAACTATAGTACTCCTAAATATTTATATAAAGCTGGTATGATTGGTGCAGAAATTGGCAAAAAGTCTAACGCTATTAAATATTTCAAAAGAATAAAAAATGAATTCCCGAATGTAGCTGAAGCTAAGTTAGTTGAGGTGCAATTAGGTCGACTTGAAAATTCTAATTAATGTCTTTAGACAAAAAAAATCTTTCTGAATATAAAAAATCTGATGTACCAAATGGTAAAGGTTTAAAAATCACATTGGTTGTTTCTGAATGGAATATTAAGATTACAGAAAGATTATATCATGGTGCATTTACTACACTAATTGATAATGGTGTAGATTCATCTAATATTAAAAGAATTAATGTTCCTGGAAGTTTTGAGTTAATTTACGGAACTAGAATTGCCCAATTAAAAGAAATTGATGTAGTTATTGCAATTGGTAGTATAATTAAAGGGGAAACTAAACATTTTGATTTTATATGTCAAAGTGTTAGCCATGGTATTGCCAATTTGAATCAATATGGAAATTGTCCTGTAATATTTTGTGTATTAACTGATAATAATATTAATCAAGCAATAGAAAGAAGTGGTGGTAGACATGGTAATAAAGGGGTAGAAGCAGCTATTTCAGCTCTAAAAATAGCAAGATTAGTTTAAGAAAAATATATTTAAACTATATTTAATTGTTTTAAATTCATTTAGTTAAATAATGGGCATTTTCAAGTTTAGAAAAAATAAAAGATATAACTATACACCTCGATATTATAAAGGCAAAGAAACTGGCAACTTATATAATTTTGATTATAAATTGTCAAAATATCGTGAAACATTTAATAATAATGATTTTGGAAGTGCATGGAAGCAAGTTAGAGAAAAGATGAGGACTAAAACAAATAGATCAATTTCACTTAGATTAATAATAATAATTTTAGTATTGATATTTCTTTTTTTATACATTATCGATTTTGATTTAACCATTTTTACAAATAATTAATGTCAAAAAATATTATTGCTTTATTACCTAAGCATGTAGCTAATCAAATTGCAGCAGGAGAAGTAATTCAAAGGCCCTCATCTATTGTGAAGGAGTTGATTGAAAATTCTATTGATTCAAAAGCAACAAAAATTCAATTAATTATTAAAGAAGCAGGAAAAACACTTATTCAAGTTGTTGATAATGGCATAGGAATGAGTCCATTTGATTTACCTATTGCTTTTGAAAGACATACAACATCCAAAATAAAAAAAGCTAATGATTTATTTAAGATAAAAACAAAGGGGTTTAGAGGTGAAGCTTTGGCGTCAATTTCTGCAATTTCTCATATAACAGCTATTTCAAGGCAATTAAATGATGAAATGGCAACGTGCATCAAAATTTCTGGAAATAAAGTTGAATCTAAGGAATTAGTTATTGCAGAGTTTGGAACTTCAATTTCTGTTAATAATTTATTTTTTAATATACCAGCCCGAAGAAAATTTTTGAAATCTAATATGGTTGAGTTAAAACACATAATAGATGAATTTAATAGGTTAGTAATTTCTCATAATAATATCCATTTTAGTTTTTTTCAAAATAATAATGAGATTTTTAATTTAATTAAAACAGATTTAAAAAAAAGGATTATAAGAGTTTTTGGAGCAAAATTCTCTGAAATACTTGTTCCAGTAAAGGAGGATACTCCTGTGGTTAAAATTAATGGTTTTATTATAAAGCCTTCTGGATCAAAAAAAACTAGAGGTCAACAATTTTTTTTCATAAATAAAAGGTATATAAAAAGTCCATTTCTTCATCATGCAGTTAATAGTGCTTTTGAAGGAATATTGTCTTCAGGTTATTTTCCTGGATATTTTATTTTTTTTGAAATAGACCCTAATAAAATTGATATAAATATCCATCCAACTAAAACTGAAGTGAAATTTGAGGATGAACAAAGTATTTATGCAATACTTCGCTCATCAATAAAGCATAGTTTAGGTATTTTTCAGGTTTCTCCAACATTAGATTTTGACAAAGATTCTTCAATGGATACTCCGTATTCATATAGGGATAAATCAGCTTCAATTCCACCAATTTCTTTAAATAAATCTTTTAACCCCTTTAATGAAAACAACAATATTTATAATATTGAGTCCAATGATGGCTTAATTGAAATGGATTCTGATTCAAAGCAAACTCAAGAAATATTTTCTGAAATAATTGAAGATTTTGTCCCACAGCAAGTAAAAGTTTTTCAATTATTCAATAAATATTTAGTTAGTGCATTACCTTCAGGATTACTAATTATAAATCAGAGAAGAGCTCATCAAAGAATTTTGTATGAAAAATTTTTAGCTTCTCTTTCAGAGAAAGATGCTCCGAGTCAACAATTGTTATTCCCGTTTGAAATAAAAGTAAGTGATACAGAGTATTTGTATTTCACTGAACAGAAAAATGTTATGGAAGCAATGGGTTTTAAAATTGATTTAAGTAATTCTAAAGTTCTTAAGATTATAGCAATTCCAGTCTTGGTAGATGAACAAAACTTAGAGTCATTAGTTGAAAAATTCTTATCAGATGATCCACTAACTCATAAAAATGGATTTAGCTTAGGTGATACTATGGCAAAAAGATTATGTAAGGCTCTATCAATACCTTCAGGGAAAACTCTCACAATTGAGGAACAACAATCACTTTTAGCCTCTTTATTTGCTTGTAAAGAAAAACTTGTCTCCCCATTTAATCGTCAAATTTTAGTTAATTTTGATGCTATTGAAATAGAAAAAAGAATTAATTAATGAGATCAGTTTCTGAAACCGTTAAACACCTTTTAATTATAAACGGGATATTCTTTTTTGCTACTTTGGTTTTAGGTGAACAATTATATGATTTCTTCGCTTTACATTATCCTGAATCACCAAAATTTAAGTACTGGCAGATATTAACTCACATGTTTATGCATGGTGATTTCACACATATTTTATTTAATATGTTTGGACTATGGATGTTTGGAACTCCTATTGAACAAATGTGGGGTAAAAACAAATTTATTTTTTTTTACCTATCAGCAGGTTTAGGTGCAGCCATATTACAATTGACTTTGTATTTTTTTCAAATTTATCAAGTAAATGAACTTTTCAGTAATATGAGTATTGATTCATCAATTGTTTCAGAGTTTTATTCTTCTTCAAGATTACCAAGTCAGTTGATTAATCAATTAGATGTTAGTTTATTACAAGGAGCATTTTCTGCATATAATTCTGTTTTAGTTGGTGCATCAGGTGCACTTTATGGAGTGTTAGTTGCTTTCGCAATGTTATTTCCAAATACACAATTAATGTTATTATTTCCGCCTATCCCTGTTAGGGCTAAATATTTGGTTCCTTTTCTTATTGCTGCTGATGTTTTTTTTGGTTTTACATCATATTCAATTGGGCCAATTGCTCACTTTGCACATGTTGGAGGGGCTTTAACTGGATTTATAATTATGAGATATTGGAAAAGAAACCAATTTAATAACAATAGATGGAATTGATGAACAATTGGGAAAAAATTAAATTTAAATATGATCAATTTTCTATTTCTGAAAAATTGATTACTATAAATATCATTTTATTTATAATACCCTTTATATTAAGTACATTCATTTTTCTATTCAATTTATCATTTGACAATTTTATTTATTGGGTTGAACTCTCTCCTCGATTTTCATCATTATTAATTAAACCTTGGACATTAATTACATATTCATTTTTTCATCTACATATTTCACATATATTTTGGAACATGTTAATTTTATATTATGCAGGATCAATTTTTTTGAATCTTTTCAAAAAGGAAACATTTATAAATGTTTATTTTTTGGGTGTCCTTTCAGGAGCTATTATATTTATTTTAAGCTATTCGTTATTTCCTGTATTTAAAGGTAGATATCCTTCAATGATTGGAGCTTCTGCAGGTGTAATGGCTGTTATGATATTTGTTTGCAGTTATTTGCCTCAAAAGGAAGTTAGACTTATTTTCTTTAATTTAAAACTTGGTTATATTGGACTTGCCCTTGTGGCGATAGATTTAGTAATGATTCCATATGGAAATTCAGGGGGAAGAATTTCACACTTAGGAGGTGCTGCATTGGGGTTTTTTTATGCATATTATTTATCTAATGGAACTGATATTGGATTGGGATTTGAAAAACTGTGGAAAAAAACTATAAATTATTTTTCAAAAAAGAAGTTAAATACTGTTTACAAATCTTCACAAGACAATAATTTTTCTTTAAGCACAAAAAATCCCGATCAAGAAAAGATTGATAAAATTCTTGATAAAATTTCTGTGTCAGGCTATGAAAGTCTAAGTAAAGATGAAAAAGAAATTTTGTTTAGAGCAGGAAAAGAATAAAATTCAATTATAACGACTTAATATAATCTAACGATTCAGGCCCAAGATTAAATAATAAATCAATAATACTTAGATCAGACTGAAAACCATTTTTATTGTCAAACACTTGTCTATAAGGTTTGATTTTTTTGACTTTATTTTTAGGATTTAGTATTTCATCTATATTAATCTTTTGATTATTAGAATCAACTTCTTTAATTTGAATTTTAAGTCCTATACAATCAACAACAAAATTGATAAGGTCTATATTTAAATTATATAATAATTTATATTTTTTAGTATAAAAAGGTCTAATATCATCCTCATAATATTCAAAAAAAGGAGATGACCTATATGCTGATTCAAGTGATTTCCAATGGTTTTTTTGCCAATTAAATCCATTATATATATTAACCTCTTTATCTTTTCGTCTATTATTTAAATGTTTTATAGGAATTGTCAATCTTAACCTATCATTTGCACCATAAATCATACAACGGTTTCTATAGGTTTGTTTTTGATAATTTAAATCACCAAACAATTCTAATTCTTTTTCATCTACTATTTTTTTAAAGTAACTAATCGGGGGCAGGTAAGCAGGAACAACTAACATTAAATCCTACTTTTTTTATTTTTAATTTTTTTTCTTATATATGAGTAAAATTGAATAAGTATTAAAAAAACAATAAAATGAGGAAGGTATGATACCCTTTTACCCTTACCATTCACTTTAGAAAAAACCCTATCCCATCTAATTTTCCAATTTCTAATACCATCATTAAAATTTTCAATACTCATCCAAATAAAAACTGGTTTTCCCATTACATGATCTTCTGGAACAAAACCCCATACTCTACTATCTTCAGATCTATGGCGATTATCACCCATCATCCAATAATAATTTTGCTTAAAGGTATAGTTATCAGTTATTCGGTTGTCAATTTTAAACACATTAGGTTCTCTAATAACTTTAGTTTTTTCATACTCTTCGATTACTTTTTTGTAAAGCGGATAAGTTTCTCTTTCTAATTTTATTCTTGCTCCTTTTTTTGGAATTACGATTGGGCCAAAATTATCCTCATTCCAATCAAATGTTATTCTATTTGGAAAGAAGTTTTCATTTGGTGTTTTTACAAAAGAAATATTTCTTTTGATGCTATCAATCCAATCTTGTTTTTTTAGAATTTGAATTTTCTCATAAGTTGAATTTATCTCTTTACTCTGAACTTTCAATTCAGCTATTTTCAAATCAAGCCTCTTTACCAAATCTATTGATAATCCTTTTGAAGGAGTAATGACAACAAAGTCTTCTACTGTATTGCCTTTACTGCCAATAATATATGGTACTAAGGACCTATATTTAGCTTGAGTTATATTACTTATTTTATAAACTCTATTAAAATCATTAAATCCTAATTTAATTAGTTTTCTAGATGATATTCCCTGGCTGCTATATGCTATATATGTATGTTGTATTTTAGCCCATTCAGGTAAAATATTTTTTTGACCATTAATATAAACAATGCCATCTTTTATTTGTAATGTGTCTCCAGCAATTGCGATACATCTTTTTACATAGTTAGATTTTTTATCTATAGGTTTTCTAACACCTTTCTCTTTTACAAAAAATTGACGAACAGTATCAGCTGGCCAATTAAAAACAACTATGTCATTTCTTTTTATTTTCTCAAAGCCAGGGAATCTCATATATGGAAATTGAGGATATTTCAAATAAGAACGAGTTCTTATAATAGGCAAAGTGTCATGAACCATAGGGGTAGAAATGGCAGTAGATGGAATTCTAGCTCCGTAGTGAAATTTACTCACAAAAAGAAAATCACCAATAAGCAATGATTTTTCAAGTGAGCCTGTAGGTATAATAAAGGGCTGAATAAAATAAGTATGAACTAGAGTAGCGGCTATAATAGCAAACATCATAGAGCTCATCCATTCTCCAAAAGAAGTTTTGGAAGTTAGACGTCTATCTTTTATGTATTCTATATTTTGACTGTAGTTTAAGAAAATAATATATAATCCTAGTGAAAAAACAACTAGAGCTGTTTCAGTATTTGAGTTTTTACCAAAACTTCTAATTGTTTCAATCCAGATAATTATTATCATTATTAAATTTATTACAGGAATAAATAATAATATAACCCACCAGGTTGGACGATTTATAATTTTCATTAGAACTATTGCATTATATATGGGAATTGAAGCTTCCCAAAGTTTTCTACCAGCTGATATGTATAATCTCCAGGTTCCTAAAAAATGCAGGACTTGAATTCCAATAAAAAATATGAACCATTCAGTTAAATTCATTTCATTATAAATTAATCTTAATTTTTACACCAATATTTGCTGACTCTGTGATAGGTTCAAAATCTATATTTGGTTTAAAACTAAGTTCATCACTTACATTAAATTGCATCAAATGAGCGCTTACATTTGCTTCAAGTATATTAAGCATATAAGTTCCAATTATAAAAATAAATGACATATCTCTATATTTTTTGTGAAAATCCATACCAACTAGTAATTTTTCATCCTGAGGAATAAGATCTATATATTCATCATCTAAATATCCAGAAATTCTTCTTTTATAAGCATCTCTATATTTATTCATCTCTTTATTATTATAAGAATAACTATAAACTGCAGTTCCAATTGCAGCATATACTAATGGTACTTTCCAAGCATTGCCAGTATAAATTTGTCCTAATCCAGGCATTACAGCAGAATAAAATGCAGCTTTTGATGGAGTTAATGGATCATTAATTAAATCTAATTTTCTATTTCTTTTAACTTCTTCTTGACCGAAACAGAAATTGTTAAAAATCATTATAACAACTAAAAGAATAATTTTATTTAGTTCCATTAATTATGTTGATGATGCGATTTAATTCTTTTTGAGAAGAAAATGAAATAATTAGACTTCCTTTTCCATTATTATCAATCTTAACAGAAACAGGGGTTTTTAAATTTGATTGAACTTTTTCGGCTGCTGAGATTGCAAAAATTGGCTTATGCGATTTTACTGGATTATTATTAGTAGATTTTAATTTATTTGCCAAAGCCTCGGTGTCTCTAACAGAAAGTCCTTTTTTGACAATTTTTTCATAAATTGAAATTTGAGCTTTAATATCTTCAATACTAATCAATGCTCTCCCATGTCCCATAGAAATAAAGCCATCTCTTATTCCAGTTTGGATAATAGGATCAAGTTTTAATAGCCTAATATAATTTGTTATAGTAGACCTTTTTTTGCCAACCTTTTCACTTAAATCATCTTGAGTTAAATGAATTTCATCAATAAGTCGTTTATAGGATAGTGCAATTTCTATTGGATCTAAATCTTCTCTTTGAATATTTTCTACTAAAGCCATCTCCAAAGACTGTTGATCATTAATTTCTCTAACATAACATGGAATCGTTTTAAGATTAATTGATATTGCAGCCCTTAATCTTCTCTCGCCAGTTACAAGTTGAAAAGAATTATCATTGATTTTGTTAACTGTTATAGGCTGAATTAATCCAAGTTCCCTTATTGATATAGCTAATTCATTAATTTTTTCTTCGTTGAAATTTGTTCTTGGCTGAAAGGGGTTAGTGGAAATATAATTTAAAGGGATATTAACTATGTTCTTATCAGAATAATTCAATTGATTAGAATCATTCGTTGAAAACGAAGAATCATCATTTTGATCTAAGAGTGCAGAAAGCCCTTTTCCTAAAGCTTGTTTTTTTTTTGATTTAGCCATTATTTTTTTTATTCTTTTTAATAATTTCCCCTGCTAAAGAAAGATAGTTTTTTGCACCACGACTTGTTGCATCATATGAAATTATATCTTCCCCATAACTAGGAGCCTCACCTAGTCTAGTATTCCTTTGAATTATAGTTTTAAAAACCATTTTACCAAAATGTTTTTGGACTTCTTCTACAACCTGATTTGATAATCTTAATCTTGTGTCATACATGGTTAATAGTAAACCTTCAATATCGAGTTTATCATTATGTATTTTTTGAACACTTTTAATAGTATTTAGAAGTTTTCCAAGTCCTTCTAGGGCAAAATACTCACATTGAATAGGTATTATAACGGAATCAGCACTAACTAAAGCGTTTAAAGTAATTAGACCAAGTGATGGTGCGCAATCAATAATAACATAATCATAATCTTCTCTAATTTTAGTCAATGCCTTATCAAGCATATGCTCTCTTTTACTTTTATTTATAAGTTCAATTTCAGAAGCCACTAAATCAATATGAGATGGAATTATATCAAGGTTTGGGCTTTTAGTTTTAAAAATAGTCTCCTTTGCATTAATAGAATGCTCTAATAATCTATAGGTGCCTAATTTATTTGAATTAAATTCAACTCCTAAGCTGGATGTTGCATTAGCCTGAGGATCAGCATCTAATAAAAGAACTTTTTGTTCTAGAATTCCAAGTCCTGCAGCTAAGTTTACCGATGTTGTTGTTTTACCAACACCACCTTTTTGATTAGCGATTGCCAATATCTTACTCATCGGAAAATAATTGAAATCTAAAATACAATTATTTAAATCCTTTAAGGTTAATGATTAGTTAAGATTTGTTAACATTTTTTTCAATCTAAACTATCTTTATATTCAATTAAATATATGGTTTCGTTTTCCTTTTTTAAGTTATAATTGGTTCTTCCAAAAACCTCTAAACTATCAGGGTTTTTAAGCGATTCTAGTATTTTTTTATCACCCTTAATATTTTTTTCTAATTCTTTTTTTTGAGCTTTGAGTTGATTAATCTCATTGCTTAACTCATTATGAATTATTAATGAATGAGTATCTAAAAACATCATCCATATTATAAAGACAATTATTATGAAAATGTAAGATATTCCTGGAATATTTTTTAAATAATCAATTAATTTTTTCAATAATTTCATTATAACGTTGGTTTATCTAGTTTGGAAATATCAGATTGCTTGATTTGTATTTCATTTTTATTATCCCAACTATTTCTGATGTAATTCAAAACGTCTGCAATTTCTTCATCATCAAGTCCTTGAGGAATCATTGTTCCCCCACTGTAATGTATTTTATTTACAGTAATTGGTTCTTTAGTTCCAAATTTAATTATTGAAATACTATTTTCAGTATTATTAAGAAAATCTGACTTATTTAATGGAGGTATAAATTCTTCATTTCCCTGTCCAAATGCACCATGACATCTTAAACAAAAATCTTCATAAACAATATAGCCATCTTCTATGCTTTTTGAAAGGGATTTATCTTGAATTAAAAAAAATAAGCTATAAAGAACTATGAAATATATACTTATAAATATTTTCATTTATTTGGAATTATTTTTAGTATCCCTTTTCCCTCAACACCAACGTAAAGATATCCATCAGGACCTTGTTCAACACTTCTTAATCTTCCAATATTTTCTAAAATCTTTTCTCTATAAACTACTTTATCATTTTCTATAACCAATCTTTCTAGATATTCAAACCTTAATGCTCCAACAAATAAATTTCCTTTCCAATTTTTATATACACCTGAGGTTGAAAAAGCCATTCCACTTGGAGCAATTGAAGGCACCCAATAATACAATGGTTGTTCCATGTTTGGGGCTTCTGTTTGGTCTGTTATAATAGTTCCTATATAGTTTATGCCATAAGTTATAACAGGCCATCCATAATTTTTTCCAGGTTCTGGTTTATTAATTTCATCTCCTCCTCTTGGACCATGTTCATGTTCCCAAAGTTCTCCAGTATCTGGGTGTATCACTAATCCTTGTGGATTTCGATGTCCATAAGAATAGACAGCAGTCTTAGCATTTTCAACACCCACAAACGGATTATCCTTGGGAATAGAACCATCTAGTTTAAGTCTGTATATTTTTCCACCATCTAAACCTATGTTTTGAGGGTTTACATCTCTATTTGCTCTATCTCCTATAGAGAAAAATAAATGTCCTTTATTATCAAAAACAATTCTTGATCCCCAATGCTGACCTCTTTTTGTGTTTGGAGCTGCTTTATATAGTAAAGTCAAATTCTCTAGAGATAAATCATTTAGTTTTGCTGAATATAATGCAGTATTTCCACCGGTACCTCCTCCAATTTGACTACTAATGGTAAAATAGATTATGTTATTGTTTTTAAAGTTAGGGTGGAGGGCAACATCTAAAAGACCACCTTGTCCTCTTACATAAGCTTTTGGCACTCCTGAAACTACTTGTTTATTTCCATCTTTAACCCTATATAAAACACCTGATTTTTCAGTAACTAGAATATCATTTGTATCTATAAAATCAAATCCCCAAGGGATATCAATACCATCAACTATAACCTGAGTTGTATAATCAATAACTTTGGGTGTGATTATTTTTGGAGGATGTTCATTCTGACCTAAAACAGGATTGTTAGGTATTGTTATAAGAACAACTAATAGAAAAAACTTTTTCACCCAATTTTTAAATCAAGTTAAGAATTAATAAAATAAGGACAAAACCTCATTATTTAGTCGGGATGACAGGATTTGAACCTGCGACCCCACGGCCCCCAGCCGTGTGCGCTAACCGGACTACGCCACATCCCGGAAGTTGCAAATATAAATGATATTAATTATACTCTATTTCTATAATAATTTCATTCCTTCTATTATAAAACTTATATGGACTATCATATGAAAGTATATATGGATTTCCAATAGGTCTAATATTAAGTTCGATGAGTTTAGAAAGAAGCCTTTGGGTGTGTGTGAATTCTTTCTTGTTATTTGAATACCCACTATAGTGAATTGAAGCAACATGTTTTGGATCAGAGAAATAAGCGATAACATTGTTAGATTTTGGGAGTGTTTGACTTTTAAGATATTTCTTTGGTAAAACAAATTCCATTTCCTTTTTATCTGGTGTCATATAAACAGGTGTTGTCATTGCAATTTTCTCATTATTACTATTATCTCCTGATATGTAATTAAAGAGTTTTCTAAAATTACTATTTCTAGACAATTGTGAGTTAGTCTTAATTTTTGCTGCAGAGGGATAATATCTTATTTGAACATCATCTTTTGATAAAATCACATCATAAGCTTGTGTCTCATACTTTTGAGAAAAGGAATAGGAGCTGGCCATTAGAGTAAACAAAATTAATATTGTTTTTTTCAAAGTTATGCTTTAATAATTTTCTTGTTACAGATTATTTTTTAATTATTTTAAATGATTTATTTACAGTCTCTCCATCAATTTGTATAATATATATACCATTATTAAGCTCAGATAAATCAACATCAATTTTTCTTGAAGCAGAAACAGACATCAACTTGTCATAAAAGCAATATCCATTAATTCCATTAATACTTAAATTTACTTCATTATCAAAACCTGACACAAAAACTTGAAGCTCTGCTGATGTTGGATTTGGATAGTATTGAACTTCCTCACTTGCAAAAATTTCTTCTGTGTAAACCCCTTGACATGTTTGGTCAGTATATACTTCTAATAAATTAATTCCTGATTTTAATTTCAGCTCTAAGGAATTAGAATCAACTACAGTTATTTTTCCATTTAACTTAATGGTGTATTTATTAGATCCATTCATATTCAAGGATAAAGACTTGTTTGAAGAATCCACTCTAGAATAAACTGATAATGGTTGTGGTTCAATTAGATTAAGACTAAAACATTGATTATAGCTATCTTGCCCTTCAACTGAAAAACAAATATCATACGACCCTACAGTGAGGTCTTCAATGATTTTGTCATATCCTGAATTGGAATCAAAATTAAGAGAGTTTTCCCCATTTATTGTTACTATATAATTTAGATTTTGATCATTAATTAGAATAGATATTTTTCCATCACTTGACCCTATACAGGAAGTGCCATTAACACCAACAGTAAAATTGTTTTGGGCTAAAGAAAAAATGGGATCTCCATTTAAATCGGCTGAATTAGAATATGGATTGTTGGGGAAAGCATCATTACTATTAATGAATCCATCTCCATCATTATCAAAAGAAAATTCAAAAATATCGATAGCGCCATCCTCATCTTCTTGATTAGATCCGCCTTGTAAAATATGCATCATCTCATAATTCCCGTCATTATCCAAGTCTAAAGGAAAGTTATACGCAATTTGACTCCCATCAAATATTGTATTTGAAGAATTTGAATGATTTTGGGGAAAATTTATTTCTGTTGGATAGAACTTTTCTCCATCATTCATGAAAATAATATTTGTATAATTAGAGTTGCATGTAGAGCAATTGAGGTTAATATACCATCCCCCCTGTGGTATTATATCTACAAATCCATCATTATTTATATCATCCAAATGAATTCCTTGAGCATTTGATTCTGTTATATCTTTATCAAATTTAACTGATAAATCAAAAGTCTTTCCACTAACTGGATCAACAGCAGGAGAAGAAATACCAAAATAATCTGAATAATTGCTCCATCCTAAAATAACCTCTGTAATGTCTTCTCCAAGATTGTTATAAATAGTTATATCCTGTCCTGACGTAGAATCAGCTCCTGAACCGATATCATTTGTAGACTCCTCAATCCATCGATTTACATAAAATTCAACATCACCATCATTATTATAATCCTCTACATAAAAAAACCACTCATGACCATATGATTTATTTATAGAAAAAATATCTGGATCATTTAAAATAATTTCTTCAACTAAATCTCCATAAAAGTCATTGTATACAAGCACTTTCCACTCTTGCTGTAACAGTACAGAACCATCATCAGGAAAATCTGCCCAAAAGTTATTTGCATTCCAATATTCATCATTTCTGTATCCAACATAACCTGTTTCAGTGTGTTTATATTTTGTGTACCAAACAGGATAATATATTTTTTCATTGTAAAAGTTAATTCCAGCAGCATATTGATATGTTTCCCAATTAGGGGAGCAATCCAAATTAGTATTAAGAACTTTTTCTTCTATGACAGAATTACCAGAAATCCTATATAATGAAAGTAATTTCTTTTTACACTGTT
>PBNP01000011.1 GCA_002723295.1 Flavobacteriaceae bacterium | reverse complement strand
CCAGCTTTTCAATTCCAAAGGGACCAACTGTAACAGAAAATAATGGATCCAAGGCGCAAAATAGAACATACCAAGATCTTTTGAAGAATCCTTCTGATGAATACAATTTTAAGCAATTAAGTCAATCTGAGTTAATAAAAATTAACATTGAAGGTGATGCTAAGAAATGGCTGCCCCTTAGGATGTATAGGAATATTAAACTATCTCCAAATGGAAAATACCTGTTAATAGACTTTATTAAAACGCCTTTTTCATATATAGTTCCATATTACAGGATTCCAACAGAAACTCATGTTTATGATTTAAATGCAAAGCTTATAAAAGTAATTAATGATGCCCCACTATTAGAAGTACTTCCTAAGGGGTTTATGTCAACAACAACTGGTAAAAGAAATTTTCAATGGAGAAGCGATAAACCTTCTACGCTAACATATATGATTGCATTGGATGGGGGTGACCCATCAAACGAAATGGAATATCGTGATGCTCTATACCAATGGCAAGCTCCATTTAATTCTAGTGCCCTTTATATGACAAAAGTTAAAAATAGGATTAGCACTGTATACTGGGGTAATGATGATCTTGCCATAATTACAGATCGTTGGTGGAATACTCGAAATACAAAAACATATGTATTTAATCCATCGGATTCAAAATCTGAATCTGTGATTATCAATGATAGAAATTATCAAGATATATATAGTGATCCAGGAAGATTTGTTCAAATAAAAAATAAATATCATAAGAATGTACTTTTGATTGATGACAACTCAACTTTTACTATTGGTAGTGGATTCACAAAGGATGGTCAATTCCCCTTTATAGACAAAACAAATTTATCCTCAGGAGAGTCAACAAGAGTTTACCAATCACCTTATAAGGATAAGTATGAAAATATAATCGATTATGATTTAATTAAAAATGAGATTCTTGTTAGCATTGAATCTCCATATGAATACCCAAACTATTACATAAATTCTTTTAAAACAAGTAAACTAGATCAATTAACATTCTTTGATAACCCTTTTGAATCTCTTAAAGACATCAAAAAAGAAATAATAAGCTATAAACGTGGAGATGATTTAGATCTAAATGGTATATTATACCTTCCTAAGGATAAATCTTCAGCTAATAGTAAAAAACCTATGATTTTATGGGCTTATCCAAGGGAATATAAAGATAAATCCAGTGCATCTCAGAAAAGGAATAACCCAAATAGATTTATCTATCCTTCATGGGGATCTCCAATATATTGGGCAACACAGGGATATGTTGTTTTGGATAGGGCGGCATTTCCTATAGTTGGTGAAGGAGACAAGGAACCAAATGATACATTTAGACCACAATTAGTAGCTAATGCTCTTGCTGCAATTAATGCAGTGGATAAGTTAGGTTATATTGATCGTGAAAGGGTAGCTGTTGGAGGTCATAGTTATGGAGCTTTTATGGTAGCAAACCTATTAAGTCACTCTAATTTATTTGCTGCTGGAATAGCTAGAAGTGGTGCATACAATAGAACTCTTACTCCTTTTGGTTTCCAGAGTGAGGAAAGAAGTTATTGGGAAGCACCTGATGTTTATTATACAATGTCTCCATTTATGCATGCAGATAAGATGAAAACTCCTTTATTATTGATACATGGAGAGGCAGATAACAATTCTGGAACTTATCCAATGCAGAGCATAAGATATTTTAACGCTCTTAAAGGTCTTGGAGCAACGGCTCGTTTGGTAATGTTTCCAAAAGAAAGTCATGGATATAGAGCTAAAGAGACTATATTACATGTAATTTGGGAACAGGACAGATGGTTAGAGAAACATGTGAAAAATAAACCTAAAAAACTGACCAATAAAACTAAAAAGCCTAAGGGATAATAAACCATATCCTTTGACTATATTGAAAATTAATTAATTTTAAGAAAATAAAAATTTACAAAATGAAAAAAATTATACTATCACTAATTGCAGTGTCATTAATAATATCTTGTGTTAATGTAGAAGGTAATTCTAATACTGTAGTTGAAAAACAATCAAAAATTGGATATGACTTTTCAGATGAAGGAGAAAAAAGAGATCTTGTAGCTGGTTCAATTGAAAATATAACAATATGGGAGAATTATATAAAAGCTCATAATGAAAGAGATTTCGATGCCATAAGAGCATTAGATTCTGATACTTTTAAAGCAAGAGGTCCACAAGGTCAATTAGTTGAAGGAATTGATAATCACATAGAGTTTTTAAGCCAATGGTTTGATCAAAATTCTCCTAAATGGAAAATTAAATATACCATTGCAAATGATGTAGAAACAAAGGATGGAGAATTAATGCAATGGGTTACAGTTGGTCATGATTTAACTCTTACTGCTGAAGGAAAAGAAGTAAAATTATCTCAAGTTATTGATGCATTAATCTCAGATGGAAAAATTCAAGAATTTTATGTTCATGAAAGAGTAAAAGGTGAAAATGAATAAATAAATGATAAAGGGTCTAAAAAAAATTATTTAACTAGATAAAAATTATTTTTTTCTTTTTTATTTAAATTCGAATCTAACTGTAGAAATCACAATTACGTCTCCTTTTTCTTTTCCTATTTTTAAGTGATATTCACTGTGATATTTGCTTTTTAAAACTTCTTCTAAAACACTGTTTAGATGTTCTTCGTTTTTAGCTGTAACTAAATTAATATAATTTGCTCCTTGAACTCCATTCCCATCAATTTTAGCAATATACATTTCTGCTCCATTTAATATTGGAGCAATATTCTCTCGATACTCTTGATAAGCATTCTCATACTTTTGCTGATATTTAACATCAAGTAAAAACTGCATTCCAACTTTATTTTTAGATGATTGAGTACTACAACCAAATAAGATAATTAACAATAATAATAGCTTTTTCATTCTAAAATAAATGTATTAAATAATCGCTAAATTAGAGATATGAAAAAGCTATTTCTATTTACTTTTTTGATAATAACTTCTTGTAATTCTTATCAAAATTCAAAAAATCATATTGATCCTACTCAAACCATAGAAACAATAACACTATTAGGGGATACGCTAAGAAGTCCGAAAATTAAAAATGGAAAATCATTTGATCAATTTAAATCAGCACAAATTACCTATTTTGATAATCAAAATAGTGCAGAAGCTCTAATTTGGTATGGGCGTAGAGTAGCTTATATGGGATATTATAAAGAAGCTATTAAACTTTTCACCTTAGGAATAAAAACTCACCCTAATGATGCTCGTTTTTATCGACACCGAGGTCATAGATATATTTCTACCCGTCAATATGACAATGCAATAAGTGATTTTGAAAAAGCAGTACAATTAATTGATCAAAAATCAGATCAAATAGAACCTGATGGCTTACCAAATGCAAAAAATATTCCTTTAAGTACGCTTCACGGAAATATATGGTATCATCTTGGTCTGGCATATTATCTCAAAAACGATATGGACAATGCCCTCAAAGCATTCAGCAATAGAAGTGTTACCCATAAATTCGATGATAATATTGTTTCAAGTGGTCATTGGTTATATATGATATATAGAAGACTAAATAAAATTGAAGAATCCATTGCTGTTATTAATCAAGTTCACCAAAACATGGACATAATAGAAAACATGAGCTATCATCAATCATGTTTATTTTATAGGGGGGTGCTTAAGGAATCTGATATTGTAATTGATGAAGTTGCTTTATATAGCTTAGCTAATTGGTATGTATATGAAAAAAAAGATACTTTAAAAGCTAAAACATATTATCAAAAGTTGCTTAACACAGGTAATCCTTATTCGTTTGCTTATATTGCTGGAGAGGCTGACTGGGTTAAATTATTTGAATAAAGCTTTGTCTTAATAGTCTAAGGGAATTCAATATTGTAGTTAAAGTAAGTGCATTTAATTATAGCCAAATACCTAATTAGGTCTATTATGTATATATTTATATAAATGGCTTTATTCGTAAAAAAATATCATAATTATCCTAAAGCAATGGTGACAGAGATTGAAGAGAACAAAAAGCCCTCAGAATTGTTTTATTTCTGTTTATTTGAATTAAGTAATGGCAGAAAGTTATCTGTCCATACATATAAATCATATAATGATAAAAAAAGCATCTATAAGTGGAATACTTTTATGACTGTAAATAACAAGGGTGAGGATGTAAACTTAGGCGAGTATTCTGTTTCTTATGCTGATGAATATAATTTTGGTGAGGAATTTTCTGAATGGTTTGAAAGAATTCCACCTGCAGCTGATGTCAGTGGAAACCCCAAAGATGATGAGTATTTCTGTGTTATTGATTATTACGAAAAGAATATAAAACCACAAAATACTTAATTTATAGATGGGATTAAACAAGATAATTATGAATAAATATCTTTTTTTCGTTTTGCTTTTATTAGTTCTCACTAAATCTTATTGCCAATATGGAAACATTGAATTAAGTAGTGGGGGTTTTAGTTTTATTCCTGCATTTATGGATAGAAATCCAAATATCAATTTTGCAATTGGCACTAACTCAAAAAAATTGATTTCTGGTCATTTGATTGGAAGTATAAGGATGAAAAATATTTCTCCAAGAATTTTAATATTCAATTCTAGATTAAAAGCAATTGATAAGAAGTTTAAAATGAGTATTGGTGCACATCTGCCAGTTATCCAAATTAGTGAGGAATATATGGTGGATACTTTTATCGGACAAGAGTTGAGGATGAGTTATCCTATAACTGAAAAAAATAATTTGAGCTTTCTTTATATTCATGGTAAGGGAAGAAATAATGACCTTGAATTTAATTTAATCACTATAAATAATAATCGCCAAATAGGAAAGTTTAATTTAGTGTCACAATTATATTTTTTAGATAAGGATAAATTATATGGTGGAGCACAAACAGTTAATTTTAAACTTAAAGAAAAAATGCATTTGAAAGGGTTTATTAATTATACTGTTCCTACAAAAGATTTATTTAGCATAATTGGCTTGAATTTTAATTTATAGACAATTAATTAACACTCACGTATTGTGATTTTTATATCTTGTAAATATTACTAATCATAAATTAATTAATATGAATGAATTTGAAATACTAAGCATTTCGCAAGAACAATTCCAACAGAACGCTACTTATACCATTGCTATTTTTATTTTATTAGCAATAAACTTTTATCTGGTTAGAAGGAGTCGTGAAGTAAACGCCCCAACTTATGGTAAAGTAATGATATCTTTTTTCACATTAATATCTGTTTATGGTGGAATTCAAGTTGCAACATTTTTAAGAGGATTTCAACACAATACTGCATATAATTTAAAGCAACTTAAAGAATCAGGAACTCCAATATCTGATGTAAGTGAAGCATCGATTGAGTTTTTTGGGAATCCATCAGCTCCATTTAACGCTGGAGTTCCGGATATTCCATGGACTATTTTTTATGTAGTTGTTCTATTTATTTTAATGGTAGGGATTTGGGGTAAAGCTCCAGAAGGGGCCCACACTAAATAAATCAAAAATAAATCCCCTTTAGCAATACAGGGGATTTTTGTTTGAAAAAGATTTATTTATCAAAAAATTATGAATTGAAGGTATTAGCCAAAATGAGTACATTTATGAAAAAAGCATACACCATGAAAAAACTACTTTTTGTTTTTGTGACAATATCTATTTTGGGGACAGGTTATTTAAACGCTCAGAAATTGTCTAAAAATAGTGCATTTGATATATTGACAAAATGGGAAGGTAAATGGAAAAATAATGCAGTTTTTGAAGAATCCGTTTGGATAACTGAAAGTGTTGAAACTCGTGGGACAACAGAAGCAAATTTAATTCTTTCCAACAATTACCTTGAAATAATGGTTTATAATGATAATACAACTAAATATATTATTTGTCATGACCAAACCTCAAATCAATTCAATCGCTGGGAATTTAAAAGTGATGGCAGTAATACTTTCTGGACAGGAAAATGGAATGAAAAGGAGAATACAATGACCTGGAACTTTATAGATTTTTCAAACTCTGGTATTAGCGGTAAAATAATTGAAAATTTTAAGTCGGATGAAATGATTAAAACTAGAGCTATTATGAAAGATAAGAATGGAAAATCATTGCTTATAATTAATTCAACAAAAGAGAAAATTTAGTTATTCTATTGTTCTAGAGTAGAATTTATTAATTGAATAGTCTTTTTTATCTGATTAAGATAATCATCATAGTTTGTAAAATGACTGGATCTTAAAATAAAAACATAGTTCTCGAAAAGATTCATGATTTTTATTTTTAAATCAGTTGAATTATTCCATAACATCATATCTTTATTACTAGGATTTATAGCATAAGTATTTGATTATCAATTACTTACCAATACAAAAGTTTTTAAAGATATTTCCAAGAATATCATCTGTATTTATTTCTCCAGTTATTTCCCCCAGTGATTGAATAGCAGAATTAAGGTCTACCGATAATAAATCATTGCTTAGATTATCGTTGATTCCTTTTTTAACTAGAGTTATGTCTTTTAAAGCACTCTCAAGGGATGTATGATGTCTTGTGTTAGTTACAATTGTTTCACTATTATTTCCGATTTTTTCAACAATTTTAACTAGTTGTTTTTTCAACGCATTGATTGTTTTATTCTCATGAGTTATTAAAAGTAGAGCAGGGGGTAAGTTTGGAAATTTCTTGCTAATTGTCTTTGCAATATTCTCCTTTCCAGAAGATAAATCCATTTTGTTTTGAATCAATAGGATTGTTTTTTTCAATGATATAATTGAATCTATTTGATCTATAATCCCTTTATGGTCCTTATCTGTAACATCATATAAATACAATAAAATTTCTGCTTTTTTAGCATTATCAAGAGCTCTTTTAACACCAATGGATTCGATTTTATCTTTTGTATCTCTTAAACCTGCAGTGTCTATAAATCTAAATTGAATACCATCTAATACTAGGTAGTCTTCAATACTATCACGGGTAGTACCTTCTATATCTGAAACTATTGCTTTTTCTTCTTTTACAAGGGCATTTAATAAAGATGATTTACCTGAATTAGGTTTTCCAAGAATAGCAACGGGAACACCATCTTTAATCACTCTCCCATAGGCAAAAGATTCAGATAGTTCTTTTAATTTAAATTGTAGATCATCTAAAAGTTTCATGAATTCTTTTCTATTTGCAAATTCTACATCTTCTTCAGAGAAGTCTAATTCTAAAGCAATCAGGGATGCAAAATGAATCAATTTATCTCTTAATTCACCAATATCCTTTGAATAGCCTCCTCTTATTTGATTAATGGCTAATTCATGAGCTGCTTTAGATTTGGTTGATATAAGGTCTGCAACGGCTTCAGCTTGAATTAGATCCATTTTACCATTTAAAAAAGATCTAAGAGTAAACTCTCCAGGTTGAGCAGCTATTGCTCCCTTTTTGATTATTAATTGAATTACCTCTTGTAATATATATGAAGATCCATGGCATGAAAACTCTACTACGTTTTCACCTGTATAAGAATTGGGAGAAATAAAAACAGTTGCCACTACTTTGTCAATTATTCTATCTCCATCTTTAATCCATCCCAGAGAACTTTTATGCGATTCTTGTTTTGATATTAAAACATTATTAGATGGGACAAAACATTTTGATGCAATTTTTATTGCATCTGAACCTGAAATCCTAATTAAACCTATTGCTCCAGATCCAGGGGGAGTAGAAAGAGCTACAATGGTATTTTGATTAATCATTTTGTAAAAGTATATGATTTTTAATTTTAAGTCCTAAGGAGCTAATTAAATACCTTTTGAATAGGTTGCTCTTTTTTTGTGAAGTCTGTGCTCATAATTCTTCCATAAAGTTTGAATTTGAGTGTTTTCTTCTAATTCTGGATTAGTCTCTACAACTTTAATGTTATGTTTATTAAAAGTTTTTTGAATCTCATTCATTATGATTGCTGTTACACCTTTATTTTGAAACTCTGGTCTGACTCCTATAAGATATAAAGATGCCTTATTCATGAATTTTTGAGCATAAAGAATCCTTAAAAAACCAAAAGGAAAAAGCTTACCATTAATCTTTTTAAGGGCTTTTGAAAATGATGGCATTGTTATTAAAAATGCTATTAGATTATTGTTTGAATCAGTAACCCCTTTAACAAAATCAGGGTGAATATATCTGAAGTATTTCTCCTTGTAGTATTTTATTTGATATGCTTGTATTGGAACATATGTTTGAAGTTTATTATAGGTTTTACTAATTAAATCAAACATTTGATCTACATAGGGTAAAATTTCACTGTTAGATTTGAATTCTATTAAATTTAGAGAGTATCTATCAAGAATTAACTTTGAAAATCTTTTAACTTTTTCAGGAGACTCTTCAAATGGTGTAATCTTTATTTCATATTCAACCCATTGAGCTAATTTTTTATACCCAAGTTTTTCTAGGTGTATTGAATAATATGGATAATTATAAAGAGTAATCATTGTATTAAGTTCATCAAACCCTTTAATCAATAATCCAGCCTTATCCATATTAGAAAATCCCATTGGACCTTCAATGTGTTTTAATTTATGTTTTTTTGCTATAGAAATAACCTGTTCTAAAAGTTTTTCAGTAACATTTAAATCATCTATTACATCAAACCATCCAAATCTTACTTTTAATTTTTTTAATTCATTTACTTCTACCCAATTAATAATTGCAGCAATTCTTCCAACAATTTTTTCATTTTTATAAGCCAAAAAATAATGTGCAATAGCATTTTTAAAAACTGGGTTTTTATTTCTATCAAGAACCTCCATCTCTTCTTTAATTATAGGTCCTACCCAGTATTGATGATTCTTGTATAAACTAAAAGGAAATAGAACAAAATCTTTTAATTCATCTCTAGAAATCACTTCTTTTATTAATATAGAGGAACTCATATTAGTTTTTTTTAGGTTTCTTTTTAGCTCTTTTATCACGCTTTTTATTTTCTTTTCGATCTTTTCTTGCAGCTTTCTTCTCATCCTTCAACTTCTTCTTTTCTTTTTTCTTAGCTATTTTAAAGGGGTTTTTGTAATCTTTATGAAAATCTAGCCTATAAGATATACCGCCATTTAAAGAAAAGAAATCTGGAGTAGTTTTTGAATTTGCTGCTAGAGATCCCTCAAGTTGGATATTGTCAGTGAATAAATATGCTGCACCTGCTCTATAGATATTATCAGAATATCTTTCTGACATAATTTTATGATTTTCAATATATACAGACCAAAATGGATTAAAAGTATGGGTTAGAGTTATAATAAAAGATTTCTGAGGAAAATCACTTAGGTATCCATTCATAGAAAAATTGGTTACTAATACCCATGTTTCCAGTAAATGTGATTGAGTTGCTAGAGTTCCACTTAGTGTCAATGGTGCTGGTATTGGTAGAACATTATAGAGATTGTTATAAAACAACGGATCATATAAAGGCGAAAAGATATCACCGTATGCATAAGGATTTTCAGCACTTGGATCATAGTTCGCACCCAATGTAATTGATATTGCAGGCAATAAATTCCGTAATTTAAAACCATGATTTGCCTTCCAACTATAATTATTTGGTTCAACCACCCTTTTATAGGGATTAAAAAATAAATATTTAACACCTAAAAAATTCTTTAAAAATCCTGATCTTTTTTCAGCACCAGGAACTTCTAATAGATTATTAGTGAATTTATCTGACATAAAAATCCCGTCAAAAGTTAATTCTAATTGTTCTTTCAAAAACCCCCATCTTATTGAAAGAAAACCAACTGTTCCTTTGGAAGTACTTTTGTTAAAACTATAATGTTCATATCTCCTAAGTTCAATTCCTGTTTCAAATTGAACAACTCCCTTACCAACTGAAAATGCTCCAATAGAATAACCTGGTCTATTAGAATTTATTTGATCAGTATATTGAGAAACACAAAAACTTGAAAAAAATAGAGTGGTTAGAGTTATTAGTTTATAGTATGTGCTTAACATGATATGCAATATAAATCGATTTTTTAAAAAAAAGACATTCGATAGCTAAACCTTAATTAACAATCTTAAAGTATCTTTTCCTAAATTTGAAATAAGATAAACACTTTGATTTGGGCCTTTTACTAAAGATTATAGTTTTTTTCATTCTAATATCATACGTATTAAGACTTTTATCTCCATATATATTACGTTGGTCTATGAAAAAAATGTTTCAGAACTCTCAATATAAACAAGCTAAAGGAGGCGATAATTCTAAGGTTAAAAACAAAAACCCTAATGACGAAAACCTTGGGGAATATATAGACTATGAAGAAATTGATTAAAGAAAATTATATTCATGGTCTAGTAGTTTTTTGTTTTGCAATTTTTGCTTTATTATTTTATTATCCTTTGTTATCTGGAAAGAAATTAATGCAATCTGATATTGTTCAATATTCTGGAATGTCAAGACAGATAAAGGAGTACAGAGCTGAAAATGATGGAAAGGAAACTTATTGGATTGATAATGCTTTTGGAGGAATGCCAACATATCAATTAGGCGCTAAATACCCAGCAGATTTTTTATCACCTTTCCATAATATATTTAAAGTATTACCTCGTCCCGCGTACTTATTATTTCTTTATTTATTTTCAGCTTATATTCTATTATTGGTTTTAAATATAGACTGGAGATTAGCAGTTTTTGGTTCTTTTGCTTTTGGTCTTTCAACTTATTTGTTGATTATTCTTCAAGTTGGCCATAACACTAAATCAATGGCCTTAGCATATATGCCAATTGCTTTAGCCGGTCTTTTCTTGCTTTTACAAAAGAAATGGTCGCTTGGTTTTATCATTTCTGTTTTAGGTTTAGGGTTAAATATTCGTGCAAATCATTATCAGATGTCATATTATCTACTCATTTTTTTAATGATTATTGTTGTTGCTTATTTTATAAATGCATTATCATCTAAACATTTAAAAGATTTTTTTAAAAGTATTGGTCTATATGCAACTAGTGGTTTAATTGCATTAGGACTCAACGCAACACCACTATTAGCTACTGCAGAGTATTCAGAATTTAGTACTCGTGGTGGTTCAGAATTGAAATTTAATTTGAATGGAAGTCCTAAAGATAATTCAACTGGACTAGAGTATGATTATATTACTGAGTATAGCTATGGAATTTTTGAGTCATTAAGTTTGATTGTACCTAGAATCCAAGGAGGTGGTTCAAGAGAAAATCTTGGAACTGATTCACAATTATATAGTTTTCTTATCAAACAAGGTATTCCAGCAGGTCAATCAAGAGAATTTGTAAAGTCAGTCCCTACATATTGGGGTAGTCAGCCAATATTAGAAGCACCTGCATATATTGGAGTGATTGTTTTTTTGTTTGCTGTTTATGGAATATTTGTTTTAAAAGGACCCTTAAGAGGATCATTGTTTTTTGCAATTGCTATTTCATTGATATTATCTTGGGGAAAAAATCTACCTCAAATAACAGATTTTTTTATTGACTATGTGCCATTTTATAATAAATTTAGAGCAGTCTCTTCAATACAAGTAATACTTGAGCTTAGTTTTCCCATTTTAGCATGCCTTGGTCTAAAAAATATACTAGAATCTCCAATAAAGTATATAGGTGTTTTTAAAAAAGTAGTTATTTCAATATTGTCTTTCCTTTGTTTATTGCTTTTATTAAACTTTTTTGGTGTCTTTAATTTTGATGGTCCAATTGATGATTTATTAAAAAAGGCATATGGAGGTGATATATTAAGACAAATAGTTATGGCAAGAAGTTCAATTTTTAATGCAGATATTTTCCGAGCAATAATAATTTCATTAATAACTTTTATAGTTATTATTTTATTTAAAAATCAAAAAATTAATTACAACCTTACAATAGCTGTAATATTTTTCATTCTAATTTTTGATTTATTAGGTGTTTCCAACCGCTATTTAGACAGGAATCTTTTTGTTAAGCCATCTACATTTGATACTCCATTTATAATTTCGGATGCTGACAAAACAATTTTAAAGGATGAGTCAAAGTACAGAGTATATGAACCAGGCCTTGGTCTTACTGGCTCTAGAACTTCTTTTTTTCATAATTCTATAGGCGGTTATCACGGTGCTAAACCAAGGCGTTTTGAGGAATTATTTGATTTTTTTACTTATAAAAAAAATCCAGGAGTATTGGACATGTTAAATGTTAAATATGTTTTGTATAAGGATGAGGATGTATTAAAACCTTTGATAAATGAGAATGCACTTGGTAATGCATGGACAATTAAATCACTGATAACGGCAAACTCCCCAGATGATGTATTAGATAAGTTTAATACTCTAAACTTTAAATCTGAAGCAATAATTGAATCAACTGATTATTCAGGTAAATTAGTTATGGATAATAATTTTTTAGATGCCAAAGTTGAATTAATTAAGAATTCACCAAATTTCTTAACTTACAGTTTTAATAGTGAAAGTGATCAATTTGTAGTTTTTTCTGAAATTTTTTATCCAAATGGATGGCAAGCAAGAATTGATGGAGTTAATGTAGACCATTATAGAGCAAACTATATCCTTAGAGCACTTCCTGTTCCTGCTGGAAATCATGAAATAACATTTGAATTTGACCCTCAATTAGTTAAAAATGGTACAAGGATAAGGTATGGGAGCTTAATTATGCTTATACTCGTATATCTATCAATTGTCTACAAGAATAAACACCAGGAAAGGTTTTAAATATGAATATAATAGCAAGACAAACTTTTTTTAATCTAGTTAGCATTGGATTTGCATTTTTGATTGGTGCAATAAATACATTATATATGTATCCAAATTATATGGGTAGTCGTTATCAGGGAGTTATCATTTCTCTTTTAGCATTTTCAAATTTATTTCAGCCCTTTATATCATTTGGTTTACAGCATGCAATAATCAAATTCTTTAGTTCTTTTAAATCAAAAAGAGATAAAGACAGTTTGTTAATATTTTCCCTATTATTTCCTTTAATTATTTTATGCTTTTTTTCTTTAGCTCTTTGGAAAGTATGGCCTTCTATTGTTAGTGAAATATCCTTAAAAGAACCTTTAATAAAGACATACGCTTTTGTAATAATAGCTATAGCTATTTCAACTTCATATTTTGAAATTTTCTTTAGTTGGCTTAGAGTTAATTTTGCCACTGTTTTTGGAAATTTCTTAAAAGAATTTTATCCAAGATTATTGATATTTAGTTTATTAAGCACATATGCTTCTGGACTTATTGATTTATCAACTTTTATCTATGCTATTGTAATAGGATATTATTTAAGATTATTTATTATTATATGCTATAGTTTTTGGATATATACGCCCAGAATATCTTTTAAATTTCCTCCAATGATAAAAGAAATTCTTTGGTATAGTTTCTTGATTTTTTTATCTGGTGCAGCAGCTAGTATAATCCTTGATATTGATAAATCGATGATTGCATCAATAATAACTTCTAATGATGTAGCTTTCTATAGTGTAGCTCTTTTTATAGCAACGGTTATAGAATCACCTGGAAGAGCTATGTTTCAAATAGTTAGCCCGCTTGTTGCAAAAGCAATTAATACAAATGATGAAATTTATTTAAAAAATTTACTAAAAAAGAGTAGTAGTAATTTATTGCTAATTTCTGGATGCATTTTTTTATTAATCAACCTTAATTTAGATGATTTCTACATGTTTGTTAATCAACCATTATATTCAGTTGGAATTGGAATTGTTGGAATTATTTCATTGGGCAAATTATATTCAATGTCTATCGGTTGTTTAAATAATATTATTTCAAATTCAATTTATTATCCATATGTTTTTTGGTTTTCAATTTTATCGGCCATAGCTGCAGTAGTATTAAATTTAATGTTAATTCCTGATTATGGAATTGCAGGAGCTGCATATGCAACATTAATAGTTATTTTAATAATAAATACTCTTAAAATAGCTTTAATCAAATTTAGACTTGATATACATCCATTTTCGAAACAAACTTTTATAATAATTGGAGTAATTCTAGCTGTATATTTTATAATTTCGCAAATTAATTTGTCCTTTTCTCCATTTATAAATCTTTTATTAAGAAGTACTATTATAACATTAGTTTATGCTGTTTTATCTTACTCTTTAGGTTTAACAAATGATATAAACAATCAGGTAAAAAAGATTTTAAAAAGATAATTTTTTCTTCAGGAAAATTGATGTTGGAGCTTGTTTTATTTCAACAATTTCTTCTGGAGTTCCCTTTGCAACAATTTGACCACCATTATCTCCAGCATCAGGACCTAATTCAATAATATAATCTGCAGATTTTATTAACTCTAAATTATGTTCAACTACCACTATTGTATGACCATTTGAAATTAATACTTCAAAAGATTTCAACAATTTATTTATATCATGAAAATGAAGTCCAGTTGTAGGTTCGTCAAAAATAAAAAACACTTTATCTTTTGTTACACCTTTAGCTATGAAAGAGGCTAGTTTAATCCTTTGAGCTTCACCACCAGAAAGTGTGGTTGATGACTGTCCAAGTGTAACATAACCTAATCCAACCTCATTCAAAGGTTTTAGTTTATTGATTAATCTTTTTTCCCCATTATCTTTAAAGAATATTATTGCATCATCTATTGTTAGATTTAAAATTTGATCAATGGATAGTCCATTATATTTTATTTCTCGAATTTCTTCTTTAAATCGAGTCCCATTACAGCTTTCACATTCTAAAATGACATCTGCCATAAATTGCATTTCAATTGTAACAGTTCCCTCACCTTTACATTTTTCACATCTGCCACCATCAACATTAAAAGAAAAATGTTTTGGCATATAATTCCTTGCCTTAGATAAATTTTGTGAAGAGAAAATCGTTCTAATTTCATCATATGCCTTTATATATGTGACTGGATTTGATCTGGATGATCTTCCTATGGGGTTTTGATCAACAAATTCAACTGATTTTATTGAATCAAAATTCCCCTCAATGGATGAGAATTGACCTGGTTTTTTTGTATAAATTTCAAAATTCCTTAATAAAGCAGGGTATAGTATATTCTTTACAAGTGTTGATTTACCACTACCTGAAATCCCTGTAATTACTGATAGACAACCTAATGGAAAACTAACATTAATGTTTTTTAAATTGTTTTCCCTAGCACCTTTAATTGTTATGAACTCTTTTGATTTCTTTCTAATTTCAGGTATTCTGATACTCTTTTGTTTATTAAGGTATAATCCTGTTAAAGATTTTGATTTTAAAACTTTATTTAATTTACCACTAGTTATTATTTCTCCTCCTAAAGTTCCTGCCTCAGGACCCATATCTATAATATTATCAGCAGACTTTATAATTTCTTCATCATGTTCCACTACAATAACAGCATTTCCTTTATCTCGAAGTTGTTTTAAAATCTTAATTAAAAGCTGATTGTCTTTCGAGTGTAGTCCAATTGATGGTTCATCAAGAATATACATTGATCCTATTAGACTACTTCCTATAGAGGTTGCTATGCTAATTCTTTGTGACTCTCCACCTGACAAAGTATTTGATCTTCTGTTTAATGTTAAATAACTAAGTCCTAAATCATCAATAATTTTAATTCTACTTTGAATTTCTTTTAATATTCTAGAAGCTATTTTTTTTGAAGTTTCATTTAGTTTAATTTCATCAAAAAAATGATCTAATTTGTATATTGGTATATCAATTAAATCAGGAATGGATTTATTGTTTATTTTAACATATTTGGTTTCATCCCTTAATCTAGTGCCATTACAAGAAATACATTTTGATTTTCCTCTGTATCGAGACAATAAAACTCTATTTTGAATCTTATAGCTCTTAGATTCAATTTTTTTAAAAAACTTATTAATCCCAATAAAATACTCATTACCATTCCATAGGATTTCCTTTTCTTCTTTTGATAAATTAAAATATGGTTTATGGATAGGGAAATTAAAATTTGATGATGATTTTACAAGTTTAGAATAGTGCTTTCTATATCCAGTAGTTCTCCATGGGGCTATTGCTTCATCAAAAACACTCCTAGAACTATCTGGTATAACTAAATCAGTATTTATGCCAACTATATCACCATAACCGTTACAATTTGGACAAGCGCCATAAGGATTGTTAAAACTAAACATATGAATATTTGGCTCAATAAACTCCATGCCATCTAACTCAAATTTATTTGAAAATTTTATTTCCTTTTGATTTTTTAAATCATAAAGGCTACATCTGCCATCTCCTTCTTGAAAAGCTATTTCGACTGCATCAGCAAATCTTTGAAAAAAAGCTTCTTTATGATTAACTACTATTCTATCTATAACTAATTTAACATCCGAGTCTGGATTATCATTAGGATTAATTCTTCTTACCTTACCATTGGAATAAATTCTTGCAAAACCTTGTTGATATAAATAGTCTAAACGTTCATTAACGCTTTTTGATATAGTTGATTCAATTGGCGCAAGTAGCAAAAGCTTATCACCATTTTTATATGATTTTATATTTTCAACTAAATCACTTACAGTATTTCTTTTTACTTCTTGACCAGATATTGGAGAAATGGTCATTCCAATTCTGGAATATAATAATTTTATATAATCAAAAATTTCGGTTTTTGTTCCTACAGTTGATCTAGGATTTGAAGTATTAACTTTTTGTTCAATTGCAATAGCTGGAGAAATACCTTTAATTTGATCAACTTTAGGCTTGTTTAATCTGCCCATAAATTGCCGTGCATAAGAAGAAAGACTTTCGACATATCTTCTCTGTCCTTCAGCATATAAAGTATCAAATGCTAATGAAGACTTGCCAGATCCTGAAAGACCAGTAATTACAGTTAATTTATTTCTAGGAATCGCAACATCAATATTTTTTAAATTATGCAGCCTAGCTCCTTTTATTATTATAAATGATTTTGAGTCAAGTTCAAGTATTTTTGTCATGAAAATTTAAAAAATACAAAATTACAATTTTGCTTGTTCAAATTAGATTAAGATTAATCTAAAATTGGATAAAAGCCTTAGTTTTTTCATAATAATTTTTTTTTTGTAATTTTATCCTCACCAAAACTTAAGCTTATAGCATAACATTACTTTTTATATAACGAATTGCAATCTTGCATTAATTAAAGTAATGTTTATGATTACCTTGAACTCAAAAACTGATGATGCTGTTTTAATAAGCACTTATATTGATGGTAATGAAAAGTCCTTAGAGCTTTTAATTAAAAGACATCAGCAACGACTTTTTAACTTTATATATTCAAAAGTCCTAAATAAGGATACAGCTGATGATATTTTTCAGGAAACTTTTATTAAGGTTATAAAAACACTTAAAAGAGGCTTGTATAATGAAGAAGGAAAGTTTTTGCCCTGGGTAATGAGAATAGCTCATAATTTAGTTATAGATTTTTTTCGCAAAAAAAATAGGATTCCATTATTTGAAAACAATGACCAATTTGATATTTTTCAATTTATTTCTGATAATGCATTAAATGCTGAAAATACTATAATTGATCAGCAAATTATTTCTGATCTTCAAAAGCTTATTTTAGAATTACCTGAAGATCAAAAGGAAGTTCTTGTTATGAGGTTATATAAAGACATGAGTTTTAAAGAAATTGCAAAGATTACAGGCGTTAGTATAAATACTGCATTAGGTAGAATGAGGTATGCTATAATTAATCTTAGGAAGCTTATAGAAAGTCATAATATTTCTTTAAGTCATTAAACAATAATAGTTAATATTCTTCGTTTTTATATTGAATAAACTATAAAAGCGAAATTATTGAAAAACATTCCTCAAAAATTAGGTCCAAGTCCAATTGTTATCAAGAGAATTTTGGCCTTTTCATTATCACTAAAAAAGAATCAAAAATTAATTAAGAGTTAAGTTTTAAAATACTTTTTCTCCCAATTTTTTTTGTAATTAAGTCTTTTTCTATTTTCCAACCTCTTGCAGGGGAGTATTCTCTTCCGTACAAGATTATTTGTATATGAAGTTTATTCCATTTTTCTTTAGGAAATAACCTTTTTGCATCTTTTTCAGTTTGTATTACATTTTTTCCATTAGACAATCCCCATCTATACATAAGTCTATGAATATGAGTGTCAACAGGAAAGGTTTGATGTCCAAAAGCTTGTGACATTACAACACTAGCAGTTTTATGTCCAACAGATGGTAAATTTTCTAGTGCAATTATATCCTCTGGAACCTTACCATTATGTTTTTCAATTAATATTTTTGAAAGCTCGAAAATTCCCTTTGATTTCATTGGCGATAATCCTACGGGTTTTATTATAGATCTAATTTCTTGAACATTTAGCAATATCATATCTTGAGGAGTACTAGCTCTTTCAAAAAGTATTGGAGTTACCTTATTTACGCCTTTATCAGTACTTTGGGCGGATAATATTACAGCAATCAAAAGAGTGTAAGGATCAGTATGATCTAATGGAATTTTAACCTTAGGATATAATTGATTAAGTATTTTTATAACGAATTGAACTTTTTGTTCTTTATTCATTCAAATTGTTGTTAATTAGCCAAAATTTTAAATTATGAAAACACTAAGTGTTGGAGACAAAGTTCCAAATTTTTCTGCTAAAGACCAACATGGTGAAATGATTAACTTATCAGACTATATAGGAAAAAAAATAATTATTTTCTTTTATCCTAGAGCAAACACACCAGGTTGTACAGCACAAGCTTGTGATTTAAGAGATAACTATGATAAGCTCACTAATGCGGGGTATAATTTAATAGGGGTGAGTGCTGACAGTATAAAAAATCAACTTAGTTTTTCAAATAAATTTTCTTTTCCATTTTCATTATTATCAGATGAAGACCGAACTATTATAAATATTTTTGGTGTTTGGGGACCAAAGAAATTTAGAGGAAAAGATTATGAGGGTATACATAGAATAACATTTATCATTAACGAGGAGGGAATTATCAATAGAGTTATAGATAAAGTAATCACAAAAGATCACGCCTCTCAGATACTTTAATCAGATTATTTCCTGTCATTTTCTGGTAAATATCCAAACATTTTATTTTTTAAAATCATATCAGAAATTCCATCAGGTAATTGTTTTTCCCATCCTGATTTATGATTTTTTATTTTTTTTAGGATATCTCTAGAGAAGATAGATAAGAATTTTTCTTCAAAATCAAAAATATCAACTACTTTTCCATTGTATTTGAAGAATTTGTAAAATTCTTTCATTCGTGGATGTAATTTCAAATTATTACTATTTATAACTTTTCCCTCTTTATTTTTAATTGGGTAGAGGTAAACTTTAAGGTTATTGTAGAACATTTTACCAAAAGCTTCCAATATTCCACCACTTAAGTCATCGTAGTAATCTTCATTAAAAATTTCAATAAAACTATTTACTCCTATTGTTAAAGCGAGTTGACTTTTAGTATAATTAGAAAAATAATCTACCAATTTGTAATATTCTTTAAAATTAGATATCATAACCGTGTGACCTAAAGAACATAATAACATAGCTCTATCCATAAAATCTTTTTCATCAATTTCACCTTCAGACATTAAGTTTGAAAGAGTTATTTCAAAAATAACTTCAGTTTTTTCTTCGTCAACATTGGGTTCTTTAATAAAAATCTCATAGGATTTTTTAAACATATCAATGTTTACATTTGTTACAGGGCGAAAACTTCCTCTTAAGGTCAGAATGTTTTTTTTATAAAGAATTCTAGCAGGTAAAACGTTATTCCCAGACGCATCAAACATTACAGCATCTGTCATTCCTAATTTTACTAATTCAAGACTAATTAATCGATTATCAACATCTTTAAAAACAGGTCCTGAAAAATTAATAGTATCTATTTCAACAGGGAGAAATCCAGCATTTAAACCATCATTATCTATGTGATCATAAAGGTATCTTAACAATTTTTTAGGTTCATCGTGTTTATAAAATGCTCCATACACAAGATTTACTCCCATAAGACCTAGAACTTCTTGTTGAAGTCTAGCTTCTTGGTGGTGAAATCTTACATGAAGACTAATTTCACTAAATTCTTGTTTTGGATCTAATTGAAAACGGATACCCATCCATCCATGGCCTTTGAATTTTTTTGCATAATCTATTGTAGCGACAGTATTTGCTAGTGTAAAAAACAATTTTTTTGGATGATCTTTTCTTGAAATTCTATGTTCTAGAAGGTGAATTTCATGATCTAGCATTTTTCTAAGCCTTGGTTCAGTAACATACCTGCCATCATCCTCTTCACCATAAATATTATCACTGAAACTTTTGTCATATGCACTTATAGTTTTTGCAATTGTTCCAGAAGCCCCTCCAACTCTAAAAAAATGACGTGCTACTTCTTGTCCAGCTCCAATTTCTGCAAAGGTTCCATAAATATGTTCGTTTAGATTAACTCTTAGTGCTTTAGCTTCAATAGAAGGTCTATTTTCAAAAGGGCGGTCGCCACTTAATTGAATTGACATATAGAATAATTTTTACAAAATTACAAAGATTGTTTTATTTCTCAGCAAATATTTACCTTTGATTTTAATGATTAAATTAACTTTTTTGGGAACTGGAACATCTCAAGGAATACCAGTTATTGGAAGTCAACATCCTGTTTGTCAAAGTAATGATTCTAAAGATGTAAGATTAAGAACATCAGCATTATTAAATTGGAATAAAAAAAATTATGTTATTGATTGTGGACCTGATTTTAGACAACAGTTATTAAAAAATCCAATTGATTATCTAGATGGAATTCTTTTTACTCATGCTCATGCAGACCATACATCAGGCCTTGACGATATTAGGCCATTTTGTTTTAGGCAAGGACCGATTGAAATACATTTAACTTTAGATGTTTTAAATAATCTTAAAAAGCGTTTTGGATACATATTATCTGATAAAAATAAATATCCAGGCACACCTTCTGTAAAAGTTAATTTAATTGAAGAAGCAAAAGCTTTCAAATTAGGAGGAAAGATTGTTATGCCTGTTAAAGCAGCACATTATAAATCATCGGTAATTGGATTTAAAATAGATAAATTGGCTTATATGACAGATGTCAAATCAATTGATGAAAAGTCTAAGAATAAACTTATGAATCTAGATGTTCTAGTATTAAATTGTCTTCGATTAGAACCACATCCTTCTCATCTAAATCTAGAGGAAGCTCTAAATCTAATAAATGAAATAAAACCTAAAAACACATACTTTACTCACATTAGTCATTTGTTGGGATTTCACCATGAAATAAGTAAAAGTCTTCCTGATAACGTTTTTTTAGCTTATGATAATTTATCTATTACTTGTTAATTATATTTATATATTATGAAAAACAAAATTATTTTTTACCTGTTAATCTTCATCACAACTCTATTTATATTTCAAATTGTAAATTCAAGTAGGATTTTAAAACATCAAAAATCTGTTGTTGATGATAAGACAAATTCTATTTCAATATTAAAGAATAAGAATAATCAATTGAAAAATCGTCTTGATGAAGAAGACTATTTTTCATTATTTGGAAATCAAGAGGCTCTTTTTGCATTAGGTCAAGCGGGCAATGATAGTATTGTATTTAAAATAAAAGATGATGTATATGAATACAATTTATATGACACTAACCCTTTGATTCCTTTTGATGACATTGATATTAGATTTTTAATTAATAAAGTTAAAGTGTTAAATCACAAATGGATAATTGCTGATTTTTCAGATGGAAATTTATGGGGTGAATTATTGATAAAATATAGTATAGATTCTAAGGGAGATATAAATTTCCAAACAATTGATCAGCTTATTTACCCTCAAGACTTGTAGTGTCTAACCAAGACAACAAATCTTGAAAATTTTCTTGATTTATTCCATGACCCTCATCATACTCTTTATAAAAAATATTGGGATTGTTTTTACTAATTAATTCAAAACTTTTTCTAGCACTTTCAATTGGAATTATTTGATCATTTTTACCATGAGAACAAAAACCTGTTAAATTTTTTACTTCATCTATGGGTTTTTCAAATACATCCTGAGAAATGTAACCACTCAAAGCAATAGTTCTTCTTATTATTTTAGGGAAATTAATAGCCATAGCCCAAGTAAGCACAGATCCCTGACTAAATCCCATTAAAGTTGTATCTATAGGGTTTAATTTATAATAAGAGATTAAATTATCAATTGATTCTTTTATAAGTTTTAATGATTCTTTAGCCTCTTTAAGATTAAGAAATTTGTCTGAGTTGATCCCTACATTGTCATAAGTTATATTATACCAAGCGAATCCTCCCCAAGGAAGGGAAATAGGTGCTCGAAATGAAACAATTGTGTAATAATTAGGAAGATGTTGTGCAAAACTAAACAAATCATCCTCATTGCTTCCATAGCCATGTAATAAGAAAATACCTGGATTAGTATCCCTTTTTACTTCAGCTAATTTAATTTTATATTTTAAAGGAACATCTAGACCCATCTAATCATTAAGGGTTAATAAACCATTATTTATACTTCCTAATACCTCACCTTTTATTGGTTGGTCAACATAACAACAGTTCTTTGAAGTAGATAGTATATTTTCATTTTTAAAAACACTATTTACATCTGGATTAAAAAAAGACAAGTTTGCTTTACTTCCTTCTTCAATTTCAGGATCTTCAATCCCAAAAATATTTTTGCCTCTAGTTAAGAACTGTATTGTTTTTTCAATCGGAAAAATATTATTCATTGAAGAGAAGAAAGCTTCAAGACCTATACTTCCTGATGCGGCTGAACAAAAATCTAAATTTTTAATTTCTAAATTTTTTGGTTCATGCATTGATGTAACGCAGTCAATTATTCCAGATAATAATCCTTCTCTTAATGCAGTTTTATCATCAATAGTTCTAAGAGGTGGAAAAAATTTAAAATTTGCATCAAAATTATTAACGGAATCATCAGTAAATAATAGATGGGGTAGTGCCACTGAACATGATATATTTAGTCCATTTGTTTTAGCTTTTTCTATTAATTTTAAGGAGTCTTTTGAGCTTATATATGAAAAATGTAGTTTTCCTCCGGTATGTTTGAGAATCTCTATATCTCTTGCAATTCTTGTTGTTTCAGTAATTGAGCTCATTCCTTTTAGTCCAAGACGGGTACTAACACTTCCCTCATGAATTATTCCTGAGTTTGATAATCCTTCATCTAATGGATAAACAGATACTATACCGTTAAAGGTTTGGGAATATTCTAGTGCAATTTTTAATAAATTAGATTTTTCTACAGATTTTTTATAATCACCAAAAGCTATTGCCCCAGCTTGATTCAAATCAAATAAAGATGCCATCTGTATTCCTTTTGAAGAATCGGTTAAACATCCAATAGGATAAAGAGAGGTTGTATGATTCTTACTCTTATTTATTAAATGGCTTGCAGTACTGAAGTTATCTGTAGCAGGAAAGACATCTGGATTTAAACCTATTGCCGTAAATCCAGATTTTGCAGCAACTTTTAACCCGTTATTTATAGTTTCACGTTCTTCAAAACCTGGTTCACCAAAAGAGACACTTGGATCCCACCATCCTCTAGAAATATGTAAATTTTCATTTTCAATAACTAAATCTACTTTAGAGTCAATTCTATCTTTAATTTGTTTAATTATACCATTAACAATAAGAAGAGAAACTGATTTGCAGTGTAACGGATTGTTACGATCGATAACAGTTGCATTCTTAAGCAAAATTTTCATATGTTTAATGAAAAAGCTTTATATATTGGTGACACAAAAGTAAGGAAAAACTATATAGGTTATTTAAACTTTTCATGAATAGCTAATCCGAAAAGAGCAAAGTCTAATTTAACAGGGTCTTTTACATTAATTTTTCGTAAAACATTATCTAGTTCAATAACTGCCTTTGCATCATTTTGTTTTCTTTTTAAAACACCAAGCTTTCTTGCAACATTCCCTGAATGGACATCTAAGGGACATGATAATTTTGAAACTTTAAATTTCTTCCATATACCAAAGTCAACACCTTGAATATTTGACCTTACCATCCACCTGAAAAACATGTTCATTTTCTTTGAAGCTGATCCCTTTTGAGGATTAGATATGTGTTTTTCAGTTCTCTTATCATGAGGAAAATTGAAAAAATTCTCATAAAAACAAGATTGAATTATTGATATACTCGAATTCTCTTTAAAAATAAATTCTTCAAGGGTATCACATTTAGTGTAAATGAACTTTAAGGTTTTAATAAAGTAGACTAAATCTTTTCCATTAAATGTTCTGTGAACAAAATGATTTAAAGTTTTTAAATCATTTTGATTGTGATTAATAACAAAATTAAAGGGATCATTATCCAGCAAATCCATCATTTTTTTTGAACTGTTAATAATACTTTTTCTGTTTCCCCAAGAAATTAAAGCTGTTAAAAACCCAGAAATTTCTATATCCTGATGTTTTGAAAACATGTGAGGGATTTGTATTGGATCATCATTAATAAAGGACGGGTTTTCATACAACTCTGCTTTTTCCATCAAAAATGAATAAATTTCCTTTTTTTGCATATTATCCCTCTATATGCCCATCTTTGATATATATTTTACGATCTGATTTATTTGCTAACATCTCATTATGGGTGACAATTACAAATGTACAATCTGTATTATCTCTAAGTTCAAAGAATAAGTCATGTAATTCATTTGCATTATCAATGTCAAGATTACCACTAGGTTCATCAGCAAAAATTATTTTAGGTTTATTCATTAAAGCTCTTGCAACTGCAACCCTTTGCTGTTCTCCACCTGAAAGTTCCGAGGGTGGATGATATAATCTTTTTGATAGTCCAAGTTGATTTAAAAGTTGTTCTGCTCTTTTTTTAGATTTGGTTAAATTTTTTTTCCCAATCCAAGCTGGCAGACATACATTTTCTAAAGCATTAAACTCTGGTAATAACTCATGAAATTGAAAAACAAAACCTAGAGTTTCATTTCTAAACTTTGCTATTTGATTTGAATTCAGAGAAATCAAATTCTTTCCATCTAACTCTAATAATGTTTTAGTATTCGGATCTGGATTAGATAATGTACCTAATATCTCCAAAAGTGTAGTTTTGCCAGCACCTGAAGGACCAGTTATACAAACTATTTCACCTTTATTTATTTCGAGATCAATACCCTTTAGTACTTTAACCTTTTTATAGCTTTTAAAAATTGAATTTGCCTTGATCATAAGATTGAAACAAAATTAATGCTTTTTTTATTGAATTATTTATAATTATAATTTTAGAGAAATTATATTCGAATCAATAATTAATTTGTTTTAGTTTTGGTTTTAATTTAATTAAACAAGATGACAGAAAAAGCATATTTTGCAGGCGGTTGTTTTTGGTGTACAGAAGCTATTTTTCAAAGAATTAATGGTGTAGATCAAGTGATTCCAGGTTATACTGGAGGTTCTAGTAAAAATCCTACATATGAGGATATCTGTACTGGTAATACAGGTCATGCTGAAGCAGTAGAAATATTTTACAATCCTGAAATAGTTTCTTTTGAGACTCTTGTTTTGATTTTTTTTACTTCTCATGATCCAACAACTCTTAATCGCCAAGGTAATGATATAGGAACTCAGTATCGCTCAGCTATATTTTATAATTCACAAGATCAACAAACAACTATACATAAGGTAATAAATAGGTTAAATAAAGAATCTGTATTTAATGACAAAATTGTTACTGAGATTCTTTCAATACAAAATTTTTATAAAGCTGAAGAGGAACATATGAACTTTTACAATAGAAACAACGAACATCCTTATTGCCAGGCAATTATATCACCAAAAATTAAAAAATTGATTGCTAAAAGAGAAGACTATTTAAAATAAGTAATCATATTTTGATGCCCATTTTTCGTAGCATTTTTTTCTCAAATTCCCAGAAAAATTTAAATTGAAAAAATAAAGCACCAAAAATAATTAATAAAACTTGATACAACGGGAAAATTATTAGCACTCTAAATAAGAAATAAATAAACTTTCCAAAAGGTAAATTAGAAAACAATTCTGGTCCGATAGATAAAATATCTAGTAAGGGTTCTCCAAGCTTAACACTTGCAGTTCCAGTTATGCCAAATACAATTATTATTATAAATAATTGAAAATCATTTTTAATACCCCATTTATTTTTTAGCTTCTTAAACAAAATAAATTATTTAAGTAGTTTATTAATTTGAGAAGCCAATTCTAGTCCAATTCTTTCTTGTGCTTGAATTGTTGCCGCTCCAATGTGAGGAGAAAGGGAAACCTTAGGATGCATTAGGAGTTTAATTTCTGGTTTAGGCTCATTTTCAAAAGTGTCAAGTGCTGCAAAATTAAATTTTCCAGAGTCTAAAAAATTTAATAGTGCTTTTTCATTTATAACGCCTCCTCTTGAAGCATTTATTAGAACTGAACCATTTTTCATCAATTTCATATCATCTTTATCGATTACATATTTCTTTTGAGCAGGGACATGGAGACTAACAAAATCAGCTTTTTTTAAAACTTCTTCTTTTGATATTGTTCTAATTTCAAATGATGTTGATTTTCCATTAAAAAAATCTATTTCAATTAAGGCTTTATCTTGAAAATTATCACAAGCTATAACTTCCATTCCTATCCCTAAAGCAATTTTACATACCTCTTTGCCGATTCTACCAAGTCCTATAATACCTAATGTTTTCCCTCTTAGTTCAATACCTTTAGAATAATTCTTTTTAAGCGCTTTAAAATTTATTTCTCCTTCTAAAGGCATATTTCGATTTGAATCATATAAAAACCTTACACCTCCATATAAATGTGCGAAAACTAATTCTGCAACCGAAATTGAGGATGCGTTAGGAGTATTTATGACATGAATTTTTTTACTTTTCGCATATTTAACATCAATATTATCCATTCCAACCCCTCCACGTCCAATTAATTTTAATTTTGGACAACTATCTATAAGGTCTTTTCTCACATTTGTAGCTGATCTAACTAATAGGGCATCAATGGAATTTTTATTAATAAAATCAATCAAATGCTCTTGAGAAACATTAGTTGTCATAATATTGAACCCTGATTTTTTTAGTTCCTTTATTCCAGCATTAGAAAGTCCGTCATTTGCAAGGATATTCATATAATCAATTTATAAATTGTTTTCAAGTTTTTGCATGCAATCAACTAATACCCTAACACTTGCTATTGGTAGGGCATTATAAATTGATGCACGATACCCTCCAACGGATCGATGACCTTTAATTCCAGTTATATTTTCCATATTACATAGCTCATTAAATTTTTCTGTTAAATTATCATCAATTAAACTAAAAGTAGCATTCATAATACTTCTATCTTCTTTATTTGCAAATCCTTTAAAACATGAATTACGGTCAATCTCATTGTAAATTAGATTAGCCTTAGAATTATTATTAGTTTCTAAATTTTCAATCCCTCCTTGATTTTCAATCCAGATTAGGTTTAATAATGTTGTATATACGGAAAAAACAGGAGGTGTATTAAACATACTATCAGATTTTATATGAATACTATAATCAAGAATTGAAGGGATTGACCTTGAAACTTTATTTAATATTTGTTCTTTTAAAACAACAAGGGTAACCCCCGCAGGCCCAATATTTTTTTGAGCTCCAGCGTAAAACAAATCAAATTCTGAATAATCTATATTTTTTGAAAAAATATCTGAACTCATATCTGCAATTAATGGTACAGATGTACTTGGAAATGTTTTGTATTGTGTTCCAAATATTGTGTTGTTAGTTGTGATATGTAAATAATCACAGTCATTAGGGATAGTATATTTTTTAGGTATGTAATTAAAATTTTGATCTTTTGATGAGGCAATTTCAATTACATTCCCCAATAAACTAGCTTCCTTCATGGCTTTAGATGACCATGACCCTGTATTAATGTAGCCAGCTTTATTTTCTAACAAATTATATGCAGCCATAATAAATTGTTGACTTGCACCTCCTTGAATAAAGAGAGCTTTATATCCTTTGCCCTGAAGATTTGCTAGTTTTAAAACCTTATCACACGCTCTTTCCATTATAGATGCAAATTCTTTACTCCTATGAGAAATCTCCAACAGTGAAAGACCTATATTGTCCAATTCTAATATCGCTTTTGAAGAATCCTTGATAACCTCATTTGGAAGGATTGATGGTCCAGCATTAAAATTATGTTTTTTCATTATTTATTTGAAAGTGCAAATATCAAAAGATACTTGCATATTATCAATGCAAAAACTTTATTTTTTAAACACAATTTTACAAAATTGTTAGTAAACAAATTTTTTTTAAAGTTTTGAAAGAAATTCTAAAGTATTAATCCCATCCGCGTAATCATTTAGAGAAGGTATTTGAGCTTGACCAAGTAAAAAGGAATTATTAATAGATTTCTTAGAAACAATACATTGAATTTGATCTGCATCGTTCTTTAATTTATTTTCAATTATATTCATATTTTCATATTCTGAGTAAAATGCACATGCAAGAGGCGAATGATAACTAGAGTCATTCTTTAATAGAAAAAAACCATTATCAAGAAATTTAAATTCACTCATTAAAAATATTGCCTTGTTATAATCATAGTTGTTGGCATATTTAATGTTTTCCATCACATTAGAGTATTTATAAATGCCACCAAAAATATTATTCAAGTCATATCCTTTTGGAATAAATATTTTTGAAACATTTCTGCAACCTAAACCATAATGAGCTAGAATATCAAATCCAAGGGCTTCTAATTCTTCAACTGTTTCATTTCCATCTAACACGGCTACACCTGTTCTATTCTTTCTAATTATATTTGGAACTTTAGAAAAATAATAATCAAAATATCTTGCTGAATTATCACTTCCAGTAGCAATGACAGCGTCAAAGTGTTCAAATTTTTTATCTGTAAAGGTGATTTGATATTTTGCTTCTGGGCATTCCTTTTCCAAAAAGGAAACAACTGATGGAAGAAAATATAAATCTTTTTGTGATAATTTAACTAATGCTTTATGACCTGAGAGCCAGACACAAAGAAGATCATGGAGTCCAACAAATGGAATATTTCCTGCTAGAATTAGTCCAACTGTTTTAGGATTAGTTACAGGTGAATAGCCTTCAAGCCATTTGTTGATATCCCCTTTATTCAGAGAGTTTACCCAATTAGACATTGCAGTATTAACATTCCACTGAGTAAACCATCCATTTTTTTGCTCAGATTTAATCTGCAGATTACTAAATAATTTACTTTCAGATGAACCAGATAACCAATATCCAAGATTTTCAATAGAGTTTATTTTTTTTTGTCTTAGATCCATTAGTTTGTTCAATATATATATACAATGTATTTTTGCAAATGTAAAAACAAAATTACTATGGCAATTATAATTACAGATGATTGCATAAATTGTGGTGCATGTGAGCCAGAATGTCCTAATACTGCCATTTATGAGGGCGCTGATGAATGGAGATTTAAAGATGGGACTTCATTAGAAGGTAAATTTATTCTACCCAATGGTCATCAATCTGATTCTGAAAGCCCTCAAAAGCCAATTTCAGATGAGGTTTATTATATAGTGCCAAATAAATGTACTGAGTGCAAAGGGTTTCATGAAGAACCTCAATGCGCTGCCGTATGTCCTGTTGATTGTTGTGTGCCTGATGAAGATAATGTTGAAAGTGAAGATGAACTATTAGCAAAACAAAAGTTTTTACACAAAGAAAATTTATGAAAGCAGGGATAGTAGGGTTACCTAATGTAGGAAAATCTACATTATTTAATTGTTTATCTAACGCAAAAGCCCAAAGTGCTAACTTTCCATTTTGTACAATTGAACCAAATATTGGTATTGTAAATGTCCCAGATGATAGATTAAATAATTTATCCAGACTTATTAACCCTAATCAAGTAGTTCCTGCAACTGTAGAAATAGTTGATATTGCAGGTCTGGTAAAGGGTGCAAGTAAAGGAGAGGGTTTGGGAAATCAATTTTTGGCAAATATTAGAGAAACCGATGCTATTATTCATCTACTTAGATGTTTTGACGATCAAAATGTTGTACATGTTGATGGATCTGTAGATCCAATTAGAGATAAGGAAACAATTGATGTTGAATTGCAATTAAAAGATTTGGATGCTATTGATAAAAAGATTGATAAAGTCTCTAGAATTGTTAGAACTGGAAGTAAAGATGCTCAAAAGGAACTAGTTGTTCTTAAAAAAGTTAAAGATGGTCTTGAAAAATCAGTAAATGTGCGTGGTATGAGTTTTACCGATGATGAAAGAATCTCATTTATTAATCAATTACAATTAATCACAGATAAACCCGTGTTATATGTATGTAATGTTTCTGAGAATGAAGCAATTAAAGGAAATGAATATGTTGAGAAAGTTAAAGGTTTAATTTCTAATGAAAATGCAGAAATTCTATTTTTAGCTGTTAATACCGAAGCAGATATAAATGAATTGGAATCATTTGAAGAACGAAAAATGTTTTTAGATGATATTGGGCTAGATGAACCTGGAGCATCAAAATTAATTAGAAAGACTTATAAGCTTTTGAATCTCCACACCTTCTTTACAGCAGGTCCAAAAGAAGTTAAGGCTTGGACAGTCTCTATTGGCGCTCTTGCTCCACAGGCAGCAGGTGTAATTCATAGTGATTTTGAAAAAGGATTTATTAGAGCTGAAGTAATTTCTTATAATGATTTAATAAATTATGGAAGTGAACTCAAAGTTAGAGAAGCAGGAAAAATCCGTATAGAAGGAAAAGAATATCAGGTAAGAGATGGAGATGTAATGCATTTTCGCTTTAATGTATAGTATAACTTTTAGGATTAATAATTGTAATAATTCATATATCCATATTTACTTTTTCAACAAACTTTAGCCTTTAATTGTTAATACTTTTAGGTTGAATAACCAGTAAAATAGGCTATCTAACGCTTATCTTTAGGGCTTTAAATGGTTACAAGCACAAAATATACTGAAGAAAATATTCGCTCCCTAGACTGGAAGGAGCATATTAGATTACGACCTGGAATGTATGTTGGAAAACTAGGTGATGGTTCGTCTCCTGATGATGGAATATACATTTTGCTTAAGGAAGTTTTAGATAACAGTATTGATGAATATGTTATGGGTGCTGGTAAAACTATTGATGTATTAATTCAAGATAACAAAGTAAAGGTTCGTGACTATGGAAGGGGGATACCCCTTGGAAAGGTT
>PBNP01000010.1 GCA_002723295.1 Flavobacteriaceae bacterium | reverse complement strand
AATGCCAACAGGAAGTTATTACTATCGAATAGATTTAGATGGTAATAATATTATAGACTTTGAGGGTTGGGTGTATTTGATTAGGTAATTACCCTTTGAATTTATTCAATTTTAGTGATTTTTCCTCTTTGTGTATTTTTTAAATCCCCAACTAAAGAATATTCAAATGTATAGCTATTGCTAGTGGTAGTAAGGATTCGCATGCGAATTGGTCTCTTTTCTTGATTATTTTTAGGATTAAGTTTAGTTAATATACATTCACAATCATTTACCCAGCGAATTTTAGCAGAATCAATCTTACCCCTATAAGATTCAATTTCAAGGGAATCATTCCTAATAAACCGGGATGTTTCAAGATTATTATTAATAATGGTTTCAAATTCAAAGGTTCCATTGTGGAATTTAACACAATCTCTCTCAGGTGAATAGCAAGAGGTAACAAAAAGTAAGGTTAAGCAATAATAGAGTATTCTCATTGTGAGATAAATCTACTAACTTTTTGGAGAATATCTTTCAAATGTTCCATCGTTGTATAAAATAAACAAAGATTTTTCAAATTTAGATTGATTATCATAAGGTAAATTCTCTTGAACTTCTTTATTTAAAGTACTTTCCAATGACTCACTAGAATAATCAAGCTGATCAATAGAGTGGGGGATTCTTGGTAAATTATCACCATAAACAAGCTCATTTAATGATATATTTGGGAATGATTCTGTTATTTTAAAAAGAAAATCAAGACTTGGTTTATTTCTTCCTGACAATATATGAGATATAGATGATCTTTGAACCCCAATACGCTCAGCAAATGCAGAAGCGTTTAAATTTTCATCCTTAATTAAATTTTGAATTCTAGTTGTAATATTTTTATAGTTTAACATTGTAAACAGTGATTAATAGTTTAACATTTAATTAAAGATACAATATATATAAATACAAAATAAACAGCTTTATTTTTAAAGTTTAACTTAAATTATTATCTATAAAATATTGATTTATAATTATTTAATTGCTTTAATATAAAGATTGTTTACAAAAACGCAATTTTAAAAAAATATTTTGTTAACATGATTAACAATTTGTGTATATAATTGTTAACAAAAAATAATTTACAATTGTAAAATTTGTATGATTTCTTACAATTATTAATAATTTTTATGATTTATTGTGTTTTATTGATAATTATTCATCTAATCTTATTTAGTTTTGCGAATAATTGATGAAAATTTGTATTTTTCTGTTAGATATGAGTTTTAACTACAAAATAGATGAAGTTGACCGTAAAATTCTTGATATTTTAATTAATAATACTAGAGTTCCTTTCACTGATATAGCTAAAAAACTACTAATATCAGCTGGTACAGTACATATTAGAGTAAAAAAGATGGAAGATGCTGGTATTATTAAAGGGACTTCTTTAAACCTAGATTATGATCAATTAGGCTATTCTTTTATTGCCTATGTAGGTATAATGCTTGATAAAGGGAAAAGAACAAAATCTTTTCTTACAGAATTGAATGATATACCCTATGTTACCGTAGCTCAACTAACTACTGGTAAATACAATGTTTTCTGTAAAGTCCGTGCTCGTGATACCAAACATGCTAAAGATATTATTTTTGCTATTGATGAAATTGCTGGTGTAAATCGTACAGAATCCATGATTTCACTGGAAGAAAGCATAAATGATAAAAAAAGACTGATGCACAGAATATTCAATGAACTAAAAGGATAGTTATATCAATTGAATTCTTAACAGCTATAATAGTCAAAACCTTTATATATTAAATCATCATTAACTTGAACATCAATTTGGGGAACTCCAATTCCTTTCAAAAGAGCGAAATTTGTATGTCCATGAGCATTTTTCTTATCATGCTTTAATAAAGAAACTATTTGTTTTTGATCCTCTTTATTGATTTGCTCTTTACCAAATATTGAAATAAAGACACTTTTTATCTTTTCTACTGATGAAATATCTAAACTACAGGCTTTAATGGATATATGAGCCTCTATAATCATTCCAATGGCAATGGATTGTCCATGTGTTATTGACTCTAGATGATATGAATCCATAAAGTGAGATTCTATTGCATGTCCTATGGTGTGTCCAAAATTCAATACTTTTCTTTTATTTTCCTCAAAGGGATCATCACTTACAATTTGATTTTTTATTTGAATTGATTTTGAGATATAGGGTAAAACATCAAACTTATCATTTTCTATATTTAAAATAAGATCTTGCCAGTGTGATTTATCATGTATTAGTGCATGTTTAAGAATTTCAGAGAGTCCACTTTTATAATGAATTGATGGTAAGGTTTTTAAAAATTCGGTATCAATTATAACTAATTTAGGATCTGTAATAATTCCAATTTGATTTTTTAAGTATTTGAAATCAACACCTGTTTTACCTCCTATTGATGCATCAGCCATAGCTAATAAAGTTGTTGGAATATTAATAAAATCAATACCTCTTTTAAATGTTGAGGCAATGAATCCACCCATATCAGTTATAACACCACCACCAAGATTAATTAATAAACTTTTTCTGTCAGCTCCATTTTCTGACAATTTTTCCCAAACATAAGTGCATGTATCTAGATTTTTAGCCTCTTCTCCTGGGGAAACCTCTATGGTGGTATATTTAAAATCTTTTATTAGCAATTTTTCAAAAATAGAAGTGCAATTTTTGTTTGTGTTTGAGTCTACAAATAAAAAAACTGAAGAATAATTATTTTCTTGAATGATTTTATCAAGTTCAATAAAGCCTTTTTTTTGAAATATTACCGAATAATTACTAGCTACTATGGTGTCCATTTGGCAAAAATAAAGGTTTTATTCTTTAATAAGATTATTTGCTTTTTACATATCCATAAATCTTTTAAATTTGAAACAAAAAGATGCGTTTTAACAATACAAAAACAGCTTTCTCCTTAAAGAGTAATATAGAATTAAGGCGCGCTTATTTTCTTTTTAAATTAATTTCTTATCCGATATTAGTTCGTTTAGGTAAATACATCATTAATTTATCTATAAAACTTCGTTTACCTATCAAAAAAATAATACGAATGACAGTATTTGATCAATTTTGTGCTGGAGTGAATACTAAAGATTCTATGAAGGTTGTTAATTTACTTGGTTCAAAGAATGTTAAATCTTATTTACACTACTCAGTTGAAGCTGCAAATACAGAAAAAGATTATGATGATTGTTTAAGTTCTACCTTGGATACACTTGAAGTTTCTAAGGGTAGTTCATTTTTACCATTTTCAGTTTTTAAGCCAACAGGTTATGGGTCTTCAAAATTATTTGAAAAAAGAGCTAATAATAGTCAACTTACTGATGATGAATCTTTAGCATGGAAGAGAATTATTAAACGTTTTGAAATAACTTTTGATAAAGCAAAATCCATGGGAATAAGTGTTTTTGTAGATGCTGAGGAAAGTTGGATTCAACCTGCAATAGACCAAATTGTCGAACAGATGATGATTAAGTATAACAAAAATAGACCTGTAGTATTTCATACCCTTCAAATGTATAGGAAAGGAAGACTGAATTATCTAAAGGAACTTAATGAAAAATCTTTACAACATAAATTCATAGTTGGAATTAAACTAGTCAGGGGCGCTTATATGGAAATGGAGAGGAGTAGGGCTATTAGTAAAAACTATCCAAGTCCAATATGTGATACTAAGAATGATACTGACTTACAATATGATCAAGCAATTTCATTTATGTTTGATAATATTGATAGATTTTCAATGTTTTTAGGCAGTCACAATGAAGCAAGTGCAAGAAAGGCTATTGAGATGGCTAAAAAGGCTAAAATACCTAATAATCACCCTAATATAAGTTTTGGACAGCTATATGGAATGAGTGACAATATTACTTTTGAATTAGCAGATTTAGGTTATAGGGTTGTAAAATACCTGCCTTATGGACCGGTTAAAGAGGTTATACCTTATTTGATAAGGCGTGCAAATGAAAACACTTCTGTTGCTGGACAAACAAATAGAGAACTGAATTTAATATTAGAGGAACTAGATAGAAGAAAAACTAGTTAATTATCAATCCTAAGAATATTAACTTTTTTACTACAATTTTCTAATAGTATAGATTTGTATTCAGATTTTAAATATCCTTTTAAAGTGTAAGTTTTACAGGAATCTTTAGTTGTGTTGCTTTGAGAAAAATCAACATTAGAATTTTTAATAAAATTTTTAATTATTTCAGAATTAATCTCTTTATTGTCATTATTTAATTGACTTATTGAAACTTCCTTCTTTAATAATTCACTTTTAACCCTAGCCTCTGGACCATAATTACAACTTGTCTTTTTCCCATTTAATATAAACGCAAGGATTAAAATTCCTAAAGAAAATCCTATTAAATAATAACTTAATCTATTAATAAAAGGCATTATTATAAAAATTTTATAGTTCTTTTATTTTCAGAAATAATGTCAATACTTATATTATTCAGAGGAAATTTTAGTAGGGGTAATATTTTTTCTGGCCATTCAATAAAACATTTATTTTCTGATTCAAAATATTCCTCAACTCCAATATCTAATGCTTCATCAATAGATTCAATTCTATAAAAGTCAAAATGGTGAATAATCTCTTTTGATTCATTTACATATGTATTAACTAATGAAAATGTTGGGCTTGTTATAGTTTCATTAAATTTTAAATTTTTGCAAATAGCTTTAATAAGTGTAGTCTTCCCAGCACCCATAGGACCATTAAAAGCAGTGACACTATGTTTCAATGAATTACAAATTTTAATAGCAATTTCATTAATTTCAGATAATGAATAAGTTTTTTCCATTATAGACTATTTTATTATCTAGGCGTTAGAGTTGCAAAGGGAATAATCATTTCTTCTAATGAAACACCTCCATGTTGAAAAGAGTTATTATAAAGGTTAGCATAGTGGTTATAGTTGTTTGAGAAAATAAAGTAATGATCACTTTTAGCAAAAATAAAAGAACTGTCTAAATGTGTGTTTGGAAGTCCATATTCCATAGGATTTTTCACCTCAACTACTTTATCTTTCTCATAAGTCATACTTCTTCCAAATTTATATCTGAGGTTTGTACTTGTTTCTTTTTTTCCTTGGATAATTGTTGGTTTTTTAACATTTGTAGTTCCATGATCAGTGGTTATTATTAGGTTAAAGTCTAATTTGGCAGCAATTTGAATTAATTCAAATAGCGGTGAGTTTTTGAACCATGATAGTATTAATGAGCGATATCCTTTATTATCAGGAGCTAATTCTTTGATGATTTCCATTTCAGTTTTTGAATGAGAAATCATATCAACAAAATTATATACAACTACCAACAAGTCATTACTTTTGAAATTATTAAGATTCTTAATTAAATTTTTTCCTGATTCAATAGAAGTTATCTTATGATAGTTTGAGCTAATACTTGAATTTAATCTCTTTAGTTGTGATTTAAGAAAATCATATTCATAAATGTTTTTGCCTCCTTTTTCATCATCATTTTTCCATAAATTGGGATGTTCACTTTGCATTTGAGAAGGTGTCATGCCTGAAAAAATAGAATTTCTTGAATATTGAGTTGCTGTTGGTAGAATGCTAAAATAACTTTCATCTGAAATTATATCAAAATAATCTTGAATTAAAGGTGTAATAGTTTTCCATTGGTCTAATCTCAGATTATCAATTATTAATAGTATTGAATTTTTATTCTCATTAATAAAGGGAATAATTTTTCGTTTAAATAGATTATTTGATAATGTTGGAGTATCTGAAGATTTAATCCAATTAGAATAATTATTTTCAATGAAAGATGAAAAAAGTAGGTTTGCTTCCTTTATTTGATTTTGGTAAATTTCAAACATCATCTGATCATTTAATGAGTCTAGTTCCAATTCCCAATAAATCATTTTATTATAGTAATCAATCCAATCATCTGCTGATTTAAGATTTAGAAGCAAGTCAGAGAGTTTACCAAATTCTTTTTGATAAGATTCAATAGTTTTCTCTTCAACTAATGTCTTGGTAGTTAAAATTCTTTTTAATGATAATAATATTTGATTAGGATTAACGGGTTTAATTAAATAGTCAGAGATTTTTCTACCAATAGCATCATCCATTATATGTTCTGCTTCATTTTTTGTTATCATTATAACCGGTGTACTTGTATTAATTTTTTTTAACTCCCCTAATGTTTCTAATCCATTTAATCCAGGCATGTTTTCATCAAGCAAAATAACATCAAACCTATTATTTTTAGCTAATTCTAGTGCATCTTGACCATTAGTAGATGTAGTAAGGTCATAACCTTTATCCTTCAAAAACATAATATGAGGTTTCAGATAATCAATCTCATCGTCAACCCATAGGACTTTATAAATATTCATGTGCTTAATATAATAAACTAAATTTCATAAATAATAATCGAATTTACACTTTTATTATGTTCAATATATCAGGATTAATATCTAAAAAAATAATAACTATAATTTTGTTAATTTTGCGCAGATGAAATTTACTTCCAAATAAATACAAATAAATTAATAGATGATTTTAAAAACTAGTCCTCAAAAAACTATAGCTAAGCCTGTCACTCTTGAAGGTGTAGGGTTACATACTGGATCTAAAGTCAAGCTCTCCTTTTTGCCAGCTGAAGAAGATACTGGATATGTTTTTGTTAGAAGTGATTTAAAAGGAAGAAATAAGATATCTGCAGATGTTAATTATGTTATTAATACTGATAGAGGCACAAATATTGAAAAAGATGGAGTAAAGATTCAAACTTCTGAACATGTTTTAGCTGCTTTAGTCGGCCTTGATATCGACAACTGTTATATAGAAATTAATGGTCCAGAACCACCCATCATGGATGGGTCATCAAAGTTTTTCATTGAAGCTCTTGAAATTGCTGGAGTTAAAAAACAAAAAGCTTTAAGAGAAGAGTTTATTGTAAATGAAGTAATCAACTTTAAAGATGATAAAACTGGCAGTCAAATTACTTTAATCCCATCAGAAGAATATCAGGTTACTACTATGGTTGATTTTGAGACTAAAGTTTTAGGCACACAAAATGCAACTTTAGAATCAATTAAAGACTTTAAAAAAGAAATTTCTTCAGCAAGAACTTTTAGTTTTTTGCATGAGTTAGAAACACTTCTTGAGAATGGTCTAATAAAAGGTGGTGATCTAAATAATGCAATTGTCTATGTTGATAAGCCATTATCTAAAAATACAATGGAAAAATTAAAAAAGGCGTTTAGAAAAGATCAATTAAGTGTTAAGTCTAATGGAATTTTAGATAACTTGACTTTGCATTACTCAAATGAAGCTGCTAGACATAAACTTTTGGATGTTTTAGGAGATATGGCTCTTGTTGGAACAAAAATTAAAGGAAAAGTAATTGCAATTAAACCTGGGCATAGGGTTAATACTGAATTTGGAAAAAAATTATATGATATTATAAAATCTGAAAAAAGATCAAATATTCCTAGAATTGATTTTAATAAAAAACCTGTTTTAGATACTGTTGAGATCATGAAGATTTTACCTCACAGACCACCTTTTTTATTAGTAGATAAAATTTTTGAGATTTCAGATAAACATGTAGTCGGTCTAAAAAACGTTACGATGAATGAACCTTTTTTTCATGGTCATTATCCAGGTGCTCCTGTTATGCCAGGGGTTTTACAAATTGAAGGTATGGCCCAGGCTGGAGGAGTTCTTCTTTTAAATACAGTTCCTGATCCAGAAAATTATATTACTTTTTTTATGAAAATAGATAATGTTAAATTTAAAAGACCTGTATATCCAGGTGATTCATTAGTGTTTAAATTAGAGTCTTTATCTCCAATTAGAAGAGGGATTTGTCATATTCGTGGGTATGCATATGTTAATGGTAATTTAACAACTCAAGGTGATTTAATGGCACAAATGATAAAAAGAAATAAACTATGAATCAGCCTTTAGCATATGTACATCCTGGTGCAAAAATTGCAAAAAATGTTGTAATTGAACCTTTTACTACAATTAATAATAATGTTGTTATTGGAGAAGGAACCTGGATTGGCTCAAATGTAACAATAATGGAGGGGGCAAGAATAGGTAAAAATTGCAATATTTTTCCAGGAGCAGTAATTTCAGCCATTCCTCAAGATTTAAAGTTTAATGGAGAAGATACAATAACTGAGATTGGAAATAATACTACTATTAGAGAATGTGTAACAATAAATAGAGGGACCAATGACAGAAAGAAAACTATAATTGGAAAGAATTGTTTAATTATGGCATATTCTCATATTGCCCATGATTGTAAAGTAGGGGACAATTGTATTTTTTCTAACAATAGTACTCTAGCTGGTCATATTACAGTTGGAAAGCATGTAATTTTGGCTGGTTTTGTAGCTGTTCATCAATTTTGTACTATTGGGGATCATGCTTTTGTAGCTGGAGGATCTTTGGTTCGGAAAGATGTTCCTCCTTTTGTTAAAGCTGCACGGGAACCTCTCTCATATGTTGGAATCAACTCTGTTGGACTTAGAAGAAGGGGATTTTCATCTGAAATGATTACTGAAATTCAAAATATATATAGATTACTTTTTCAAAAGAAATACAATACCACTCAAGCTTCTGAAATTATAGAGGCTGAAATGGTTGCAACAACCGAACGGGATGAAATATTAAACTTTATTCAAAATTCTCAAAGAGGGATAATGAAAGGATACTTTCAAAAAAACTAAGTAATGGCAAGTACTTCAGATATAAGAAAGGGATTATGTATTAAATACAATAATGATATTTATAAAATAATTGATTTTTTACATGTAAAACCAGGGAAAGGTCCAGCATTTGTGAGAACTAAACTTAAGAGTATTTCATCTGGAAAAGTAATTGATAATACTTTTACAGCAGGTCATAAAATTGAATCTATTAGGGTAGAAACTACCAAATTTCAATTTCTTTATAAAGAATCTGAAAGCTTTCATTTTATGAATACTGATAACTATGAACAAATTTCAGTCAACTCTAATATTATAGATTCCTCTGATTTGCTAAAGGATGGAGAAATAGTAACTATTTCTATTAATTCTGAAGACGGCATGCCTTTGTCAGTTGATATGCCTTTAAATGTAATTATGGAAGTTGTTGAAACCGAACCTGGAGTAAAAGGAAATACTGCTACAAATGCAACAAAACCTGCAATCACTGAAACAGGTGCAAGAGTTAATGTGCCATTGTTTATTAATGAAGGAGACAAAATTAAAATTGACACACAAAAAAGTACTTATTTGGAAAGAATAAAGTCATAAATTAGATTAATAAAGTTTTATATGAGTGTATTAGTAAATAAGAATTCAAAGATTATTGTTCAAGGCTTTACCGGAGGTGAAGGAACTTTTCATGCAACCCAAATGATCGAATATGGAACGAATATAGTCGGTGGTGTAACTCCAGGTAAAGGTGGCCAATTTCACTTAGAAAAGCCTGTTTTCAATACTGTTGTAGAAGCTGTTGATAATACAAAAGCTGATACAAGTATTATTTTTGTTCCCCCAGCTTTTGCTGGAGATGCTATTATGGAATCAGCAGATGCAGGAATTAAAGTAATTATTGCTATTACTGAAGGAATTCCTGTATCTGATATGATAAGAGTTTCAGAATATATAAATCAAAGAGGCGTAAGACTAGTTGGTCCAAATTGTCCTGGTGTGATTACACCTGAAGAAGCTAAAGTTGGAATTATGCCAGGTTTTGTTTTTAAAAAAGGAAAAATAGGTGTTGTTTCTAAATCAGGAACCTTAACTTATGAGGCTGCTGACCAAGTAGTCCGTGAAGGACATGGGATATCAACAGCAATTGGAATTGGTGGAGATCCAATTATAGGAACAACTACTAAAGATGCTGTTGAGTTATTCATGAATGATAAAGACACTGAATGCATAGTAATGATTGGTGAGATTGGAGGTCAACTTGAAGCAGATGCTGCAAAGTGGATTAAGGCAAATGGTAATTTAAAACCTGTAGTTGCTTTTATAGCAGGTGAAACTGCTCCTAAAGGTAGGACTATGGGACATGCTGGTGCAATTGTTGGAGGTTCTGACGATACAGCAGAGGCAAAAAAGAAAATATTGAAAGAGTGTGGTATTCACGTAGTAGATTCTCCTGCAAAAATAGGCGCTAAAGTATCAGAAATATTAAATCAATGAAATTATTAACTAATAAAACAGCTATTATTACCGGTGGTAGTCGTGGAATAGGAAAGGGCATTGCCCTTAAGTTTGCTCAAGAAGGATGTAATGTGGCTTTTACTTATTCAAAATCTGTTGAACAAGCTAATTTGTTAGTTGAAGATTTAAAGAAATATGGAATTAATGCAATTGGATTTCAAAGTGATGCTTCAAACTTTAATGATGCTGATGATTTAGTAAATAATATTTTAAAGAAATTTAACACCGTAGATATTTTAGTTAATAATGCTGGAATAACAAGAGATAATCTTCTTATGCGAATGAGTGAAAATGATTTTGATGATGTAATTAAGGTGAATTTAAAATCAGTTTTTAATATGACCAAGGCAGTTCAAAAAACATTTTTAAAACAAAGAAAAGGTTCTATAATCAATATAAGTTCTGTAGTTGGTATAAAAGGAAACCCTGGTCAATCAAATTATTCTGCTTCTAAAGCTGGAATTATTGGTTTTTCAAAATCAATTGCATTAGAATTAGGTTCAAGAAACATTAGAAGTAATGTTGTTGCTCCAGGTTTTATTGAAACTGAAATGACAGAAAAACTTTCTGAAGATCAAGTAAATCAATGGAGAGAAGCTATTCCACTTAAAAGAGGAGGACTTCCTGAAGATGTGGCTAACGCATGTTTGTTTTTAGCCTCAGATTTATCTTCATATATTTCAGGTCAAGTTTTGAATGTTGACGGAGGAATGTTAACTTAAACATAAATTAATAATCTAAAAAATAATTATCATGCAACGATTACCTAAAATTGGACTGCCAATGTTACTATTGGCTTTTATTATTATAATTTTTATATCAAGATCTTCTGTTAACATAGGTTATGGAGAAGCTGGAGTTTTATTTAGAACCTTTGGTGGAGGGGTTGTTACCGATGAGCCAGCTTTGGGTGAAGGTTTTAAAATTATTGCCCCTTGGAACAAAGTTTTCCTTTATAATGTAAAACAACAAGAATTTTTTGAAGGAAATATGCAAGTTCTATCATCTAATGGACTTGAAATTTCTTTAGACGTTTCTGTTCTTTATCAACCAAAAATTAGTGAGTTAGGTCTTTTACATAAAACAAAGGGTGAAAATTATGTAAATGTTGTTTTAATTCCACAAATTCGTGCAGTTGCTAGATCTGTAGTAGGAAGATATACACCTGAACAACTTTACTCAACTAAACGAGATGCTATACAAAGTGAAATTTATGAGGAAACTCAAAGAAATGTAGATGATCAACATATTCAACTAAATGCAGTTTTAGTTAGAGATGTTACATTACCACAGGCAATTAAAGAAGCTATAGAAAGAAAACTTCGCCAAGAACAAGAGGCACTAGAATATGAATTTAGAATTGCTAAAGCTAAAAAAGAAGCTGAAAAACAAAGAATTGAGGCACAAGGTAAAGCTGATGCTAATAGAATTCTTAGTGCATCCTTAACTGATAAAATTTTACAGGATAAAGGTATAGAAGCCACCCTAAAACTTTCTGAATCAACAAATTCAAAGGTTATAGTTATTGGAAGTGGTGATAGTGGAATGCCTATTATACTAGGAAACAACTAGAGATTTATTAAGACTGGAATAATTATTAAAATAATCCAGTTTTATTCTTCAAATTCAATCAATAAATGAATTTATTGTAATTCATTTATTCACATACAAGAAATTAATATGGCTAAAGTTGCATATATAGGTGCTGGAAGCATTCAGTTTGGTCCTCTTATACTACAGGATATTTTAATGAGCAACAAACTTAATCAAGATTCCCTTGAAATCTGTTTAATGGATATTGAGAAGTCACATCTAAATGAAGTAATAAAACATGGTGAATATCTTAAAAATAAGCTTAAACGTGATGCTAAAATTATTTCAACTACAGATAGAGATTTAGCTATCAAGAATGCTGATTTTGTTATTTGTGCTTTAGAAAAAAACAGAAACTTATATTGGTCACAGGATTTTCATATTCCTAGAAAATATGGATTCAAACAAGTTTATGGAGAGAATGGGGGAGTTGGCTCACTATTTCATGCCTTAAGAAATATAAAAGAGATAGTGGAATTAGCTAGATCAATGGAAAAACTTTGTCCAAAAGCTATTCTTTTAAATTTTTCAAATCCAGAACATAAAATATGTGAAGCTGTCACAAGATTAACTTCAATTCAAATAGTAGGGCTCTGCCATGGAGTATTTATTGGAAGAGAACAGCTCTGTGAATTATTAAATATCCCATTAAATGATTTAACAACAAAAGCTTGCGGAATTAATCATTTTACATGGTTTCAAGAAATAAAAAGAAAGTCAACAGGGGAGAACTTATATCCAATACTAAAAACCATTGAAAAGAAAGGTGATTGGCTTGCTAAATGGCATGATTTTGCATTGGGCAGAATATTATTTAGGAGATTTGGACTATGGCCTTCACCAGCTTCAAATCATTATGGAGAATATCTACGTTGGGCAGAGGAATTTGTAATTCCGCAGTTACAGTTTTTTTATGATCCATATGACGGTCATCCATGGGAAAACAATCAAATTCCTGAGGGAGTATATACAGCTGATCGCGTAAATTATAATAGAGAGTGGGTAAAAGATTGGGATAAAAGTCTTTTACCAGTTGGTTCTTCAGAAGAAATAAAACTTGAGAATGATGATGGGTCTTTTAAAAGCTCAGGAGAAATTGCTACTATTATTATGGAATCAATGTTAACAAATGATAAAAGTTGGCTTGAAGCGGTTAATGTGCCAAATAAAGGATCAATACCTAATCTTCCTGATGACTTGGTAGTTGAAGTTCCAGCCTATTGTAATGCTTCCGGAATCAAACCAGTTAAAATGCAACCATTACCTGAGGCAATTGCTGCTATTATTAGACTTCATGCTAGTATTCACAAACTATTAGTGGAGGCATATAGTGAAAAATCAAAAGATAAACTTCTTCAAGCAATTCTTATTGATCCAACAGTAAATTCATATAGAAATAGTATTGATATGTGTAATGAAATGATTAATCTCCAAAAAGATATTTTACCTGAACTTAATTAATATTTTGTATTTATTTAAGTATATTAAATTTTAATGAAACTTGAATTATTAGATTGGGGAGTAATTGGAATTTACCTATTAATTTCAATTTTAATTGGGATTTTTTTAGTTAAACATAAAACTAATAATATAACTGGATTTTTTGTTGCAGACAGAAGTCTTCCATGGTGGCTTTTGGGAACATCTATTGCTGCAACTTGGTTTGCTACTGATGCACCATTAGCAGTGACTGCTCTGGTTCGAACTAAAGGTATATATAGTAATTGGCTATGGTGGTACCTTGGTACTGGAATAATAATGATGGTTTTTTTCTATGCTAAATATTGGAGAAGATCAGAAATTTTGACTGACGCTGAATTAATTGAATTAAGATATTCTGGAAAACCAGCCTCAATATTAAGAGCTTTTACTGCTTGTTTTTATGGTGTTTTTAAAAACTGCATAACACTAGGTTGGGTAATTCTTGCAATGTTAAAGTTTTCCAATGTAATGTTAGGATGGAGTGCTGAATTCGCTTTAATTATAATATTATTTCTAGCATTAATTCATACATTAATTTCAGGTATTAGAGGTGTGGTGATTTTGGATATGTTTAATTTCACTACAGGCATATTAAGTACAATTATTTTAGCTGTAATCGTTTTATACAAAGTTGGTGGTCCAAATGAACTTTCAAGTAAAATTCTATCTTCAACTGATGCACCTGCTGGGGTATTGGATATGCTTCCAAATTTATCTCATATTGGACCTATTGAAATGATTTCATTTACATGTCTTATAGGTTTACTGTGGCTTGGTCAAGCTCAAGGTGATGGATTCATTGTACAACGTTTATTCTCAGCTAAAAATGAAAAACATGCTATTAGAGCTTCATTGTGGTTTGCTGTAGCAGGAATTGTAATACTTACTTGGCCTTGGATTGTAGTAGGGTTAGGCTCAATTGTCATTCTGCCAATTTCATCAGCTTCACCAGAATTATTAGCAGATCCTGAATTAGCTTATCCTTTAATGATATTAGAAGTCTTGCCAATTGGTTTAAAAGGATTACTAGTTGCAGCTTTTATGGCTGCTTTTATGAGTACGGTTGATACTCATTTGTGTTGGGGATCTTCTTATGTAGTTAATGACGTTTATAAAAGATTTATAAACAAGAATGCAACTGAAAATCATTATATGTTAATATCAAGGATTAGCATAATAATACTTTTATTGTTTTCTGGATTTGCTGCCATGCATATGGATAGTATATCAAATGCGTGGATTTATATAATTGAAGTAATGTCTGGAGTTGCAATAATAGGAATGTTACGGTGGTTTTGGTGGAGAATTAATGCATGGTCAGAGATTACAAGTATGATATGTGCATTAGTTTTAGCAAACGGATTTATTTTGGTAAATTTTTTCTTTGGGTTAGGAGTTATAAATAAATCAATATCAGAGCAAATCTTAGTATTTTACGAAGATGAATTTTCTTTAATCAGAGCAAGTTTAATTTTGGTGATTTCAACTGTTATAAGTATAATAGTTACTTTATTTTCAAATCCGGTAGAAAACAATCACTTAATAAATTTTTATAACAAAATTAAGCCAAAAGGGTATTGGAAACCAATATCTATTCAAGCTAAAATTAAAGCTGATGAGACAGATGTAAAAAATAGTTGGCTTGGATTTGGTTTTGGTGTTATCTTTTTAAATAGTTTTTTGTTTAGTGTAGGACATCTTGTAATAGGGAATTACTTAAATTCCTTTTTATTATTAATAATTGGAGTTATTTTTGGCAGATTAACAGTTCAAAAACTTGAATCAATCTATATCAATAATAAATAATTTTAAAAAAAATATATGAAAAAAGTAATTATAATATTTGTTTCTGCATGTTTTATCGGATGCTCTGCTGTTAGATTTGTTGGTAATCCTATAACTGTTGTTTCAAATAATTCAAAATCAAATGATTTATTTAGTGATGAATTAAAAGAACAATGGAGTTTGTTAGATATAAAAAAAGACAGTGTTCCTGGCATGAGTGTTATTAGAGCTAAAAATGAATTGATTTCTGATCAAAAATCTAATACTGTAACAGTAGCTATTATAGATTCAGGTGTTGATATTGAACATCCTTATTTGTCTTCTCATATTTGGATTAACGAAGATGAAATCCCTAATAATAAAATTGATGATGATAAGAATGGTTACGTTGATGATATTCATGGTTGGAATTTTTTGGGTGATTCAAATAAAGAAAACATGGAGTATGTTAGATTGTTAAAAAAGTCCAATCCAAAGGATTCTATGTATAATGTTTATAATGATGAAATTTTAAAGGTTGTAAACCAAACAAACCAAACTATTATGAGAATTGAAGAGCTCTCAAAATTATTATCTGTATCGGATAGTATTGTTAGTTTAATTACTGGAAAAGATAATTATACTTTGGAGGATCTAGATGAAATTCAAACGGCACCTGAAAACGAACAAGTATTAATGGCAATTGACTTTATTAAAGAAGCTAAAACCAGAAATTGGAATGCAGAAGGTTTTGAGAGTGCAATTAATTACTACAAATCTAGATTAGAGTATCATGTAAATGTTGATTTTGATGGAAGAAAGGTGGTTGGTGATGACCCGGATGATATTAATGATATTGATTATGGTGATTCAAACGTAATAGGACTGGATAAAGATGATGCTAGACACGGTACGCATGTAAGTGGAATTGTTGTCAGTATAGCAGATAATGTGAAAATTATGCCTATAAGGTGTGTTCCTGATGGAGATGAATATGACAAAGATGTTGCTCTTGCAATTAGATATGCTGTAGATAATGGTGCTGATATAATTAATTTTAGCTTTGGTAAATCTTATTCACCACATCCTGATTGGGTTAACTCTGCTATGGAATATGCTTCTGAAAATGATGTTTTAATAGTTAATGCAGCTGGAAATGATGCAAAGGATATTGATTCTGATTCACATAAATCCTATCCATCTGATAATAATAGTGGAGTAGAGTTTATTGATAATCTGATTACAGTTGGAGCTTCAACTTTTAATTATACTGAAAATCAAATAGCAAATTTTTCAAATTATGGAGTAAAAAATGTTGATGTGTTTGCACCTGGATTTCAAGTGTATTCATCAATTCCTAATGGTGAGTTTGCTTATTTAAATGGAACCTCTATGGCTTCACCAAATGCTGCTGGAGTTGCTGCTGTATTGAGATCTTATTATCCCAAACTTTCAGCATCAACGATAAAGAAGATAATTATCAATTCTGGGGTTATGATGCACCATTCTATAAATAAACCAAGAACAGAGGATGTTATAGGCCCTAAAGCTATTTCAAAATCTGGAAAAACAGTTAATTTATATAATGCTCTTTTGTTGGCATCATTAACAAAAAACGGAAAATAACATCAATTTTAATTGTTTATAAATTCTGCAATTAGTTTATGAAAATGATGGACGCCCTTTTCTCTAGTTGGAGAAAATCTTCCGGTTTTATAAAATGAAGAAGATAAACCCTTTTGAACTCCTTCTACAACAAACTCATCTTCTCTTTCTACTTTATCAAGTATTGCTCCTGCACCAGCATTAAGTTTAGTCTCATCATATATATATGACCTAAATGACACCTTTGTTTTGTCTATTGACAATGGTTTTACAATATTTACTGATAATCCCCATGGATAGAAATTAAGCATGATATTTGGAAAAATCCAGTAGTAATATGCAGCTACATTTTTCCCATAGTCAGGGTGATCTTTTGGTAAATCAAATGTTTCTTCAGCAGAATCAGTGTAGCCAATTTGAACATTCATTTTATCATAAATTAAAGTGGTGTAATTCCCATAGTCTAATACATCGTTTAAATCATTATGTACAAATGGAATATGAAAACCTTCAAGAAAATTATCACAGTATAATGCCCAGTTTGAATTAACTAGATAGTCTTTGCTTTTACTATTGTCAAACTTGAATTGATTAAGTGGAAGAAAGCCTATTCTTTCATTCATTATTTTGAATGTTTCACTTATTTCAAATTTGGGATTGATTCCTGCAAATAAAAATGGACCTAATTTCTCTATTTTAAACTCATGTAGATTATCACATGGTCTTGGAAAATCCTTAGTTTTTTCAAATTCAGGCATTGACTTGAATTTGCCATTTAAATCAAATTTCCTTCCATGGTAACTACAAATTAAGTTTTTGAGTTGACCTGGATTATTAACTACTATATTACCTCTGTGTGTACATACATTTGAAAGGCATTTTATATTATCATCTTGATTTTTAACCAAAACCATGGGTTCTGTTAAAAAATGTTCTAATAAGACAAAAGGATAAACACTTTGGTTAAGAGGAAGTAAGGTGAATTCATCTCCTATATATTGCCAAGAATTAAGATAAATATTATTCTTAACCTTTTTAAAAGCCTTTTTACTCCTATAAAAAGAGGAGGGGAGTGTTTCAGCCTCTTCTATATTAGGATTTATGTAATATTTATCCATTAGAAATAGTTTTATTTCGTTTAAATATGAAATAGAAAGGAATTCCAGCTAATAACATAAATAAACCCAAGGTTATAGTTTCAATTCCACATCCAATTATAATCCAAATTGAAAAAATAAATGCAAAAAAAGAAATAATTAATCGATAAATATTCTTTTTAGATAATATTGCTAGACATGCTGTTGAAAAAATATATGGAGTAATAACTGATAAAGTAGATAGTTTGATCATAAAAGTAAAGGCTTCAACTAAAGTTTTAGAAAAGTTAAATAACATTAGGACTGATATTAAAACACTTGACAATATTATTCCTAAAATAGGAGAGTTGTGTTTATTAGTTTTACTGAAAATTTTAGGAAACAGATTGTCTTTTGATGCTGCCATAGGGATCTGTCCTTGAATTAAAATCCAGCCATTCAAAGCTCCCATAGTTGCAATAACAGCTCCAAAAGCAACTATTTTTCTAAAGGATTCGCCTGCAATATGTTCTGCAGCATCTGCAAAAGGAGCACTTGATTCAGCTAGAGTATTGGGAGGTATTATCCCCATAATTGAAATGGTACTTAATAAATAAATGATTATTGTAAATAATGTTCCATAAAATGTTGCTTTTTTTATTGTTTCACTTGCTTTATTCACTTTATCACTAGGAATAGTTGCGCTTTCCATCCCAAGAAATGCAAAAAAGGTAAGAGTTGTTGTGATAGTTAATGAATTAAAACTTAAATCATTACTGAAACTTAGTGAACTAAAGTTCTGTATATCAATAAATAACAATCCAATAATACCAACAAGTATTATTGGTATCACTTTTAGTACTACGGTAATTTGTTGAACTAAACCTACAGTGTTTATTTTTCTAGAGTTAATCCATGTAAAAAACCATATTATAAATAGACCAGTAAATATTGAAATTATAGGTGAGGTGCTTAATGAAGGAAAAAACACACTTAAGTAACCTAAAAGAGCAACAACAATTGCTGCATTGGTAGACCAAATAGAGATCCAATAACCCCAAGCAACTAAAAATGCAGGAAAGTCTCCGAATACATTCTTTGTAAATTTGTATGGACCACCAGGCTCTTTATTAAACAATTTAGATAATTCACCAAAAACGATTGCTAATAATATTGCACCAATAGCTGCAATAATCCATCCTAAAATACTAACTAGACCATATAATGCAAGAGTTGCAGGTAGAAGGAAAATACCAGATCCAATCATGTTTCCTATAACCAAAGAAACACTTGACCATATACCTAGACCTTTATTCATGCTTGTTAATATAGGACTATTTATCGAAATACAATATTAATAATAATTTGTCTATAATTTATATTATGTTAAATAGGGTTTTAGTTTACATATTTACATATACTACTCTATTGTTAATAGTAATATTATATAATTTATTATAATAATGTATTTAGTTTATTAAATTTGCAAGTACTATGATAAAGAAAATACTATTAGGTTTAGCAGTCCTTCTATTGATAGTTATCTCATATTTTGTTTATGGAATATATATTAATCCTGTAAGCCCAAGAGGAACCTCTGAAATAAATAAAGAATCTATCTCTATAAATGTAGGATATGGACGTCCATTTAAAAAAGATCGATTAATTTTTGGTGATTCTTCTGAAGGCGCATTACTTCCATATGGGGTATATTGGAGACTTGGAGCAAACTTTGCAACTACATTTGAAACTAATAGTACAGTTTCATTTTCTGGCAGACTTATAGATCCAGGAAAATATAGAATGTATGCTGTTCCATATGAAGATCATTGGAAATTAACATTAAATACTGAATCTGGTGCCTTTGGCTTTAATGAACCAGATTATAGTAAAGATGTATTAAGCATTAATGTTTCTGCAAAGAAGTTAACTGAACCTATTGAACAATTGACTATTGATTTCATTGAAGATAGTATTGGTATATCAATGCGTATTCGTTGGGATTATACCCTAGTTATTGTTCCAATTGATTATTAATTATTATCTACATATAATTTAAATTGCTTACGTTCAAGAGTTTCATTAAGTCAATATTTTTTATAATAGTCTTATTTGGTATAAGCATCTTTTCTATTAGATATATTCAAACGAAGAATAATGTAATGGATATTGAAACATACTCCCCTATATCGACCCTTGTAACTAAAGAAACTCTTTTAAAGAAATCAAAATTTCCTTTTGTTGATGTACATAATCATCAATTTGATATGCCAATTAAGGATTTAAATAAATTAACAACAGAAATGGATTCTCTTAACATGGCCTATATGATAAACCTAAGTGGTTTTAGAGGTATTTATCTAGAGAAATCTCTAAAAAATATAAAAGAAAATGCCCCTACCCGATTTGGTTTGTTTTTAAATATAAATTTTGAAGAAATTGATAATGAAGACTTTGCCTCATCAAATGTTAAATTAATTGAAGAGGCCTTTAATAATGGTGTAATTGGTCTAAAGGTATATAAATCTTTAGGTCTTACTGATAAAGACAAGAATGGTCAAAGAATAAAAATTAATGATCCTAGATTAAATCCAATATGGAGAATATGCGGAAAACTTGGAATCCCAGTTCTCATTCATTCTGGTGAACCGGAATCATTTTGGCATGACAAAGACAAATACAACGAACGTTGGCTTGAATTACGTCAAAAACCAAACAGATATAGGGGTGATTCATTAAAATTTCCATCCTTTGATAAAGTAATCGCTGAGCAGCATGATATTTTTAAAAATAATCCTAAAACAATTTTTATTAATGCTCATTTAGGATGGATGGGAAATGATTTAGATAAATTATCAGAACATTTAGATAAACATCAAAATGTGATGACAGAAATAGGCGCTATACTTGCTGAATTAGGTCGTCAACCTATACGTGCAAGAAAATTTTTTATTGACTATAAAGATCGAATTCTTTTTGGTAAAGACGCATATCGAGTTTCAGAATATTATACGTATTTTAGAGTATTAGAAACAGATGATGAATATTTTGATTATTACCGAAAGCGCCATGCTCATTGGAAAATGTATGGTCTTTCATTGCCAGATTCAGTCTTAAAGGCAGTTTATTATCAAAATGCTTTAAAACTGTTTCCTAGTATTGATAAAAAACTTTTTAATTTATGATTATTGTTAACACACCTACTATTCCAAATTCAAAAATATCAAAAGTTCATGGCATAGCTAGAGGAAGTACGGTAAGGGCAAGAAATATTGGTAGAGATATTTTTGCTGGTTTAAAGAACATTGTTGGAGGAGAAATTTCAGAATATACAAAACTACAAGCTGAATCAAGAGAAGAAGCCATTCAAAGAATGAAAGAGGATGCAGAAAGAATGGGAGCAAATGCAGTTGTAAACACTCGCTTAACTACTTCAATGGTAATGCAAGGATGTTCTGAAATCCTTGCCTATGGTACTGCTGTAACTATTGAATAATATGGAATGGTTTTACTTAATTATTGGTATTGTCATTATAATTTTTATAATCAAAAGAATTAAAGACAAACAAAATGAGAATTTTGAAAAGCGCGATAATTAGTATTCTAAAAGTTCAATAATTTTTGCGTTTAATCTATCTTTTGGCAAGTATTCTGATTCTAGTTTATTTGCAAATGGTACAGGGGTATCCAAAGAAGCTACTCTTACAATAGGTCCATCTAAATACTCAAAGCAATGTTCGCTAATTTGAGCAGCTATTTCGCCCATATAACCGCCAAATAGACTATCCTCTTGAAGAAGTAGAACTTTACTACATTTTTTAACCATTTCAAATACAGTTGTTTTATCCCATGGCATAAGTGTATTTAAATCAACAACACATATTTTGTTTGGAAATTTGTTTGCTTCTTCTATTGCCCAATGTACTGCTAATCCATATGAAATAATAACTAATTCATCTCCTTCATTTCTTATTGAAGCTTGACCAAATTTTATTGAATATTTTGAGTTGGGTACAGATTCCTTTACAGACCGATATAATTTTTTATGCTCAAAAAATAATACAGGATTTGGATCATCTATAGCCATATGTAATAATCCTTTTGCTTCACGAGGAAAAGCAGGATAGACAACTTTAAGACCAGCAACAGTAGTAAACCAAGACTCATTACTTTGAGAATGAAAAGGACCTGCTCCTACTCCACCTCCACAAGGCATTCTAATAACTGTATTTGCAGTTTGACCCCATCGATAGAAAGATTTAGCTAGTAAATTTACTGTTGCTGTAAAACCACTAGAAATGAAATCAGCGAATTGCATTTCCACAATTGAGCTTTTGCCTTTTATGGCTAATCCATATGCTGCAGAAATAATTATTGATTCACAAATTGGTGTGTTTCTAACTCTTTCCCTTCCATAGACTTTTGATAAACCATCTGTTATTTTAAATACACCGCCATATTCTGCAATATCTTGCCCCATTATAATTAGATCTTTATTTGATTTCATGGCTTCTTTATGTGCAGAAGATATCGCATCAACAAATCTGAGTTTAGATTCTTTAGTACTTTCTTTAATATTTATGATATTATCATAGTCAAAATATACATCTGACAATTCGGTTTTTGTATCTACATCTATTTCCGGGAAACCTTTTACCTTATCCCAAGCTAATTGTATCTCAGCATCTATATTATTATGAATTTCTTTTATTTTATTTTTAGATAATACATTCTCTTTAATTAAAAATTTCTCATAATTAGTTACAGGATCTTTAAGTTTCCACTTTTTTGTTAGTTTTTCTGGAACATATGCAATACCACTAGCTTCTTCATGACCTCTCATTCTAAAAGTTTTAAATTCAATTAGCACTGGTCTTGGATTTTTTCTTTGACTTTTAACTATCTGATCTACCTTATTATAAACTTCTAGAATATTATTACCATCAATTATATGAGATTCCATAGAATATGCTGAACCTCTATCAGCAACATTTTCTAATTTAAATTGCTCATGTGTTGACGTAGATAGACCATATCCATTATTTTCAATACAGAATAAAACTGGTAAATCCCATATAGAGGCAACATTAAGTGCTTCATGAAAGTCTCCTTCACTTGTTCCACCTTCTCCTGAAAAAACTGCACATACCGAATTTTCGTTTTCCAGTTTTGATGCCAATGATATTCCATTTGCTACACCAAATTGAGGTCCTAGATGAGAGATCATACCAATTATTTTATAATCTTGAGTTCCAAAATGAAAGCTTCTGTCTCTTCCTTTAGTAAAACCAATACTTTTTCCTTGCCATTGTGCAAAAAGCTTTTCTAAAGGTATTTTTCTTGTTGTAAACACTCCTAAATTCCTATGCATTGGCAAAATGTATTCATTACTATCTAAAATAGAAGAAACACCAACTGAAATAGCTTCTTGTCCTATCCCACTAAACCATTTAGTTATTTGTCCTTGTCTTAATAGCAACAACATTTTTTCCTCAATTTTTCTTGGAAAAACAATTGAGGTGTATAATTCAAGTAATTTTTTATTTGATAATTTTTTTCTTAAAAAATTCATCATTATGGTTTGTATAAATGTATAAAACTTAAGTATAATTTATTATTTTCAAGTAAATATTTTAAATGACTAAGAAGACTTTAAATAGTTTTGAGTTATTGGGTAAAGTAAAATTTGAAAATCTATCACCTGATAATGAAGATTCTTCTCCAAAAACAAAGAAAGAAACCTTTACACAGCAAAATTTAGAAGCTCATTTCTCTAATAAAGGTAGAGCCGGTAAGGTTGTTACAATTATTAAAGGATTTAAAGGAAATTCCGATCAATTAAAGGCTCTTGCAAAAGACATCAAACTACATGCTAGTACAGGTGGTTCAGTAAAGAAAAGAGATATTATCATACAAGGAGACCTCCGAGATAAAATAATTTCATTTTTGATTGATATGGGGCATAATGTCAAGAGAGTTGGAGGATAGATTATCCCCAATTAATTTCTTTAATTCTATTTTGTTTTAAATAGTCATTTGTCTTGCTAAAATGTTT
>PBNP01000009.1 GCA_002723295.1 Flavobacteriaceae bacterium | reverse complement strand
TAATAAGTTTTGTCTAAATCTTCCTGTTTTTCCCTTAAGCGAGTCACTCAAAGATTTTAAAGGACGACGAGTTCCACTTCTGACGGCTGATTGATATCTACTGTTATCCAACAAAGAATCAACAGCTTCTTGAAGCATTCTCTTTTCATTTCTAAGAATAACATCAGGAGCTTTGATTTCTATTAATTGCTTCAATCTATTATTTCTAATAATAACTCTTCTATACAAATCATTTAGATCAGAGGTTGCAAAACGCCCACCATCTAGAGGCACCAAAGGTCTCAACTCAGGCGGGATCACTGGAATAACCTTCATAACCATCCATTCAGGTAAATTTTCTCTTCTAGTATTCGCGTCCTTAAAAGCCTCAACAACTTGCAAACGTTTCAAAGCTTCAGTTTTTCTCTGTTTTGAGGTTTCGTTATTTGCTTTATGTCTTAATTCATAAGAAAGTTCATTTAAATCTATTCTTGACAAGAGCTCAATTAAACATTCAGCACCCATTTTAGCAATGAACTTATCAGGATCAGAATCCTCTAGATAATTATTTTCAGAAGGAATGCCTTCAAGGGAATTTAGGTATTCTTCTTCAGTAAGAAAATCCATTTTTTGTAATGGATCACCTTCTGAATTTTTAGCCAATCCTGGTTGAATTACAACATACCTCTCATAATAAATTATCATGTCTAATTTTTTTGAGGGTAAACCTAATAAATATCCAATTTTATTGGGTAATGATCTAAAATACCATATGTGAGCAACGGGAACTACAAGATTAATGTGACCTACTCTATCACGTCTTACTTTTTTTTCAGTTACCTCTACACCACATCTATCACATACTATTCCCTTATATCTTATTCTTTTATACTTTCCACATGCACATTCATAATCTTTTACTGGTCCAAATATTCTTTCACAAAACAAACCATCCCTTTCAGGCTTATGTGTTCTATAATTTATTGTTTCTGGTTTTAAAACTTCACCTCTAGAAGTATTAAGTATAACTTCAGGAGAAGCTAAGCTTATTGAAATTTTATTAAACCTTTTTTGTGTAATTACTTCGTTGTTTTTAGCCATTATAAATTAATTTCTTTAAATGATTATTAATCGCTTTTTTATTCTTCCAACCTAATATCAAGACCAAGTCCCTTCAATTCATGCATTAATACATTAAAAGATTCTGGAAGTCCAGCTTCTGGCAATGTGTCTCCTTTAACAATTGATTCATAGGTTTTAGCTCGACCAATCACATCATCTGATTTAACAGTAAGAATTTCTTGCAAGGTGCTTGAAGCTCCATATGCTTCGAGTGCCCAAACTTCCATTTCTCCAAAACGTTGACCACCAAACTGGGCTTTTCCACCAAGTGGTTGTTGTGTAATGAGTGAATATGGTCCAATTGATCTCGAATGCATTTTATCATCTACCATATGCCCTAGTTTAAGCATATATATGACACCTACAGTCGCTGGTTGATCAAAACGTTCGCCTGTACCTCCATCATACAAATAAGTATGACCATAAGGAGGTACGCCAGCTTTATCAGTCAATTCGTTTATTTGGTCAATAGAAGCTCCATCAAATATAGGGGTAGAAAATTTTTGATTTAGATTCTTACCAGCCCATCCCAAAACTGTTTCATAAATTTGACCAATATTCATTCTAGACGGAACACCAAGTGGGTTAAGAACAATATCAACAGAAGACCCATCTTCTAAAAAGGGCATATCCTCTTCACGAACAATTCTAGCAACAATTCCCTTATTACCATGGCGACCTGCCATTTTATCACCAACCTTAAGTTTTCTTTTTTTAGCAATATATACTTTTGCCAATTTCAAAATTCCAGAAGGCAGCTCATCACCAACAGAAATTGTAAATTTTTCTCTTCGCAAAGATCCTTGCATGTCATTTTCTTTTATTTTGTAATTATGTATTAAATCAGCAACCATTAAATTTGTTTTTTTTGAAGTTGTCCACATCCCCTTTGTAAGGTGAGTGTAATCATCAACACCACCAAGCATTTTAAGAGTAAACTTCTTACCTTTAGGTAATACCTCTTCACCTAAATCATTTTGAACTCCTTGAGAAGTTTTTCCGTTAAGAATAGCAAAAAGTTTTTCAACTAAAATAGATTTTAAATCCTGAAATTTAATTTCATATGATTTCTCAAGTTTTTCTAGTTCTTGCTTATCTTGATTTCTTCTTCTTTTATCTTTTAATGATCTGGTAAACAATTTTTTATCAATTACTACACCATGAAGTGATGGAGGAGCCTTTAATGAAGCATCTTTAACATCTCCAGCTTTATCTCCAAAAATTGCTCTTAATAGTTTTTCTTCTGGTGTAGGATCAGATTCTCCTTTGGGAGTTATTTTACCAATTAATATATCCCCTGGACTTACTTCGGCACCAATTCTAATCATGCCATTCTCATCTAAGTCCTTAGTAGCTTCTTCACTAACATTAGGTATGTCATCAGTTAATTCTTCTGTTCCAAGTTTAGTGTCTCTAACATCCAATGAATATTCATCAATATGAATAGATGTAAATGTATCCTCTCTTACAACTTTCTCTGAAATAACAATTGCATCCTCAAAATTATATCCCTTCCATGGCATAAAAGCAACTTTCAAATTTCTGCCAAGAGCAAGCTCACCATTTTGTGTTGCATATCCCTCAGATAAAACTTGACCTTTAACGACTCTATCACCTTTTTTAACTATAGGTTTTAAGTTAATACAAGTTCCTTGATTAGTTTTCCTAAATTTTATAAGATTATAATCTTTAATTGGACTATCAAATCTAACCATCTCCTCTTCTTTTGAAAGGTCATACTTTATAGTAATTTTATCTGCATCAACATATTGAACAACTCCTGCTCCTTCTGAATTAATTAATACTCTAGAATCGGAAGCAACTTGAAGTTCCAAACCAGTACCAACAATAGGGGAATCTGGTTGTAATAATGGAACCGCTTGACGCATCATATTAGAACCCATCAAAGCTCTATTAGCGTCATCATGCTCCAAAAAAGGTATTAATGAGGCAGATATAGAAGCAATTTGATTAGGTGCAACATCTGTATATGTTATTTTATCTGGTGTAACAACAGGAAAATCAGCCTGGTCTCTAGCTATAACTCTTTTGGAAGTGATTTTACCATTTTTATCATAAGGAATAGTTGCTTGAGAAATTAATTGATTTTCTTCCTCTTCAGCAGTTAAATAGGCTGTTTCTTTTAAATCAATTTTACCTTTTTTTACCTTTCTATAAGGAGTTTCTATAAATCCAAGATTATTAACTTTTGCAAAAACACCTAAAGAAGATATTAAACCAATATTTGGTCCTTCAGGAGTTTCAATAGGACAAAGGCGACCATAATGTGTATAATGAACATCCCTTACTTCAAATCCAGCTCTTTCTCTAGAAAGTCCTCCAGGACCAAGTGCTGAAAGTCTCCTTTTATGAGTTAATTCTGCAAGTGGATTGGTTTGATCCATAAACTGGGATAGTTGATTAGTTCCAAAAAAAGTATTAATTACTGAAGAAAGCGTTTTAGCGTTAATTAAGTCTATAGGAGTAAAAACTTCATTATCTCTAACATTCATTCTCTCTCGAATGGTTCTTGCCATTCTAGCTAATCCAACTCCAAATTGAGAAGAAAGTTGTTCGCCAACAGTTCTAACTCGTCTATTTGATAAATGATCAATGTCATCGATTTCAGCTTTAGAATTAATCAGTTCTATAAGATATTTGATAATGGTTATTATGTCTATTTTTGTCAAAACCAATTTATCCATTTCTACATTCAAACCAAGTTTCTTATTCATTCTATATCTACCAACTTCACCAAGATTATATCTTTGATCTGAAAAAAACAACTTATCTATAATTCCTCTAGCCGTATCTTCATCTGGTGGTTCAGCATTTCTGAGTTGACGATATATGTGTTCAACAGCTTCCTTTTCAGTATTTGTAGGATCTTTTTGAAGAGTATTATTAATAATCGCATAATCAGACATATGGGCATCAATCTTATGAAGCAATATAGTTTTAGCTCCTGCATCAATTATATCTTCAATATGCTCTTTTTCAATTATTGTATCTCTATCAATTATAATTTCATTTCTTTCAATTGATATAACTTCTCCGGTATCTTCATCAACAAAATCTTCATGCCATGTTTTTAAAACTCTTGCAGCAAGCTTACGATTTAAAACCTTTTTTAATCCTGCTTTTGAAACTTTTACTTCTTCTGCAAGATCAAAAATTTCAAGTATATCTTTGTCGCTTTCATAACCAATTGCTCTAAAAAGAGTAGTTACTGGTAATTTTTTCTTTCGGTCAATATATGCATACATTACACTGTTAATATCAGTTGCGAACTCAATCCATGATCCTTTAAAAGGAATGACCCTTGCGGAATATAACTTTGTGCCATTTGCATGAAATGATTGACCAAAAAATACTCCTGGAGATCTATGTAATTGAGAAACAACAATTCTTTCAGCGCCATTTATACAAAAGGTACCACTAGGGGTCATGTATGGTATTGTCCCAAGAAAAACATCCTGGACAATTGTCTCGAAATCTTCATGCTCAATATCAGTACAATAAAGTTTTAACCTAGCCTTAAGTGGAACAGAGTAAGTTAATCCTCTTTCAATACATTCTTGAATACTATAACGTGGTGGATCAACAAAATAATCAAGAAACTCTAATACAAATTGGTTTCTAGTATCAGTAATTGGGAAGTTTTCTTTAAAAGTTTTAAACAAGCCCTCTTCATTTCTTTCATCTGACTTTGTTTCTAGTTGAAAAAACTCCTGAAAAGACTTGATTTGAATATCAAGAAAATCAGGATATTTTGGAGTATGCTGAGCTGCAGCAAAATTTATGCGCTTAATTATTTTACTTGACATCTGTAATGGTTGTTTTTAAGATGATATATGTTTATTATTTAAATTTCGAAACACAAAAGGGCTTAGACCTTTAATAAATTAAAAGTCTAAACCAAAACTAATATGTGATTAACTACTTGATTTCAACCTCCGCACCAGCTTCTTCTAATGATTTTTTCATGCTATCCGCTTCATCTTTGCTAACTCCTTCTTTTATTGGACTTGGAGCTTCATCAACCAAACCTTTAGCTTCTTTCAAGCCAAGACCTGTTAATTCCTTAACTAATTTTACTACAGCAAGTTTAGATCCTCCAGCTGCACTTAAAATAACATTAAATTCTGTCTTCTCTTCTCCTGAATCATCTCCACTTCCTGCTGAAGCAGGACCAGACATTGCAACAGCAGTAGCTGAAGGCTCAATTCCATATTCTTCTTTTAATATGCTAGCAAGTTCATTTACTTCCTTTACACTTAGGTTAACTAATTTCTCTGCGAATTCTTTTAAATCTGCCATTTTACCAATTTTTATAATTTAATTTTATATTTATATACTATCACTTTTTATTATTTCAGAATTAACGCTCTGATAACGTTTTTATTAATCCAGATAAATTTGCACCTCCTGATTTTAAAGCAGATAGTACATTTTTAACTGGAGATTCTAGTATCATAATTATTTCTCCAATAATTTCTTCACGAGACTTCATTGACACCAGTTTATTTATTTCATCATCTCCAATATATATTTGCTCATCTATAAATGCTGCTTTTAATATAGGTTTATCCAACTTTTTGCGGAAATCCTTAATTAACTTTGCAGGAGTATTTGCTATTTCAGAAAACATTAATGATGTATTACCTTTAAGAATATCTTTCATTTCTCCAAAGTCCTTATCTGAAGATTCCATAGCCCTAGATAACATAGTGTTCTTTACAACAGACAATTTAATATTAGCCTTGAAGCATGCACGACGTAAAGCAGATGTTTCAAGTGAATTTAAACCTGAAATATCCGTTAGATATAAATTTTTACTATCAGAAATTCTGACTTTCAAATCCTCAATTATTTTTAACTTTTCTTCCTTTTTCATAAAAAATTATTTTATATAATCAAAAATTTACTTCAACAGGCACACTAGGACTCATAGTACTTGACATGTAAACACTTTTAATATATGCGCCTTTTGTTGATGAAGGCTTCAATTTAACAATCTCTCTAACTAACTCATGTGCGTTGTCATAAATTTTTTCTGCCGTAAAAGAAGATTTTGCAATAGCTGCATGAATAATACCACTTTTATCAACTTTGAAATCAATTTTACCTGCTTTAATATCAATTATTGCTTTTTTTATGTCCATCGTTACAGTGCCAGTCTTTGGGTTTGGCATTAAACCACGTGGCCCAAGAACTCTCCCTAACGGTCCCAATTTACCCATTATACTTGGCATAGTAATAATAACATCCACATCAGTCCATCCATCTTTTATTTTTTGCAAGTATTCGTCTAGACCAATATAATCTGCACCAGCCTCTTTAGCTTCATTTTCTTTTTCAGGAGTAACAAGGGCTAAAACTCTTAATTTTTTACCTGTTCCATGGGGAAGAGAAACAACACCTCTTATCATTTCATTTGATTTTTTTGGATCAACACCTAATCTTACAGCAATATCAATAGTTGAATCAAAATTTGAATTAGTAATTTCTTTAACTAATTTTGAAGCATCACTTAAAGAGTAGTACAAATTTGGATCTATTTTAGATATAGCTTCTTTTCGTTTCTTAGTTATTCTTCTTGACATTATTCTAAATTAATTATTAAACGGAGAATTTCCAGAGACTGTAAACCCCATAGACCTTGCAGTTCCTGCTACCATTTTCATAGCTGAATTAATTTCAAATGCATTAAGATCTTGCATTTTATCTTGAGCAATTACTCTAATTTGATCCCATGTAACATTTGCAACCTTATTTCTATTTGGCTCACCAGATCCTTTTTTAGTTTTAGCTATTTCCATCAACTGAATTGCTGCTGGAGGCGTTTTAATAACAAAATCAAAAGACTTGTCTTTATATACAGATATAACTACTGGAAGAATTTTTCCAGGCTTGTCTTGAGTTCTAGAATTAAACTGTTTACAAAACTCCATGATATTAACTCCTGCTGCACCTAATGCAGGTCCAACTGGTGGTGAAGGATTTGCTGCACCTCCCCTAACTTGAACTTTGAGAACTTTATCTATTTCTTTCATTAGTTTTTGTTTTATAACTTTTCAACTTGCATATAACTTAGTTCAAGTGGAGTTTTACGACCAAAAATTTTGACCATAACCTCAAGCTTTCTTTTTTCTTCATTTACTTTCTCGATTGCACCTGTAAAGCCATTAAATGGACCATCTATAACTTTTACATTTTCTCCAACCACATAGGGTATATTTACTTGTTCACTTGCTAGAGATAATTCATCAACTTTACCAAGCATTCTATTTACTTCTGAAGATCTTAAAGGAATAGGTTCTCCTCCTTTTGTCTCTCCAAGAAAACCAATAACATTAGTAACTGATTTTATTATATGGGGAACTTCTCCAGAAAGATCTGCTTTTATCATAATATAACCAGGAAAATAAGTTCTCTCCTTATTTATTTTTTTTCCATTTCGAATCTGAACAATTTTCTCAGTAGGAACAAGAATATCTTCAACCATTTTTGAATATCCAAAACGTTCAATCTCTGACATTATGTAATCCTTTATTTTTGATTCTTGACCACTAACAGCACGAACAACATACCATTTTTTATTTCCTACTACCTCAGTCATAAAACTATCCATTAATAAGATTAAAATAAGAATTCACTAGTTTAGAAAGCACAGTATCCGCTCCCCATATTGCAAGTGAAAAAAGCACAGAAAAAACTAAAACAATAACAACTAAACGTTGTAATTCTGCTCTAGGAGTCCAAGAAACATTGTTGCTTAGTTCCTCAAATGATTCTTTAATATAATTAACTATTGTAGTCATTAGTACTTTTTCATGCACGGGTTGAGAGACTCGAACTCCCGACACCTGGTTTTGGAGACCAGTGCTCTACCAACTGAGCTAAACCCGTTTTTTTTAAAAAACAAAGGTGATTCACAGTTACAGGAGACCTTAAGCCTAAAAACCTTGTTTCTAGTCTAATATTTCCGTTACCTGCCCTGCACCAACTGTTCGGCCTCCTTCACGAATTGCAAAACGAAGACCCATATTTAAAGCAATTGGTTGAATTAAATCCACCTCTATTGTAAGGTTATCACCAGGCATAACCATCTCAACACCTTTTGGTAAATTGATGTTACCTGTTACATCAGTAGTACGAACATAAAATTGAGGGCGGTAATTATTATGAAATGGTGTATGACGACCACCTTCTTCTTTTTTCAATATGTATACCTCGGCCTTAAATTTTGCATGAGGTGTAACTGATCCAGGTTTGCATAGAACCATGCCACGTTTGATGTCAGTTTTTTCTATACCACGTAAAAGAATACCTGTATTATCTCCAGCTTCACCTCGATCTAAAATCTTGCGAAACATTTCAACTCCTGTAATGGTTGACTTGAGTTTTTCTGCACCCATTCCAATAATATCTACTTCATCACTAGTATTAGCTACCCCTGTTTCAATTCTTCCTGTAGCTACTGTTCCTCTACCAGTTATTGAGAAAACATCTTCTACAGGCATTAAAAAGTCCTTGTCAACATCTCGTTTTGGTAATTCAATCCATGAGTCAACTTGTTCCATTAACTTAGTTACTGTTTCTACCCACTTTTCTTCCCCATTTAAAGCTCCTAAAGCAGAACCTAGAATAACAGGAGTATTATCGCCATCATAATCATAAAAAGACAGTAATTCTCTTACCTCCATTTCAACTAACTCTAATAATTCTTGATCATCTACCATATCAGCTTTATTTAAAAATACTACTATACGAGGAACACCAACCTGACGTCCTAGTAATATATGCTCACGAGTTTGAGGCATTGGCCCATCTGTAGCAGCAACGACAAGAATTGCACCATCCATTTGAGCTGCTCCAGTAACCATGTTTTTTACATAATCTGCGTGACCTGGACAGTCAACATGGGCATAATGTCTATTTTTTGTTTGATATTCAACATGTGAAGTATTAATAGTAATACCACGTTCTTTTTCTTCCGGTGCATTATCTATTTGGTCGAAGCTTTGAGCTTCAGATAATCCAGCATCTGCTAATACTTTTGTAATAGCTGCTGTAAGTGTTGTTTTGCCATGATCTACGTGGCCAATTGTACCTATATTTAAATGAGGTTTTGACCGATCGAAAGTTTCTTTAGCCATAATTGATTATTTCTTTAGTGTTTTAAGAGGTGCAAATTTATAAAATTTTTTGTATAGCCCTTTATTTTTATTGATTTATTTTACAATAAAAGGCTCTACAATTTTTGATACATTAAATATTAAAATTTATGCTACTATTAATATTAAATAATAGATTAATATACACTAAGTATATATGTTTTATTTATTACACCTATTTTTGCAAGGATAATAATTTATTTATTTTTAATTTAAAATAGAATCTTAGTATATGGTGTTTGATATTGAAATCATAAAAGCACATTACTCTAAAATAAAAAAAAGAGTAAATAAGGCTAGGGAATTATTACAAAAACCCTTATCAGCATCTGAAAAAATTTTGTATTCCCATATATGGGAAAATAAAGTTTCAAAAAAATTTAAACGTGGTATTGATTATGTTAATTTTTCTCCTGATAGAATAGCATGTCAAGATGCAACAGCACAAATGGCATTATTACAATTTATGCAAGCAGGAAAAGATAAAGTTGCTGTTCCTACTACAGTTCATTGCGATCATCTAATTCAAGCTAAATCAGGCGCAGTTCAAGATTTAAAAGATGCTAATTCTTCAAGTTCTGAGGTATTTAATTTTCTCGAATCAGTTTCAAATAAATATGGAATTGGATTCTGGAAACCTGGAGCAGGAATTATACATCAAGTTGTTTTGGAAAATTATGCTTTTCCGGGAGGCATGATGATTGGAACTGATTCACATACTGTAAATGCTGGAGGTTTAGGAATGCTTGCAATAGGTGTAGGAGGAGCAGATGCTGTAGATGTAATGGCAGGAATGCCTTGGGAATTAAAATTTCCAAAACTAATTGGAGTTAAATTAACTGGTAGATTAAATGGGTGGACTGCACCAAAAGATATAATTTTAAAAGTTGCTGGCATTTTAACAGTTAAAGGTGGTACTGGAGCTATAATAGAATATTTTGGAGATGGAGCAAAAGCAATTTCTTGCACTGGCAAAGGTACAATATGTAATATGGGTGCTGAAGTAGGGGCTACAACATCTACTTTTGGTTATGATGAATCTATGGAAAGATATCTTAGAGCAACTGGACGAAATGAAATAGCTGACTATGCAAATGATGTAAAAGAATATTTAACAGCTGATGAAGAAGTTTATTTAAATCCTAACAAATATTTTGACCAATTAATAGAAATTAATCTAGATGAACTTAATCCTCATATAAATGGTCCTTTTACTCCTGATTTAGCAACTCCAATTTCAGATATGAAAGAGAAATTGAAAACTAATAACTGGCCTATAAAAGTTGAATGGGGATTAATAGGGTCATGTACAAATTCCTCATACGAAGATTTAACTAGAGCAGCATCTATAGCTAAACAAGCAGTTGAAAAAAAATTATCAACCAAAGCTGATTTTGGAATTAATCCTGGTTCCGAACAAGTTAGATATACAGCTGAAAGAGATGGAATATTAAATATTTTTGAAGATTTAAATGCTAAAATTTTTACTAATGCTTGTGGTCCGTGTATAGGTCAATGGGCAAGAAAAGGGTCTGAAAATCAAGAAAAAAACTCAATCATTCATTCTTTTAATAGAAATTTTGCTAAAAGAGCAGATGGAAATCCAAATACTCATGCATTTGTGGCATCACCAGAAATAGTAGCGGCAGTTGCAATTGCGGGAAGGTTAGATTTTAATCCAATAAAAGACACCTTGATTAATTCTGATGGAGAAGAAGTTAAATTAGATGCTCCAAATGGTTTAGAATTACCAAAGTTAGGTTTTGATGTTAAAGAAAATGGTTATATGGAACCTATAAAAGATGGATCCAAATTAAAGGTAAATGTTTCTAGAAATTCTGAAAGACTTCAATTACTTAAACCATTTGACCCTTGGGATAAAGAAAACTTAATCGGACTAAAATTACTTATTAAAGCTCATGGTAAATGTACAACAGATCATATTTCAATGGCTGGACCTTGGTTGCGTTATAGAGGACATTTGGATAATATATCTAATAATTGCTTAATAGGAGCAGTAAATGCTTTTAATAACAAAACAAATTTTGTAAAAAATCAATTAAATGGAGAATATGGGGGAGTTCCAGATACCCAAAGAGCATATAAAGAGGCAAATGTTTCCTCAATAGTTGTAGGAGACCATAATTATGGAGAAGGATCATCAAGAGAACATGCAGCAATGGAACCAAGGCATTTAGGTGTTAAAGTTATTTTAGTTAAATCATTTGCTCGCATTCACGAAACAAATCTTAAAAAGCAAGGTATGTTAGCTTTAACTTTTGAAAATGAAAATGATTATGATCTAATCCAAGAAGATGATACTTTCAATTTGATTGATTTAAAGGATTTTGCACCAGGAAAAAAAGTAAATATTGAAATCATTCATTCAAATGGTAAAAAAGATACTATAGCTACAAATCACTCATACAATGACCAACAAATTGAATGGTATAAAGAAGGATCTGCTTTAAATCTAATTAAAAAAGAGAATGCTCTTTCTCTATAATTTTGATTAATATATAATAAATGATTAAAGTTCTCCATTTATCGCACGCAATGGTTTGGGGAGGGAATGAGCAACAACTTGTGGATCTAATTCCAGCTATTGAATATCATAATGTTTTTAATACAATTTTTTGTTTTGAAAACAGTGAAATTCACAAATATTCTTTAAAAAACAAATTAAATTTTATAGCTACAAAGAAAAAAAGCACTTACTCTTTTAGTCTATCAAAAATACTGAATCAAATCATTATTAGAGATGGATATCAGATTGTTCATATGCACACAAGTAATTCTGTTGGAACATTTTTAACTCTTAATCTTCTTTTCTCTCCAAAAATTTATGGAATTTTTTCAAAAAAAGGAATAAGTGATTCTTCAAGTTTCTTTAGTAAGATTAAATATAACTTTTATAAGATAAAAAAGTATATATGTGTTTCAAATGCAGTATATGATAGTTTTTCAAAATCAATTAAAACTAAAAACAGACACAAATTATCTTTAATATATGATGGAATTAATCTAGATCGAATTAGTTTAAAATCCCCCTACTCTATAAGAGAAAAACTAAATATAGATAAAGACACTTACTTAATAGGATCAATAGCAAACCATAGTCCTGCAAAAGATTTAATTACACTAATTAGGGGGTTGTCTGAATTAAAATCATTAGGGATAAATAATTTTTTCTGCGCACAAATCGGTAAAAAAAGTAACCTAACTAAAATTTTAGAAAAAGAAATTAGTGACTTGGGAATAGATAATCACATAAAACTTCTAGGATATCAAGATCAAGCATCTTCTTTTATATCTCAATTTGATTGCTTTTGCTTATCATCAATGCGTGAAGGTTTGCCTTTAAGTATTTTAGAGTCATTTTATGTTGGCACTCCTGTTATTGCAACAAAAGCAGGTGGGATACCCGAAGCAATTACAAGTGGATTCAATGGTAGTCTTGTAGCAATTGAAGATTATAAAAATTTTGGATTGAAAATTAAAGAGCTACTTATTAATAAAGCTTTGAAAAGGAAATACATAGAAAATAGTAAAGAAAAGCTTAAAAAAAATTTCACAAACAAAGTTTGTGCAAAAAATACCTATTCAGTTTATAATGAAGTCTTAACTGAAAATAATGGCTGATTAATTGGCACAAATCATGTCTTCGCCACAACAAATTGGTGATTTAATTTTCCCTTCACATTTTGGACATCTAGAAATTTGAACCGAAGAACCATCATCTAAAGTTAGAGAATCATTAACCAATGGTTCTGAGCAGATAGCACAAGAAGCATTAACAGCCATACCACAAACATCACACTTATATGTTTCCATAATTTTAAAATTTATTTATTAAATTATAAAATATTTGAATAGGTCTATGAAAAATCTAATTTATGTATTAATATTTTTTCCATTGTCTTGCTATTCACAAAAAATTTTTTCTGTTGAATATCCTTCGCAATCAGATTTAAAAGTTTTTGTTGTAGATTATAAATCTCAAGCTGATCTTAAAGTTTATAAAGTAGATTATTCCTCTCAAGCTAAAAAAAATAAAGGCTTATGGTATTTTGTTAAATACCCATCTCAATCTGACAAGAAGATCTATTTTGTTGATTATGCTTCTCAAAGTGATCTAAAGATATTTTTTGTACAGTATAAATCTCAAAGTGGATGGAGTGATAACTCTAAAAAGTATCTTTTATATTAATAAAACTTAAGAATCGAATTTTAAATGACCATACAATGAGGTCAAATGAAAAAGTATCAATATATATCCTAAGTAAATAAAGTGTGAGCTAGGTATCCAAATATATGCAAGAATTAAGCCCGAATAACAAAGGATTCCAACACAACAAAGAAGTATAATTCTGATTTTGGAATCATCTACAATTAATGGTCTTGATAAACCTGTTATAAATAATCCAATTATTATTACCCATAATCCAAAAAAACGATATATCTGTTTTAAATAACTTGGAAGTGTTTCATTAATTTCTTTAGAAAATAATTTATCAAATGACATTCCTAAACGCTCCTCATTTGCAATCTTATCTAGCATCCATGGTTCATCATTTATCATCCATCTTATTCCTAATAAAATTAATGTTATACCAATAACCAATAGTGGGAAATAAAACAGCTTTTTCATAACTTATGTTAAGTTAACAAATAATATTTTCTAAAGAAAATATTAAATTTATAATTATTATAATTAATCCTTAAAAATAGAATTTATGAGAATTTTGGTGATTGGAGGAAATGGAACAATTGGTAAAAAAGTAAGTTCATTTCTTTCAAAAAAAAATGAGGTTATAACAGCAGGAAGAAAAAGTGGTGACTTAAAAATAGATTTATCAGATTCTAATTCCATAAAAAGTTTATTTGAAACAAATAAAAAATTTGATTCTGTTATTTCAATAGCAGGAGAAGCTATCTGGGCTCCATTTGAAAGGATTACAGAAGATCAATATTATATTGGGATTAAAAATAAAATGATGGGGCAGGTAAATCTAGTAAGAATTGGCTGGAAATATATAAAAAAAGGTGGTTCAATTACTTTAACAACAGGTATTTTAGCTGATAATCCGGTAAAAATGACTACTAGTGCAGCTCTTGTAAATGGAGGAATTCATAGCTTTGTAAAGGCTGCTATTTTAGAAATTAAAAATAATATTAGGGTAAATGTTATATCCCCTGGTCTAGTAGAAGATTCTGCAGAAAAATACAAAGACTATTTTCCAGGATTCAATATAGTTGCTATGAAAAAATTAGCGGAAACTTATGCTAAAGTTCTTTATGGAAATCAGAATGGGGAAATTATTAGAATATTTAGTTAATTATAGAAGAACTTACACTTTATATAATCTTCAAATTATTTAGCTTTAGTTTATATTGAAAAATTATAAGTGAAGTGTTACAATATAAACTAAAGCTAAATGATCAAACAAAAAAACTATTTATTATAACTGAAAAATTAAGTTATCATTTAATTTTTATCAACTTCTTAGGTTGAGGTCTAGCTTCTTTCTTTTTTGGCATATTAACAGTTAGTACACCATTTGTATATGAAGCATCAATTTTTGAAGTTTCTACACTTTCTGGAATTGTAAAGATTCTTTTAAATGAATTATAGTTAAACTCTAATCTTGTAAAGCCATCATTAGATTTGCTTTTTTCATTTTGAAGAACTTCAATCGAAAGGATATTATCTTCACAACTTACTTCAAAGTCATCTTTATTTAAACCTGGTGCAGCAATTTCTAAAGAAAATTCCTTATATGATTCCTTTATATTTACTGCAGGTAATGTATTAGAATAAGATGGAAAATCTATATTCCAATTTGTATTTAAAAAGTCATCCATCAGAGATGGAAACCATGTGTTTTGTTTTCTAATTAAATTCATAATATTTTTTTTTAGTTAAACATTTTGATTTACAACTTATCTATGGCAAAAGTAATGCCTTTCAAATATATAAGACAATATGTCATTAAAAATAAAATTAATAATGTCATATTGTCATTGTTTTGTCAAATCAACTGGTTTTATTTGTTGTTTATGACAGCTCTATCTTCTGTTCTCCTGTTTTTAGCTCTTCCCTCAGGAATTCATTATATAAATTTAAGAAATATTAAAAAGCTTAATAGAGATTAATCCTTAGATTATTCTACTTTTTTTGTTCCATCTTGTTTAACATGAAATTAAGCAATAGTCCATAAGCTGGAAGGAAGAATAACAATCCAATTATAATTTTTAATATTGTTTGATTTCCAGCAATTTCAAACCAATTTAAAGCCATATATTCATCCTCTGAGCCAGAGAAAGCCGTAAAAAAGAATGTATAAGTATCAATTATATTGGATATTATTGTTGATAAAGCAGGTGCTATCCACCAAGCAGAATATTTTTCTCTGATAAACTGAAAAGCATAAATATCTATTAATATTCCTAGGGCATAAGCTGTAGCACTTGCAAAACCAATTCTAAACGCTACTGATTGCGGATTACCCTCTGCATAAACAATTAAAATAGATGATAAAATTGCTAATGGATAAGTATATGCAATTGTTTTCTGAGCAATCGATTGTCCCAATAATCTTACTGTAAGATCAGTTGCAACTACAACAATTGGAAAAACAAAGGCTGCCCAAGTTATTTTATAACCCAATAACTCTATGGGAATTGCAACTAGAGCATTTGATAAAGTAGTAATACTTATATGTAAAACTACCAGAGCCAATAATATATTGATTCTTTTATTAAACATCTCGCCCTAAATTACTTCCACCATTTTTCCCAAGGAAATACATACCAAACTGGATTCTTGGATTTATCTATTAGTTGTCCAAAATAATCTATTTCTGTTTTACTTGTTTTGTTATTAATTAAAGCTGCAAAATGAATCTCGCAATCAGAATTATCTAAATTCTTATCTATTAAACCAAAAGTATCACCTGAATCATTAATATCATCAATAATTAAAACTCTTTTATACACAGAAACACAATTATTTAAAACAGATAAATTTGGAGTAGCTGAATTATCTCTTAATTGGATATCAATTACTTTATGAGGTTTTTGAATTCTATGTGATAAATATATCCCTGGAATACATCCACCTCTGTTTATACTTAAAATAAGTTCTGGTAGCCAATTAGAATTTTTCATTTGCTCAATTATTTGAACAATTGCATTTTGCATTTCATCAACAGAATAAGTTACCTTGAAAACAGATTTCTCCATGCCTAAATATAAAAGAAAGAATAATATGAATTACACAATAGTTAAGTTATAGTTCAATAAAATGCTAATTGATAAAAATATAATTAATGATTTTCTGAAAATCAGCAGAGCCAATGCCGAGATTTGAACTCGGGACCTCTTCCTTACCAAGGAAACGCTCTACCCCTGAGCTACATCGGCCTTTTTGTTTTTGAAGTTTTAAAAATAAAGCTAAATTTAGCGCAATTTAGATATTTCTTTAATATGAGAAGGAGTAGTTTCACAACACCCTCCTAATATAGTAGCTCCAGCGTCCTTAAATTTTTGAGCAAATTGAGCTAGCTTTATTGGTGTAAGATCTTTTCTTGTTCCCAAAAATTCATTTGGATTTATAGTTTTATTTTTATTATAAATCTTAGTGTATCCTGAAACAGGATTTGTTCTAGCAAATCCATTGAGTTTAAATCCAAAAGGATAGCCTAGACACTTTATCTCTTGAAGATTTAACTCATAATTTTCGGGAGAAACACATGAAAGCATCAGACCAAGTAAATTATTATGTTCCATTTTACTAACGATTTCTGAAATTTTTTCTCCACTTGGCAATTTTACCCCTTCAGATATATGAGCTCCAATTAAGTAGGGTTTGTTTAATGATTCTATTGCCTGAACAGCTAATTTGATTTCTCTAATACTACTTAAAACATCTAAGTAGAAAAAGTCCACGAAAGGACTAATTATTTTTGCTTGATCAAAAAAATTCTCCAATATTTCATAATCAGATCTTGTGTCTGCTTCATAAACCAAATACTGAGGAGGCAATCCTCCAGCAACTAAAACATCTGGATGTTTTTCCTTTGCTCTTATTGCTAACTCTCCAGCTTTTTTATTTAATTCTTCAAACTTATCTTCAACATCATTTTCACGAAGTTTAAGTCTTCTTGAACTGAATGTTGTCGTTACAATAATCTCAGCCCCTGCATTTATAAAATCCAGATGAGCATCTAATATAAGTTTATGAAACTCTTCTTTTAGTAAAGCACTTGCACTCCAAAGTGTTCCAGTTGTTTTAAGTCCTCTTGCAAGTAACTCTTGACCCATTCCACCATCTAATATTCGAACTTGTTTAAAAAAATCTCTTTCTAACATTAATAGTATTTATTGAAATTATTGAGGTTAATAATAATTGATAAGAGCGGGAGACCGGGCTCGAACCGGCGACATTCAGCTTGGAAGGCTAACGCTCTACCAACTGAGCTACTCCCGCATTAATAGCAATTATTAAAATTATTGTGGGGAGAGCAGGATTCGAACCTGCGAAGGTAAAACCAACAGATTTACAGTCTGTCCTCGTTGGCCGCTTGAGTATCTCCCCAAAAAATGCAAAGAGCCGATAGAGGGACTCGAACCCACGACCTGCTGATTACAAATCAGCTGCTCTAGCCAGCTGAGCTATATCGGCTTATTTAAACGAATGCAAATTAAAAGCTATTTTTTCTCTTACAAAAGAAAAATATCAAAAAATCAAGCGCTTTTAATTCTCAACTTTTGCTTGTGATTTTTTAAACGACGTTCAACCGAAGAAGAAACTTTACTTAGAGCCCCTTCAAAACTAAAAGATGTTTTTTTAACAATAAATTGTTCTCCAGGAATATTTAGTATTAGTTCAATATGTTTATTAATTTTAGTTGAATTGTTTTCAACTTTTGCAAAAACTTGAATGGAAATAATCTTGTTAAAAAACAATTTTAACTTATTAGTGCGTTTATTTATTAAATAAATAAGTTTGTCATCAGCATTGAAATTAATAGATTGAAAACTATAGCTCATATAATTTTTATTTAATTATTATTTTTCTGTTCTCTCGGATGAGTCTTTGAATAAATTGATTTGATTTTTTCCATGCTAGTGTGAGTGTAATGTTGAGTTGCAGCAACACTAGAATGTCCTAAAAGTCCCTTTACAGCATTTAAATCAGCACCTTGATCTAACATATGAGTTGCAAAGCTATGACGCAGCATATGTGGACTTTTTTTGGATTTTGATGATACTACATTAAAGTAAGAATTTACTGTTTTATAAACAAATCCAGGAGATAATTTTTTGCCTTTTTGTGAACAAAAAAATGTTGGGGTATCTATTATGTTTGTCAAATTTGATCTAACACAAATATATTCTTTTATCTGCTTTTTTAATTCGTGATGAATTGGGATTAATCTTTCTTTATTTCTTTTGCCTAGAACTTTCAACATAGACTCATTTAAATCAACTGAAGAAAAGTTAAGCTCAATAATTTCATTTCTTCTTGCACCAGTAAAATAAAGCATATGAATTATTGTCTTTTCAAGAACACCGTTATAATCAGAAGAGAAATAATCCCCATCTAATAATGAAAATATTTCCTGAGTTGAAAATGGCATATTAACCTTTTTTTCAATCTTAAGCGCCTTATGTTTAGACATAGGCGAAATATCTATAGTTGAGGTTTTAACTAAAAACTTATAGAATGATCTAAGGGCGGATAATTTCCTATTAATACTTCTATTGGTTTTACCTTCACTAATTAAATGAACAATCCAGGATCTAATATTATCGTACTTAACTTTAGTTAAAGAATTAATATTATTTTTGGAAGCACAAAAATTAGAAAACTCTTGTATATCTTTTTTGTAAGCAATAATGGTATGATTAGAATAATTTTTCTCTAACTGAACATAATCAAGAAACTTTTTTTGAAGCATAAAAAAACGCTGAAAGTATATATTATATATAAAGTTACAACGTTTATTTAATAATAGTAAGTCTAAAAATTATTGATTTTCTTGATCTCTTAAATATTGAATATATTGAGCTCTTTGGATTTTTGAACGATGCTTAACAGAAGGCTTAACAAACTGTTTGCGACTTCTTAATTCTCGCATTCCACCGGTTTTATCAAATTTCCTTTTAAAACGTTTTAATGCTCTATCAATATTTTCACCTTCCTTGATAGGTATAATTAACATATTTTAGTGCCTTTTTTTAATTATAATTTTGCAAATATACTAAACTAAATAAGCTTTTGCCATTTAATATTGATTTATCATCTATATTTTTTTATCTAAAGAACAAAAACGATAAAGTTTATTTCTCATTATAAGTATTTTGTTAAACCTTTGTTTTAACTTTTATTTATTTCTATGTTTGCCAGGTTATAGACTAGTTAAGTTATTACTTTAAAGAAATGAAAAAAACAGGAATTGATGCGATTTCTTTTTATGTCCCTCCACTATATGTGGATATAAAAAAATTGGCACATAAAAGAAATATTCCTTATGAAAAGCTTAACAAAGGCTTAGGATTAAAAAAAATGTCTTTTCCAGACTGTAATGAAGACACTGCATCATTTGCTGCAAATGCCTTATTAAACTTAATACTATCAAACAAGATTAATCCAAAAGAAATTGGACGAATTTATTTGGGAACTGAAAGTGCTTTAGATGGATCTAAACCAACATCTTCATATGTTATTGAAATTTTAGAAAAAATTCTTCAAAAAAAATATGGCCCAAGATGTTTTAAAAACTGCGATATTGTTGATCTTACATTTGCCTGTGTAGGTGCAGTTGACGCACTCCAAAACTGTTCTGATTGGGTTAAAAATGGGGTTAATAGAAAAGCTATAGTAATAGCATCTGATTTAGCAAAATATGAAATAGATTCAACTGGAGAATATACTCAAGGAGCTGGCGCTATAGCTTTATTAGTTAGTGAAAATCCAAATATTATTTCAATAACAGATGCTTGGGGAATTGCCACAAAAAGTGTAGGGGATTTCTTTAAACCCAGAAGGGTTTATAACAAAAAAGATATTTTAAAAGAAACTGCCAATCTTATTGGAAGAAATATATCTGATCAAGAAGCAATAAGTATATTAAATAAAAATAAATCTAACTTTTGGTCACCATCTAATAATTATTTTGAACTCTATAAGGAAGAGCCAATTTTTCAAGGCCAATATTCAAACGAATGTTATGAGGAAAGAATATTTGAAGCAATAGATCATTTTAAACAACAAAAACAGATAAATATATTTAAGGACTGGCAGCACTTTATTTTTCATCTTCCATATGCCTATCATGGAAGAAGAATGATGATTAAAAAATGGGTATCGTGGCTTAGTGAAAATGGGGGTTTAACTAAATTATGTAATGAGATTAAAGACAACGGTTCAATTAATAAACCAGAGTTTTTTAGTAAGGCAGGAAAGTCAAAATTATATTTTAATTTTTTAAGAGAAAAAATTGTAGCTGGAGAAGCAGCTTCATCTGAAATAGGGAATATGTACACTGCATCTATTTTTATGTCATTATTGAGTATGTTAACTAAAGCTTTAAATGATAAAAAAGAATTAAAAAATCATAAAATTGGATTTATAAGTTATGGCAGTGGGTCTAAAGCTAAAATATTTGAAGGGACTGTCG
>PBNP01000008.1 GCA_002723295.1 Flavobacteriaceae bacterium | reverse complement strand
TTATTGATTTTTGACCATTTTTTGATCATTTTTATTAATTTTTGATCATTTTTTATTGATTTTTGATCATTTTTCATCATTTTTTATCATTTTTGATCTATTTTGATTTATTTGAATTTTTATTTTCTTGATACAGTTCAATCTTATCTTTTAGATTACTTATCTCTTGATTATTAAAGGGTCGAAATTCTGGTAAATAATTTCTAATTTCAGGAATACTCCTAAACTGTATTAATGTACCTTTATTTTGATCTTCAATTGTTTTTAATAATGAGTATCTAATCAAATCTGATTTACTTCTTATTCCAATATCTCTAAATTTAGATATCTGCCATATTCCTTCTAAAAATTTATTAAAATCACCTGAAATACGTATTTCAATTCTTTTATCTTTCATAAAACAAAAGTAAGAAAAATTCTTTACGTACGTATTATGTACGTACGTAAAGAATTTTAACAATATCTAGCCTAAATCTTAGGCTTTAAAGAAGTGTGTGATTAAAATGAAAAACCAAAACCTATATTTCCAACAACCATACCTCCTGAGCCAATTCCTGGAATATCAGGTATTTCTTCAGTAACTGATTCAGTAATTCCGCCAGCGGTAGCATTAAAAGTTAATGTATCTGGAATAGTTCCAAATCCATATCCTAATTCTAAACTGAAATATATAGTCCCTCCAGTTTTTATGCCAAGCTTTAAAATTGTTGTATTAATATCTAAGTCAACTGAACCAACTCCTGTAAGAGACCCGCCTACATTAGCATCAGTATAGCCTAAAGATGTTGAAAATTTTGAAATTCCAACACCTGCAAAAAGCCCTTTTCCTCTTTCTTTAAAATAATATTTTGCGCCAAACTCATTATAAGAAAGATCAATAGAAGTAGTTCCATCATCAAAATCAAATGCACTTATATTCAAATAGGGCGCAAAATGATTTTCTAGCATAGGAAGCACATATTCAACGGCTCCACCTACCATATTTGGCGTTCCTATTTTAACACCAATTGCAAGTCTTTTAATTTTACTTTGTTCTTCTGAGACCTTTACATCATCAGACATATTATCTTCTTGATTTTGGGCAATTAATTCAAAACAAAAGAAGATTAGTACAATAGAAAGTATTTTTTTCATTTTTATTTTTATTTTTTTAATTGAACTTAATTTATTAAAAATAATTCTATTGTTGAATTTATTTCATCTTCATTTGTTAAGTTTTTATCAAATAAATACATAAAAAGAGGTTTTTTATTTACTGTTTTATGTAAAGCAAGATTTTTTCTTCTAGCATATATTTCATTCCATTTATCTCTTACTATTTTCCATTTTGTTTTATTATTATCCCACCATTTAACAGCTTCTATACATCTTTTATTATCAACTTTTTTATATATATTATACCCTTTTTCATCAGCAATTACTATATCCTTTTCATTATTAGCTCTAACAATTTTTTTGTTGTCTTGATCATGAATCCATCCAAATGATTTAATTTCTTGTCTATTTCCCCTAAACATAACATTATAGTCCTTTCTTTTAGACAACTCTCTCCTAGGAAGAGGAGCAGAAGAATAATTTTCCCAATAGCTTTTTCCATCAACATGAACCCATGATGAAGAACCCTCATATCTAGGACTATCATCAACTTGATAAACCTTTTGGGTCCATTGACCTTTTACATCTTTCTTGTTTTTAGATGTATATTTCCATTTATTATCAAAATCATAAAAATAAAAATCCGTGTTTTGATAAATCCAGTCTTGCCTCCAGTGTTTAATTATATACGGTTCTTTTTCATCTCCTGCTATAAGTATATGTTGAATTGATAATGAATTTTTGTCTTCACCTATAAGTTGAGCCCATTCTAAACCCCAACTAGTGTAATTTTTTGATGGAATGTAAGTTTCATCATTTAAATTGCCAAACGTTTCAGAAAAACTAAACTTTACCTCAAAACATCCACACATTTCCTTTATTGAAATAATATCTTTTTTCTTTTTACTTTGTGCCATTATGTGACTTAATGTAAATAGTAATAATAGATTTAAAATTATTTTTTTCATATAACTTTCTTTAATAAGGTTTTCTAGATTATATTTGCGCAAATATATAAGTTATTTATATTCAATCTAAATAAACAAACATGAAAAAATTATTTTACTTACTATTATATACAGTTTTATTAGGGTGTTCTCCAAATAAGAACTCAAAAGAAGTCAATCTTTATAGTCAAAGACATTATGCTGTTGATAAATTGCAATACGAAAATTTTCAAAAATTAACAGGCATAAAGGTTAATGTTATAAAAGCAAATGCTGATGAGTTAATAGAGAGACTAAAAAATGAAGGAGAGGATAGTCCTGCTGATTTATTTGTCACTGTTGATGCTGGCAAACTATACAGGGCTTCTAAAATGGGATTGTTACAGAAAATATCAAACAAAATAATTGATACCAATGTAAGTCCTGACTTAAAAGACAAAAATGGTTATTGGATACCTATTACATATAGAGCTAGAATTTTAGTTTATAGCAACCAAAGAGTAGAAAAAAATGATTTGAGCACATATGAAGAATTGGTTGATGAAAAATGGAAAGGAAGGATTCTAGCAAGATCTTCTTCTAATGCCTATAACCAAGCTTTAATGTCATCAATAGTTGCAAACTTAGGCAGTGATTTAGCCTCAAGTTGGTCAAAAGGTATAGTTAGAAATTTTGCAAGAGATCCAAAAGGAAGTGATAGAGATCAAGTTAAAGCTATTGCTGCAGGGCAAGGGGATATAGCTATAGTAAACTCTTATTATATTGGTCTGCTTTTATCTTCTGAGAAAGAAGAGGAATTAAATGCAGGCAAATCTGTAACTGTTTTTTTTCCAAATCAGGCTGAAAATGAAAGAGGAAGTCATATAAATGTTTCTGGTATTGGCTTAGCTAAATACTCTCCAAATAAAGAAAATGCAATCAAGTTAATGGAATATTTAACAAGTGAAGAAGCTCAAAATACATATGTAAACAATAGCTATGAATATCCTGCGAACCCAAATGTTACCCCATCTGAAATAGTTCAATCTTGGGGGACGTTTAAAAGAGATACTCTCGATCTAAATATGTTAGGGAAATATAGAGATGAAGCAATTAGAATTTTTGATAAAACAGGTTGGAAATAAAAAAAATATTATTAACTGAAAATAAAAGATGGATTCTTGGAAGTGCTTTTGTTGCAATTTTACTTATCCTTCCAATTTTGTTTCTTCTAACTGGTCTTTATGCTCTTGAGAAAACCTCCCTCAGCTATTTATGGGAAACTCTACTATTGGATTATACATTCAACACATTTTATTTAATTATTATTACCGCTTTTTTCTCACTTTTATTTGGGATTTTTCCTGCATGGTATATTAGTAATTACAAATTTAAAGGGCGTTTTTTATTTGATCTTGCGCTTTATTTACCTTTAGCAATACCTTCATACATAATGGCATTTACCTATAGCGACATCTTAAGTTTTACCGGCCCGATTCAAAGCTTTTTAAGGGCAAATTTTTATCAGGCTTCATTGTTTTTTAATAGGGATTATTTACAAATTGAAATTCTAGGTGTTATTTTAGCCTTGGCATTATATCCATATATATATACAGCATCAAGAGTGTCTTTTACCCTGCTAGGTTCTAATTATATAAATGTTGCTAAAAATCTAGGCTTATCTAGTATTAATACTTTTTACAAAATTATTATCCCTTTATCAAGGCCCGCTATTTTTTCTGGATTGTTTTTAGTCCTTATGGAAGTTTTGAATGAATATGGTGCTGTTAAGTATTTTGGCATAAACACTTACACAACAGGAATATTTAGGGCATGGTTCTCAATGAATGATGTAGGGGCGGCAATTCAGCTTTCAGTTATTATGTTAATTGTTGTATTTACATTCTTTTATATTGAAAAATATATTTCTTCTAAAACTAGATATTATTATAAAATTAATACTCAAATTCAAAAGCTTTCTAAATTAACATTCAAAAATAAAATAGTAGTCTATTTAGTATGTTCTATTCCTTTTTTATTTGGGTTTTTGATACCATTTCTTTTCATAGTAAATAACGTTTTGACAACCTATCATTTGGTTAATATTAAAGATTTGACAGACTTAACTTTTAACTCAGTTATAGTTTCAACTATTTCATCAGCTTTAATTATAATTTTTGCTTTATTTTTTTTGTTTATAGAAAAAATTTCTAAAACACGATTAAATTATTATATCAGTCAATCTATTTCATTAGGTTATGCAATTCCTGGAGCTGTAATTGGACTAGGTTTAATAATAATGTTTACCTCAATAAAAAATATATTTTCTTCATTTTCCTTATTAGGAACATTTACTTTATTAATATATGCTTACATAATTAGATTTTTAGCAGTTGGAAAGGCTCCTATTAAATCCAGTATTGAAAAACAACCAGATTCTTATGATGATACCGCAAAAAACCTTGGACTTAGTCCTTTTATGCTTTTGAAAAAAATTCATTTGCCAATAAATAAATTTGCATTGATAACTGCATTTATTGTTACTTTTATTGACCTGATGAAAGAGCTTCCAATAACATTAATTCTAAGACCATTCAATTTTGATACATTAGCTACTCAAACTTATGAGTTTGCAATTGAAGAAATGATTCCTCTTTCTAGCATTTATTCCTTGTCTATTATATTAATTGGGAGTATTTTATTGTTGATTTTAAAAAATATTTTAAACAAACAAATAGATGTATCTTGAAGTAAAAGGGCTAGTAAAATATTACAAGAAAAATATTCCTATAATTAAAGGATTAGATTTTTCTGTAAATAAAGGTGAGATTATCTCTTTTATTGGTGAAAGCGGGTCAGGCAAAACAACTTTTTTAAAATGTCTTTCAGGGCTGGAAAAAATAAATGAAGGCTCTATTTCATTAAATGGAGTAAGATTAAATGACAATAATACTTTTGTAAGAGCACAAGAAAGAAAAATAAGTTTTGTTTTTCAAGACTATCCGCTTTTTCCACATTTTAACTTAATTGAAAATATTACATTAAATCTAAAAAACAATTATGAAAATAAGTTAAATTTTATACTTGAGCTAACTAATCTTGGTAAACTATTAGACAGGTATCCTCATGAGCTTTCTGGTGGAGAACAACAAAGAGCTTGTATAGCTAGAGCCCTTGTTAGAGAGCCTGATTTACTTTTACTTGATGAACCTTTTAGTAATCTTGATTCTAATATTAAACTATCAGTGCGTGAAGAAATCCATAAAATAGTGAAAGAAACAAACACCACAACGATTTTAGTTACTCATGATATAAATGACTCACTAAATATAGCAGATAGAATATTAATTTTTAAAGCTGGCGTTCTTCAACAATATGACAATCCAGAAAACATGTACTGTAAGCCTGCAAATTGTTATTGTGCTGAAATTTTAGGGGAGTTAAATCAAATAGATATAGATAAAAAATCTTATTTTCTAAGACCTGAAAAAATAAAAGTTGTTTCTAAATCAAATGATAAAGTAATTGTAAAAAAATGTTTTTTTCAGGGAAAAGAATATAAAATTGAAGGAATTTTTAATGGAAATATCTGGCATTTTTTTTCACCAACCCCCCTAAATCAAAATCAATCTGTTTACATTAAATATAACAATGATGATTTAATTTATTTTAATTCAATGTGCAGAAATTTCTTTGAATAAAAACATCAATATCTAAATTAACCAATAAAATATTTAAAATTTTTAACTAATGATAGTTGTATTTTTTTTAATTTATAACTATAAATAAATTCATATGAAAAACCTTCGATTACTTTCTATTTTTCTTTTATCAACTTTGACTTCCCAAAGTCAAAGTTTAGATTCAATTTTTAAGCCTTTAAAATTTAGAAATATTGGTCCTTTTCGAGGAGGAAGAGCTAATGCAGGAACAGGAGTAAATGATGATCCCTTGACTTACTATATGGGAACTACTGGTGGTGGTGTTTGGAAAACTACTGATGCTGGACAACATTGGAAAAATATATCTGATGGTTATTTTACATCTGGTTCCGTAGGAGCAATAGCTGTTTCAAGTAGTCACTCTAATATTGTTTATGTTGGAATGGGTGAGCATGCACCGAGAGGCGTAATGACTGCACATGGTGATGGAGTTTATAAATCAACTGACGCTGGTGCTACATGGTCTCATTTAGGTCTCAAAAATACCCAGCATATTTCTAGAATTATAATACATCCAAAAAACCCCAATATATTATGGGTAGCTGCTCAAGGTGCTCTTCATGGAAAATCAAGTGAAAGAGGTGTATACAAATCAATAAATGGTGGCAAAACATGGAAAAAAGTTTTATACGTTAATGATTCTACAGGTGCAAGTGAATTATCAATAGATATAAATAATCCAGAAGTTCTTTATGTTGCAATGTGGGATCATATGAGAACTCCATGGAAAGTTATAAGTGGAGGCCCAGGAAGCAATTTGTATAAATCAATAAACGGAGGAGAAACCTGGGAAATTCTTGAAAATGGAATACCAAAAGAGAAAGGGAAAATGGCTATAGCTGTGTCACCAGCAAATTCAAGTTGGGTATATGCTCTTATTGAAAGTGATTCCAAGCAAGAAAAAGGAGGTCTTTTTCTTTCAAAAAACTCTGGGGATTCTTGGAAAAGGGTTAGCTCTGATCATAGATTAATTCAAAGAGCTTGGTATTATATAGAACTAACTCTTGATCCTAACAACGAAAATATAGTATATGTTTTAAGTGCATCTGCATATAAATCCATAAACTCAGGATCTGAATGGAAGGAGATTGATACTCATCATGGTGATTATCATGACTTATGGATAAACCCTTCTGACTCTAAAAATATGATTATAACAAATGACGGTGGTTCGGAGATAAGTTTTGATGGAGGTAAGTTTTGGTCTCGAATTGATAATATGCCAACAGGTCAATTTTACAGAGTTATTACAGACAATTTGTTTCCGTATAATGTTTATGGAGGACAACAAGATAATAGCTCAATTAAAATAGCTAGTATCGGATTAGGGTCAAGAGGAATTACAAGAGCTCATTGGTCTGCATCTGCTGGAGGAGAAAGTGCATTTATCGCATTTGACCCTGATAATCCTGACAAAGTAATGGGTGGAAGCTATTTAGGTACAATTAGAATGCTTGACACGAAAGCTTATACAAGCAAAAACATTATGATCGAACCAAACTTGTATTTAGGTCTTGCTGCTAGAGACATGAAATATCTTTATAACTGGAATGCTCCAATTATAAAATCTATACATGAAAAAAACACATATTATCATGCTGCACAATACTTGCTTAGAACTAGAGATGATGGAATGTCTTGGGATGTAGTTTCCCCTGATTTAACAAAAAATCAAGATGACAAGCAAATGAAAGGTGGTGGTCCTTATACAGTTGAGGCTGTTGGAGCTGAAAATTATGGGACATTAAGTTATGTAATGGAATCTCCTCATGAACCAGGAATCATTTATACTGGCAGTGATGATGGATTGGTTCATCTTACAACTGATAATGGAATAAACTGGAAAAATATCACTCCAAAAAACCTAAAAGAGACTTTAATAAATGCAATAGAAGTATCACCTCATAATCCACAAACTGTGTATATTGCAACTACCCGTTATAAATTTAATGATCATACACCAGCTATATATAAATCAACCAATTATGGAAAAAATTGGATAAACATATCTAATGGAATATCAAAAGGTGACTTTACCCGTGTTGTAAGAGAGGATCCCTTTAGAAAAAACTTATTATATGCTGGTACGCAAAATGGGCTTTACGTTTCATGGGATGGAGGGCTTAACTGGTCAAAATTAAAACTTAATTTTCCTGTTGTGCCTATCACTGACATCATAATTAAAAACAATGATCTTGTTATAGCTACTCAGGGAAGAGCATTTTGGATTTTAGATGACCTTAATCTTTTAAGACAATATGATGGTAATAATAAAACAGGAAAACTTTTTGTTCCTAAAAAAACAATTATTCCCAACTGGTATAGTCCTTTAAATAACAATAAATCTTCTGGCACTGACCTACTTCAAGGAGTTAATCCAGCAAGCGGAATGGTTATTTACTACAATCTACCAAAGCTTCCTAAAGAAACTTTAATTAAGTTATCTATTTATGACTCTGATAATAATTTAGTTAATGAATATAATTCAACCTCTGATAAAAAGCATATAGAGTATGAGGGAAGTCCTCCAAAACCAAGAAAGATTTCTTCAAATAAAGGATTAAATAGATTTGTATGGGATTTGAGATATCCTTTATTAAAAGGGGTTCCAAAAGTTTATATTGAAGGTAGGTATAGTGGTCACAAAGCTGTTCCTGGTGAATATAAAATAACTCTAAGTTATCTTAATAATAAACATACCATAACAACTAAAATACTTAATAATCCTCTTTATTCAAGCACTGAACAAGAGTATGCTTCATATAATAAATTTATGAAAGAAGGAGAGAAAATTTATAACGAAATGACTGAAATGACAGTAAAACTTTATAATATACAAACTGAATTAAAATTATTATTGCCAACTATTAAAAACACCAAAGATGAAACGTTTATAAAAGAATCTGAAAAACTGATTCAAGATCTTGATAAATGGGATAAAATTATGGTTCAAAGGCTTTCTAAGGCATATGATGATGTAGAAAATTTCGAAAATGGTTTTACCGCGCATTATTTAACTCTTTTAAATCAAGTTGATGCAGGACTACCTAGCTTAACTTTGGGTGCTCAAAAAAAATTTATTGAACTAAATAATGAATGGGAAAAATATAAAAATATTGCTTCTAATTTAGTTAAAAAGCAAATCAAAGAGTTTAATGAGGTTTTTTACAAAAAAGGGCTTGGTGTACTTAGATTAAATTAAAAAATTATGGAGTTAGTTTTTTCAGCAGTAATAATCTTTATTCTTAGATTAGCTGACCAAAGCTTAGGAACAATTAGAGCTTTATTGGTAAGCAAAAAGCCTTTCTATGCGGCACTTATAGGGCTAGTTGAATCCGCAATTTGGATTATAGCTGTATCAAAGGTGGTTAGAGATATAGACCACCCTATTTTAATTTTTGGATATGCTGTTGGGTTTGCATTAGGGACTATTGCTGGTTCATATTTAGAGAATATTATCGGTATTGGAAGCATAGTCATCAGGGTGTTTTCACCTAGCGACTCTCCTAGTATCGCTGGTGCTCTTAGAGAAAAAGGATACCTTGTAACTGTAATTGATGGAGAGGGTAGAGATGGAGGTGTTAGAGTATGCTGGAGTATTGTGCCAAGAAGAAAAAGAAAAGCCGTAATCAAAATAATTAAGGACATAAATCCAAATGCATATGTAACTATGGATCTTGCAAATCCAATTTCATTAAAGAAATAAAATTTTAAATTTTAGGAATTATATACTTCTTTTTTTTGTAAATACAACAAATTCATTAACTTAGATGGTTACCAAAAAATAAAATTGCTTGAAGATGAAAAAATTAATGTCGTTTATATTGTTTTTCTTTTTTACATTAGGAATGGTACACTCTCAATATTTGCCATACAATCCTTCTGAAAAAAGAACTAAAAATAAAGTGTCAAAAGAGCGTGATTCAAAAGCTGATACTGAAAAATATTATATGAATAATAGGGTTATAAATACTTCTGAAAGTACTAATAATGGTTGGGAATCCTTGAACTCATCCAAATCTGCCCCAATAAAAGTATCTAATTCTAATCGCACTCAATCTGCTCGTCCAAAAGCATCAAAAAAAGCTAGTTCTAGTCGTTCAACATCAACTCCTCCTAAAGGTTCTAATCATAAGTATAATTCTTTTTCAGATATTGAAAAAATGGTTTCTAAATCATCAAAAGACCCAAGTAAATGGAGTAAAGATAAGAATTCTAAGAAAGCCACATATAGGGCTTTAAAGAGAAAAAGATCTACAATAATTAAAAAGAATGATAAATCTAGGGCTAAGTCTTCTTCATTATTTAATTCTAAGAAAGAGAATTTATAGTCTTAAACTCTATACAATACTTTATTGAAAGTTAATTAATCTGGGCATGTTGCATTTTGATTTTCATCTTGGTTTGCTGGGATTATTTCGTCTTCAGTATATCCCTCGCATAATGCCTCTGCAGAATTTGAAAAAATCTTTCCCTCTACACAAACTGGATCCCAGATTTCAATAAAAAAACAAAGTTCATCAGTTTCTTCATTTTCATTTTTACTACATGTAATCAAAAAACAAAATAATAATATATATGAGAGGTGTTTCATTTACTAAATTTGTAACATGCGAATTTACAAATTTGTTTTAGTAATTGTTTTTGTTTTAAGCTGTGCAAAGGAAGAAAAAAAAGCCTGTGATTTTGATCCTGAAATATGTTCAGCTATTGAAACCCTTAAATTAAACAGGGATAATTGGACCTCTTTGAATATTGATTCTTATACAATGGATTTAAATATTGTTTGTTTTTGTGTTTTTCAGGAGCCTTATTCTATTACAGTAATAAATAATAGTGTTGCAAGTATTAGCGGAAATGAAGATTGGGGATACGAAGGTCTTCCTGTTACTATTAATTCATTATTTAAAGAAATAGAAGAAAGAATATATGAAAATCCTTTTTATTTTAATATTAAGTATGATGAAGAGTTTGGATTTCCCAAAAGTTCTTCATTTGATATGGTAGAAATAATTGCCGATGAAGAAATTAGTTATATCATATCAAACTTTAATAAAAACTAACAGATATTTATTTAAGTTTTGACAAAAGAAATTAATAAAATTGGTCTCAAAGAAAATTTACTTCAATTTATCTTGCTTGTTATAGTAAATGCTTTTGTAGGAGGCATGGTAGGGCTTGAAAGAACTATTATACCCCAATATGCAACTGATCAATTTGAAATTTCATCCAAAACTGCTATTCTATCATTTATTATCGCATTTGGAATAACTAAGGCTCTGACAAACTATATTTTTGGAAGACTAGCAAATAGAATTGGAAGAAAAAAATTATTGATAATTGGTTGGCTTTTTGCAATTCCAGTTCCGTTTATTTTAATTAATGCTTCATTATGGAGCTGGGTAATTATAGCCAATATGCTTTTGGGTATAAGCCAAGGGTTTACTTGGAGCAGTACTGTGAATATGAAAATTGATCTTGTGGGAGAAAAGGACAGAGGTTTTGCCATGGGGCTAAATGAGTTTTCAGGATATTTTGCAATAGGGATTATAGCTTTTTTAAGTGCATATATAGCTGATAGATATGGGCTTACTCCTTATCCTTTCTACCTAGGTGTTTTAATGTCTATAATTGGTCTTTTTTTGACTGTCTTCTTTGTTAAAGAGACTGAATCATACATAAAAATTGAATCAAAAAAGAACACCTCATTAAGTCTAGACAATATTTTTATTGAAACTACATTTAAAAATAAAACCCTTAGTTCTGTTACACAAGCGGGATTAGTTAATAATCTAAATGATGGAATGATATGGGGATTATTACCTATTCTTTTATTCTCATTTAGTTTTGAAACTCAACAAATAGGTTGGATTACAGCTGCATATCCATTATTTTGGGGTATTGGTCAGTTATTTACTGGCAGAATGTCTGATTATTATTCAAAAAAAATGATGCTGGTTTGGGGAATGTTAATTCAAGGATTTGCAATTATATTTTTTCCATTTAATACATCTTTTGAAATTTTAATGTTTATAAGTATTTCCTTGGGTATAGGGACTGCTATTGTTTATCCAACTTTTTTGACTGTGATTGCTGAAGAATCAACGCCATTACAAAGAGCTGAAAGCTTAGGAGTTTTTAGGCTTTGGAGAGATCTAGGCTATGCTATAGGGGCTATATTATCCGGTATAGTTGCTGATTTTTTTGGAGTAACCTTTTCAATCATAATAATAGGGGTAATTACAGTTTTATCATCAATGATTATTCAAATACGAATGCCTTCAGAAAAAATCAACTAAAGTGAACCTTTGTTTAAAAGATTTCTTTATTAGATTGAAATATTAACTTCCCCTTCGAGTCATAAAATTCGGCTTTAATTATTTCTCCTTTTATATTAAAATCAACTATGTATATTGATTTCTTATATTCTATTGTATTAATCAATACTAAATCTAATTCATAAAATTCTTTAACCTTTATGCCTTGTTTATATTCTGATATATATCTAGATAAAGAGGTTGAAGAATTTTCATTATTATTTTTTAAAAAAGATTCACTAAAATTAAAAAAATGTTCCTTGTATGGAATTTTTATTGAGACTAAAGAGTCTTGCTTATCTCTCCATAAACTATTAGAGTCCTTATAAAAATATATTGTTTTTGAGTATTCCTCAGATGAAAGAATAGATTCAAAATTATTAAACAACTCCTTAGCCAAATAAAATGATTCATTAATTTTGTTTTCACAATTAAGAAAACAAATTATTAGTACTAAAAATAAATTTCTTAAGCTCATTAATTTTTTTTTACATTCAAAATAAAAAACTTTAACTAGCTTTTAACCCTCCTTTGAGATTTTTTTAACAGTTTCAAAGGTATCTTTACATCATTAATAAGCTTGATCTTTTTGTTTAAATTGGTTATGTTTAAATCCGTGCGCAAAAATGTTTGTGCTTCAAAAATTTATATTCGCGCACGGATTTTTTTATTAATTTATCTTTTTAACCTAATTAACCCTTCCTGAGTTACAGAGGCAATTAGTTTTCCAGATTTTGAAAAAATATTTCCTCTTGTATAACCACGAGCAGAAGACGCGCTAGGACTATCCATAGCATATAAAAGCCATTCATGAATTTCAAAATCCCTATGAAACCACATTGCATGATCAATACTTGCAACAAAAACAGACTTCCCTTTTATTTTCTCTCTATGGGGTTTTGTAGCTGTCATTAACAACCCAATATCTGAAGCAAAAGCTAAAATCTGATGCTTCTCAGGTAAGCTAATTTTTTTCTTTTCCTTAGTCTTAAACCAAATATGGCTAAAAGGAATCATGTTTTTAGTTTCTAAATGAGATAATGTTTCTACTGGTTTAAAATCAAACATTTTAAAATGAGCTTTCTTTAAAGACTCATAATAATGAGGAAGCTTATCTTTTAATTTCTCTATTTGTTGTATGTCGCTACTTAAAACTTCAGGAGGTAATATATTTGGTGCAATAATCTGGTGATCAACTCCTATTTCATTTTTTTGAAAAGATGCAGACATATTAAAAATTGCTTTTCCTTTTTGATACGCCACAACTCTTCTTGTTGTAAAGCTTTTTCCATCTCTAATTTTATCCACTTCATAAACTACTGGATGATTAATGTCGCCAGCCAAAATAAAATATCCATGCATTGAGTGGGCTATTCTATTTTTGGGTACAGTTCTATATGCAGCGTTCAACGATTGAGCAAGAACCTGTCCCCCAAAAACTCTTCCCCAAGATGCTGGATAATTTTCTCCTATAAATTGGGTGTCTGTTTGATTTTCTAGTTTAAGTAATTTCAGAAGTTGATTAATGGAATCCATTTACTATTAATCATTTCTTAAAGTCCATATCTCATGTAAAGGTTTGCCTTGACTACTAAATCCCTTATGATACCAATCATTTTGTTCCTGATTGAATGAAAAAGATAATGTTTTTCCTGATCGACTATTATCCCTTGAAAAATACTCAATTGATTCAGAATATTTTCCATCTTTAGCATTATATTTTCCTCCACCGCTACCATAAAATTTAAAAGTTTCAGTGTTATATGCAGTCCATTGAAAATACCCATCTATCAAAAACTTAAGAGTTTTTCTTGACCTTTTTGTGTCTCTTCTTCTTTCTTCTCCTTCATTATTTACCCTTCCTGCCATCAACCATTTTCCATCAAGAGGGAGTTTAGGCTTTGATATTTCTTTTCCGATATTCGGAATTCTAATTTCTGCTTTAACAAGGCTATCTTTTAAATAATTAGAGTTAAACTCGAATTGCACATGAATAACGTTACTTTTAGATTCATAAAAACCACCTCTAGTACTGATAAATTTTGACGGCTTATCCGAAAAAACAGTTTCTATAAAATAATTAGAATCCATAAGTACTCTATGAATTTCTATAGCTCCATTATTTTCTACATCCCATTGATAAGCTTGGGGTTTAACCTCAAACAAAATAATAAAACAAAAAAAAGTAAGTGTTATCAATCGCATTAGTTTCTATAATTTAGAGCAGGTTCTCGATTACCTATCAAAGGTACATATTTAAAGTCTTTTCCTCTTTTTATATTAAACTCTTTTTTAGCCTTCTCAATTAGCTTAGGTTCATCTATAAGTTGCATTCCAGTTAAAGCTAATGTTTTAGCTGCAATCATCATTCCTTTTATTCCAATACTTGTTCCACCAGCTGCAACTGCCTGCCAACTATGTGCTGGAGTTCCTGGCACCCATGTTGCGGCATTAAATCCAGCTGTTGGCAATGCAAAACTAACATCTCCAACATCAGTAGATCCAGATCCTTTAGCCTGAATAGATGAATCATATGGTTGAATCCCTTCAACAAATTCAACATTAAGAGTAACTCCAAGTGATTTGGAAATTTCTTCAGCAAAAATTCTTTCTTTTTCAGAATAAGAATACCCTCCAACTTTTACTAAATTATTATGCAGTTGTTTTTGTAAAGATTCAATGTGTAAAAGCTCATGAGTTCCACCAATCATTTCATAATCCATAGTTGTTCCGGTACCTAAAGCTGCACCTTTTGCCGCATTAACAATACGGTCAAAAACTCTGATAACTTCATCTCTATTTGTATGTCTTGAATAATAATAAACTTCTGCAAAGTCTGGAACAACATTAGGAGCTTTCCCTCCTCTGGTTATAACATAATGTATCCTAGTGCTTTCATCAACATGCTCTCTCATCATATTAACCATACTATTCATGGCCTCTACTGCATCTAGAGCAGATCTCCCCTTATCAGGTGCAGCTGCAGCATGAGAAGAGATTCCATAAAATCTAAACTTGGCAGATTTATTAGCTAATGCAGGTTTAGGGCTTGCCCCATTAATGGAAGCTGCATGCCAATGAAGAGCAATATCAGAATCATCAAAAAGACCAGCTTTAGTCATATAGACTTTACCAGAACCACCTTCCTCAGCAGGACATCCAAAAAACTTAATTGTTCCTGATTTATTATTCTTAAATAAATATTGTTTAATTGCTATTGCTGCTGCTGCAGATGCTGTTCCAAATAAATGATGTCCACAAGCATGCCCAGCATTACCATTATTTGAGATTTTATATGGCTTTGCTTTTTGAGATAATCCTGGTAAAGCATCATATTCTCCAAGAATTGCAATTTCTGGGTATCCCGACCCATATGATGCCACAAAAGCAGTAGGAATCCCAGCCAATCCACTTTCAATCACAAACCCTTCTTCTTTTAAAAGTTTTTGGAGTAATGCACTGCTCTCTTTTTCTTGATATCCCATTTCTGCTAAATCCCATATTTTCATTGCAGTTAGCTCATATTTATTGATTTTATTTTCAATTCCTATAAGGACATCAAAATGGTTTTTTTGAGAATGCAAATTAAAATAAAAGCATATTAAAACAGATAAACAATAATTCCTCATTTAAATCTTTTTATAAATATAAATTTAACTAGAATATTTTAATGCTTACTAATTATTTCAATTATTCCATCTAAGATTCTCTATCATTCTTATTATATCATTCTCAACATACTTAACTGCAGGAAAAATAGAATCATAATTAGGTTTAGAATAAAAATAAAGAGCTCCAATTAAAAAATTATCAGTACTATCAGTTAAAAAAAACTGTATTTGAGAAGCTGCATCTCCAACAACATTAAATAAAGTGCCATATATTTTGTTTTTATTATTTACAAAAATTCTTTCAGGAATTCTTTGAGCTTTTATCAAATGTTTACTTGGTAATTTATATGCATCATTTAATAATGAATCTAAATTATTATTTATTTCAGAATGTGACATATATAATGTCGCTTTCATTTTTGAATAAAATATGTTTATGCCTAATGGAGTATTTTGAATTTCTGCAAAAGAATTATGCTCAAAAATAAATTTTTCATTATTTTTTTGAATATAAGTTGGCGTTGGATATTCTAATGATAAATGCCCTTTTGGTTTTGGCTGAGAAAATTCCGAGCAGTATACGAATAAAATAAATATCAAATAAAAAAGGAGATGATTTTTTAATATCATGATTTGGGAATGGTTACTTTAATTCTTTTAATTCTTTTATTATCAATCCTTTCAATTAAAAAAATATATCCATTATGAGTAAATTTCTGACCAGGCTTTGGAATTACTTGTGTGGCCTCTAAAAAAAGCCCACCCAAAGTTTCATTTTCCCCTCTAATTTTGTCAAATGAAGAAGTTTCTTTTAAATCTATTATTCTAAAAAAATCTTTTAGATTCGTTTTGCCATCAAAAACAAAGTTATGTTTATCTAATTGGGAGTAGCTTAATGAAAACTCATCAAATTCATCACTAATATCACCAACAATTTCCTCAATAATATCTTCAAGCGTAATTAGTCCTGAAGTTCCTCCATATTCATCAACTACAATTGCTAGGTGTATTTTTTTTTGCTGAAATTCTGCTAATAAATCGTCAAGCTTTTTATTCTCTGGAACATAAAAGGGGGGTCTTAGCAATTTTGTCCAATCAAATTCAAAATTTTTTAGATGAGGGAGAAGGTCTTTAATATATAATATTCCTTCAACCTTATCCAAATGCTCCCTATAAACAGGTATTCTAGAAAACCCATTTTCCATAATTTTAGGTAATATTTCTTTAAGTGATTCTTCTGTTGAGATTGCAAATACATCAATTCTAGGACACATAACTTCCTTAGTATCGATATTTCCAAAATTTACAATCCCTTGTAAAATCTTTTGTTCCTCTTTAGTGGTTTCATGTTCATCAGTTAGTTCAAGAGCTTGAGATAGTTGATCAACTGAAAACTCATCATTCTTTTTATTAAGTCTATTTTCAAAAAAGTATGTCATTTTACTCATTGGAAATGTCAAGAAAAACAAAATATAAGAATCTAGAAACTTAAGTGGTCTTGACATAAATTTTGCAAATCCTAATGGGTTTCTATTTGCATAAATTTTAGGTAAAATTTCACCAAAAAGGAGAATTATTATCGTAATAACTCCAATCTCAATTAATAAATTTATAACCGGACTAAATAAGCCTTCAAATAAAAAATTACGAAAAGATGCGAAGATCAGAACTATTGCAATATTTATAAAGTTATTGGTAATTAGTATAGTTGCCAACAATCTCTTACGCCTATTAAGTAAATGTTTAATTATATTTAAAGTATCCCCTTTAGTTAACTCTTTTTCATCTAAATCAGAATTGTTAAGAGAAAAAAAAGCAACTTCTGCACCAGAAATTAGTGCTGAAAGAACTAACAATAAAAATAAAAGTGCTAATTGAGCTATAGGCAATAGATCCATACTTAGGCCTAAAAGAGATTAATTCAAAATAATTTAAAATGGTAAGTCGTCCCCATTATTGGAATCAGGCATTTCATTTGTGTTGCTTGTTTTTTCAATCTGTTGAGGATTATTGTCTGTTTTACCACTTAGAAAAGTAAAGTCATTAACTATTATTTCCGTGCTAAACCTGTCTTTGCCTTCCTGATCTTGCCATTTTCTTGTCTTTAATCTGCCTTCAATATAAATTTTATCACCTTTTCCAATATATTTTTCACAAATTTCAGCAGCTTTATTTCTAACCACTATATTATGCCATTCTGTTTGAGTAACCTTTTCTCCGGAAGTCTTATTTGTATAGCTTTCATTTGTTGCAAGTGGAAATCTTCCTAAGCATCCTCCTCCATCAAAATGATGCATTTTTATATCATCCCCTAGATGACCAATTAAAATAACTTTATTTATAGTTCCACTCATATATAATTAAATTTATTACTTCAAATATAAAAATTAATGGCCTCTGTTATAATGTTGAGTGATAAAATTTTCAATAACGACAGGAACAGGAAATGTGGATAAATCAGATTCATTTACAGGAAGTGATGATTTTCTTGATAGTTTTATATTCCAAAATTTTACAACTATCTTCTGGTGAGTTAATTTATGATTAATCGGTTTAACAGAAAGCGGAAATATTTTTGTTGGGGGTTCATTTGAGTATAATTTTATTTTAGAGTTAAATTTTGTTGAAGGATTTTTTATTTCTCTTTTTGATTCGATTACAGGAAATTCAAAGAGTTTATGCCATATCCCTTTTGATACTCTTTGCTCTAATACTGTTTGCTTTTTAGGGTTTTGAAAAACTAGATAATTAAAATAGCGGGTTTTAACCTTGATTTTATTATTTGTTACAGGTAAAAAGGTGACTTTGTTTTCTTTATAAGCATAACAATCCTTTGAAAAAACACACTCTTTACAGTTTGGATTTTTTGGTTTACATTGAATTGCTCCAAAATCCATTAATGCTTGATTATAAGTTCCAGGAGGAGCCCCTTTCATCAAATCATTGGCTTTAGATTTAAAATGTTTAAATGATTTGTTAGAATTTATAGGAATATTAATTCCAAAAATTCTACCTAAAACACGAAAAACATTCCCGTCTACAACAGCTTCATTTTTATTAAAACATATTGAAGATATTGCACTTGCAGTATAATCCCCTATTCCCTTTAAATTTTTCAATTCTTTTTGTGAACTAGGGAATTTTCCAGCAAAGTTCAATACAATATTTTTTGCGGTCAAATGTAAATTTTCAGCCCTTTTATAATATCCTAGACCTTGCCAAATTTTTAATACTTTAGCTTCTTCAGCTTTTGCTAAATCAAAAATTGTTGGAAATTCATTTATTAATTTATTATAATAAGGTATCCCTTGTTCAACCCTAGTTTGCTGTAAAATAATTTCAGAAAGCCAAATTTTATATGGGTCCTTTGTCTTTCTCCATGGAAGAGGCCGGTGATTTAATTCATACCAGCTTAATAAAGCTTTGGAAAAATTCATTATGTTGAAAAGATATTAGTTACTTAAACTTAAAAAATGGTAAAGAGATTGTTAATAATTTATATATTTGCTTGCCTTGTAAATTTAATATAAAATAAAATATAATATAAAATGACTAAAGCAGATATTGTATCAAACATTTCAGATCAACTAGGTATAGATAAAGCAGATGTTCAATCAACAATTGAAAAGTTTATGAATGAAGTAAAAAATTCATTAGAAAAAGGTGAAAATGTTTATTTACGAGGTTTTGGCAGTTTTGTTATTAAAACAAGAGCTGAAAAAACCGGTAGAAATATTTCCAAAAATATAGCAGTAAAAATACCTGCTCATAATGTCCCAACTTTCAAGGCCTCTAAGGTTTTTCTTAATGCTGTTAAAGCAAAGGTTCCTGTATCTTAAGCCAATAAATAATTTATAAATGCCAAGCGGTAAAAAAAGAAAAAGACATAAGGTAGCGACACATAAGCGAAAAAAACGCAGAAGAGCTAACCGACATAAAAAAACTTAAGTGTATGGTGAAACACTAAAATCTTTCACCCATGTTCATTGAAATGCTTTAGTTTTATCTAAAGCCCAGGTTAATACCTGAAAAAATTATTGTTTAATCAACTATGACTATTAAAGTTATAGTATAAAAACTTTTTAGAGTGAATAAAGAACTGATTATCCGGTCAAATTCCTCTGCTGTTGATTTTGCACTGCTCAAGGATGGAAAATTAATTGAGCTTAATAAAGAAGTTGAAAATAAAAGGCTTTCTGTGGGTGATATTTATCTTGCAAAGATAAGAAAATTACTCCCTGGGCTTAATGCGGCTTTTGTTAATGTAGGGCATGAAAAAGATGGTTTTTTACATTATCATGATTTGGGGCCTAAACTTCCTTATTTACTAAAATTTACAAAACAAATAATCACAGGTAAACATAAAGATTATTTACTTAAAAGATTTCGATTTGAAAATGAAATACCTAAAGATGGAAAGATTGATGATGTTATTAATAGTCAGGAACTTACCTTAGTTCAAGTAGTTAAAGAACCTATTTCAACTAAAGGTCCTCGTGTTAGTTCAGAGATTTCTTTGGCTGGAAGGTTCATGGTATTAATGCCGTTTTCAGATAGAGTATCAATTTCTCAAAAAATAGAAGAGAGTAAAGAAAAAAGTCGACTAAAACGATTGATACAAATAATTAGACCAAAAGGATTTGGTGTTATTATTAGAACTGTAGCCCAAGGTCAAAAAGTAGCTGAGTTAGATGCTGACTTACAAAATTTACTTAAACGATGGAAAAATCTTTGCAATAAAATGTTAAAGACTGAAAAATTTCCAAAAAAAGTTTTAAGCGAAATTAATCGCTCCTCTTCAATTATTAGAGATGTTTTTGATGATAGTTTTAGTGGTATTCATGTTGACGATATTGATTTATTCAATGAAGTCAAAGACTACATTGAAACGATTGCTCCAAAGAAAAAAGACATAGTTAAACTACATATAGATCCTGCTCCAATCTTTGAAAAATTTGGAGTTGAAAGACAAATTAAAAGTGCTTTCGGAAAAACAGTTTCTATGCAGCGGGGCGCTTACTTAGTAATAGAACATACTGAGGCTCTTCATGTAATTGATGTGAATAGCGGTAATCGTTCAAATAAATCTAAAAATCAAGAAGATACTGCTTTAGAGGTTAATTTAATAGCTGCTTCTGAAATATCTAGACAATTAAGATTAAGAGATATGGGAGGAATTATTGTAGTTGACTTTATTGATATGGCATCTAATGAAAATCGAAAAAAATTATTTGTGCACCTTAAAGAAGAAATGAGTCATGATAAAGCTAAGCATAAAATTTTACCGCCTAGTCGTTTTGGATTGATTCAAATTACTCGTCAAAGAGTGCGTCAAGAAATTAAAATTAAAACAAAAGAAGCAAACCCTAATATAGATGGTGAAGTTGAAGCTCCAATTGTTTTAATGGACAAAATTAACACAGAGCTTAACAAAATTGTTAAGAATAAACAGCATAGAAATGAACAAATGTATTTACATGTTCATCCTTTTATTGCTGCATATTTAAAAGAAGGATTTCCATCCATCCAACTGAAATGGTATTTTGAATACAAAAAGTGGATACGAATTGTTCCACGGGATTTATATCTTTACTTAGAGTTTCGTTTTATGGATAAGGATAAGACAACTTTTAGTAAATAATAATTAAAACCGTCATAGATAAATATTTATCTATGACGGTTTTTTTAGATTACCTTTATTTGGTGAAAAAAAAATCTTACACAATTAAACAAGCTCAAAAGAAAATTGAGTTTTACTGTGTTTATCAAGAGCGTTGCCACAAAGAAGTAATTGCAAAACTTTATGAAATGGGCATTATTCCTTTAGCAATTGATCAAATAATAAGTACTTTAATTCAAAATGATTTTTTAAACGAAACACGTTATGCTTTAAGTTATGCTAGAGGTAAATTCAATACAAAAAAATGGGGAAAAAAAAGGATTATTTTTGAATTAAAAAAACGTAAAATTAGTGACTTCAATATTAAATTAGCTTTAAATGAGATTAATCAAAACGAATATTTAATTACACTTGACAATCTGTCTAATAAAATAATCTCATTATCAAAAGGAGATAAAATTTCAAAAAAAAGAAAATTAATTTCGGCCCTTAAATATAGAGGCTGGGAAACAAATTTAATATATGAACAATTAGAAAAATTAAATTTTTAATCTATTAAAAGAATTATTTTATTATTAACTAATTCAACCGCCCCTGATTTTATTTCAAATAAAGTTAAGTTGTTTTTTTTAGTGAACATTTCTTTAAAATGATTATCAATTTCAATTTCACCATCAATAGTTACTAAACCTTGTTTAAGTGCAGAAACAATTGGGGCGTGATTATTAAGCATTTGAAAAGACCCATCAATTCCTGGAACAGAAACAGATTTTACATCGCCACTAAATATTGTAGCTTCAGGGGTAACAATTTCTAAAAACATTAGGTGGATTCAGATAACATTTTTTCTCCTGCTTCAATAGCTTCTTCAATTGTTCCTTTTAAATTAAAAGCTGCTTCAGGCAAGTGGTCTAATTCTCCATCCATTATCATATTAAACCCTTTAATTGTATCTTTTATATCAACAAACACACCGGGAGTCCCAGTAAATGCCTCGGCAACATGAAATGGCTGAGAAAGGAATCTTTGAACTCTTCTTGCTCGACCAACAGCTAACTTATCATCTTCTGAAAGTTCTTCCATTCCAAGAATAGCAATTATATCTTGAAGTTCTTTATATCTTTGAAGTAACTCCTTTACTCTTTGAGCACAATTGTAATGCTCATCTCCTAAAATTTCAGGAGTAAGTATTCTTGATGTAGAATCTAAAGGGTCAACAGCAGGATAAATACCTAATTCAGAAATTTTTCTAGACAAAACAGTCGTGGCGTCTAGGTGTGCAAAAGTTGTCGCTGGCGCAGGGTCTGTTAAATCATCAGCAGGCACATAAACAGCTTGAACTGAAGTAATTGACCCTTTATTTGTTGATGTAATTCTCTCTTGCATAGCCCCCATTTCTGTAGCCAAGGTAGGTTGATATCCAACTGCCGATGGCATTCTCCCAAGTAATGCTGAAACCTCAGATCCAGCTTGTGTAAATCTAAAAATATTGTCTACAAAAAATAAAACATCTTTTCCTTGACCTTCACCAGCACCATCTCTAAAATATTCCGCTATGGTTAACCCTGATAGAGCAACTCTTGCTCTTGCCCCAGGAGGTTCATTCATTTGACCAAAAACAAAAGTTGCCTTAGAGTCTTTCATTGCCTTTTTATCAACTTTATTTAAATCCCATCCTCCCTTTTCCATAGATTTCATGAAATCATCACCATATTTTATAATTCCAGATTCAAGCATCTCTCGAAGCAAATCATTTCCTTCCCTGGTTCTTTCCCCTACTCCAGCAAAAACGGAAAGGCCACCATGACCTTTTGCTATATTATTAATTAACTCTTGAATTAAAACTGTTTTACCAACTCCTGCTCCTCCAAAAAGTCCAATTTTACCACCTTTAGCATATGGTTCAATTAAATCAATTACTTTAATTCCTGTAAATAAAACTTCAGTGGATGTTGAAAGCTGGTCAAATGCAGGTGCTGATCTATGAATTGGAAGGCCTTGTTTCCCTGTTTTAGGTAAATCCCCTAAACCATCAATAGAATTGCCAATTACATTGAACAATCTTCCATAAATGTTTTCTCCTACTGGCATTTGAATTGAACTACCTGTTGAAACAGCTTCAACACCTCTGCTCAAACCATCAGTAGAATCCATAGAAACTGTTCTTACTGTATTCTCTCCAATATGAGATTGAACTTCAAGAGTTAAAATACTTCCATCATTATTCTTAATCTCTAATGCCTCATAAATTTTGGGAAGGTTAATGTTTTTTCCAGAAAAATCAACATCTACAACAGGTCCAATTATTTGAGAAACTTTTCCAATATTATTTGACATAGTTTGAGGATTAAGATTTTATCAATTTAACCATTTTCATAAGAATGCAAATATAAAATATGATCAATTAAAAGGCTAAAATTATTAGCTTTTTTTTATTCAATACCCTTTGATTTTGGCAATGCAATTTAGGTGATAGTTTTTGTCCCCCATAAGATGTTGAATTACTCTTGCTCTTTTAAGATAAAATCCAATATCAGCATCATCTGTTACGCCTATACCTCCATGCATTTGAATAGCTTCATTGGTAGTAAGTTTTAAAACCTCTCCAAGTTTGGCCTTAGCTAGGTGAGAAAACTCAATCTTTTTTGTTTCATCATTATCAATAGCTTTAAGTGCTTTTAAAACAATTGATTTACACAATTCTATTTCACAAAAAAGAAGAGCTGCTCGATGCTGTAAGCTTTGATTTTTTCCAATTTTATTGCCAAATTGTTCTCTTTCTTTAATATAATCCATTGTTTTTTCAAAAGCTGCTTGCATACTTCCTAACATTTCAGAAGCAAGTCCAGCCGAAGTGATATTTAACAAGGATTGTAAAATTGAATCTCCATTTGTTTTAATATTAAGTTTATTTTCAGATGCAACAGAAACTTTATTAAAAACAACAGAAGAGTACTCTCCAGTATCCATTAAGATATCTGATTTAATTTCAATCCCCTTAGATTTGACATCAATTAAAAAAAAACTGGTCATATTAGCTTCATTAACTACTACTATAAAATAATCAGCATTAGATCCATCAAGAACCATTTTTTTCTTACCATTAATAACATATTTATTGCCAGATAATTTGGCTGTTGAATTAATGTTATTAGGATCAAAGTGAGCTTTCTCATCTAAAGCAAGCGCCATCAAAATATTTCCTTTCATTAATTCTGGAAGCCATTTTGATTTGAGGTTTTCATTGTCACATAATCTAATTGCTGTTGCCGAAAACAAAATAGATGAAATTAAAGGAGATTTTGCCAGAGTCTTACCAGTTTCCTCCAAAATCTGACCCAATCCTGTATATCCAAAATCTAATCCTCCATATGCTTCTGGAATAGTTAAAGCCGTCCATCCCATTTCAATCATTCCTTTCCATAAATCTTGGTCAAATGATTGATAATTATTGTCTCTTAGTTTTCTAAAGCTTTTCAAAGAAGAGTTAGAGGCTAAAAATTCATTAGCAGCCTCTTTAAGCATTTTCTCTTCATCTGTTAAAATTAATGGCATATTTTTTTTTAAGTAGGCAAATTAAGTATTCTTTTTGCAATTATATTTAGTTGAATTTCCGATGTTCCTCCTTCAATAGTGTTGCCTTTTGAACGACAAAATTTTCTTGCTGCATTTCCGTCATTTTCTTCAGTGGGAGTCCATACTAAAGAATTATTACCACCTATTTGAATTAATAACTCTTCACGTTTAATATTAAGTTCTGTTCCATAATATTTAAAAAAAGATGAAAGCTGAGAAGCTTTTTTGCCGCTCTTATCTTCATCTATAATTCTCTGAATTGTTAATTCAAAAATAGTCTCATCCATCTCAAATTTAGCTATATCAGCTCTAAGTAAAGAATTATTTAACTGTCCTGATGAGCATTCCAGATTGAGTTTTGCTAATTCATGTACTTCTTTTTTAGTTTCAGTTACTCCAACACCACCTATCATTTTTCTTTCATGACTCAATAAATATTTTGCTATAGTCCATCCTTCATTTAAATTTCCAACCAAATTAGATTTTGGAACTCTCACATTTTCAAAAAATGTTTCACAAAATGGAGATTTTCCACTAATAAGTTTAATAGGTCTTACACTTACGCCTTTAGTTGACATGTCAATTAAAATAAAACTGATTCCATTGTGTTTTGATACTTTATTGTCAGTTCTTACCAAACAAAACATCCAATCAGCTTTATTAGCATATGTTGTCCAAACTTTTGATCCATTGATTAAATAATATTCTCCCATGTCTTCAGCTTTTGTTTGAAGTCCAGCCAAGTCACTTCCAGCTCCAGGTTCACTATAACCTTGGCACCACCAAATTTTACCTTCAACAATCTCAGGCAGATAATTTAATTTTTGTTCTTCAGTTGCAAATTTTAATAGAGCAGGACCTAACATTGCAATACCAAAGCTAAATAAAGGTCTTCGACAACCCAATCTGCTCATCTCTTGAGTCAAAATAATATTTTCCTCTGCAGAAAGACCTCCTCCACCATATTTTTTTTCCCAATATGGAACAATCCACTTTTTTTCCAACATATTCTCAAACCATATTTTTTGATCTTGACTTGTAAATTCGGGGTTTCGTCCTCCCCAAAACATTTCACTTGAGTCTTTAATTGGTTTTCGCATACTTGCAGGACAATTTACTTCTAGCCATGCTCTGGTTTCCAGTCTAAAGTTCTCCAAGTCTATATTTAATTTTGTATCCATATATTTTATAATTCTTATCTAAAATAAATAATCAATCTTTTTTTTCTGTATGGCTTGTAATGCCATAATGCCCAATAATTCAACGCCTTTATCTAAATTTTTGAATCGCAGGTCTTTGGTGAAACCATTTACATAACGAAAATAAATTTGCTGAATAATAACTGCAATTTTAAATAATCCAAAAACAAAATAAAAAACTATATTATTAACTGAACTCCCCGTTTTTTCGCAATATAATTGAACTAGTTTTTCTCTTGAAGGAGTCCCTTTAACTGTAGTTATATTTAAATTTAAATTTTGGAGTTTCTCTGGATCCGTATAATGTATCCAATATCCCAAGCTTGTTCCTAAATCCATAAGCGGGTCACCAATAGTAGACATTTCCCAATCTAGAATAGCATTCACTTGAGCTTTATTATTGTGAATTCTGAACATAATATTATCAAATTTAAAATCATTATGAATAATAGCTGTTTTAGATTTCTTAGGCAAATGATTTGACAACCAACTTATTGTTTTATTAATTCCATTAAAATTATGAGTTTTAGCATTATTATAACGTTTTATCCATCCATTTACTTGACGATTAACATATCCTTTTGGTTTTCCAAAATTTTCAAGTCCTATTTTCTTAATATTTAAAGAATGTAGTTTTGTAAAAGAGTCAATAAAAGAGTTTACTAGTGAAGGCATTAAGTTAGGTTTAGGCCATTCAAAAGGTGGTTTTGATCCTCTAAATATTACCCCGTCAACTTTTTCCATTATATAAAATTCATCACCAATTATTGATTTGTCATTACAATAAATAATTGGTAAAGGAACTTTATTAAAATGCTTTTTTAAAGAACTAAGAATGTTAAATTCTCTTTTCATATCATGCCCAGATTTAACAGTGGATCCGTATGGTGGTCTTCTTAATACCATTTTCTTGTTTTCAGTTTTTATAAAATAAGTCAAATTTGAATATCCATAAGGAAATTGTAATACTTCAAACTTTGATATTTTCCCCAATTTCTCTAATAAAAATTTTCTTAAAGAAATTACATCCAAAGCTTCATCTTTGCGAACCTCAATAGGCCTATCTGTTTTATATACTATTGATTTAATTTTATTTATTATTAATTGTTGATATTATATTCCTTTAAAATATTTCTAGCTAATCTACTTTTATGCACTTCATCAGCTCCATCATATATTCTTGCTGCACGTTCATGTCTATAATATGTAGCTAGGATTGTGTCATCAGTAATTCCCTTTGCTCCATGAACTTGAATTGCACAATCAACAACTTTTTGTAGAACATTTGCGCAATAAAACTTAATAATAGAAATTTCATTTCGGGATTTATATGCTCCTTGAATATCAATTTTATGAGCAGCATCTTGAACTAATAAACGTGCTGCATTAATTTCAGCCCTACATTCTGAAATCCAATTTTGTATTGTTTGTTTCTCTGAAAGTGTTTTGCCATGATCTAGTTCTCTTGATAATGCTCTTTTGCACATTAAATCAAATGATCTTTCACAGATTCCAATCCATCTCATACAATGATGAATTCTTCCAGGCCCTAATCTCTTTTGAGCTATTGAAAAACCTTCTCCATCACCGCCTAATACGTTTGAAACAGGGACTTCAACATTATCAAATTTTATCTCAGAATGACTTTCCCATCCACCTCCAGAATGTCCCATTATCTGAATATTTCTAATTAACTCTAGGCCTTTGGATTTTGAAGGCACAATTACTTGACTAGCTTTTTTATATGGATTATCTGAGTTTGGATTTGAAATAAGCATTACAATTGCAAATTCAGAACCATCAAAACCGGAGGTAAACCATTTATGTCCATTAATTATATATTTTCCATCTTTTTTAATTGAAATAGTCCCCATATTTACAGGATTCGATCCAGCATAATCAGGTTCAGTCATGGCAAAACAACTTCGAATATCCCCATTTAGTAGAGGATACAAGTATTTTTCCTTTTGTTCCTTTGTTCCAAACTCTATTAAAATCTCCATATTTCCTGCATCAGGCGCCTGGCAATTAAAAACATAATGTCCATAAGGGCTTGATCCAAGAATTTCACTGACTTCACCATGTTGAGCATTTGTTAAACCAAGGCCTCCATATTCTTTAGATATTTGAGGTAGCCATAATCCTAAAGATTTAACTTTTTCTCGCATTTCATTCAACTTTGGAAGTTTTTCATCCCATTCGCAATTTAAAATCCATGGCTCTAAACTGTAAAGCTCTTCTTTTACAAACTTCTGAGCTTTTAATTTTATTTCTTCAAAATTCATTAGTGATTGTTTATTTTCCTTTAAATTTTGGTTTTCGTTTTTCTATGAATGCAGTTACTCCTTCTTTTAAATCATAGCTATTAAATGCAGCAACTTGACATTTTGCTTCAAAAGCAATTGTTTCATTTAAATCATTAGTCATTGAATAAAACATATCTTGTTTTGTTATTCCTATTGCTAAAGTTGGTTTCTGAACTAGTTCTTTAGCCCATGATATAGCCTCATCAACAATATTTTGATCTTGAACTACTCTATTGGTTAATCCTAATTCTTTACATTCATTACCCAAAATCTTTTTTCCACTAATAGCTATTTCAAAGGCCTTACTATATCCTACCTGTCTTGAAAGCAACCAGCTAGCACCTCCATCAGGACCTAGGCCAATATTTATGAATGCAAACAATAATGAGCTATTTTCACTCATAATTCTTAAATCACAAGCTAAGGCAATTGCAGCTCCTACTCCAGCTGCAGTTCCATTAATAGCTCCAATAATAGGTTTCTTCAATGAATAAAACTTATTTATCAAAGGCCGATATTGATTAATTAAATAATCTCTTCTCTGCTCAGGAGTAACATTGGTTCCAAAAACGCTCATGTCTGCTCCTGCACAGAAGCCTTTACCAGCTCCAGTTATTACTATAGCTCTAACATGTTTGTCTTCGCTTGCTTTATCTAAAGATTCATTAATCCCATCAATTAAACCTTGATTTACAGCATTATATCTTTCAGGTCGATTTAATGTTATAATTGCAACACCTTCCGTTGTATTATATAATACGACTTTTCCCATATTCTATTTCTTATATGCAAGCGCTAAAAATTCAGCAATGCAAGCAGGTTTTTCTTGTCCTTTTAACTCAATTATAACCTGTAATTTATATTTTGCTCCATTAGGATTAGGATGAAATTCTAAGAGGGTAACTCTTCCTCTATATTCAGACCCTGAGGCTGTTGCATTTGTAAAACGAACTTTATCTAGTCCATAATTTATAACCATTCTAACATTATGCAACTCATAGCTTTCAAACATAAGCTTAGAACACATTGACAGCATTAGAAATCCATGAGCTATAGTAGTTTTATATGGTGATTCTTTTTCAGATCTTTCCTGATCAATATGAATCCATTGCCTATCTTCAGTAAGGTCAGCAAAAAAATTTATCTTTTCCTGATCCATTTTATTCCATTCAGTTAAACCTAATTCAGTGCCAACATTGGTTCCAAATTCATCAATAGAATTAAATTTTGATTTGTATGCTTTTTGATTTTTTGATTCCATTATTATTAAAAATTAAATTGTCATATGCCCTCCATCGACAGTGTAAATTCCACCTGTTGAATAACTTCCAGCAGAAGAAGCTAAATAAACAGCTAAGCCACTTATTTCTATTGGTTCAGCAGCTCTTCCCAGGGGCAATTGATTTTTTATATGTTTCATCAGTTGTTCATTTTTCCATAATGCAGAGCTAAATTTGGTTTTTATCAACCCAGGGCAAATTGCATTTGAGCGTATTCCATATATTCCCCATTCTTTAGCCTGAACTTGTGTCAGCATATTTAAAGAAGCCTTGGTAACGCTGTATATTCCTAAGCCTAAGCTTGGCTTTAGACCTTCAACACTAGATATGTTTATTATTGATCCTTCCTTTTTAGCTTTTAAATATGGAAAACATAGATTACTTAAATCAAAAGCAGCTTTCAAATTTACGTTTAGCATCTTATCGAATAATTCACTAGAAAAATTTTGTATAGAATCCTGTATAGGGTTAATTGCTGCATTATTAACTAAAATATCTATAGAACCAAATTCATCAATAGTTTTTTTAACTAATACTTTTCTTTGATTTGAATCTCCAACATGACAAGCTTGAGCAAAAACATCAAGCCCTTCTTTCTGCAAATCAGATGCTGCTAATTCCAGAGCTTCTTGTGATCTACTACTAATTACAACTTTGGCGCCAAATTCAGCAAAACCCCTAGAAATAGCTAGACCAATACCTTTACTAGCACCTGTAACTATAGCAACTTTATCTTTTAAATTAAACAAATTGTTATTCTTTAAACTCATAATTACATTGGCATCGAGCCACCATTAGCATGTAAGGTTATTCCGGTAACAAATCCTGCTTCTTTTGAGGCAAGAAAAAGATAACAATATCCCATATCCTCAGTAGTTCCAATTCTTTTTACAGGAATTTGCTCAATTGCTGCTTTGATAATTTCTTCTGGCATTGAATCAGACATTTCTGATTTGATAAATCCAGGCGCAACAGCATTAACTGTTACTCCAAATCTGCCAACTTCTTTACAAAGAGCTCGGGTAAAACCGGATACTCCCGCTTTAGTTGCAGCATAATTGGCTTGACCAAAAGCTCCTTGGTATCCATTAATAGATGATGCTGAAATAATTCTTCCGTATCCAGCCTCTCTCATATGAGGAAGAACAGCTTTTGTTGTTATATAAAGGCTATTTAAATTAACATTAATTACTGTATTCCATTCTTCAGGTGACATTTTTAAAAAAGAACGGTCTCTAATAACACCAGCATTATTTATTAAAATATCAATCTTTCCATATTTTGAAATAATTTTTTCAACAGCATTTCCAACGCTTTTATTATCTGTGACATCAACTTTTTGAAAAAATACAGATCCGCTATTAGAAGAAATTCTATCAGCTGTTTCTTTTCCTAAATCTAAAATATCCCATAATGCAACAGTTGCTCCAGCATTACAAAATATTTCACAAATTCCTTCACCAATACCTCTGGCTCCACCTGTTATAATAGCTATTTGCCCTTTTAAACTATACATAATTATTTTGTTTTTTTATATATCAATATATGTTATATTTTAGAATTAGCATCCCCTTCATACATATTCTTGTTGTTCAATTGCTGAAGTTAACCAATTTGTTCGACCTATAAGTCTTGAAAGTTAAAAAGTCTATTTCTTTAAAATAAGAAAGAGCAACTCTCGTTGCTCTTTCTAAAAATTTAAGGTTTCCTTTTAAAAGGAGACTATATAATTAAAAGTTAAAATTAGCTTTTAGCAATACTTGTCTTCCAATAATAGGCATACCAGGAAATGCTCTATATTTTTGATCAAATATATTCCTTCCTGCTAAATCAACTTGAATCTTTCCAAATTTTCTTCCTACACTAACATCAAATAAGTTTTTCTCTTGAACAACTCCAGAAAACATACCTTGATTAGAGTCAAATGAATCATCATGTTGAAATGAAACGCTTGTTCTAAATCCATTCTGACCAGTATACTTCATTCCTAATCTATATTTCCACATAGGAGCATTTAAAAAAGATGAAAACTGTAATCCGTCATCACCATATTGTCCAGGAGTCCATACATTCTGACTCAACCATGATGCATTACCCCATAAACTAAGATTTTTCGAGGCAAAATATTCTACAGCAAGGTCAGCTCCATAGTGACTTCTTTCAGAATCACCAAAGCGACGATATCCAGCAGGAATATGTGTCATTCCATCTCCTTGAGGAGTTCGATTAGACTCTACTGTTCCAAGAACTGGGAAAAGTTGACCTGCTTGTCCCTGAAATCCTTCAGCTCCAGCAACATAAGCACCTCCAGCGATTCCAGAAAGACCTCCAACAATTTGGGCTACTTGAGCACCAACTGCACTATCAAGATTAGCAGCGAGAGCTGGTCCAATTGATGTAGCATAAGTGCCTGCAATAGCTGTTGCCAAATCTGGCATTGGGTCTACAGTAAATCCAACTGCTGCAGAAATAGCCGCCGCAGTTGCAACATCTAATCCGTTAGCTGATAAAGTTGCAAAATCAATTCCAGCGCCAGCTAATAGATTAGCTGCATCTTGATAAGCTTGTGTTACTCCTCCTGTAACTGCATCAAGAGTTGCAGCTTCAATTCCAGCTTGAACCAATGGTGTTACTGCAGCAGTGACCGGATCTTGAACAGCTCCAGCAACGTAAGCACCAACTTCATCTCCAAGATCTTGAGGGTCAAATCCAACTAGAGCATAAGAAGGAGCTAAAGCAGTAAATTGCGTAAATCCTTTTCTGTTGTAGCTATAAATATCAAGACCTATAGCCCATTTGTCAGCTATTAGTCCTTTATATCCAACTTCCCATGATGACAACGTTCCAATAGACGCTTGTGGTGTATCAGTAGCAAATGCCATAGAGTCACCATTAAATAAATTGGAACCAATAAACTGTCCTGTCATTCCTTGAGGTCCAGGATAAGCATCCATAACTCCTTGAAGTATAGGGGCAAAATCTCCCAGTCCATAACCAGGTAAGAGAGCTATAGCTCCAGGTGTTGAAAGTGAGGAAACAGCTTGATAAACAATATTAAGAGGCAATCCTGGTGTAGCAGCAGGGATAGATATTCCTAGTGCAGCTAATTCCATCATTTGTGCTTCTGGAGCAGCAAAGGTTTGCGGTGAAACTTGTCCAGCCAACCATATATCAAGAATACCTGGTGCAATAGTATTAACAGGGAAATCGATATAAGCCTCAAGAGCAGAAGGACCAAAGGTGGCAACATTATAAGAAACCCTAAATGTGTTTCTTTCATCCACCTTATATACCAAAGCAATCCTAGGGGCCCAAGCACCTTCATCAACTAAATTAAATTGATCATATCGCATAGCATAAGTCAAGTCTACCTGATCATTTAAGACTGTTGTTCCTTGACCATAAACCCCTGTTATTGTATATGGATCATCGTCATCATTTCGCCCAAAAAGGGTGTAATCAGAATTTGATGCAGTGTCTCTATAATCCATACCAACTGTAATTTCAGTATTAAGAGCGCTTACATCAAAATTGTATTGTAATTGTGCTTCCAAAGAAGTGCGTTCTGCAACCTGACGGAACCCACTGGCGTATAAAAAGGTAGGGTTTTCTGCATCTCCTCCATCATTGTGATTCCAATATGCTTGCGCAAAAAATCCACCTGATTGAATTCGAGCTTGAGTCCAATAATCATTTCCCTGGGTAAACCCATGTCCTTGAGAATTGAAGAATAAGCCACCTCCATTGTTTAATCCTCCAGATAAAAATGCCTGAGTATTAGTAGATGGGCGAAACTCCAAATGAGCATTAACAGCATAGTTTTGATACTCAGATGCTAACATATTGTTATCCCCATCAGGATCTAAATCTGAGCGATCTAGTAAAACTGTACCAGGTTGAGTAGCGTCTACCATTTGATTAGTTATGGCAGGTTGACTAATTGTTGTAGAAAAAGTATCAATAATATCTTGGTCTTCATATTGGTCTAATTCAAATTCATCACCTCTGGCAAACCTTGCATTTATTTTAAATCCAAATGTTTTGCCTGAATTTGCTTGCGCATAACGAACTGCTCCACCATAAGTGCTTTGAGTTCCTCCAAACATTTCAACTGCAGTGCCTGGATAATCAATTGGATTTTTAGTAATAAAGTGCACAACACCAGATGTAACACCGGGACCATAAAGTGCAGAAGCAGCTCCTCGAACAACTTCAATCTGTGCAATATCTAAATTACTCATACCAGATTGGTAAGTTAAAAATGATCCTGCAGCAGGAGTTACTAAATATCTGTAATCTAAAATTGGGAAAGTACTTGTTCCAAATACCCCAGAGCCAGCACGCATCTCAATATTTATTGTTTGTGCAGATTGTTGTTGAATTTGAACCCCAGGCACATTAACCAATTGAGTAACTGGGTCATTAACATAGGGTGAGTTTTCAATATCTCTAGCAGTGATTAAGGTTACCGAAGCAGGGGCTTCCTGTACTTTTTCTCTTTTACGAGAAGCAGAAATAATGACTTCATCTAGCCTAGTCCCTGACGCCAACGATACACTAATAGATTGCTCTGCGTTTGTTACTTCAATTGTTTGAGAGCTAAATCCTACAGAGCTAACAGTAATATTAAAAGGTAGTGCTTGATTAGTAGTAATTGTAAAATTACCATCAAAATCAGAGACTACACCTTCAGATGTTCCTTCTATTACAATATTAACTCCTGGGATTGGATCACTATTTTCATCTTGGATAGTTCCTGTTATAGTTGACTGGGCTATAACCAGATTCGCTAATAAACAGAAAGTCAAAGACAAAAATGTTTTAATAAACGATGTTTTCATAATTTGTTTGATTGTTAAGTTTTGGTTTTATACGTAGATAAAAAACTAAATATTTTATTTATCATTTGTTTTAAAATTGGGACAGATATATCATGTCCCGTAGTGTGAATATAATATTTTTTAGCCTTCAAATGAAATTTTAGATGTTTTTTTCAATGATTTATCAGGCTCAAATATTATTTAAATTATTGAATATCAAGGCTTTAAACTTTAATTTATAAATCAGAGCTTATTCCCAAATTACAGATGATGGATTCTCATCCCATTTCAGGTAATGTTCTCCATATTTTTTATCAATCATAGGTCGTTTTACCTTAAGAGTTGGTGTAACTAATCCATTATCTACAGTCCATGAGTCTTTTACTACAATAATTGTTGATATTTTTTTATATCCTTCTAGGCCTGAATTAATTTTTTTCAAATCTTCTTTAAACTTGTTTTCAAATTCATCTTTATCAATACTTTTTCCGACATCTGAAAGAACAACTAGTAAAATAGGCTGAGGATTTCCAAGCCCAGCTATACAGATTTGCTCAAACTCTGAGTATTTTCCAAAATAGTCCTCTAATAAAAGAGGTTCAATATATTTTCCTTTTGATGTTTTGAAAAGATCTTTCACTCTTCCTGTTATATAAAGAAATCCATCATTATCTACATGGCCTTGATCGCCTGTATGCAGCCATCCATTAATAAGAGTTTCATTAGTTGTTTTAGGGTCTTTATAATATCCTTCCATTAAAAATATTCCTTTCATTAAAATTTCACCGTTTTTAGGATTAATTTTTATAGAAACTCCTTCTTGAGGAATTCCAACAGAACCTGGTCTGTCCCATATATCATCAGCAAGTTGATTACTTATGGCACAGTTTTCTGTCATGCCATAACCATTTATGATATTTATTCCAATTTTACGATACCACTCTCTTTGAGAAGTTAGCATCGGAGCTGCACCCGAAACCTTTGCTCTAGCTCGACTTAATCCAAGCTTTTTAATCAGTGCCTTTTTTATTATTGAGCTAACTAAAGGAATGCTCAAAAGTGTATTTAATTTTTTTTGAGAAAATTTACTTAGTATTCCCGTCTGAAATTTTGTCCAAATTCTAGGAACAGCAAAAAAAACAGTTGGTTGAACAGAATTTAAATTATCTCCGAATGTATCAATAGATTCAACAAATGATATAGTTCCCCCATAGTTAAAGGCTGTATACTCTACAACTATTCTTTCCGCTATATGATTCATAGGTAAATATGAAAAAAAGTGATTGTTCCCATTGTGATCAATTTTGAGAGGATTAGTGTTTTCAGAGATAACTTTAGTGCCATTATTTGCCCTATATGATAATACCACGCCTTTCGGGGTTCCAGTTGTACCAGAGGTGAAAATTATTGTCCAAGTATCAGACATCTTTGGAACATGAGGGGTTTCAAGCGCTTGATGAGAGTTAATAAAATCATCCCAAGAATATCCTCTATCAACGAATGAATGTTCATTATATGCTGGAAAAGAAATAATTGGCATTTCTTTTGGAATAAATGATTTAATTTCATCCCAATGTTCAATTTTTCCAACAAATAAAGCATCCACATCACCAAAATCTAGTAAATTACCTAATTCCTTTCCAGTTAATGTAGCAAAAAAGGGAACTGAAATATACCCAGCCATTATAATTGCAAGATCAGAAATTACCCATTCACGGCAGTTTTTTGAAATTAAGCCGATATGTGCATTTTCTTTTAAGCCAAGAGATTTTAAACCAGTAGCCAGTTTACGCGCCATTTGGCCAGTTTGTTCCCAAGTATACTCTTCCCAATTATCTCCAAAAGGTTGTCTAAGAAAAGGCTTATCGCTTAAATTTTTCTCTAATTCATAAAATTTAAAATTAAAGTTATCGTTAGTTTTCATTTTATTGTTTGATGTTTTATGTATTAAATATAGTGGAAACAGAAAACTTTTCTAATATTTTAAACTTAATATACGTTTAATTAATAAATTCTATATTAATACAATTTTTAATAGATAATATCTATTATATTTAGTTTTTATACATTTCTAAACTATATTATTTGAATATTAAATAGCTAAAAACTATTGATAAATATTTTATTATTGATTTAAATGATATTTAGTTTGTTTGTTTTTAAATTGTATTGATTTGTACATTTGTTTAAATGAAAGATATAATTATTATAGGAGGTGGTCCAATAGGTATGGCTTGCGGTTTGGCTTGTGAAAAAAGGGATCTAGATTATTATATTATTGAAAAAGGCGTATTGGTAAACTCTATATTTAATTACCCATTAAACATGACTTTTTTTTCAACATCTGATAGATTGGAAATTGGTCAAATCCCATTTATTTCCCAACAAAATAAACCAACAAGAACTGAGGCTCTAGAATATTATAGAAAAGTTGCCATTTTAAAAAACTTAAAAGTTAAATTATATGAGGAGGTTAGTGAAATAAAAAAGCATAAAAACTATTTCAATGTTAAAACTTTAAAAGGACAATACAAATCAAAAAATATTGTAATAGCAACCGGCTTTTATGATTCACCATATCTTTTAAATGTTCCCGGAGAAACCCTTACAAAGGTTAGGCACTATTACTCAGAGCCTCATCCTTTTTTTGGAATGGATTTAATTATAGTTGGAGGAGCAAATTCTGCTGTGGATGCTGCTCTTGAAAATTATAGAAAAGGTGCAAAAAGCGTAACATTAGTAATCAGAGAAAATAGCATAAGCAAGAATGTAAAATATTGGGTAAGGCCAGATATAGTTAATAGAATTAAGGATGGAGAGATCAAAGCATACTTTAACTCGAATATTATTGAAATCAAGGAAAAAGAAGTCCTTATTAAAACTCCTAAAGGGAAAAAGAAAATAAAAAATGATTTTGTGTTAGCTATGACAGGATATAAGCCAAATTTTAATATGCTAACAAGCCTGGGTGTGACTTATAAAAAAGATCAGTATAAGACTCCCGTTTATAATAAAAAAACAATGGAATCTAAAGTAGAAGGGCTTTATTTAGCAGGAGTAGTATGTGGTGGTTTGAAAACAAACAAGTGGTTCATTGAAAATTCAAGAGAACATGGAAGAAAAATAATTGATAGTGTTTACAAAAACCTAGTAAAATAAATAAGTTAACTATAAACCATGAATGTACTAATAATTCCAGATTCATTTAAAGGAACTTTATCTGCTAAAAATGTTGCTAAATCAATGTCTAAGGGTGTCAAAAAAGCATTTTCAGAATCAACAACTAAACTCCTTCCTTTTTCAGATGGAGGAGAAGGGGCTATTTCACTATTAAGAAAAAGATTAAACGGAAAGGTGATTAAAGTTAATACCATAAATTCAGTTAGAGCTCCTATAGAAGCTCCACTTTTTTGGATTGATAAAAATAAAATCGCATGGATTGAACTATCTCAATGCTCAGGCATAAGCCAACTGTCTGATAACATGAAAAACCCAATGAAAACTAGCACTTATGGAACTGGAATTCAAATAATGAAAGCACTAGAAAAAGGCTGTAAAAAATTATATATTGGATTAGGGGGCAGCTCAACACATGATTTAGGCACCGGAATTTTTTCAGCACTAGGGGGAAAATTATTAGATAAAAATTCGAGTCCAATTAAAAAAGGTGGGCAAGGCTTGATAGATTGTGAAAAAATTATTCTTTCTACACTTACTCGTAAACTCTTAGGCTGTAAAATAATTTTAGGTGTTGACGTACAAAACAAATTATTAGGAAAAAAAGGTGCTGCAAAAGTTTATGGCTCTCAAAAAGGAGCAACTCCTAAAATGATTAAAATTCTTGAAAAGGGATCAAGTAAAATTGCATCTGTAATATATAATAAAACTGGTAAGGTAATAGATAAAATTAAAGGAGGAGCAGCAGCAGGTGGTGCTGGGGCTGGCCTTTATGGTCTATTAAATGCAGAAATTAAAAGTGGGTTTGATTTATTAAGTGAAATTGTTAGCTTGGAAAAAGAAATAATTACTTCTGATTTGATTATAACAGGCGAAGGCTGTTTAGATAATCAAAGTGTTTATGGAAAATTACCTCAAAAGGTAGGTGAACTAGCTATAAAACATAACAAACCATTGATATGTATTGCAGGAGAAATAAAATTGCCTAAAAGTAAAATAGAAAAAATTGGGATTACAAGTGCTTGGTCAATAAATCCAAAAAAAATGTCAATAAAAACGATTATTTCTAAAACTCCAGGTTTAATTGAAAGAACAACAGAAAAAGCTATTAAATCCCACTTGAATTAATTAAATATGTTTCTAGAAATTAGCTTTTTATTATTAACTATATTCTGGATAATCATTGGATGCTCATTATTTAAATGGCATCCTTTTTATGTTTTACTTGCAGGATGTGTTTTTTTAAGCTTTACAATAAAAATAGATCCAAGAGATGTGCCTTTTGAAATTATAAAAGGGTTCATAAAAACAATAAGAAGTATCGGCTTACTAATTCTTTTTGGAGCTATAATTGGAATAGCTTTGGAGAAAAGTCATGCAACCAAGGTTATTGCAGTTAGTATTCTCAAATATTTCATAAAAATTCCTATAACATATACAATTAGTTTAATTGGTTTTATTGTTTCAATTCCTGTTTTTTGCGATGCAGCCTTTGTTATACTTTCAACATTAAATAAAAAATTATCTGAAATAACAAGCCGCTCTAAAACTTCTTTAACAGTAGCTCTTTCCACTGGATTATTTGCGCCACATGTTTTAGTCCCTCCTACTCCTGGGCCTATTGCTGCTGCATCAATATTAAACCTAGAAAATATCTTATATCTTTTTCTTTTTGGTGGCATATTGGCATTAATTCTTGCATTAACTGGGGCTTTATTCTCTGAATATTTTATTGAAAAAGTAAAATTCTCATCAAATAACATGCTTAATTTAAAAGATTTAAAAAAGATTTCGGTTGCAGACCATAATACTCTCGATTTTAAAATGGCTTCTTCTCCAATTTGGGTTCCTATTGTTTTAATGGCATTAGGCCCTTTAGTTAAGGATTTTAACGATTACTTAAATCTTATAAGCAATCCAACATTTGCATTATTTATTGGAGCTATTATTTCTTTATGGATTTCATTTAAAAAAAACAGCTTAATGGATATCTTTTTCCCATCTATAAAACTTTCTATTCCTATAATTGGAATTACAGGAATGGGAGGTGCATTAGGATCTATAATTCAAAATATAAATATCGCATCATGGTTTAATGAAATTTCTTCAATTAGTACTATGGGCATTATAATTCCTTTTATTATTGCAGCTACATTGAAAACAGCGCAAGGATCTTCAACAGTAGCAATTATAACTGCTTCATCAATTGTTGCTCCAATCCTTTATGTTTTTGGGTTAGATAATGAAATGGGTAAAGTTCTTGCAATTCTATCAATCGGAGTTGGATCAATGACGGTATCACATTCTAATGATTCATACTTTTGGATAGTTTCCCAGTTAGGCGGCATTGATATTAAGACTGCCTATAGAACTCATACTTTAGCAACATTTATTCAAGGTATAACAGGAATATTTCTCATAGGTATATTTTTTTCTATAATAAGTTTCTTTAGTTTTTAATATTTAGTATAGTAAATTTCAAGTTCTGCTTTTTTATCTTCTAATGAAGACTCTAAAGGATGAGACCCAATTAAAACAACACCAAAAGGATTTAGCACTCCTGTTGCTGGAAACTTAATTTTTTCATCTTTTGAGTTATATGCTTTAATTAGATTATTATAACTCACATTTGCTCCAGAAACAAGTCCAAGAGATTGATTCAACGAGTCTTTTCTAATAATTTTATTAATATGATCTGTAATTCTAAACTTATATCTCCAAGGAATATCATTAGAATCATATTCTAATAATCCACTAAAAATTTCTTTCCCAGCGTTAGTTGCTCTAGTATTAATTGTATTATCAATTATGAAATCATTAATTGGCTCCCCAGAATCAAGATTATATAGGTATAAACGTTCAGGCACATATGCATCATAATAACTTTGTTGATTTTTATCAATATAGAAAATAAGATTAGCCTCGTTAATAAGCCAATTATTATTTTTTAATTGTAATAGCTCATTATTATCATTTAGAGTGATTGCGTCAAATAAGTTTATTCTAGAAAAAAATTGTCCTCCTTGTATTACAATTTTTTCTTGAGGTATTCCTGAGTTGCTTTCAGCAATTGCTAAAGAGATAATAGGGTCATGTCCAGATTTATTCAAATTGTTTATTCTAATTCCTCCAAGTGTTATATCATAACTTGAAGATTCTCTAATAATCTCATCATCACTAGCATCAGTAGTAGTCCCCTTATCATTATAAGAGTCATATTCATAATTAACTTTAATAGCTGCATTGTCAAAGTTTAACAATAAATATATGTCGTCTGTAAAATTTGTAGTTTGAATAATAACGCCTTTAATATGTTGCTGAAAATTAGCTATGTTTTTTAAATTAGTCGAGCCTTCAAGGTCAATAAAATTTTCTTGAAAATAATCAGGTTTTAACTCTAGTCTTATGCGTGGAGAATAGCGAAACTCAACTTTAGTAGTCTCATCAATATCTTCTGTCTCTGGAATGTCCTCCAAATAATTGTATCTCAATTCTTCATAATTAAGCACTACTTCATCATTAAAAAATTCCGTTGAATAAAATCCCTGATCAAAATAATTTGCATCGGAAAAAAACTGTTGATAAGTTTCAAAGTTATTATAAGGATCCAACAAGTTTAAATAATATGTAAGCTCATGAATTTTTATATTAAATTTTGAGTCTTTATTTCCATAAACAGAATCAATTTCATAAACTTTATTTTCAGGATCATAACTTGAGCTATCAGTATCTTCATTATCCAAAATTCCATCATTATCACTGTCATTGCTCAGAGGGTTAGTGCCAACTGCATTTTCAGAAAAATCTGATAAACCATCTGAGTCTGAATCACTATCTGGATCTTTAGGGTCTATATCAAGATAATCGATAACACCATCTTGATCAAAATCATTTTGATTGTTATAGAATGGTACTTCAAAAAACACCGAGGTTACTCTCTCATTTTCTTGAATAATGGACGGTTCTGTTCCATCGGCCAAATCTTCTTGCTCTTGAGAGTAATTTCCAAAAATTGGATTATTGCTAATAGCTAACTGAGCAGTTATACTTGCAGAAGATTCTCCAAAAAAGGAATGATTAATTTTTCCTAGTTGCACTGATGGTAATCCATCTGATTGCACAGATTTTACTTGATCTTGAAAAACAAAAACTGGAGCTCTATAAATCTCTGAATAAAAAGTTTCAGTACTAAAAAAACTGGAGCCCACACTATGATATTCTGGATTACATGAAGTAAGATATAAGATTGCAGTTATACAATAGATAAAATAAAATTTAAGCTGCATTATTAATCAAATTTAAATCAGATTCTTTTTATAAAAAGCCACATATGAGTTAGATTCTTGAGTTTGATGATATAACATATAAGGCTTTTTAGTTTTTTTAACCTCTTCAATTATTTCTTTATCAATATTCTGGCTATGAAACACGAAAGCATCCGAATGTTCAATAGTTAGTTTGGTTAAATTAAGATAGTTAGCATTCTTTAAATCTAAAATTTGATTCTCTTCAATATCATCAAATGCAACCTTTTTCTTAAAGCTCTTTGAAATAACTCCATTAAAGTCTTTAGCATAAATAGAACTTATTATTTTACTGTCATGAAATATTCCGTCATCCTTGAAATAAGTTTTTAAATATAATGGGAATAAAGAGGTGAACCATCCTTGTAAATGAATTATATCAGGGGCCCAATTAAGCTTTTTTACAGTTTCAATCACTCCTTTTGTAAAAAATATCATTCTTTCATCATTATCTGCAAAGAGTTTGCCGTTTTTATCACGCAAAATTGCTCTTCGTTTAAAATAATCTTCATTGTCAATAAAATAAACTTGTATTCTTTCCTTAGGAATAGATGCTACTTTTATAATTAATGGCGTATCCATATCATTAATTACTAAATTCATTCCTGAAAGCCTTATTACTTCATGTAACTGATGTCTTCTTTCATTTATTAAACCATATCTAGGCATAAAAATTCTTATCTGTCCTCCATTATCATTAATACTCTTAGGTATTTTAAATGAATTAATTGCTTGATCCGTTTGGGGTAAATATGGGACAACTTCTGGAGATATGATAAGGACTCGCTTGTCTTTCATGAAAAATACAGGCCATTAATCTATAAGTCTTGCGAAATTACAAAATTTCTAATGAATGATTTAAAATATTACTATTTTGCAGCGTTAATATTTTCCTAAAATGAATATTTTCAATAAGTTCTCAATTTTAAATGCTCAATTAAATAAAAATTATACTACAGGGCTAATTCCTACTATGGGCGCTCTTCATAAAGGACATACTTCACTGATTGAGAAAGCTCTCAAAGAAAATGGTCAAGTTATAGTAAGTATTTTTGTGAATCCAACTCAATTCAATAATTTTGAAGACTTAAAAAAATATCCTAGAACTTTTGATAAAGATATCAAATTGATAAAAGATATATCAACTAAAATAAATGTATATTCTCCTAAACCTAAAGATTTATATAATAATAAAATACAAGCCTCAATATATAAATTTGATGGTTTAGATTCTGTAATGGAAGGCATTTACAGGCCTAATCATTTTCAAGGAGTTGCAACAATAGTTGAAAGACTTTTATGGGCTTTTTTACCTAATAATGCATATTTTGGCGAAAAGGATTTTCAGCAAATACAAATTATAAAATCATTAGTAGGTCAAAAAAAAATTCCTACTAAAATTATAAGTTGTCCAATAATTAGAGAAAAAAATGGCTTAGCTTATAGTTCTAGGAATACTTTTTTAACTAAAGAACAAAGAAACACTTGCAGTTTAATTTTTGAACAATTAAACCTTGCTAAAAAATTATTAAGAAATAATAGTCCAGAGCAAATTATGAAAACTATTGAAAAAAATTTTAAAAAAATTTCAAATCTTGATCTTGAATATTTTGACATTAGAGATGAAAAAAATCTTTCTATTGTAAATAAAAAAACAAACAAAAAAATTAGAGCATTTATTGCTGCAAAGATTGGTAAAATTAGACTAATTGATAATTTATCTCTTTATTAAGCTTACCTTTGTGAAATATAAATTTTAACTAAAAATCAAAATTTATTTATTTGATTTACAGGGTAAGATTTAAACAAATTTTTGTGAAATTTAAATCCTTTATAAAAATAATCTTTCCCCTTTTAGTGGGGCTGTTTTTTATTTTTTTATCTATAAATATAACTTCTGCTGATGATAGAAGAATGATCCTTTTTTCAATAAAAAATGCTGATTATAAATTTGCTCTTGTTTCTATAATTTTTGGAATCCTAAGTCACTTATCTAGAGCTTATAGATGGAACTTTTTGCTTTCCCCCCTAGGGTATAAGCCTAAATTTATAAATTCAGTTTTTTCTGTATTCATTGGTTACCTTGCAAACTTAGGAGTTCCCAGATCAGGGGAACTCCTAAGAGCTTCTGCCTTATCAAACTATGAAAAGATTCCTTTTGAAAAAGCATTTGGAACTATTGTTGCAGAAAGAGCTGTTGATTTAATTATGCTTTTAAGTTTTATTTGTTTAGCCTTATTTCTTCAATATGACTTGCTGTTTTCTTTAATTAATAAAGAACAAAATAATGCAAGCGAATTAGTTGCATGTTTTTTAATTTTAATACTGATTCTAGCTTTTCTTCGACATTTATTTTATAATTCTAAAAGCACTTTGATAAAAAAACTAAAGCTTATCATAAAAGGATTTTGGGAAGGGGTTATTTCAATTACTAAAATTCAAAACAAAATCCCTTTTGTTTTACACACTGTTTTTATTTGGACTATGTACTTTCTAATGTTTACTGTAATAAAATGGACCATTCCTGAAACACATAATCTTCCTTTTCAAATACTTCTCCTTGCATTTGTTGCAGGTAGTCTAACAATTTCTGCTACAAATGGGGGAATAGGAATCTTTCCATTTAGTATAGCTGTTATTTTAAATGCTTTTGGATATGGAAATGATGACGGTTTAACATTTGGATGGATACTATGGACATCACAAACGTTTATGATTATACTTCTTGGAGCAATTTCTTTTTTAGCCATTCCTTTCTTTAATCGAAAATCATAACTTTAATATATAATGGCTGCAAAAACTTCTTATTTCTGTCAAAATTGCGGAACACAACACTCTAAATGGAAAGGCCAATGTAATTCCTGTAAAAAGTGGAACACATTAAATGAAGAAGTAATTGAAATGAAAGCTGTTAAAGTTTGGGAAACATCTAATGATTTTTCAAAAACAAACAAGCCCTTGAAATTAAATGAAATACTTTCTAATAAAGAGAAAAGAATTAAGCTTCTTGACCATGAGTTTAATAGAGTTTTAGGAGGCGGTATTGTTCCTGGATCAGTACTTCTTTTAGGTGGGGATCCTGGAATTGGGAAATCAACATTAATGTTACAAATTGCTCTCCAATTAAATTTTAATATTGTTTATGTTTCAGGTGAAGAAAGTCAAAATCAAATTAAGCTTAGAGCTTCTAGAATGGCATACAAAAACAGTTAATGCTATATTTTATGTGAAACTAATACAAAAAATATTTTTCATCAAATCAAACAACTAAAACCAAAATTATTAATTGTAGATTCTATTCAAACTTTGGAAAGTGAAATTATTCCCAATAGTGCAGGAAGTGTTTCACAAATAAAACAAACCGCGTCAGAGCTTATTAGTTTTGCTAAAATCACAAACATTCCTGTTTTTCTCATTGGACATATAACTAAAGGTGGAGATATAGCAGGTCCAAAAATTTTGGAGCATATGGTTGATACTGTTATTCACTTTGAAGGTGATACCAATAATATTTTTAGAATATTACGAGCTAAAAAAAATCGTTTTGGTCCAACTGATGAAATAGGTATTTATGAAATGGTTTCTGAGGGTCTTAAAGGAGTAAAAAATCCTAGTGAACTGCTCCTTTCCAACAATAAGGATAAATTAATCGGTCAAGCTATAGGACCTACTGTAGAGGGAATTCGGCCCTTTTTAGTAGAAATACAGGCCTTAGTTAGTTCTGCAGTTTATGGAACGCCCCAAAGAAGCAGCACTGGATTTAACACAAAAAGACTTAATATGCTTTTAGCTGTTCTAGAAAAGAAAGCTGGATTTGCTTTAGGTTCAAAGGATGTCTTTATAAATATAACTGGTGGAATTTCTATAGATGATCCTGCTATGGATTTAGCTGTAATAATTGCTATTCTTTCTAGTCATTACGATATTAGTATTAATAGCTCTTTTTGTTTTGCTGCTGAAATAGGTCTTTCTGGTGAACTGCGACCTGTATCAAAAATCAATCTACGCGTTCAAGAAGCTTATAAATTAGGTTTCGAATCAATATATGTTGCTAAAAACAGTAAAATTGAATTGCCTAAAACAGGAATAAAAATTAATTATATGAAAGAAATTGAGGATGTTGTAAAAAAGTTTTTTTCCAAAAACATTAATTAAATTAAGTGAAAAGAATTTAAAACTTTAAATTTAAGTGTCAAATTTTAATTCAATGAAAAAAATTATCAACCAATTTTTGAGTAAAGTTAGTGCTCGAAATCAAAATGAGCCAGAATTTATGCAGGCAGTGACTGAGGTTGCTGAAAATGTAATTCCTTATATAGTTAAAAAAGATATCTATTATGGTCAAAATATTTTATTAAGAATGGTAGAGCCAGAAAGGGTAACTTCATTTAGGGTTGCTTGGATTGATGATAAAGAAGAAATTCAAGTTAACAGAGGTTATAGGGTTCAAATGAATTCAGCAATTGGACCATATAAGGGTGGTTTGCGTTTTCACCCAAGTGTAAATTTAAGTATTTTGAAATTCTTAGCTTTTGAACAAATTTTTAAAAACAGTCTTACAACGCTTCCTATGGGTGGTGGTAAAGGCGGCTCTGACTTTAACCCTAAGGGAAAATCTGACACAGAAGTTATGAGATTTTGCCAAAGTTTTATGTCTGAGCTTTTTCGACATATTGGCCCAAACAATGATGTCCCCGCTGGTGATATAGGTGTAGGTGCTAGAGAAATTGGTTATTTGTTTGGTCAATATAAACGTTTAAGAAATGAATTTACAGGAGTCTTAACTGGAAAGGGTATTTCTTGGGGTGGATCATTAATTAGACCAGAAGCAACTGGTTATGGTGTAGTCTATTTTACTGTTCAAATGTTAAACCATATAGGAGAATCAATTAAAGGAAAATCTGTTGTTATTTCTGGATCTGGAAATGTTGCCCAATTTGCTGCAGAAAAGTGTATTCAATTAGGAGCAAAAGTTCTATCTCTATCAGATTCTTCTGGATACATATATGATTCGGATGGTCTAAATGAAGAAAAATTAGACTATATAAAATTATTGAAAAACATTAATCGAGCAAGAATTTCGGAGTTTATCAAAAAATATCCGAAAACTACTTATTCTCCAAACTCAAAACCTTGGAATATCCCTTGTTCAATTGCTTTACCTTGTGCAACTCAAAATGAATTATTATTAGAAGATGCAAAATTATTGAAAAAAAATAATTGTATTTGTGTTGGAGAGGGAGCAAATATGCCTACAACTCCAGAAGCAGTAGAGTATTTTAAATTGAATTCCATTCTTTTTGCACCAGGAAAAGCTTCTAATGCTGGAGGCGTTGCTGTGTCTGGACTAGAAATGGCCCAAAACTCTCTTCGTTACAATTGGTCTCGTGAAGAAGTAGATTCTAGGCTGAAAAACATCATGTCTGAAATACATCACTCTTGTCTAAAATATGGGACAGAAAAAACAGAGGTTGATTACGTTAAAGGAGCAAATATTGCTGGTTTTGTAAAAGTAGCTGATGCTATGCTAGCTCAAGGTGTTGTTTAACCCCTAATAATGCTAGTAAAAACTTCTGCCATAGTAATATGGACCTCGAAATATGGTGATTCAAGTGTTATTGCCAATTGCTATACTGAGTGTTGTGGTCTTAAGGGTTATTTTTTAAAAAACATTTTTAATTCGAAGAACGTTTCACATAGTGCCGCTTATTTCCAGCCATTAACATTACTTAATCTAGTTACAAATCACCTTAAAGACGATAAATTAAATTATATAAAAGAAGTTAAGATAAACACCTCATTCAATTCAATTCATAACTCTATACATAAAACAAGTATTGCTCTCTTCATTTCAGAAATACTTAAGAGTGTTTTAAAAGAGGATCGTCAGCAAAATTTATCCTTATATAACTTTCTCAAAACATCGATAATTTTGCTTGATAAAAATGGTAATTCTGCAAATTTTCATATTAAATTTTTAATTGAATTAACAAAACATATTGGTTTTTATCCGAATACATCTAATATGAATAAAAACTACTTTGATTTGCGCTCTGGATGTTTTACTAATGATTATAAAAAAAAGTATATTTTATCAGGAATTGATTTAAAAGGTTTTAAAACTATATTAGGCATGACTTTTGATGATTTAAAGATGTTGAATTGGAATCAAAGTTTGCGGAAAAATTTATTGCGTTCAATTTTGACCTATTATAGTTTACATTTACAAAGTTTTAAAACTCCAAAATCTATAGACGTTTTAAATGATCTTTTTAAATAAAAATATAATTATTGTTTTTTCAGTTTTTGTTTTTTCAGGTATTGAACTATATTGTCAAAATATTTTTATTAAAGACTCTAATACAGGAGCCCCTATTGAGAATGTTGCAGTTTTTTCATTGGACAAAAAAGAAAGTGTCATAACTGATTCTCTTGGCAAAGCAACTATTGACCATTTCTCAAAACTTACTCCAATAGTTTTTCAAATAAATGGATATAAGACAATTACTTTAGACCTTAACAAAAGTAGGGAGGCTTTCATTATTCAAATGGAGCCTAAAGTTGAAAACTTAGACAATGTGATTCTTTCAGTTGCAAGATCAAGGGCTACAAAAAATAAGGTCGCAGAAAAGGTAAATATAATTAGTGCTGAAAAAATTAAACAAAATTCTTTTCTAACTGGCGCTGAAATCCTAGAATTAAGTCCTGGCATAAGAATTCAAAAATCTCAGGGAGGAGGAGGAAGTCCTGTTATTAGAGGATTTGAAGCAAACAGAGTGCTTTTAGTTGTGGATGGAGTAAGAATGAATAATGCAATTTATCGTTCAGGTCATCTACAAAATGCTATAACAATAGCTCCTCACACATTGGAAAGAGTTGAAGTGGTATTTGGATCCTCTTCCGTTGGATATGGTTCTGATGCCTTAGGCGGGGTAGTGCATTATTATACCAAAAATCCAAATATTAATAGTGACATCAAGAATAAAAATATATTTCATTCAGATTTTAATTCTGCAAACAATGCTAGCATTAATAATCTTTTCTCTGAATGGAGTTTTAAAAAATGGGGTAGTATTACAAGTATGAATTTTTCTAGCTTTGGGGATATAAGAATGGGGGGTAATAATTATAATGGATACCCTAACTGGGGCTTGACAAACTTTTATTCTCAAAATACTAGAAATTATTATAAGGCAACACCAACTTTAAATCCCAATCCATTAATACAAAAAAACACAGCTTATAGTCAATGGGATATTTTACAAAAATTTCGTTTTATAATTACTGGTCAAAGTTATTTAACCCTAAATATTCAGTCTTCAAAATCATCAGATATAAGCCGTTATGATAAATTAAACGAAATCAGAAATGGTGAATTGCGATATGCTGAATGGTATTATGGGCCTCAAGAACATTTTATGATTTCTCCTAAGCTTGAATTTTTTAATGGATATAAGTGGCTAAGAAAAGGAACTATAACTTTTGCCATTCAAAAAATTGGAGAATCAAGAGTTGATAGACGATTTAACAGTTTTACTAGGCGTTATCAAAATGAAAAAGTGGAGGTTCTAAGTCTAAATGGAGATTTTACAGCAAGACCAACAAATATCACAAGTGCATCATATGGATTCGAGTTTGTTAAAAACAAAGTTGAATCCAATGCTTTTACAAGAAGATTAGTAGTAAATAATAACAAAATTATTGACCTTATAAGTCAAATGGATATTCCTGCGCGTTATCCAAGTAAAGGAAGTCATTATAATACCGCAGCTGCTTACTTCAATTTTATTTGGACTTTGAATTCATCCACCACACTAAATGCTGGTTCAAGATTAACTTATACTGACTTAGGAGGATCGTGGAAAGAAAAAGCGCTTATAAATACTTTACTCTCTAAAGTTTCTATTAATAATTGGGCGCTAACAAGTACTTTAGCTCTTACACATAAAGTATTAAAAAATTCACAGATCAATGTGGTTCTTTCTAGCGGATTTAGAAACCCAAATATTGACGATATAGGTAAAATTAGAGAAAGTGGAGGTTATCTTATTGTTCCAAACCCATTTTTAAAGCCTGAATATGCTTATAATCTTGACTCTGGCTTTTCATATAGTTCCAGTAATAACCTTAACAATTTATCCTTAAGGGGTTTTATTTCGGTGATTTCTAGACATATTGTAAGATCTGATTATGAAATTTTTGCAGATACTAGCACTGAAAGTCTATCTACAATTCTATATGATGGCGAAGAACTGCCTACTTTAGCAAACAAAAACTTAGGAAATAGATATATTTATGGCGGTTCGTTTCAAGGGCGTTTTTCAATAAATGAAAATGTTTTTACACAATATAGCATAACATATACCAAGGGGAACAAAAACTCAAAATATGGCCCTATGCCATCTATTCCTCCATTATTTGGTCAATTTTCAGCTCATTTTAAAAACTCACGTCTTCAATCAAGACTTATATGGAGCTTTAGTCGTTCAAAAAATCCAACTGAGTACAGTTATGGCGGAGAAGATGGTCTAGAAGAAACTCCATTAATAGGCTATTTTAATACATCGCTTGAAGAAAATAAATATGCAGGCACACCTTCTTGGCAAATATTATCCCTTTCTTCCAATTACAAATACAATGATAAAATTGAACTAAATTTTGGGCTTTCTAATATTTTTGATGTGCAATATCGAACTTTTGCCTCAGGGATTTCCCAACCTGGAAGAAGTCTCGAGCTGGGGCTAAGTATAGATTTCTAAGTTTTTTTCTGTTTCAATTAACTCTTTTTTTTTTATAAATTGTTAACTTTCGCAACTTTAGTAGTTACTCTTAGTTTATGGGATTTAAAGAATATGAAAAACTTGAACTTCCTTCAATATCAGAAGAAATTTTAGCCTTTTGGGAAAAAGAATCTGTATTTGAAAAAAGTGTTGATTTTAGAAATAAAGGTCCACATTTTATTTTTTATGAAGGCCCTCCCTCAGCTAATGGAATTCCTGGAATCCATCATGTAATGGCCAGAACCATTAAAGATATTTTTTGTCGATTTAAAACCCAAAAAGGATTTCATGTAGACAGAAAAGCAGGCTGGGACACTCATGGACTGCCAGTTGAATTAGAAGTTGAAAAAGAATTAGGTATTACTAAAGATTCTATAGGAAAGACTATTACTATTAAAGATTACAATATTGCTTGCAAGAATACTGTTATGCGTTATACTGGGTTATGGAATGATCTAACCAAAAAAATTGGTTATTGGGTTGATATTAAGAATCCTTACGTTACCTATGAGTCTAAATATATGGAAAGCGTTTGGTGGTTAATTAAACAAATTTATAACAAAGGACTATTATATAAGGGCTACAGTGTCCAGCCCTATTCTCCAAAAGCTGGAACAGGCATAAGTTCACATGAGCTCAATCAGCCTGGAACTTACAAAGATGTAAGTGACACATCAATTACTGCTATGTTTAAAGTAATTAATACTACTTTACCCCCTTCTATAAATAAGAATGAAAACATATACTTTTTAGCTTGGACAACTACTCCATGGACTTTGCCTTCTAATACCGCATTAATTGTTGGTTCTCAAATAAAATATTCAATAATTAAAACTTTTAATCAGTATACTTTCTTGCCTATTAGAATCATAATTGCAACTTCTCTTATTGCAAAACAATTTGGCGGTAAATTTGAAAAGGTGAAAGAAATTAAAGAACTTAATAATTATACTCCAAAAGACAAAAAAATTCCTTTCTATATAGATAGTGAACATTTTGGTGAAGAATTAATAGGTATTAGATATGAAAAAATTTGGAAATCGTCTCCACAGCCAATTTCAAATCCTGAAAATGCCTTCAGAGTTATTTCTGCTAATTTTGTCACTACAGATGAAGGCACTGGAATTGTTCATGCTGCTCCAACTTTTGGTGCTGATGATGCTAAAGCGGCAAAACAAGCTGTTCCAGAAATACCCCCATTGTTAGTTCTTGATGAAAAGGATCAACATGTCCCTTTAGTTGATCTTAATGGAAAATTCAGGAAAGAATTAGGAAGTCTCGGAGGAAAATATGTAAAAAACGAATATTATGAAAAAAATCAAATCCCTGAATATTCTGTGGATGTTGAAATAGCAATTAAACTTAAAAAAGAAAATCTTGCATTTAAAGTTGAAAAGCATGTGCACTCATATCCTAATTGTTGGAGAACAGATAAACCTTTACTATACTATCCTTTAAATTCTTGGTTTATCAAAGTAAGTGATGTTAGAAAAAGAATGGTTGACTTAAATAATAAAATTAATTGGAAACCAGAATCAACTGGAGAAGGACGTTTTGGAAATTGGGTTTCTAATGCAAATGACTGGAATCTTTCTAGGTCAAGATTCTGGGGCATTCCTCTTCCTATATGGTGTTCTGAAGACAGATCAATTATTAAAGTAATTGGCTCTGTTAAAGAATTAATAAACGAGATTTTACTTTCAGTAAATTCTGGATTTGCAAAGGAGAACCCTTTTGAAGGGTTTATTATAGATGAGATGAGTGATGAAAATTATAAAAAAATTGATCTTCATAAAAACGTTGTTGATTCAATTATTTTAGTAAGTGATGATAAAAAAACCCCTCTTTATCGTGAAAATGATTTGATTGATGTTTGGTTTGATTCAGGCTCAATGCCATATGCCCAATGGCATTATCCTTTTGAAAACAAAGAAAAAATAGATGACAAAATAGCTTTTCCAGCTGACTATATCGCTGAAGGGGTTGACCAAACAAGAGGATGGTTTTACACTTTACACACAATTAGTACAATTGTCTTTAACAACCTTTCTTACAAAAATGTTATTTCAAATGGTTTAGTTTTAGATAAGAAAGGGCACAAAATGTCAAAAAGACTTGGGAACGCTGTTGACCCTTTTGATACTATAAATAATTTTGGTCCAGATGCTACTCGCTGGTATATGATTTCTAATTCAAATCCATGGGACAATTTAAAATTTGATATAAATGGGATTGCTGAAGTTCAAAGAAAATTTTTTGGAACTCTTTACAATACATATTCGTTTTTCAGTTTATATGCAAATATTGATGGGTTTTCTCCAGATGAAAAACAAATCTTGATTACAAAAAGAGACGAGCTAGACAATTGGATATTATCTGAACTTAATACTTTAATTAAAGATGTTGAAAATTCATATGAAAATTATGAGCCTACTAAAGCAGCTCGATTTATTTCTGACTTTGTGCAAGAAAAATTAAGTAATTGGTATGTCAGATTAAGTCGGAGAAAATTTTGGAAAGGGGCATATGGTAATGAAAAATTGGCCGCTTATCAAACTCTCTATGAATGTTTAATAACACTTACAAAATTAGCCGCTCCGATTGCGCCGTTTTATATGGATCATCTCTATATTGATTTAACAAAGTCTTCAAAAGAAAAATTGCCTATTTCAGTCCACTTAACAGATTTTCCTGTTGCCAATGAATCTCTAATTAATCTAGCCCTTCAAAAGAGAATTAACTCAGCTAGGACTATTTCATCATTAGCACTTTCTCTTCGAAAAAAAGAACAAATTAAAGTTCGTCAGCCTCTCCGCAAGTTACTTGTTCCTGTAAAATCAAAAAAAGAAATCACAACCATTAAGTTAATTGAAGACCAATTAAAGTCTGAAATCAATGTAAAAGAAATTGAAATTCTTGATAATACTAGCGCTCTTTTGATTAAAGAAATTCGTCCTAATTATAAAATTCTTGGACCTAAATTTGGAAAAGAACTAAAAAATATTGGAAAAGCAATTCAAAAAATGTCTTCAAAGCAAATACAATTACTTGAAGATACTGGAGAATTTGAATTAATAATTAATAAAAAAAGCATTAAATTAGCTCGGCCTGATGTTGAAATTAGTTCCAAAGATATAGAAGGTTGGTTAGTTGCTTACGGTGATGGACATACTGTAGCTTTAGACATTAGGCTAGATAATAATTTGATTGAAGAAGGAATTGCTAGAGAGTTTGTAAATAGAGTTCAAAATCAAAGAAAAGATATAGGGCTAGAAGTAATAGATAAAATTGAAATTGTTATAGAAAACGATTCCGTTTTATATAATGTAATTAAAACCTATAAAGATTACATAAAAAATGAAACACTTGCAAGTTCAATTAAGTTTGCTGATATTGTAGATGGGGGAATTAAGTTGAGTTTTGATAAAATAAATTCTCGAGTTTTTATTAAAAAAATAAACGAATGAAAACATCTAAAAATAAATATTCTGATAAAGATTTAGAAAATTTTAAAAAAGTAATTGAAGAAAAGATTGTCAAGGCCAAAGCTGATTTAGGCTTGCTTAAAAGCTCTTATATGAATGATGGGAATAATGGAACAGAAGACACTTCTCCTACATTCAAAGCTTTTGAAGAGGGGTCTGAGACTATGTCTAAAGAGGCAAATACACAGCTTGCCCTTAGACAAGAAAAGTTTATTCGTGATTTGAAAAATGCTTTAGTGCGAATAGAAAACAAAACATATGGTGTCTGTCGGATAACTGGAAAATTAATAAATAAAAAACGTTTATTTTTAGTTCCTCATGCTACTCTTAGCATTGAGGCAAAAAACATGCAAAAGTGATATTTTGTTTTTCATAATAATTATCACAAACAGAATCTTTCAAAAAGTAATTTAACCCTTTTTATGAGTAAATGAATTTCCCACTTCTAAATAATAATAGACTTATTCACGGTTTTATTATAGTGATAATAATCATCTTGATTGATCAATCGACAAAATTTTATATAAAATTAAATTATCCTCTTACTATTTTCTTTGATCAGGCCATACTTGATTGGGGGTTTTTCAAAATTCTTTTTGTCGAAAATAAAGGAATGGCTATGGGGGCGAAACTTAACGATATTATCCCTTTTCTTACTGAAAAATCAGCAAAATTATTTCTAACCGTTTTTCGTCTAATTGCAATTCTATTTATTGGTTTTTGGATGAGGAATATTTATATAAATAAAAGTTCTATTTATTTGCGTTGGTCATTATGTTTAATTTTGGCTGGAGCAATTGGTAACATTATTGACTCTGTGTTTTATGGTGTAATATTTGATCATAGTTATCAGCAAATCTCTACATTTTTACCAAGTAAAGGTTATGCCCCAATATTTTATGGAAATGTAGTTGACATGATTCAATTTCCATTAATTGAATGGACTTGGCCAGGATGGATGCCTTTTATCGGTGGAAAGAATTATCTTTTCTTTCAATACATCTTTAATATTGCTGATTCAGCTATAAGCATTGGAGTAGCAATATTAATTTTTTTTAACAAAAATATATTTTCTAAAAATCAAAAGTAGCGTTAGGTGTCACAACATAATTTAAAGATATATCATGTTTAGAGATATCAGATATTTTATTAACTGCATTAAAAAAACATACTCCAACTTTTATAGTTTCTGGTCTACAATTGGCTAAAAGTTTATCATAAAACCCCTTACCATATCCAACTCTATGACCCTTTAGATCAAAAGCATACAATGGAACAAATACTACTTCAATTTTTCTATTTATCAACAAAACTCCATTTTGAGGTTCAGGAATTCCAAAATCATTAGTTTTTATAATGGTGTTTTCGTCCAATAAAATATTATCTAAAGTATTTTTTTGTTTATCTTAGGAATAATGATTTTCTTATTCTTGCCCATCAACAAAGAGAGCAAAGGCTCAGTGTCAACTTCATTTTTCTGTTTTATACTTAAAAATATATGATAAAAATTTTTTTTCCAAATTGGAATCTCTAAACATTTATTTGCTATTTGCAGGCTCAATTCTTTAATATTATTAGAGGATAAAGCATTTCGTTTAAGCTGATATTTTTTTCTTATATTTTTTTTAAAATTTTGCATTGAACGATTATATATTTAAAATTTAGAACTTATTTTATAAAAAGAAAAACCAACCTAATTTAATGAAAGTTTCTGCTCTCAACATACAAATAAAAACATTGCCAGATAACCCAGGGATATATAAATTTTTAAACAAGAATAATCAAATTATTTATATAGGAAAGGCGAAAAACATAAAAAAAAGGGTGGCATCATATTTTAATAGGGTTCATACTCATTATAAAACAAAATTGCTTGTTAAACAAATTGTAAGTATTGAAAATATTGTTGTTGAAACTGAAACGGATGCTTTACTTCTAGAAAATACACTTATAAAAAAATTTAAACCCAAATACAATATTCATTTAAAAGACGATAAAACATATCCATGGATTTGTATAAAAAAGAATCCTGCTCCAAAAATATTTTATACAAGAAGTCCCACAAAAAATGATGATGAATATTTTGGTCCCTTTACCAGTGTTAAAAGCGTTAAGCTCTTAATCAAATTAATAAAAGATTTATACCCCTTTTTAAATCATGAACTAATTCATCTGTTAAAAAAAGAAAAAACAAAGATAAGTTCAAAGCAAATTGAAATGGACATAGATTCAATAAAATTTATTATTAATGGAAATTTTAAAAATTCAATAGATGATTTTAAAAGTCAAATGAAAACTTATTCTGATTCCATGGAATTTGAAAAAGCTCAAGAAATAAAGGAAAAACTTGAAATTTTATATAATTATCAGGCTAAGTCAACAATTGTAAATCCTAAAATTTCTGATATAGATATTTTTTCAATTTGCTCAGATGATGCCTTTGCTTATGTAAATTTTATGCAAATCGCCTTTGGCTCTATAACTAGCTCTTATAATATAGAGCTTAAAAAAACTTTGAATGAATCTAATAAAGAAATTCTAAGACTTTCAATAATTGAATTAAGGAAGAGATTTAAGTCTAAATCTATCAAGCTTATTCTCCCATTTTATATTAATCTTGGAGGAAATATTAAAACTATAATTCCAAAAATTGGAGAAAAAAGAAAACTACTTGATCTGTCTTTAAAAAATGCCAAAGCATATAGGGTTGAAAGATTTAAACAAACGAAAATTCTGGATCCAGAAAGGCATGCTATAAGAATCCTCTCGCAAATGAAATTAGATTTAAAATTGAGTCAAGATCCTTATCATATAGAATGCTTTGATATCTCTAATATTAATGGGGCTAATGCTGTTGCTGCTTGTGTTGTTTTTAATAATATTAAACCACAAAAAAAAGAATACCGATGTTTTAATATAAAATCTGTACGGGGAATTAATGATTTTGCCTCAATACAGGAGGTGGTTTTTAGAAGATACACCCGCATCTTAAATGAGAAAAGATCTCTGCCACAATTAATAATTGTTGACGGAGGAAAAGGACAGCTATCATCTGCCATGAAAAGTATTGACAAATTAGGTTTAAGGGATAAAATCGCTGTAATTGGTATTGCAAAAAGATTAGAAGAAATTTATTATCCTGGGGATTCTATTCCTTTATATCTTGATAAAAGGTCAGAGACTTTAAAGGTTATTCAGCGTTTGCGAAATGAAGCTCATAGGTTTGGATTAAATTTTCATAGATCAAAGAGAAGTAAGGCTGCTTTATCTTCTGTTTTAGATGATATTGAAGGAATTGGGCCAAAAACTCGCATTAAACTTATAAAAAAATTCAAGTCTTTTAAGAACATTAAGAATGCAACTAAGAACGAAATAACAGAAATAATAGGGGTTTCCAAGGCAACAAATCTAATTAAAAAAATACATCAAACATTAACAAATAAAAAAACTATCATTTAACATTATATTTGATGAAAATGCAATTTAAATTTATCTGTTTTAAGATTTCAAGAATATTTATGTTTTCATGTTTGTTCTTTGGATTAGACATCTGTGGACAAATAGTTGAAGATACTATGGTTCTAAAAAAGCCAATTTCATCAAAAAGTGCTTTTAAAGATGGAGAATGGCTTCAATTTAGAATTCACTATGGAATCTTTAATGCAAGTTACGCATCTGTAACTCTTAAAGCTGATACTATTAAAGGGACTCCAGTTATTCATGCAAAAGGATATGGAAAATCTACTGGTTTACTTCGCTTTTTCTTTCGTGTAGAAGACCATTATGATACATTCTTTGACACTAAATTTACTCAGCCTTTAAAATTTATTAGAAATATTGATGAAGGGGGGTATACAAAAAATTTAACTATTGAATTTGACCAACAAAATCATTTGGCATTTGTAAATGATATAAAAAATAAAGAAAAGTCATTTTATTCAATTAAGGAAAACACACAAGATTTATTATCTACATTCTATTATTTAAGAAATTATTATCCATCAAAAAATTTTTTGAACCAAACTTTTAAGGTAAATATGTTTTTTGATAAAGAAAATTATGAGTTTAATCTCAAATATTTAGGTGTTGAAAATTTGGAAACAAAATTTGGGAAAATAGAATGCATGAAATTAATTCCTGTAGTTCAAAAGGGGCGAGTTTTTAGAGAAGATGAGGGGATAGTTCTATGGGTATCCAATGATCGTAACAGAATTCCTATAAGGATGCAGGCCAATTTAGTAATTGGATCTATAAAATGTGATCTAGAAAATTTTAAAAATATTAAACATCCATTTAAAGTTAAAGTGAATTAAAGGATAATCTTTTAATAACTTTAATAATGAATTTAATTTTTTCAATTCATTTTTAAGAACTTTGAAAAAAAAGTATTTGAATTATAGTAAATCATTTAAAGTTTTCTCCATATTAATTCTGCTTATGGGATGCCAATTTAATGAAAGTTCAAATTATGTTTCGTCCGATATTGATAATGTTAAGCTAATTCCAAATTTCCGTTATGGATATGACTTAAACAACTTTCATATAAAGACAAAAAAAATTAAACGTGGTGATACATTTGGAAGCATCATGGAAAAGGAGGGGATTGATTATCCAGATGTTCATGATATTTTAGAGAAAACAAAAAAACAAGTCAACACACGTAAATTAAAAATTGGAAAATCATATACTTTGCTTTATTCAAACGATTCTCTGTCTGTCCCTTATGCCATTATTTATGAGCCAGACTTAGCAACATACTGGAGAATTCAGCTGCGTGATAGCATTTTTGGAGAAACAATCAAAAAATCTATAAGAATTGTAACACTTGAAGCAGCAGGAGTTATAAACAGTTCATTATATGAAACAATGCTAGAAAATGGTCTAAATGAGCAATTAACATATTACTTATCAGACGTATATGCATGGACTATCGATTTTTTTAGACTTCAAAAAGGCAACAGATTTAAGGTTATATATACCGAAAAATTTGTAGATGACTCCATTTCTTTAGGCATTGAAAAAATAAAAGCAGCTTATTTTGAGCATAACAATAGAGGTCTTTATGCTTTTGAGTTTGAAACAGATACCAAAAAAGGAATTATCGACTATTTTGATGAAAACGCAAATAATCTTAGAAGGGCTTTTTTAAAAGCCCCTGTTAAATATAGCAGAATTTCTTCACGATATAATCTTAAACGGCGAATTGCATATTATGGTAATAGGGTTAGACCACATAAAGGCACAGACTTTGCCGCTAGTGTTGGGACACCCATTATGGCGACTGCTAATGGTAAAGTTATTAAATCTTCATACTCAAAAGCGAATGGCAATTATGTTACAATCAAACATAATAATACTTATAAAACCCAATATTTACATATGAAAAAAAGAAAGGTTAAGCGTGGGCAAAATGTAAAACAAGGAGATGTGATTGGATGGGTAGGAATGACAGGTTATACATCTGGGCCACATGTATGCTATAGGTTCTGGAAAAATGGAAGACAAGTAGATCCTTTTAGACAAAAACTGCCGCAAGCAAAACCAATTTCTAACAAACTAAAAAAACAATACTTATCTTTGATGGAGCCTCTAAAATTAGATCTTGATTGTGTGCCGTTTGAGCCAGAATTTTTAAATAGTTTGACTAATGTAGATGAACAAACTAAGAATAATGAAACTACCAAATAATAACCCTCTAAAATTAAAATCCTGGAAAACACTAATGCGTCATTTTGACGAAATTAAAATGACTTCTATTGAAACCCATTTCACGAATGATCCAGATAGAGCTAAAAGAATGAGTTTAAAATGGGAGGATTTTTTTATTGATTATTCTAAAAACAGATTAAACTCAAAAACAATTTTGCTCATGTGTGAGTTTGCAAAAGAAGCTGGTCTTGAAAAAGCAATCAACGCATACTTTGAAGGAGAAAAAATTAATCAAACTGAAAATAGAGCTGTTTTACATACTGCGCTAAGAAATTTTTCTATGGATTCATTACTTATAGATAATAAAAATATCATTCCGGAAATTCATGCAGTTAGAAAAAAAATGAAGCTTTTTTCGAATAAGATTATCTCTGGAGAATGGAAGGGCTTTACAGGGAAAAGTATTACCCATATAGTAAATGTTGGAATTGGCGGATCCGACCTAGGTCCTTTAATGGTAACTGAGGCATTAGAGTTTTACAAAAATCATCTCACTACATTTTTTATCTCTAATGTAGATGGAGATCATGTAAATGAGGTTCTTAAAAAATGTCCTATAGAAACAACTCTATTTCTGATTGTTTCTAAATCATTTAATACCCAAGAAACTATAACAAATGCCAAAACTATTAAAAAATGGTTTTTGAGTAATTCTTCTGAGGTAAGTTTATCAAAACATTTTATAGCCATATCCTCTAACACGCAAAAGATTAAAGAATATGGGCTTACAAAAGAAAATGTTTTTTTAATGAAAAACTGGACTGGCGGAAGATTTTCCTTATGGAGTTCAGCTGGATTAAGCATCTGTCTTTCAATCGGATATGAAAATTTTGAAAAATTGTTGAAAGGTGCAGAGGCTATGGATATTCACTTTAAAAAAACTCCCTTTGAAAAAAACATGCCTTTGATTCTTAGTTTTATAGGGGTCTGGTACAACAACTTTTATAATGCTGAAACTGAAGTAATAATTCCTTATACACAATACCTGAGAAGTTTTCCAAATTACCTCCAACAAGCTTCAATGGAGAGTAATGGTAAAAGTGTTGATCGAAATGGAGAAAATGTAACCTATCAAACTGGCACGATAATATGGGGCTCTACAGGAACAAATGCCCAACATGCGTTCTTTCAATTAATTCATCAGGGGACAAGGCTTATTCCAGCTGATTTTATTGGTTTCAAAAATTCACTTTATAAAGAAAAAGAACACCAAGATCAATTAATAGCAAACTTTTTTGCACAGACTGAAGCGCTTATGAAAGGCAAAAAGAAATCTGAAGTTATACGTGAACTTGAATTAGCTAATTATTCTTCAAAATCAATAGACAGGTTATTGCCTTTTAAAATTTTTAAAGGCAATTGTCCTACGAACTCAATTCTTATCAAAGAGCTTACTCCTTATAATCTTGGGGCATTAATTTCACTATATGAATCCAAAATTTTTACTCAGGGAATTCTTTGGAATATTTTTAGTTATGACCAATGGGGTGTAGAGTTAGGTAAAGAGTTGGCAAATAAAATCTTGATAACTATAAATTCTCGCTCAAATAACATTCAGAACAAATCTACAGAACAATTAATTAACCTTTATAGATTTTAATAAAATAAATCTATTTATTGGTTAAGCCTATAACTCTCTAAATTCTAGGTAGGATTTTTATCAAAAGAAATTGATTTTATTAATAATTGAAGTTCAGATCTATCATTATAATCATTTTTTATTAGGTTCGCCAAAATAGAAAAATCATTTTTTGATTTAATTTCACTTAAATATTCTGCCATATTAAACCCAATTCCTGAAAAAGAGGTTCCAGATTTATCTATAATTTCTAATTTGAGATGATTATTCTCTTTACCCACTTTTCTAGTGCCTCCATTATCTAAACAATTGTTAACACAAAAAACAGGTTCTCTATTATATGGTCCAAATGGTCTCATTTGATTTATAATTCTGAATGTAGTACTTGTTAATTTATCTAAAGTGATTTCAAGGTCATATGTTAAACTTGGGATAAGTTGATGTGATAAGATTTTTTTAGAAACCGCAGACTCAAAAGCAATTTTAAATTCGGTAAATTTTTCAGGTTCTATTTTTAATCCTGCGGCATATTTATGTCCTCCATATTGTATCAAATATTTAGAACAAGAAGATAGTGCTTCGTAGATATTGAAGCCTTTTACTGATCTTGCTGATCCAACAATAAATTCCCCTTCCTTAGTAAATACTATAGTTGGTCTATAATGAAATTCCATTAATCTTGAAGCAACAATCCCTATAACACCCTTGTGCCAGTCAGGTCTATAAACAACAGTTGTTTTTGCTTCAACACTTCCAATTAACTCTATTTGCTCTAAAGCTTCTTTAGTTATTCTTTCATCAATCATTTTTCTTTCACTATTAAATAATTCAATAGTTCTAGATTTTGAAATTGCCTCTTGATCAAAAGTCGAGACCAAAAGATCAACAGCATACATGCCATGTTTCATTCTTCCAGCAGCATTAATCCTTGGTGCAATTTTATAAATCAAATCATAAATATTAAGCTTTTTATATTGATTGTTTATTAAATGTTTTAATCCTATTCTGATATCTGAATTTAATCTTTTTAAACCAAGAAATGTTAATACTCTATTTTCTCCAGTAATGGGAACAATATCTGCAGCAATTGCAATTGCAACCAAATCCAGATATGCTTTTATGTTATCAAATGAATTTCCTTTTTTTTGTTCAAAAGCTTGAATTACTTTAAATCCAATTCCACAAGCACATAATTCTTTATAAGGATACGAACAATCTTCTTGTTTTGGATTTAAAATTGATACTGCATTTGGTAAAACTTTTCCTGGTATATGATGATCACAAATGATTGTGTCGATTCCATAAGAATTAGCCAACTCAATTTCTTTTATCGCTTTAATTCCACAATCAATAATTATAATTAAGGAAACTTTTTTTTCTTTAGCTGCATTTATCCCTGTTACTGATACACCATATCCTTCCTTATATCTGTCTGGTATATAAGGAATAACTATTCCCCCTTGTTTTTTTAAAAAAGAATAAAGCAGAGCAACAGAAGTAGTTCCATCTACATCATAATCACCATAAATCATTATTGTTTCTTTATTTTCTATTGAAAAAATAATTTTATCTATTGCTTTTTTCATTCCTTTCATTAAAAATGGATCAATCAAATCTTTTAATTCAGGTCTAAAAAATTCTCTTGCTTCTGAAAATAATTCAATTCCTCTTTGGACTAATAATTGAGCTATAAGTTTAGGTACATTTAATTCGTTTTGCAAATTTTTAGATTTGACTAAATCAGGAGCTTCAATTTTTTTCCAATTTTTTTTAATCATGTCTTTTTTGCAGGAGGTGAAATTACAATTACAAATTCCCCCTTAGGTAAGTTTTTATTATAATAATTAATTGATTCTTTTATTGACCCTCTAAATTGATTTTCAAATTTTTTTGTAAGCTCCCTAACAATACTTATTTTTCGATCATTACCAAAAATGACTAAAAGCTGATTAAGTGTTTTAATAATTCTATATGGTGATTCATAAATTATTATTGTTCTTTTCTCTTCTGACAAATTTTCTAATCTGGATTTTCTGCCCTTTTTATGAGGTAAAAATCCTTCAAAAATAAAACGATCAGAAGAAAACCCGCTTTGTACAAGAGCAGGAATTAATGCAGTAGGGCCTGGAAGGCAATAAACATTAATTCCTCTTGATATAGACTCCCGAATCAATAAAAATCCAGGGTCTGAAATACTAGGAGTCCCCGCGTCAGAAATAAGGGCAATTGTATTGCCGCTTTTTAATTTTTTGATGATTGATTCTAATTTAGAATGTTCATTATAGCTATGAAAGCTTTCAACCCTTGTTTTAATTGAATATTTGTTTAATAGTTTCTTGCTTGTTCTAGTGTCTTCCGCTAAAATTAAGTCAACATTATTTAAAACATCAACTGCCCTGTATGTTATATCTAATAAATTACCAATAGGTGTCGGCACTATATACAAAGTCATTATAAAATTTGATGTTTATTTTATTCAAATTGTTTTTTTACTAATTCATAAAACCTCTTAGCTATAGAGGGGTTTTTGCCCCATAAATTATTTTTGTATTGTATTTTTTTTTCTATGAAATCACGTGCAGATTCCCAGTCTTTAAAATTAAAAATCTCTCTAATAGCTTTGTTGTAAATTTTAGGTTTATTGTCAAATAATTTTTGAATAAAGGCTGATTTATCATTTAAATCAATCTTTAATTTCTCAGAAAAGTGATCATTTAATTTTTTATGCTTTAAATTTCTTTTATAAATAATCTCTTCATTTTTTTTGCCTTTTGAAGCCTGTATATCTTCTTCAAATAAATTACTTTGTAAATTATTTTCAGGCATTTCAGGTATCATTTCTTTAATTGTTTCAATTAATGGAGTAATTGCTTGCTTATTATTTTGAATGTTTCCAGACTGATCTTTAGGAATAAAAGAAAGTTTATTTACATCTAATTGGGCTTTAAGCTCTGATTCTTTTTGCAAAAAATCATCTTTAGCTAAATTTTTAAGTAAGAGCGCCTTTTCAAAAAGAGCTAAAGATAATTCATCTAAATCATGAGAAGACTGATAATTTTTCAGCTTTGAAATTTGTTTTGCCAATGAAATAATTTCTAAAAATAATGATTCTCTGATATCCATTCTATTATAGCTTTATCAAAATTATCTAATACAAAATTGTTTACTTTGAAATTTACAAAATGTTTTTAGATAATTCTGATTTTTTTAAGCTTATGAAAAAGAGTTGCGAAAAGTGAAATTATGATATGCTAAATTCTGGATCTCTTTAAAATCAAGAAGATAAACTCTCTATAAATCTTGTGGTATAATTCCCTTTAATAAAATCAGGATTATCCATTAAATTTCTATGAAAAGGGATTGTTGTTTTTATTCCTTCTATAAGAAATTCATCTAGAGCTCTTTTCATTTTGTTAATAGCTTCTTCACGGCTTTGAGCTGTTGTTATAAGTTTAGCAATCATAGAGTCATAAAAGGGAGGGATGATATACCCACTGTAAACATGTGTGTCAACCCTAACTCCATGGCCCCCAGGAAAATGAAGTGTTTGAATTTGGCCAGGACATGGACGAAAATCATTGTCTGGATCTTCAGCATTTATTCTACATTCAATTGAATGCATTTTTGGTAAATAGCTTTTTCCGCTTATATGAATTCCAGCTGCAACTTTAATTTGCTCTCGAATAAGGTCAAAATCAATTACTTGTTCTGTTATTGGATGCTCTACCTGTATCCGTGTATTCATCTCCATAAAATAATAGTTCCTTTTATTATCAACTAGGAATTCAATAGTTCCTGCCCCCTCATATTTAATAAACTTTGCTGCTTTAATAGCAGATTTTCCCATTGATTTCCTCAATTCCTCAGTCATAAATGGTGAGGGAGTTTCTTCAATTAATTTTTGATGTCTTCTTTGAATTGAACAATCTCTCTCTGATAAATGACAAGCTTTTCCATATGAATCTCCAACAATTTGAATTTCTATATGCCTTGGATTCTGAATTAATTTCTCCATATACATTTCATCATTTCCAAAGGAAGTTAGTGATTCAGCCTTTGCGCTATCCCACGCTTTTTCAATTTCATCGGGGCCCCAAATTGCACGCATTCCTTTTCCTCCACCACCTGCAGTTGCTTTAATCATAATTGGGTATCCAATTTTTTTTGCTGTTTTTTTAGCTTCTTCTAATGATTCTAATAGCCCTTCTGATCCAGGAATCGTTGGGACTCCTGCAGATTTCATCGTTGCTATTGCAGAAGCCTTGTCTCCCATTTTATTAATCATTTCAGAAGAGTCTCCAATAAATTTTATATTGTGTTCTTCACAAAGTTTGGAGAATTTTGAGCTTTCTGATAGAAACCCATATCCTGGGTGTATAGCATCCGCATTAGTTATTTCTGCTGCTGCGATAATATTTGCCGTTTTCAAATATGACTCATTACTCGGAGCAGGCCCAACACATACTGCCTCATCTGCAAAACGCACATGGAGACTTTCACTATCTGCAGTTGAATAAATAGCAACTGTTTTAATGCCCATCTCTTTACATGTGCGAATAATTCGCATTGCAATTTCACCTCTATTGGCTATAAGAATTTTTTTAAACATCAATAAAAATTATGAAGGATCAACTAAAAATAGTGGTTGATCAAATTCAACTGGAGTTTCATCGTCAACTAAAATTTTAATGATTTTACAATCAATTTCACACTCAATTTCATTAAACAACTTCATTGCCTCAATAACACATAGTGGATCTCCTTTTTTTACTTCAGATCCTTTTTCTACAAAGTTAGGCTTATCGGGGGAAGGTTTTCTATAAAAAGTGCCGATTATTGGAGACTTAATAATAATATGTTTTTTATTTTGATTCTCTAGAGCCTGAGTGTTTTTTTCTTCTATTTTTAAATCAGAATCAATATTTTCCAGGATTGGCTCAGATATAAAATTAGATGTTTTAACAGTCGAGCTAATTTCTTTAGATTGTCTATTAGCGTTAGTTCTAATTATTATTTTGAAATCTTTCTTTTCAATCTCAACCTCATCTACTCCTGATTTTGTAACAAACTTAATTAGATGTTGAATTTCTTTAATATTCATTTTATAAAAATTATTTTGTTAAAAGATCTACTTACCTCAATCATTTGACTAATACTTTTTATTAAATCTTTAGTGAAGATAGGTTTTTTTATGAAAAAAACGTTTAAAATAATTATTCGGAATTAATTGCAGTTGATTCCCTTTAGTCTTCTGATAATTCAGTGCTATCAACTAAAACTTTCCCTCTGTAATAAAGCTTTCCTTCGTGCCAATGCGCACGATGATATAAATGACTTTCTCCAGTTGCATTACATACTGCAATTTGTCTTTTTTTTGCTTTATAATGAGTACGTCTTTTGTCTCTTCTAGTTTTAGAAATTTTCCTTTTAGGATGAGCCATTTTTAATAGTTATTTATAATAAATCTTTTAGTTTTTTCCATCTTGGATGATATCCAGATAAAATTCTGTTTTTTTTGGGTTTTAAAAAATCTAGTTTTTGAAGAATATCAGAATTTAAACTGCCTTCAATTATTCCTGGATGCATTTTTTTTATTGGCAATGAAAGAATTACCATCTCATAAATGTATTTTGAAATATCTATTTGGTTAGTGCCATATGGCAAAATTAAAATTTCGTCATCATCAAAATAACTCTGTCCAAATTTTATGTTTAGATTTAAACTACATGAAATAGGCAAATCAAATAATTCGTTACTAATATCACAAAGGACCCTTACCGTACCTTTTGTTTGAAAAATCAAATAGAAACCCTGATCTATTTTTTTTATTTCAAGAAAAGTTTTCAGTTGAACATTTTCAAAATCTAAATATTCAAAACCTTCAAAGAACTTATTATCAATCTTGTATTTATATGTATGATTCCCGTTTTTTAAATTTAAGGGTTTAATCAAACATGAATGTTTACTCTTCATGGCCAAACATATAAGCGTGCAAATTTATAATATTTTTTTTAAACCTTAATTTTTATTTCTTGGAATTAAGATTTAGGATGTTTTCTCAAATTAAAGATTTCCCTTCCAATCATCAGAGCAGATTCAAATGAGCTGGATGAAGCTATCCCTTTTCCGGCTATATCAAAAGCGCTTCCATGGTCAGGCGATGTCCTAATTATTTCTAATCCTGCAGTATAATTTACTCCTTTACCAAAAGTTAATGTTTTGAAAGGAATTAAACCCTGATCATGATATATAGCAAGTACTGCATCAAATTTTTTGTAATTTTCAGAACCAAAAAAACTATCTGCAGAAAATGGTCCAGAAACAAGTTCTTCTTGATTATTATAATTTCTAATTACTGGCTTAGTAATTAATTCATCTTCAGTCCCTATTAAGCCATTCTCCCCGGAGTGAGGGTTCAGTCCCAATATTGCCAATTTAGCATTCTTTATACCAAAATCATTCTTTAAAGAATTTAACACTTGTTTAATTTTTTTGGTAAGCAGTTTTTTAGAAAATATGGCAGAAACTTCCTTAATTGAAATATGGTCTGTTATAAGTGCAATTTTCAAATCTTTTGAAACCATAAACATAAGTGATTCTCCTGAGAAGCTATTTGAAAAATAGTCGGTGTGTCCCTTGAAATGAAATTTTTTGGAATGAATTGTTTTTTTATTTATTGGAGCAGTAACCAAAATATCAACTTTTCCTTTTTTTATCGCATCATTTGATGCTTCAAGTGAAAGAAGTGCAATTGCCCCAGATTTTTCAGAATATTCACCAAATTTTAATTTTATGTCTTTGGTTTTTATATCAAAAACATTAAGTTTCCCAGGAATTAATAATTGTGAGTCAGTAACTTTTATTAATTTGGTTTTAAAGTCAAAGTGTTTCTTTTGTTCTTGAACTATTTTTATTGGCGCAAAAAGAACAGGTATAAAAAATTTAAAATACTGTTTGTGTTGGAAAATAGAAAGAATCAACTCTAACCCTACTCCATTAGGATCTCCAAGAGACAGCCCTACCTTAATTTTTTTGATATGCTTGTTTTTGATCAAATGAATTTCCTAATTTTACAACCAAAGTTAATTAAATTTAACTGTTATGTTTACAGGTATTGTTGAAGATATAGGAGAAATTATATCAATTAATAAAGTTGGTGCAAATAAAACTTTCAGTGTAAAAAGTTCACTAACTAAAAATTTGAAAATTGACCAAAGCTTATCCCACAATGGTGTTTGTTTAACTATTGAAACTGTATATGAAAACCTATATTCAGTAACTGCTATATCTGAAACATTGAAAAGAAGCAATCTAAATTTTTTAAAGGCAGGAAGCAAGATAAATTTAGAGAGAGCTATGACAATTAATTCTAGGCTAGACGGACATTTTGTACAAGGTCATGTTGATCAAATAGGAATATGCACAAAAATCAATAATGAAAATGGAAGCTGGAAATTTGATTTTAAATATGATAAAAAAGAAAAAAATTTAACCATAGCAAAAGGCTCAATTACTATAAATGGTGTTAGTTTAACTGTAATAGATTCAGGAATAAATACTTTTTCTGTTGCAATTATACCCCACACATATAAAAACACAACATTTCATCAATTAATTAAAGGAGAAATTGTTAACTTAGAATTTGACATTTTAGGAAAATATATATCCAAGATGTATCAAAACACAAATTAATTGTTATTTAAATAAATATTATGCATGTCCTTGAGCTAACTACAATACTACTTTTATTAGCATCTGTATTCTCAATTATAAACTTGAGACTACTAAAGTTGCCCCAAACTATTGGTTTAATGATTTTAGCAATAGTGCTTTCATTTAGTGTTCTAACTATCGGCGTAATTTCACCGCCATTTCTAGAAACTGTAAGTAATCTGATAGAAAGTTTTGATTTTCAAGTTTTATTAATTGATGTAATGCTTCCTTTTTTATTATTTGCAGGAGCAATTAGCGTCGATGTGCACGAGCTTTTAAAGGATAAGGTTACTATTCTTTTGTTAGCTTCTTTTGGTGTTTTATTTTCAACTTTTGTAGTAGGCTCTGGAATTTATTGGCTTGTTGAACAACCGTTTTTAGGATTGAATTCTATTGGTTTAAGCTATGTAGACTGTTTATTATTTGGTGCGTTAATAGCTCCTACTGATCCTATTGCTGTGCTTGCTATGGTTAAAAAAATGAATTTATCTAGAATTACTGAAACTCGAATTGCAGGAGAATCCTTATTTAATGATGGAATTGGGGTGGTTATTTTTCTTACTCTTTTAAATGTAAAGCTAACAGGAAACGCATCTGTTGAAGGTGTAGGTCTATTATTTGCACAAGAAGTAATTGGTGGTGTAGCCCTTGGCGCTTTAATAGGTTTCTTAGGACTAAAACTTGTAAAATATATTGAAAACGAACATGTAGAGTTAGAGGTTCTGATCACTTTGTCTCTTGTTTTGCTAGTCTCTGTTATATCACATCAATTTCACTTCTCAGGTGTTTTGGGTGTTGTTGTCATGGGGTTATTTTTAAACAGAAATATTGATACTGACAAAAAAGAAGAAGGTCTTCAAAAGGCTATGGGTGAGTATGTCTATAAGTTTTGGCATTTATTAGATGAGACTCTTAACGCAATACTTTTTATATTAATTGGGCTTGAAATAATTCCAATATTCCAAAATTTTGACACTACGTATCTTTTAATATCAATATTAACAATTTTACTTGTTGTTTGCTCAAGAGGAGTTGGGGTTTGGATTCCAATTAAATTCCTTTCTTTTTTTAAAACTTTTGAGAAGAGGACGGCACTTATAATTACTTGGGGTGGACTTCGTGGAGGATTAAGTATAGCATTAGCGTTAAATCTTCCAAACCAAATTGGACAAGGTAAAGACCTTATTCTTTTCTTGACTTATATGGTTGTTCTATTTACAATTTTGGTTCAAGGATTAACACTTAAAAAAATAGTTAAATAAAATTTCTTTTTATTAAAACTGTTATATATTTGATATAGGTCAGAAAATGCTGTGACAACAGTAAAGTTTAATCTAATTTGAGAAAGGGGGTGTCATATGTTTTATTACAATTTTTTAAGAAATAACACTCAGCAGACACCATTAATTTCTATTCTGCTGTAATTTTTCTTATTTAAAAAAAACAGGTCGATGGGCCTGTTTTTTTTTGGACCTTTCCTTTTCAAAATTGTAAATTTGACGTCCCAATTCAGCTAAAAAGGGTATCCCTGAAGACTCATATTCATAAACACCATCATTATAAATTTGATTTTTATTAACTAATATAGTGGCTGACAAAAGGAAGCCAATTCCTAAATTTTTATTCTCAATATATGCAGATTCGCTCAATGTTCCATATGCCTCTCCTACTTTGTTATAACTTCTTATAGTGTTGTCCATTTTTCCTTTAACATCGCCCCATATAAAAAACTTTGCATAGCTATCCCAGTACTTTTCATTATTATTATAATTAGGTTCTTCGCTTTCTAAAGTTGATCTGCTCATGTAATCTTTTAAAAAAGTATAGTCTTCTCTAGCTAGATCAAATTGTTTTTCTTTTTCAAAATTATCCGGAAAAATTACACGTAAAATAATTCCTTCAAGGTCATTAAGCGGTATTCTGTTTTTATATGTAAAATCCATAGGTTTTTTTTGAATTGAATCATCTAATAAAACTCCTTGTCCAACGATAATTTTTTTTAGATTTTTATTTGATTCTAAAAATGATGTTTTTCTGCTTTTTTGATAATACAAGGTGTCTTTATTCTTAAAGAAAAAATAAGACCAAGTGTTTACATTATCTCCGTTTAAAAGAAATTTATGATGGATTTGAGAATTAATAATTCCTCTTTTTTTCAATCCTGAATTAATAGAGTCTTTTCCTAAAAAGTCAAATAAATAATTATAAGCATTATTGTCGCTTATCAAAAAAATTTTTTTAATTAGATGATTTATAGTAAGGGTTTTATTTACCCCTGAAGAATCTTCTACTTTTATAGGGTTTCCATTTCTATCGTATATATGAAAAGGAGTGTTCCCAGATATGTTAATTCCAGCCTTTTTTAACTGTCTGAGTTTTTCTAAAGTTAAAATGACAATTGGAAGTTTTACTGTACTTGCTGGATAAAAGTATACTTCATTGTTCTCTTGAAAAGAATAGGTTCGTAGCTCAATTTTATTATTATTTGTAGTATCAATTTGAGTATATCTAATTTGTAAATTATGTTTTTCAAGATTTTCAACAATTGATTTAATTTGAGGAACATCTTTATATATAATATCATTTAATGGGTTATGATTAAAATGTTTTTCACAACTATTTATGAATATAAAAAAAGTGCCATAGAGAAAAAAATTAATCAAATATTTAGAATTATTATTCATTGATAATTTTAGTTAATCTAGGTATAAATTTAATTTTTTAAAAAATGATGCTCGGAATTATAAAATTATATATTGTTATGAAGATTTAAATGCTTTTAATGTTTCTGTAAGCTTTGGGACAACATCAAAAGCATCACCAACGATTCCATAATCAGCTGCTTTAAAAAAAGGAGCTTCTGGATCATTGTTTATTACAACTTTTACTTTTGAAGCATTTATTCCTGCAAGGTGTTGAATAGCTCCTGAAATCCCAATTGCAATATATAAATTAGACGCTACAGGTTTTCCAGTTTGTCCAACATGTTCACTATGAGGCCTCCATCCCATATCAGAAACAGGTTTTGAACATGCCATAGCCGCTCCTAAAGCTGAAGCTAAATTTTCAACTAAATACCAATTTTCAGGTCCTTTTAATCCTCTTCCTCCAGAAACTACAATATCAGCATCTGCAATACTTATTGCGCCGCTGCTTTTATTTTTGCTCTCAATTTTTATTTTATCTTGATTAACAGCAATTTTTTTAGAAATAATTTCTGCTTTTGATTTATTCTCTTTCACACCATAAGAATTATTAGAAACACAAATAATATTAGTCTCTGATTTAAGTATAGTTAAATTAAATGCCTTATTAGTAAAACAAGAGCGTCTAATAGTTAAGGGAGAAAAACTCTCAGGAATTGAAACAACATTTGAAGCCAAGCCTGCATCTAGATTTACAGATAAAGACGGAGCTAAATATTTAGAGTCAGCAGTTGAACTTAAAACTACTAAAGAAGCACATTCTGATTTTGCGCAATCAGATATTATAGAGGAATAATTTTGAAGTGTAAAATCATTTAATAAAGGATTATTGTACTCAATGATTTTATCTGGCCCATAATTAGATAATAAATTTGTTTCTTTAGAATTTATTGAATCAGCTATAAGCTTTTGTTTTAATTTATCAGCCACTTCACGAGCGTATGAAACTACCTCATAGGTGCTTTTTTTAAATTTACCGCTTTGGTTTTCTGCATAAACTAAGACTGACATAATATTAACTTTAAATTACTTTTGCTTCACTATGCAATAACTCTATTAATTGATCAATGTTATCTTTGTCTACAAGCTTAACACTTTTCTTAGGAGGAAGTTCTTCAAATTTATGAATCTCGCTTTTAGAAACACTCTTGATTGAAGGAATTACTTCTAATGGCTTTTGCCTTGCTTGCATTATTCCTCTCATGTTTGGTATAATCAAATCTGTTTCCTCTACTAATCCTTTTTGTCCTGCAATTACTAAAGGTAAACTACAAGAAGTTGTTTCTATACCACCATCTATTTCTCTTTTAGTTATTACAAAATCATCCTTAACCTCTAGTGAAATACAGTTAGTTACAAATGGCATTTGTAACATTTGAGCTAACATTCCTGGTACCATCCCTCCATTATAATCTATAGATTCTCTCCCGCCAATTATAAGATCATATTTCTCTTTTGAACATAATTCTTTCAATTCTTTTGCAACCGCAAATCCATCTAAAGGGTCAGTGTCGATTCTAATAGCTTTATTTGCACCAATAGCCAAACATTTTCTTAAAATTGGTTCACAGGATGAAAGTCCTACCGTTACTATGTCAACATTAGCTTGATGTTTTTGTTGAAGCCATATCGCCCTTGTTAATCCAAATTCATCATTTGGATTAATTATAAACTGAATGCCATTTATATCAAATTTTTTTTGGTCTTGAGTAAACTTAATTTTTGATGTTGTGTCAGGAACTATACTTATGCAAACTAAAATATTCATTATAAATCGAATTTTTCAGCCGTGAATTTACAACAAAATATCCACTATAAAATAATATCCATTTAATAATTAAACTTCAGTTTTAGTTTCAGGGTTTTTCTTGTTCTTTTTAATTTTTTTTGACTTGTCTTTATAACGATATTTTAAACTTAAAATATGGTAGTCAGGAATAGTTCTCTTTTTATTAGTTTCAAAATAATATCTAAATGTCCATTTGCTTCCATTTACTTTATTACTACTTCCAAATCCGAATCTATATTTTTTTAGTTTATTCCCAGAAAGTTTTGATAAATATTCAAAAGAAAAATATGGATCCCAATCCCATTTTTTTATCGCATATTCAAAAGCATATCTTGTCCTAAAATATTTTGTGGTCTTATCATTCCTATCGATTGATTGTCTATTTTGATATGCAGCTCTTAAAAAAAGTTTAAAAGGTTTTATCTTCCATTCTTTTTCTACCCCTAACCTATATCTCCATAAATTTTCATACCCTTGAACATTTCCAGTATTATCATTTTTATAGTAATAGCGAAGTTCTAATTCCAAATTCAACTTATTCTTTAACGAATAATCTGTATTAAATTCCGTTATATAAGTATCAACTGCATTATAATTATCTTTTAGTCTATATAGTTGGTGTATTCCAAACGTAAGTTTTTCCAGGGGCTGATAAATATATCCTACTGTTGTCCAGAACTTAGACTCAGTGTTTTCCTGACCTATAATTAGGTTTGAAGTAAAAAGAAAGAGTAAGCACAGATGATTTTTCAATTGTCCTTATGATAAAAAATATGAACATTGACTATCCCACCTTTATAATCAATTCTATTAATATTATAATTTATCACATTTATATTTAAGTTTTTAGAAACTTTTTCAACTTCATTTTTCACTATTGAATTCATTTCGTTATGCTGAATAGGTATATTTAAAACAATCCTATGAGAGTCTGAAACATCATCAGCATGAAATAAAAACTTCTCAGCAAACAAAACAGCAAAACAAACTAAAACATTTATTGTTAATAATGTTAACCAGCCAAAGCTTAAACTTGTTAGGGCGTTTATTACCGACAATCCAATAGTAACAAAAAGATACGTTATTTCTTCAGGCAAAACAGCTTCAGTTCTGTATCTAATTATTCCAAATATAGCAAACAATCCAAGTGCCATTCCAAAATTTAAATCTATCTGCTTTAAAGTAAAACAAAGGAAAAAAACAATAACACTAATAATAAAGAAGGTTGAATCGTGTCTGCTTATTTCCGAACTATGACTATGAATTATTTTAATAATAATACCAATGAAAAAAAGATTGAAGAAAAACCTTGCTAGCATTAATATCAATTCATTATAATTTATTACTTCATCCATATTGATTTCTTATTAATAGATTTTTATAACTTTTATTGAAAATTTCGTATGCCTAAAAATAATCATTCTAAAACAATTTATTAATATTACGTGGTTTTAAAATATTTGTCGGATGAGAAACAATAAGAATCTCTTAAAAATATTTGAATTATTAGGCATTATCGTGTTCTCCTTATTATTTGTGGTCTCTTGTAACAAAGACGAAACAAGGCTGTCTGGGATTAATTCTTTTGCAATTAATTTAGATGGATCTGAATTACCCTATATAAAAATTACTACTTCAAATTTTATTACAAATGAACCAAAGGTTTCAGCGCATATGGATATTTATCAAAATAGTGAAAAAGTTTTTTCAAATCCTATAGGTATTGAATATCGTGGTGTTACCTCCTTCAGAATGTCTGACAAAAAATCTTATGGCATAGAGACCTGGGATGAATCAGGCAATGATGTTGATGTTGAAATATTTGGGTTTCCAAAGGAAGAAGATTGGATATTAATGGGTCACGTATTTAGAAGTCCTGAAATTATTTTTGATGCTAGCTTAATGAATCACTATATAGGTTATGAGTTATATCGACAAATGGGTAATTATGCCAGTCGATCTAAATTTGTTGAGCTGGAAATAGACTATATACATAATGGAGAAAGTGACTATAAAGGAATCTATGTTTTTATGGAAAAACTAAAAAGAGATTCAAAACGAATAAATATTTCAAAATTAATTCCCTCTGATGAGGGGCCAGATGATATAACCGGCGGATATATTCTTAAAATTGATAAAACAGGTGGTTCAGATGTAGCCCCTGATAACCAACCCTTAGAATATTATGAAACTAACTGGAGTGATGATGCATCTTATAACGAAGGTATAAGTTTTAGATCAAATTATGATATAAATGGAAATAGCCTTGCCTCTCTTCCTCCATTTGGACCTCCTTATCATGAATATCAAAAGTTAGAAACATATTTTTTGTATGAATATCCTAAAGCTGAAGAAATAACAAGCCCTCAAAAAAATTATATTCAGAGCTTTATAAACGATTTTGAGACCGCACTATTATATGATGATTTTACATCGCAAACAAGAAGCTATTTAGACTACATTGATTTAGATAGCTTTATTGATTATTTTATAATTAATGAACTAACCGGAAATATAGATGCTTACAGGCTAAGCACATATATGCATAAGGACAAAGGGGGGAAGCTTAAAATGGGGCCCATATGGGATTTGAATATTGGATATAACCGACAAGACAGAGGGCCTTTTGATGATTGGATTGCAAACTATAATTCATACGTGCCTAATGACCCATGGTTAGTTCCGTTTTGGTGGAAAAGACTTCTTGAAGATCCTATATTTAAAAACTCTCTTAAAACTCGTTGGGAATTACTCAGAGCTAATACACTTTCAAATAATAGTGTTTTATCCTTTGTTGATGAAACAAGTCAATATCTTATTTCTAATGGAGCTATAGAAAGAAACTATAATAAGTGGAGTGGCATTAATGTAGATTATCCAAGCGTAATCGCTGATCTGAAAAGCTATCTTAACAATAGGTTAAATTGGATGGATAATGAAATTAATGAATTGTAGTTTTAATAGGATGTCTAAAATTGATTTATGTCCTTTGCTGAGGTTAAATCTTGCAAATGCTCTTTAACAATATAAGTATATGTGGATTTAGGTTGATCTTTTACAAGCATTCTAACAGCTTCTGGAAGCTCCTTTTCGTTTCTTTCTTGGTTTAATGGGCAATTTTTTAAATAAGGAAAAATCTCAGTGCCGGTAAAACTAAATATGTTCATGCTTACAAGCAGCTCTCCTTTTTGATTTCTAAAAGAATTATGGGTTTTAATAGGGGGTTTTTCAACTATATCTTTTAAGTAACCTTCATTATCAATATGCATTAATGCAAATTTGGTAATTCTTTCTTCTGGAAAGTTTAAATAATCTCTATTATATGCAATAATTGAATGTGGTGAATCTTTATGTTCTAAAAGCTGTTTTAAAACATTTGTTGAATATAGATTGTCGGCATTACAAACTGTAAATCTCTGATTTAATAGTTGAGGAAATTGATATAAAGCTTGTTCAATTCCATCGGCAGTTCCTAAAGGTTTTTCTCGTTCTTTTGGAACATATTGGACAGGAAAGTGAATTTTAACTCCACTAATTGATGAATCATTTTTATTTACTTGAACCCAATTTTTAAAAGCCTCATTATTAGGAGCCGTTAATATATATATAGACTTGTATCCTGCTGATTTGGCATTTGAACATAAGAAATACAAAAGATTTTTTCCTTTCTCTGTCAATGGAATTAAAGTTTTATGTTGATTTGCAGCAATTGTTTTTCTTTTTTCAGAAAGCTTTATATCATCAAGACTTTTTTTCATTCTTGAGGATGCCCCCGCTGCCATAATTATAAGGTTTGCCATAATTTTAGTTTTTTGGGTAGATTAATTCTACTTCATGGACTGCTTTTGCCCCTGAATCAATAAAAGCCTTTTTAACTGCAAAAATATTTTTTTTATCTAACATAGCAACCATGCATCCGCCTCCGCCAGATCCAACAATTTTAGAACCAAATGTCCCCGCTTTATTTCCAGCCTCTAATTGTTTTATTATTTTGGAAGGCGTATTCTTTATTTCATTTTGTAAAATTTTTTGGTGAGCATTCATCAAATTGCCTAATAGTATTTTAGACGTCTTTTTTTTATTCAAAATTTGTTTTGCTTTTTTTGTAATAACAAAATTATGAATTGCTGCCTTCCAATATGGCTGTAAATCTTTTGGCAAATAGTTTTTGTATAATTCATAATGATTTTTATCCGATTTTAATATTTCAAACTTTTTATTATTATTTTTTATTAAATCAATTGCTTTTTGGGATTTCTCCTTAGCTTGTTTAAGCAATTCTTGAGTGTCTTTAGGTATCCCTGATTCTATTATTAATAAACTGCCAAAATCACCGTTAAGCCGTTTGTATGACTTGTTATTAGTGTTTATGTAAATTAATCCTCGTAAAGAAATAGTAAATTGATCCATTATTCCTCCAGATTGATTAAAAAACTCTACTTCAGTTGAAAATGCCCATTTTGCAATTTGAATATCACTAGCATTCAATCTTGGCGCATAAACACTAACCAAAAACTTTATCCACGATACAACGAGAGCAGATGAGCTTGAAAGACCAGAATTACTTGGAAGATCTCCTGAAATATCAACACAAAATCCTTTGTTAGGTATAATTCCCTCTTTTTTTAATACACAAAGGCCGGCTCGAAAATAATCTCCAGGACGAATCATAGAGGGCTCTTCTTGAAAATTGACAATAAAAGACTCATTGTAGTCCTTTAAATTAATTTGAAAATGTGCCGAAGATATAGGTAAGGCCTTTAAATATATATAGCGATTTATAGTTCCAGCAATTACAGGAAGGCCTAGATAATCTTGGTGGTCTCCATAAAAGCAAATTCTTCCAGGAATTGAAAGCTCAAACATAGAGACAATTTAAAAATATTTTTTGTTTTAATATATAAAAAGCCTTTAATGATAAAGCATTTCTTAAATATCAATGTCTTTAGACAAAATGTTATGAATCAAGAAAATATGTGGAATAGTAATTGATAAAACAAATGAATATAATATTAAATAAAAATTTTCGCCCATTATTTCTCCATAAGAAAACAAAAAAATCAGTCCTGACAATGAAATAGCCCAATATGATCCACTGTTCTTTAGGTACAATAAAACTGTTTTTTTTGAGATTTCCTTATAAAGGAATTCAATTTGATCATTTATTGAAGGAATCGAATGCCACACTATGAAATATGCTGCAAAAGAAACTATTAGGTTGGTGTTAGAGAAAAGTATAAAAATTGCAAATAAATAAAACAATTCCTTTAGAACTGAAAATTTGATATTTGAATAATCGATTCCCCACAATAATAAAGTTAGCCCCATAAATAAATAAACAATAAATTGAGTTGGAATAATGTCTATTTGACTATTAAACAAAGGGGTTAATATATCAATTACTGTTTCTCTATGAGTTTCAATCATTAACATAAAAATTACCATCCCATATAATAAAAAATGCAAAAATCGAATTTTGGAAGACTCCAACTTAGAATGTAGGTGTTGTTCTCCAAAATGATAACTGCTAATTAATAAGAACATGACAAACCCAATTAATGGTTGATTGTATACAAACAAAAATGAGATGATTGCAATTAAAACATAACTAGAGATAATTAGTCCTTTGATTTTTACTGAGCTAATATTTAATTTAGTTGTAATTAAAGTAATATCGCATGCCCCATGTACTAAGCCTAAGGATAAGATTAATATGCTAGCAATAGTGGTTTCAGTAGTTGAATCAGAATAAAGAGAAATCCATATAATAAAAACTGTTAATATAATCTTAACTTTTGATAGCATATTAATTGATGATGATTATTTGTATTTAAGAATATTTTCATAAATTTAGTATACCAAACAATAAAAAAAAATTATATGAACATTTTAAATTTATTAATAGACGGCTCCGTAGGAAGCGGTAATGTTGTTACATTTACCTTCTTTATAGGCTGTATGGCTATGATGGCCGCTTCAGTATTTTTCTTTTTGGAAATGAACGGGCATGACAAAAAATGGAGGACTTCCATTTTAGTTTCTGGACTAATCACTTTTATTGCAGCAGTGCACTATTGGTACATGAGAGAATATTATATAGAAACTGGAACCTCTCCTACATTCTTTAGATATGTAGATTGGATACTAACTGTACCATTAATGTGTGTTGAGTTTTATTTAATTCTTAAAGCTGCAGGGGCTCAGAAATCTTTAATGTGGAAAATGATTTGGTTATCAACTGTTATGTTGGTGGCTGGTTATGTTGGTGAATCTATTGATCCTGCAAACGCTCAATTATGGGGTCTTCTTGCTGGACTAGCTTATTTTTGGGTAGTATATGAAATCTGGCTAGGAGGAGCTTCTAAGCTAGCAGCTTCTGCTGGAGGCGCTGTTCATAAAGCTCACAAAGCCCTTTGTTGGTTTGTTCTTGTTGGTTGGGCTATTTATCCTATTGGATATATGGCTGGTACTGAAGGATGGTATAGTGGAATTTTTGGTGGTTTGGATATGGATGTTATCTATAACGTTGGTGATGCAATTAACAAAATTGGATTTGGTTTAGTTGTTTATCAATTAGCTTGCGATTCAAAATAATAGAAACTAATATTATGAATAAAAAAACCCTTGTCTAGAGCAAGGGTTTTTTTATTTTAAACATATAATAAATCATTATGATTATCTTCATTTAAGAAATATGCCCCCTTTATTTATTGTGCAATAAAAATAATTTGATATTTTATGTTTACATGCTCATCCATATTGACAAGCATAAAAACAGGTGGCTTTATTTTAAAATCTGTGAGTTTAATTTGAAAACTTCCATATAAAATTATCTGGTCTACTTCTTTTTTCCAGACTCCATTTAAATTTAATTGCTTTGAAATACCATGAAAAGTAAGTTTGCCATCAATATTCATTCTATCGTCCTTAACATTTAGAGCTTCTGAATAAAACTTTACATGAGGATAATTTAAGCCATCTAAAACTTCAAGGGCATGCGCATCGCGAGAAGAATTTTGACTATCAAATTCAATAATGCTTGATAAAACAGCTAATTTTTTAGGAATGTTTTCTTCAAAAACTATTAATCCTTTTATATTATTATTTATACCTATCCATTCATGCAATAAATGTTTCCCCTTATATGAAATAGATGAGCTTGAATTATCAATAGTCCAAGTTTGATTTTCTTGAGAAAAGATTACAAAAGAAATAAAAAAACAAGCAAGAGTTCTCATATTAAAATTTAAAAACTAAAACAGCAGTAGCAAAGCTAGCAAAAGCAGTATATGCCGATGCTTTATGTGCCCCTCTGTCTTTATCAGAAAAATAATTTGTTGATAACATGGCAGAAAAATGAATTGTAGCTAAAAATTTATGCGCCTTAATTGAATTTAAACCCTTAACTTTTTTGTTTATTAATGGAGGTGGAGACAACAAAGATAGGCCTGCGCCTGTAAAATATCCAATATTAACAATTTTTCCCATTGCTTTATGAGTTTCATAAAGATCGCTTTGACCATTATAAAGTTTACCTCCAATTATCCCCTGAGCTATCATTGCTAAAAGAGTTGCATATCCTAAAGTTTGGTGAGTCGTTAACATAACTCGTCTTAATTTAAGCTCTTTCTCTCTTTTTTGTTTGTTTAATGGTGCCAACCCAGTAGAGCGCAAAACACCTCTCTCTCCCCAAAAAAACCTTTGTGTAAAGATCATCCTTTTAGGCAGCAAAGAGGGTTCAACTGAAGTTTCTCCTTCAATTAAACTAAATAATTCTTCCTCAGATTGTGCGCTAATTTTGAAAGCACTAAAAAAAAATAAAATTATAAGGATTTTATTCATGGGTTTTTTGAGTATAACTAGTGATGAACAATAATTAAAATTATGATTTAGTCACAGTTAAAATATTTCCCTCTAAAGTTGTACTATAACATTTCAAAACTCCTCCAGCTGTTCCATCAGATAAACAATCAGAAGGATAGGAGTTATTGTGACTTGAACATGTAAATTTTGATTCTGCAGAATTATATGTCCAACTATTTCTATTACCACGATGTGGACACTCATTGGTAAATGCTCTGTAACTATTTGGCCCTAACTTAAGGAGAAGTATTTGTTGAGAAGTGAAATTCATCCATCCTTGTGATGACAATAAAGAAAATGAAGAGTCCTCCAAATCAATCCTAACAATGTTCCCTTCTACGGTAAATCCCCCTTGTATTTGTTCACTTACATCAACATTTTCGTCTTTCGAACACGCCTCAATAATACTAATTCCAGCTATCGCAAATGCAACTGTTGGACAAACATTGCTTAAAAATTCACGTCGTTTTATGTTTTTCAATTCTAATAATTTTACTAAAATTATTAGAAAATAAGTAAAATTCATTTAAAACAAAATTTTTTAACTTGAATAATAAACTTTTATGCGCACTCTTTTCTTTTTATTCATTCTTTCCTTAGTAAGCTGTAGTTCAGTTGTAGAAGAAAAAGTTTCACTTTGGGCGAAGCCAATAGAGGATTATCTAAAATTGGGAAAGGATAATTTTGGTGAAACTTTTGATAAAAGTATTAGCACACTTGAAGTTTTTGATAATATGCTTTGGTTTGGATATGGTGATACTAGAGTAAATATGGGGACACTTGCACCTATTGAGTTTAGAAAATTTGAATCTATTAACAACACAAATTATTCAAAAACAAAGGTTCTAAATGAAAATCACAAAACTCCTCAAAGATCAGAATATGACTCTGGAGAAGAAAGGGTTATACCTTTTAAGTTGATAAATGGAACTTTATGGCAAGCCGGATATGATTCAACAAATCAAGATGAGCTTTATTCCCAATCTCTGCCAAGCGAAAAAAAGTTAATTCAAGGAAATGTTTTCAAACTTGAAAAATTAAATGAAGATTATGTTTTCAAAAAATATAGAAATATTAATGGCGGGGAACATGTTCATGATATTGCATTTTTCAATAAAAAGTTTTTTGCGGTTGGTTCAGGTGCTGATAATAGAGAAGAATGGGAAAACGGTTTTGTTTACAGATATATATGGGAAAGTGATGACAGTGGAAAAAATTTTAAAACATTTTATAGAAAAACTTTTGATAGAAAAAATTTTGGTGATACGAGATTTAGAGCTCTTTTATCAACCGATAATGCGCTTTATGTTTTTGGATATCTTGATCCAAAACCCTATGGATTAAATCGCTCTCCAATAAACCTTGTAATTAATAAATAGATGAAAATAGCAAAAATCCATTCTAAACTTAGTGACTTATTGGTGTGGAAAACTTATCAACTTTCATCCAACCAAGGATTAATTATTGGAAATGTTGGGGGTGGAATTTCAAAAACATTTTTTGTTTCTTCTAATAAATTATTAGAATTAACATCATGGGATAACTTGCGAGTAGTTTATGTAAATAAATCAACTCAAGGAAAATGGTTGCTTTTAACTGGTGATGGAAATAAAAATGAAAGTTTTGAAATATATCAGTTCACCCAGCAAAGACCTGATTCAATAAATAAAATATATGATTTAGGAAAAAATAAATTTTGCTCTATAGCAAATTGGCAAAATAAAATTTTTCTTGGATCCTGTGATGGAAAAATTTATCGTATAAAATAATTTTTCTAAATAAATTATATAAGATTTGAATAACATTAATACTTTTATAAAAACAAATTATACAATTATGAAAAAATTTATACTTACGCTAATATTTCCTGTTCTTCTTTTATCCTGTGAGAACTGTGATTGTCCTGAACCTAAAAGTGAAGGAATAATTGATCATACTGAGATGGAAGCTCAAGCACAATTAATGAAATTAGCCTTTGCAAATAAAGATGTAGACGCTATGCTTGATTTATTTACTGATGATTTAACTTGGTGGCTTCCAAACAATCAAGTAATTCAAGGAAAAGAACAAGCTAAAGCTGTATTTGAAGATGTCTTTAGTCGCTTTGAAATAATGACTATGGATACACCAAAAAATGCTGCTGGTGATGACTTCCCCCCTATAATAATGGGAACAACCAGTGAGGAAAATGGTAATTGGTTGCTTAGATGGTCCCCTTTTTATTACAAGGCATTAAATGGTAAAGAAGTAACAATGAATTTCCATACAGCTATTGCTTTTAATGAAGAGAATAAAATTAGAGTTTTAGCTGCATATTATGACAGAAGTCTTCTTATTAATCTTTATGAAAATGAAGACCCCTTAAAGGCATTGGAGTAAACAGCAATTGTTTTTATAGCTCTTTAACCCTCTTTGGAAATGCCTTAGAGGGTTTTTTAAAAGGTTCATGGTACAATAAAGTCAAAATATGTGTTTGGAAAGGGCTCTTTTTTTAGAGTAAAATGCCACCATTCTTTTTCATAAGGAATAAACCCAAAGGATAATAAAGTCTTTCTCAAAAGTTTTCTATAATATTTTTGGTCTTCTGATAGTTCTAAAAAATTATAGTGAGAGGCATCTCCAAAAAAATCCCATGACCCACCCATATCGACTTCTTTTCCTTTATTTTCTCCCTCAAGATAAATAAGCGTTAGATCAATTGTGCTTCCTCGGCTATGGCCACTTTTTGCAGAGATAAATCCTAATTCAAAAAGTAAACTTTTCTTTAATTCAGGATAATAGGTCATTTTATTAATTGTATCATCTTGAACTTTAGACCAACGAATAAAATGATTTACAGCTTTTTGAGGGCGATAAGCGTCATAAACTTTAATGCCTAAGCCATAAGATTTTAAAACGTTTTGAGATTTTCTTATACTTTCTGCCATTTCAATTGTTCCTACTGCTTTTTTAGAGCCATATCCATCAACAGGTGTTCCAATAAAATTTTCTGAAGTTGCATATCTTAAGTCAATAACCAAATCAGGAACTGCTTTCTTTAATTCTATAAATCCAGGTGGTATTTTTTGAGACTTAAGGTATCCGCAAACAAATAGCAAGAAAAGCAGTGGGGTTCTCATATTAATATAAATTTATTAAAAAAAGACTATTCGTTATCTTTGAAAGTATAATGACTAAAAGAAGAAAATTCTTAAAAGATGCAGCTTTAGTGACAGGTGGCTCCCTGTTGCCTTTTAATTTATCTTTTAACAAAACAAATGTTAATTATAAAGAAGCGCCCTTTAAAAATTTAGATACTTTGTGCGTAAATGATTGGTGGAATAGACCATCTAATCCAATAGTAAATTTAAAAGTTGACAGAAAAGAAATAATTGCATTTGGAATCTATACGTTGTCCAATAATATTTTAAAAATTTCAGCTCAAACATTTCCATTGTATCCTAATGAAAGTAGAACTTTAAGGTTAGAAATTAAAAGAAATGCAAAATGGCAAGAAATTGCTCAAAAAAATATTAACGAGATAGGATGGTCTACAGTTTTTAGAATTAAAAATTGGAATGGTGAAATTAATCAAGAGTACAGGCTGGTGCATGAAAACAAGGCCATGTTTTATGGATTAATTAGGAAAAATCCCGTAGATAAAAAAATAATAAAGTTGGCTGCTTTTTCTTGCAATAGTAATAAAGATAGGGGCGGAAGAGATAATTATATTAAAAATGTAAATCATCATGATCCTGATTTATTATTCTTTGGAGGAGATCAGTCTTATGATCATAAAGAGCATACTGCCGCTTGGATAAAATTTGGATTACAATTCCGAGAGTTGTTTAGAACCAGACCCTGCATAACAATCCCTGATGATCATGATATAGGACAGGGCAATTTATGGGGAGAAAACGGAAAAAAAGCAGACCCTTTGGCTAAGGAGGGAAAAGGTAACGATGGAGGATATTTTTACCATCCTGAGTATGTTAAGATGGTTGAAAGATGTCAAACATCTCATTTGCCTGACCCCTATGATCCAACACCGGTTGAACAAGGAATAGGTGTCTATTATACAAGTTTAAACTATGGCGAAATAGACTTTGCAATTATAGAAGATAGAAAATTTAAATCCGGTCCCAAAGGAAAGATTCCTCAACAAGGGCCTAGACCTGATCATATTATAGATCCAGATTACAATCCAGATGATATTGACTTAGATGGATTAACCTTGTTGGGTAATAGACAATTAAATTTTTTAAGCCATTGGTCAAAGAAATCTAAAAAAAATAATATAAAAGCAGTTTTGTCAGCAACAAGTTTTTGTGGTGCGGCTCACTTACACGGAAATAAACAGAATAGATTACATGCAGATTTAGATTCCAACGGCTGGCCTCAATCAGGAAGGAAAAAGGCATTAAAGGTTATCAAAAAAGCTAATGCTGTTCACATTGGAGGTGATCAGCATTTAGCGTCAATTGTCCATCACGGAATTGATGATTTTGAAGACGGACCATATCAATTTATTGTTCCCGCATTGGTAAATAATTATTATAGTAGATGGTGGTGGCCTAAAAACGAAAAACCTGGGAAAAAATCAAATAAAAAATTACCTTGGACAGGCAGATATTTGGATGGCTTTAATAATAAAATTACAATGCACGCTTATGCTAACCCTGATTCATTTTCAAATGGATCTGGTTATGGGATAATTCTTTTTGATAAAGAGAAAAACAGTGTGAAGTTTGAATGTTGGCCAAGATTTACAGATGTGACTAAAAAGGGGGCAAAACAATTTAAGGGATGGCCCTTTATTGTCAATTTAAAAGAGGATTAACTTTTATTATTTAAAAGTCCAAATTGATTAAGGTGATAAGAAGTGTGAAAATACATCAGCTTTTTAAAAAGGTCTGTTGTAATCTTTCCATAAATTTGATGATAAGTAAATTTCGTTTTGATTTTTTTAATCTGTTTAATGTTTTTTACCAATTTCATGGTTTCTTCTTCAAAGTCTATAATTATCTCTTTTGGCTTAAACTCTTTGAGTGTAGGAGAGTTTCTAGGATAACGACTAATTTCAAAATTAATTGATGTTAAATATCTCAAAAACAATTTTCCACCCACTTTGCCAAAAATTTTAGTTTTTAACCCTATTTTTTTTAATCCTAATGAAACTTCTATAAAATTATTACAGTGACGTAACATTTGGTTAGAGTTCATTTTACCCCAATTTGCAGTTGACTTGACATCTAATTTATACAAACACTTAATAAGTAAATCAAACTCTAATTCCATTGATCTATATGTTAATATATCTTCTGAGGAATAAGTCATAAATATTCCTTAAAGAATAATCTGTTTTATGCTTCAGAATTACAATTTAAAATGCCGGTTAGAATTGGTAATGACCATACTGTGAAAGGAAATATAGCTTCTGGAAATGGAGCTACAGGTAATCCCATCATCTCTAATTTCATCACTGCTCCAATAATAAAAAACACAAGAACAGGTGAGCAAAGCATTACAGATAATCTAGCTTGATTTTGTCCTTTTGTCATAAATGCAATATATAATATATATACAGTGAAGCATAAGAAAATAAGTATAGTTGCAAGATGTTCAGTGCCTCCCCCCATTTCTATATAGGGAAGAATAACACCAGGGCCTGTATGAAGTAAAGCAAGTATTATGAGCCAGATTTTGGGGGTTTTTAAAATTTTCATTTTTTTCATTTTTGATTAATAATACAAAGTTAAGAGTCTCTCAATTAGATGCAACTAATTAATCTCGGACTTATGGTCTCAAAAAAACAAAACCCTCATTGTCAGAGAACAGGCAGTATTACCAAGCTGCAAAAGGCTATGGGGCACTCTTCTATAAATGTTAGTTTAGCCTATTTAAGAGTAATAA
>PBNP01000007.1 GCA_002723295.1 Flavobacteriaceae bacterium | reverse complement strand
TTATAGAATATGCTAAGAGATATCCTATGATTGCAAAACGTCAATTAATTTTGATTAAAGAAGCTCAGGGCTTAGAAAAAAAATTTGATGAACTTTCTGAATATGTTCTAAAACCACAAAAACAAAGTGTTGTTGTATTCTGTTATAAGAATAAAAGTTTTGATAAAAGAAATAAATTATATAAAGCAACTTTAAAATCAGGAATAGTCTTTGAGTCAAAATCTCTTTATGATAATCAGGTAATTAATTGGATTTCGAATAAATTAAATCTTGAAAAAATGCAATTTGAGCCTAAAGCAGTTCAAATACTTGCTGAATATTTGGGCTCTGATTTGGGAAGAATTTCTCAAGAAATAAAAAAACTTAAAATAATTAATTCAGATATAATAACACCATTGATTATAGAACAATATATTGGGTATAGTAAGGATTTTAACAATTTTGAGTTAATTAATGCTATTGGAGAAAAGAATATTGATAGCTCTTACCGTATTGCGCTTTATATGTCTAGAAATTCTAATCAACACCCTTTAGTTGTTACAATTTCCTCAATCTTTAACTTTTTTAACAGATTATTAAAATACCATGTTTTGAAAGATAAATCTAAAACTGCAACTATTCTTGGAATAAATCCATATTTCATAAAAGATTTCGAAATAGCTTCTAAAAATTATAGTATCAAAAATTGCTCAGATTGTATAGATTTACTTGCAAAAGCAGATTTAAAATCAAAAGGAATTATTGGAGTTAATAATAATCATAAAGCGATACTAATAGATTTATTGAACGGGATATATAACAATTAAAATAATTTGGGATAATCTAGAGGATTGGCTTCATGCATTAAACCATAAGCTACCTCAAAAATGTCATTTTTATTAGGTTTTGAAAAGTAATCTCCATCAGTTCCATATGCTGGACGATGATCTTTAGCTGATAATAATTTTGGTTCACTATCTAAATAATTATATATGTTTTGATAATCTAATAATTGCTGCAATATATAAGCGGTCCCTCCACCAGGCATATCTTCATCAATTATTACTAATCGATTAGTTTTGGCAATACTTTTAGTAATTTGTTTAGATATGTCAAATGGAATTAATGACTGAAGATCTATTACTTCAGCTAATACTCCATATTTTTCTAATAATTCTGCAGCTTCTAATACTAATTGTATAGTTGCTCCATAACTAATTAATGTAACATGCTTTCCTTTTTTGAGAATTTCAATTTCTCCAATTTCAACTGTAAAATACCCTAAGTTTTTTGGAAGAATTTCTTTTAATCTATATGCATTCAAAGTTTCAATAAGGATTGCTGGTTGATTAAGTATTAATAATGAATTGTACATCCCAGCAGCCTTTGTCATATTTCTTGGAGTTAACAAATACATTCCTCTTAATAAATGAATCATTGCTGCCATAGGAGATCCTGAATGCCAAATACCTTCTAATCTATGTCCTCTAGTACGAATAATTAATGGGGCAATTTGCTGACCATGGGTTCTATAACTTAAGGAAGCTAAATCATCACTTAATATTTGAAGACAATAAAGTATATAATCAAGATATTGAATTTCTGCAATTGGACGAAGTCCTCTAAGAGCCATGCCAATTCCCTGACCAACAATAGTAGCTTCTCTTATACCAGCATCTGCAACACGTAGTTTCCCATATTTCTTTTGTAATCCTTCTAAACCTTGGTTTACATCTCCAATTTTACCACAATCTTGACCAAAGATTAATAGTTTGTCGTTATTTGATAATAATACATCGAAATTATCCCTAATTATAATCCTTCCATCAACTAATTTTGTTTCAGAAGGGTATTCAATTGGAGTATGTATGAATTTTTTATATGATTTAGTATATAAATGAGATGAGAATTTTGGCTGTAATTCTGTTTTCATTTTATTTATATATCTTACAAATTTTGTCTTAGTGGGTGAATTTAAACTTGATATTTCAGGTAGTATATCTCTTGCTATAGTAAGTATTTCTCTATATCCTATATAATCAAAAGTATTTAATTTTTTCTTTGCAAGCTTTATTGCGACTGAATTTGAAGTTTCCTTATATAAATTATCAAGATGTGAGTTTAAAAAATCAAAGTCTTTATTAATTCCATTTTTAAATTCTGTCCATGCTTTAATTTTTGATTCTCTTGCTTCTCTTTTTGCATTTAATTCAATTTGATCAAGTGTTTCTTTATCTAAAAGCTTGTTTTGCATTATCCATTCTTTAAATTTAAAATTACAATCAAATTTTTTCTCCAATTCAAGTCTATTTTTAGTTTTATATCTCTCATGAGATCCTGATGATGAGTGTCCTAATGGTTGAGTAAGTTCTACCACATGTACAATAACTGGAATATGATCATTCCTAGCAAGTTTTTCAGCTCTAGAATATGCATTAATTAATGATGGATAATCCCATCCATTAACTTTGATTATTTCAAATCCATCATCATTATTATTTCTTTTAAAACCAGCTAGTGCTTTTGAAATACTTCCTTTAGTAGTTTGATCTTCATTTGTAACTGAAATTCCATAATCATCATCCCAAATACTAAGAATTATAGGTATTTGTAGAACTCCAGCTGCATTAACCGCTTCAAAAAACAAACCCTCACTTGTACTAGCATTTCCAATAGTTCCCCAAGCAATTTCATTACCATTGTTAGAGAATAATTCGGAGTTTCTTATATCTAGATTTCTGTATATTTTAGATGCTTGAGCTAATCCAATTAGTCTTGGCATTTGAGAAGCAGTTGGAGAAACATCTGCACTATGGTTTTTTTGATTCATTAAATTATTCCATAATCCTTCTTTATTAATACTTTTAGTTAAAAAATGCCCAACCATCTGTCTACCTCCAGACATAGGTTCATAATCTAAATTTGTATGCGCATAAAGAGCCGAAAAAAAGTTTTCAGGACTTAAAATATTTTGAGCCATTAATAATGTCTGATCTCTATAATAGCCTGATCTGAAATCGCCATTCTTAAAGAAATGATTAATTACAACTTGAGGTAATTCCTTTCCATCACCAAAAATACCAAAATTACCCTTTCCTGATAAAACTTCTCTTCTGCCTAAGTTACTACAAGCCCTACTTAATACAATAGTTTTGTAATCTTCAACTATAATGTTTTTATATTCATTATAGCTAATTTTCTTTTTTAAATTTAAACTTGCACTATTCATAAAGGGGTAGGTCGAATTTACAAAATTTAAAACATAAGACTTTTTACAACCATTTTCTTGAGAAAAACTTACCCAAATCTTCTCCATTCAGTGATAAAACAAATCTTACTTTAGATAAATAATCTCGACTATTTATTTCATTTTCATAACTTGAACCAAATGGAAAGTATAATTCAAAATAATCTGGAATGAAATTAAGTCTGATTCCATAATCATAATATCCTTTAGATGGAAGATTTATATTATTAAGAATACCCATATCAGCATAAACTTCAAACCATTTCCAAATACCTATAGCAAAATTTGTACTTAAAATCCATCTATCTGATGAACTGTTAGGTATTATTGATTTGAATCCTCCTTCATTTAATATAAACTGTTGACTATAAAAACCTTCAGTTTCAGATCTGCCTAAATAAGAATATTCAAACAAATAATCATTTGGTCTATTCAAATTAAAATTGAAATAATTATTTAAATTTTTTCTTTTCCCTAAAAATGATCCAAAAAATAGTCTACTAGAGAATAATCTTCCAGATGAAAATAATTTTCTATACTGAATTTCTAGAATAATTTTTTTAAAATCCTTTGCAATCTCTAAGCTATTATTCATGGTTAAAAATTTAACAGATCCAGGATTAGAAGTAACAAATTTTATTTGAGCAAGAGAATAATTAGGTGTCTTAGAAGAGATATCCATCAATTCTCTTTCTATATGAAACCATGATAAACTTAATACATTTCTTAAATTATCTCTCAAATCATTCGATCTAAAATAAAACCTTAAAGATGGAACAGCAACAGTGTAGCGAAGATTGTTGGAATAATGAAAACTACTTCCATAAAATTTAAATTGAGTTAAATAATTTGATTTTGAATCATTATAGTGTCTGTATAGAGCATTTAATGTGCCAACAAGAGTGTTTTCTTGAGTAGAATATCCAGGTTCAAAAACATATACAAAAGGTCTACTCTGAAGAGTTTTGTTATGAAAACGTGCAGCAAAGCTAACACCATCATATAGATTGTAAGATCCAGTAGGATTAATTAACAATTGTGTTTTCATTGGATCTTCAACATCTTTAATGAATTTTATGCTAAACGGTTTATTAAATATTGAAGACTTAGTTGAATACCAGTTATTTCGTTTGTTTGTTTCGGGCAAACCAAATTCTGGATTAATTGCTATATAATCTGAGGAATCATTGTTGAAAAAAGTTTTTGTTCTAAAGTTATTTGTAATCCAATTGGTAGCAATTATAGAATCGTTTTTAATCATTGAAACTTGATAAGGTATTTCTGACTTAGATAGTTGATCTGTATCAATTATATAACCATTATTTGATTTTGAAACATTATTAATTCTAAAGTCTAATGTGTGTTTTTGATTTAAGTATTCTAATAAATTATCGGCATTAATTTTATTTGAATACTTATTAATAAGTTCTTTTAAATCTGATATGTTTTTTACTTTATCTAGATTATAAAGTATTTTGTCAAAAGCATTATTCCCTATATAATTTTCTAAATATGAGAACATGGTTCCAACTTGATATGGGGTAGCAATTCTTTCATTAAATCTTATAAGTTTATCTTTTGAAGTTGTTGCTGCTTGATGTAAATTATTTCTAAGCATTAACTCACTATATAGCATAAAACTATAGTTGAAATTTAACTTTGCAATTGAATACTTTTTAAAATATGGAAGTGAAGACAATTTTCCAGTCCATTTTTGATTAGGGTAATTCTCTTTAATATATCTATTAATTAAATATATTGTAACCCCTTCACTCAGCCAGTGATTCTGTCTAAAATTAAGATCTAATCTTTGTCTAACATATTCAGTTATATATGTTTTTAAAAATGTGATTTCTTCAACAAAAACTACATCATATGGATTTATAATCTTTGGAAAGATATTTAACCCATACAAAGGCCTCAAATCATAATCATAAGAAGTAATAAGAAATGTTTCATCAAATTTGTTTTTTCCAATTAAACTTGCTAGATATCTATGAATCTTTTCAACTTTTGATTGCCCTAAACTAGCTGATTTATCAAATATATCAGTATATATAGTTGTATTATCAACTTCATAACCTATTACTTTATTTTCTTTTGAAAACATAAACTTAGGAGATCTTATCAGTTCAGATTCAAAATATGCTTCTTTCTTATTTTCTCTAGATACAGTATTTAATTTCTTCATTGAACTTAATAAATGTAAGTTCTTTGGATACAACCATTTAACTGTATATTTTGATTTAATTTGGCTATTATCATTTAGATTTAAATTACTATGGATTAACCATTTATCATCTTTATATGAACTTAGAGATATAATAAAATCTTGGAGATTAATTAGATTTCTTTTATATCCAATTCCTGTGAACTGAGTATTTGGAATTTCAATTGAATAATCTAAGTTCAATAAAATTGTATCATTATTAGTTAGTGGGTCCTTTAAAATAATTTTAATTATATCGTTTTGATTTTTTAATCTTTCCCAGTTAATTGATTTGTTTCCAATCTTAATGTTTCTAATTGCTGTTTTCCCTTTACTTCTTGGAGAAGAAAAATAAAAACTTCTATCAAATTCTTCAGCTAGTCTTTGAGCTAAAGGAGTTTTTGTATCTCTATATGAATTTGACCAATCATTAAAAAATAAAGTATCTAAAACTTTACTAGAATTATTTGAAACTTTAACCTTTTGATTAATTATTATTAGTCTATCTTTTAATTTTAAATCAGCATTTATAGAATAAGTAGCTGATATTTGGGAATAAAGTTTTAAGTGAAAAAGCCCAAAAATTAATAAAAATACATTTCTAAAATATTTATATATAGGGATACTTAACATATAAATAAAAATTTCATTTTAATTCTTTAGCCAAATAATATCCAGTATGACTATTATTTAATTTTAAAATATTTTCAGGTGTACCAAAGCAAACAATTTGACCACCTTCTTTACCGCCTTCAGGACCAATTTCAATTATATAATCAACTTGTTTTATCACATCAAGATTATGTTCAATAATAATTACTGTGTTTCCTTTGTCAACTAATTTATTTAAAACTTCCATTAACACTCGAATATCTTCAAAATGAAGTCCTGTAGTTGGTTCATCTAGAATATACATAGTATTTCCTGTGTCTTTTTTTGATAATTCTGCTGCTAATTTAACTCTTTGAGCTTCCCCGCCTGATAAAGTAGTTGATGGTTGTCCTAAGGAAATATATCCCAAACCTACTTCTTGAATAGTTTTCAATTTATTATATATTTTAGGAATTGACTTAAAGAATTCAGTAGCTTGATTAATTGACATTTTTAAAATATCATTAATTGTTTTTCCCTTATAAAGAATTTCTAGAGTTTCTCTATTAAATCGATAACCTTGACAAGATTCACATTCGACATATACATCAGGTAGAAAATTCATTTCAATTGTTCTCATACCTCCTCCAGAACAACTTTCACATCTTCCACCAGCCACATTAAAACTAAACCTGCCTGGTTTGTAACCTCTTATTTGAGATTCTTTGGTTTTAGAAAACAATTCTCTTATCTCACTAAATACCCCACAATATGTTACAGGGTTACTTCTTGGGGTTCTGCCTATTGGACTTTGATTTACATCAACAACTTTATCAATATTTTTAATTCCTTCAATTCTATTAAATGGTAAAATTTCTTTATTTCCATTATAAAAATAATTGTTCAAAATAGGGTAGAGGGTTTCATTAACTAAACTTGATTTTCCACTACCTGAAACACCAGTAATTCCAATCATTAATCCAAGAGGAAAATCAACATTGATATTCTTTAAATTATTACCAACGCACCCTTTTAATGAAATAAAATTTCCATTACCATTTCTTCTTAATTTTGGAACTTCAATTTTAAGTTTTCCTGATAAATATTTTGAAGTTATTGTATTTTGCTTTAATAATTTTGAAGGTTCCCCTTGTGATATTACATTACCACCTTTAATTCCAGGTCCAGGTCCAAGATCAATTATATAGTCAGAGTTTAAAATCATTTGTTTGTCATGCTCAACAACTATAACAGAATTACCTATATTTCTTAGCTCTTCTAATGATTTAATAAGCCTTTGATTATCTCTTTGATGCAATCCAATACTTGGTTCATCAAGTATATAAAGAACTCCAACTAATTGTGATCCAATTTGTGTTGCTAGCCTTATTCTTTGAGCCTCGCCTCCAGAAAGTGATCTAGAGGAACGATTTAGAGTTAAATAATTTAACCCAACGTTTAATAAAAATTTAAGTCTAGTTCTAATCTCTTTAATTAGTTCATGTGAAATTTTAATTTCATTATTATTTAAAAAAGTCTCTAGAGAATCAAACCAATTGTATAAATCTTTTAGATCCATTGATATAAGATTTAAAATATTTGATTTATTTATTTTATAATGCAAAGCCTTATTATTAAGTCTAGACCCATTACATTCTGAACAAATTTTGGAATCCATGAATTTTTTTGCCCATCTTTTAATTTTTTTTGATTCGTTTTGGGAAAATTGATTCAAAATAAAATTTTCAATTCCCTCATAATCAATTTTATATTTTCTAGTAATTCCTAATGATTTAGATTTAATAGAGAACTTTTCTGTTGAACCAGATAAAATAACATCCATTCCCTTTTGTGGAATATCTTTGATAGGATCATCTAAACTAAAGTTATAACAAATAGATATTACTTCTATTTGTTTGAATGCCCAATTATTTTTTCTTTTAATCCCAAGAGGAACTATACCTCCATTATTAATTGAAATATTTGTATCTGGTATAATTTTGTTCCTGTTTATAGAATATTCTATCCCTATACCATTACATTGTAAGCACATACCTTTTGGTGAATTAAATGAAAAACTATTTGGTTCAGGTTTAGGATAAGAAATTCCAGATTCTTCACACATATAATTACTGCTATAATATCGAATTTTTTCAGTTTTAAGGTTAAGTATTAAAATACTGCTATCCCCGTAATACATTGCTGTTTTTAATGATTCTTCAAGACGTTTAGTTAAGTTTTTGTTTTTTGAAACTGTGAGAACATCTATTAGCAATTCGATATCATGATTTTTATATCGATCTAATTTCATTCCTTCATATAAATCAATAATCTGCCCATCAACTCTTGCTTTTAGAAAACCTAGACGCAAAAAGTTTTCAAATAGCTCTCTATAGTGACCTTTCCTTGACTTAATTACAGGAGATAAAATGCCTATTTTAATCCCATTATAATTATCAATTATAAGATTCAATATTTGAGTCTCAGTATAACTAACCATTGGCTTATTTGTAAGGTAACTATATGCTACACCAATTCTTGCAAATAATAGTCTAACAAAATCATATAATTCAGTAATTGTACCAACAGTAGATCTAGGATTTCTTGAAGTTGATTTTTGCTCTATTGCAATTACTGGTGATAATCCTTCAATTTTATCAACATCAGGTCTTTCAAGATTTCCTAAAAACTGTCTTACATAAGCAGAAAAGGTTTCCATATATCTTCTTTGTCCTTCTGCATATAAAGTATCAAAAGCTAAAGAAGATTTTCCACTCCCAGATAAACCTGTAATTACAACAAGTTTATCTCTTGGAATTTTTACATCAATGTTTTTAAGATTATGGTCTTTTGCGCCTTTTACATCAATTAAATTTTCCAATAGCTAAATCTTATAAATTCGACAAATATAAAGTTATATATCCTAATTATATCCAAGTGCATTTAACAGATATAAACAATATTATTAATTCAATAATATATAGTTTGTTTTACCTTAATACAGCTGCTGCATCATCACCTCTAGGGTCTGCTCCTGTTGTAATAACACCATCTTTATTTACTAGAATAGCATCAACTCTACCAATAATTCTAGATGCTTTCTCATCAATAAAATATCCTTTACTTATAAGTTTATTAATTAATTCTGAATCAAATTTATCTGGTTCTAAGACAATTAAATCAGGTAGCCACTGATGATGAAATCTTGATGCGTTTACAGATTCCTGTATATCCATATTAAATTCATAGGCATTTAATATTGTTTGAAAAACAGAAGTAATTATTGTAGACCCTCCAGGAGTTCCAAGAATCATAAATAAATTGTTGTCTTTTTCAATAATAGTAGGTGTCATAGAGCTTAGCATTCTTTTCTCTGGTTCAATTGAATTAGCAATACTACCCGTTAATCCAAACATATTTGGCACACCAGGTTTACTTACAAAATCATCCATTTCATTATTTAAAAAATAACCACCATTTTCAACATATACCTTAGATCCATAACTTGCATTTAGAGTTGTAGTAACTGCAACTGCATTTCCATATTGATCAACAATAGAGTAATGGGTAGTTTCATCAGACTCATTCCAAAGATTCGGTCCTGCTGAAATATTAGTTGATAAAGTGGCTTTTTCCCAGTTAAAATCTTTCATTCTTTTTAAAAGATATGTTGAATCAATTAATGTACTAACTGGAACAGGATAAAAGTCAGAATCACCTAAATATTCACTCCTATCAGCGTATGTCCTTCTTTCTGCTTCAGTCATTAATTGAATAGATTCTAAGGAATTATGAGAGTATTGGCTAATATCGTATGGTTCTATCATTTTCATCATTTGAGCTAGACATATGCCTCCACTGGAAGGAGGTCCCATTGAGGTGATTTTTAAATTTTTATAACTGAACTCAATTGGGTTTCTCCAAATAGGCTTATAATTATCCAAATCTTGCATTGTAATGATTCCTCCAGCTTTTTGAACTTCACTAACTAAATTTTCGGCAACAATACCATTATAAAAACCTGATTTTCCATTTTTCTGAATTTCTTTCAGTGTATTTGCTAGTTGTATATTTATAACTGTGTCACCAGGTTTAAATTCTTTTGCAAATAAAGTCTCTTCACCATTAATGTTAACAAAGTCATTTCTTTTTGATGAAAAACTATTAGCTTGATTAATGGTTACAATATATCCATTAGTTGCTAGATCAATAGCAGGTTGAACCAATTCTTCCCAAGGCAATGTTCCAAGTTTGTTATGAACTTCATATAGCCCTGCAACTGTTCCTGGTACGCCAATTGCCATTCCACCAATAGTGCTTTTACCCTCTATTACATTTCCATCAGAATCTAAATACATGTCCTTATAAGATGCAAGTGGTGCTTTTTCACGATAATCAAGTGAACCAACAGAACCGTCACTTTTTCTATAAACTAAAAATCCACCTCCACCAATGTTTCCAGCATTTGGATAACATACTGCAAGAGCTAGATCTGTAGCTATCATAGCATCGAACGCATTTCCTCCTTTTTCTAAAATCCCTATACCTATTTTTGAGGCTTCTATTCTAGCTGATACTACAGCTGCTTTTATAGGGGGTTTATTAGATTCACAACTTAAAAAGTTTAAAATTATAACCAGACATACTAATAGATTTTTCCTCATATTTCAGATGGTATATTAAGTAATTTATTTTTAACTGCCTTTTGAATATCCTCGAAAAATATAAAAAATTGTGATTCTATTCTAGTGGAATGTTTAACAAATTTATCTAAACTGTTTGAAAGCATAGAAGGATAAGCAGTTCGAGCCTCCATTAAAGTTAATATTTTCTTTAAACCTTCAAGAGTTGAATAAGAAGTAAACCAATCATCTCTAATCATATATTTTAACAAATATTTGATTTTAGATGGAAGATGCTCCTTATTTAATAAAAGCTTATTATAAAATTCTTTAGAAAACTGACTTAAAGAAATACTATTGTACTTATCCCAGTTTTTAGCTAATAAATGATCATAGAAAAGATCAATAAGTACTCTACTGTAGTGACGATGAGAGTCAAAAAATATTTTTGAATGATTTTTAAATATTAGATGAGAATCAGTATATGAATCAATAAACCTATGAAGTAAAATACCTTTTTGCCATAAAGCAGGATAATTCTTATATTCTCTTCCCTTAACACTATCTGCAATGAAATTACCAATCGCAATATTGTAATCATCACCAGAAAGGTATGTGTGAGCAAGATAATTCATGAAGTATTTAAATATAACCAATTTCATTAAATTAAATATGCACTCATTATAATTAATTAATTCAATCTATTATTATCTTTGACAAATGACAATAATTAAATCCATTGCAGGAATTAGAGGGACAATAGGAGGCAAACCACAAGAAAATTTAACCCCCATAGATGCCGTAAAATACGCTGCTTCTTATGGAAGATTATTGAAAACAAAATTTTCAAATAAATTAATAACTGTAGTTATAGGTAGAGATGCAAGAATTTCAGGTCATATGATTCAAAATCTTGTACAAAATACTTTGATAGCAATGGGTATTAATTGTATTGATTTAGTATTATCAACAACTCCACCAGTTGAAGTTGCTGTTAAAAAAGAAAACGCACATGGTGGAATAGTAATAACAGCAAGTCATAACCCTATAAATTGGAACGCACTGAAATTCTTAAATGAAGAAGGTGAATATTTAAGTTCTAAAGATGGAGAAGAGTTATTGTTAATAGCAAATAAGAATGATTTCAATTTTTCAGAAGTTCAAGACTTAGGATCTATTAGTAAAAACTCATCTTATATGGATTACCACATTGATCAAGTTCTTAAATTAAATTATGTTAATCAAAAAGCAATAAAAGAATCAAATTTCTCAATTGTAGTTGATGGTGTTAATTCAACTGGTGGCATAATTGTTCCAAAATTACTTGATAGGCTAGGTATTAGACATACACCTCTTTATTGTGAACCAAATGGAAATTTCCCCCATAATCCCGAGCCGTCAGAGGAGAGTATAACAGATTTATCTAAATCGGTTATCTCTAATAAAGCTGATTTAGGGATAGTTGTAGATCCAGATGTTGATAGATTAGCATTTATTGATGAAAATGGAAAAATGTTTGGTGAAGATTACACTCTTGTCTCATGTGCAGATTATGTTTTATCAAAAAATCCAGGGAATACAGTTTCAAACTTATCTTCAACTCAGGCTTTGAAAAAGATTACTGAAAAATATGGTCAAAATCATATTGAAAGCGCAGTGGGAGAGGTTAATGTTGTGGAAGTAATGAAAAAAAACAATGCTGTTATTGGTGGCGAAGGCAACGGTGGTGTGATAGTTCCAGATATTCATTATGGAAGAGATGCTATTGTAGGTATTGCTATTTTCTTATCCCTATTAGCTGAAAGAAAATTAAAGGTTTCTGAGTTAAAGAAAACTTACCCTTATTATTACATTAGTAAAAAAAGAGTTGAATTAAGTTCAAACCTTGATATTGATAAAATCATCAATAATCTAATTGATAAATATAAAGATGAGACTCTTAACAAAGTTGATGGGGTTAAAATCTATTTTAATAATTCTTGGGTTCATCTAAGAAAATCAAATACAGAGCCTATAATTAGAGTTTATGCAGAGGCTGAATCTAAAGAATCTGCCGATAAATTAGCAGAAAGATTTATATCTGAATTGAGAAGTTTTAATTAGGAGCTAAATCAATATATTTAAATCTATTGTGTGACCATAAATATTGAGTAGGATCTCTTCTAATAGCTTCTTCCAACCATTCAGTAAATTTATCTGTGATTTCATTAACCTTTGTTGTTTTAGGAGAATCGGTTAATACTCTAAAATCAACCTCATAATATCCTCTTTTTACTCTTTTAATGTCAGCATATACAATTGGAATATCAAACTCTTTTGCTATCCGCTCAGCACCTGTAAATACAGGGACTTTTACACCCATAAAAGTTCTCCAATATGTTTTTTCATTAGGATAAGGTGATTGATCACTTGCAAAACCATACATGGCAACATGTTTATCTAGATAATGTTGTTTAATTGTTTCATAGGTCTTATATCTGTTAATTACAAATGCATTGTACCTTTTTCTTATTCGTGTAACTAATCTATCAAAATAAATATTTGAAAGAGGAGTGTATATACCATATATTGGACATCCTATTTGATTAGCAAGTGACATCATCCATTCCCAACTAGCGTAATGACCACAAATAACTATTACACTCTTTTTATTATCTGAAAATTTTTTTAATACATCAGGATTATTAGCTTTAAAGTGCTTTCTCATGGACTTTGGAGAAAGAGTTAGTGATTTGATCATTTCTAAAAAAATATCGCACATGTGCCTATAAAATGATCTTTCAATATTTAATCTTTCATTATCAGTCATTTTTGGAAATGAAAGAGAAAGATTTCTTTGAATCATTTTTCGTCTATATCCAAAAATATTATAAATAAAAAACCTTGCTATATCTGATAAAAGATAGAATATAGGAAAAGGCAACAAAGAAATTCCAAGAATAATTGGGTAAATCAAAATATAAGCTAGAAGCTTCATGTCAACTGATTTATGCAAATTTAATAGATTTGAACTCAAATAAGGCTTATGACTATTTCTTTTGAAGTACTTGTTATAATAATATTAAATGTTTTCTTTACCTATAAAGGGTTTAATGATTATAGGTTTTTTGAAAAATTCAGATTTAAAATTTCTGATATAAGAAATAATGAATCATTCAGGCTTATAAGTTCAGGTTTCCTTCATGTTGATAACCCTCACCTTATTTTTAATATGATTACTTTTTATTTCTTTGGCGACATTGTTCTTAATGTATTTGGGACATTTTGGTTCATTTGTATTTATATAGGCTCTTTATTACTTGGAAATTTATTTTCATTAATCATTCATCGAAACAAACCTAATTACTCTGCAGTTGGTGCTAGCGGAGCAGTAACTGGGATATTATTTAGTGCAATTTTAACTTATCCAGATCTTAAACTCGCTCTTTTATTTTTTCCAATTCCAATACCTGGATATATTTTTGGATTATTATACTTGGCTTATACATTCTATGGTATGAAGAACCTCAACGATGGAATAGGGCATTCAGCTCATTTGGGAGGTGCCATAGGTGGAATTCTCTTATCGATACTTCTAATACCAGAGATAATAATAATATCCTTTAAATCAGTTATTTTACTGTTATTGGTTACTATTTTTGGAACTTTCTTTTACAAAAAATAAGTTCAGCTGGAATTTATTACTTTTAGATAAGTAACTATTAATCAATAATATGAAAAAAACACTAATACTTTTTTTACTATTAGTTTTTTCATGTTCTAAAGATGATCCTCCAAGTTTTCTAATTTCTATAGATTCTCAAATTGGAGGTACAGTTAGTTCATCAGGTGGAGAATATGCCCAAGGAAAATCAATTACTGTTACCGCCACCCCAGATGGAGAATATGAGTTTGTAAACTGGTCCAATGGATCTACCCAGAACCCACTTACTATTACTGTATCTTCTAACCAGGTAATCACTGCAAATTTTCAAAAGAAAAAATACGCTTTGCTTGTTTCTACCAGTGGTAAAGGCACTGTAATTGAAGAATTAATTTCTTCTGGAAGAGGTAACACCTATAATTCAGGAAGTGTAGTTAAGCTAACAGCAACACCTCAAGAAGGTTATTCTTTTAGTGGATGGACTGGTGATTTGGTATCTAGTGAAAACCCTGTGGAGATAGATATTAACTCACCTAAACAAATCACCGCAAATTTTGAACAAATAATGATCAGTCTTGAGGTTAACATAGAAGGAGAGGGTGAGGTTTTACAAGAGTTAGTAGCTGCTGGTAAAAGCACTGATTATACTTATGGGAGTATTGTTAGGCTAACACCAGAGCCAGCAGAGGGCTTTGATTTTATTTCTTGGAGTGAGGACCATACAGGTGAAGAAAACCCCTTAGAGCTTACCTTAACCGAACCTATAACACTACAGGCTAATTTTGATTACGAGCTATTTAACAGGGTAGTGGGGAAGTGGAAGATAAGAAAGAAGGATGGTGATGATAAGATAAATTCATATATGCACAGTATAACTTTTAGAAAAAATTATTCGTTTACAGTTAATACAAGTCTTGGACAAGTTGATGGAACCTTTGATGTGCTGTCTAACACTGAGATGGAGTTACTTGATTTTGGTACTATATCTGGTATTGATTTAACTGAGGATGAGAGTGAACCAGGAACCGGGAATGGTTTTAATTTTAATATTGATGTTCCAGGACAGTTTGAAGGAGGGGAAGAGTGTGATCAGGATGTAAATTATATTAGTGAGGTTAGTGAGTCAGGGGAGATTATTGAAAAGACCTACTTGCCTGATGATAACTTTGAACAAGCACTTATTGATCTTGGATATGATGATACACTGGATAATTATGTGAACACATCTAATATAATACAAGTTGCAACTCTTCCAATTTCAGGTAAGGGTATCTCTAATCTTGATGGTAT
>PBNP01000006.1 GCA_002723295.1 Flavobacteriaceae bacterium | reverse complement strand
GCAACTTATATTTTTAAAAAAGATCCAAATTTAATTGTTCGAGGAATTGAAATTACCTCTAATCATGTTAAAAGTGTTGCGAAAGGTTATGTTTTTGCAACAGCTCGACCTATTAATATTGGTAAAACTATTCAATTGTGGGAAATTAAAATTACTAATGAGAAAAATGAATTAATTTGTTTATCTAAACTAACAACCTATACAAAAAAAAATAGAAAGCAATGAAAAGTGTTATAATATGTGATATGGAGGGTAAAATTCAAAATCTTAATAAAGATGCAGAGAAACTTTTTGGTTATTCAAATGACGAATTAATTGGAAAGAAAAGAGTCTCAATTTTTTCTCCAGGTGAAATAGTCCTTCAAAATGTTTTAGTTTGGTTAAAAAAAGCTAATTCGAATGGTATATATGAGACCAAAACAAATTTTATTAAAAAAGATGGTACAATATTTAATGCTAAAATAGTAATAACCCCTAATTTTTCGAATGGAAAAGGAAATCCGCAAACCGGATATTGTGGAATAACAGAACCTATTGATGAAGATATTAAAATCCCTATTTCATTAACAACAAAAATAATTAAAGCTGTTGCAATTACACGTGCAGGTTTTACTTCAGCTTCTTTATTTCCAGTTTTAGTAGTTGCTGCTTATTTTGCAGGAAAAGGGGACAGTTTATTTTCAATTTTTAGTCTATTCCTAACTCTAATTGGTATTTTATTCTTACAATTATTTTCTAACCTCTATAACGATTATTTTGATGTAAAACATGGAACAGATGGTTTAAATGATAATTATTTCAACGTTGGATTAAATGACCCCATATTAAAAGGAGCTCAATTATCAGGTGGAAGTAGAGCAGTCGAATTAGGCTTAATTACATTACCAAGAACTAAATATCTTGCTAATATAATGTTAATTGTTAGTGTTTGTTCTCTCATTTCAATTTTTGGTATTTCAATTAATAATACAAACTCAATATTTAATTCTAAAATTATTTTAATAATCGCTTTACTTGGAATGTTTCTTGGCTACTTCTATACAGCCAAACCACTTAGATTATCTGGCAGAAATGGTCTTGGTGAATTAACAATATTTTTTGCATTTGGACCTCTCTTAACTTTAGGAACAGGATATGCAATTTCAATTAATACAATTGATTTGTTTTCTTCTGAATTTAATAATTTGTTATTATTAGGACTACCCGTTGGACTACTAACTACCAATATTCTTTTTATTAATCAATTTCCTGATTTTGAGTCTGATACAAAGGCTGGCAAAAATAATTTGGTAGTTCTTTTTGGAAAGAAAATATCAAGATGGATATATTTAATTTTATTAATTTTGACCTTTATATTTATGTTTTTATTTTCTGATATACTAAATCATGAAATTATAAACTTTTCATTTTCAATATACTATTTATGTAATTTGATTCTGTTATCAGTTGGTTTACTTATATATAAACATATATTTATAAACTATGATAAAAGATCATTGATTAAATCTAATATTAATACTATATATTTTCATACTATTTTTTCTATAGTATATATACTTATGTTGAATCCATTTTATTTAAACTAATTATTTTTTAAATTTTCCTATTATTTTAGTGAACCCTAAAAAATATCTATCTTGTCAAACTTAAATTTAAACTCTATATGTTTTTAAAATATCGTGAAGGGCGGCTTTTTAGGTTTGGCTATTACTTGTTAGGTTCTTTTATTATTATTCTTTTTAATTTCATAGGTCAGATTCCTTTAGTTGTTTCTTTTACAAGCTCTATGATATCTGATAATATTGAAATTTCCCCTGAATCTAATCCAATGGAATTACTAAATATTATACCTGCTAATTTGCGTTTGTTTTTGATATTACTCCCCTTTGCTATTTCATTTTTAGGATTTTGGTTAGTTATTCGAAAACTTCATGAACAAACAATGACCTCTGTTACAACTTCAAGAAACACCATTGATTGGAATAGAATAATTTTTGCATTTTCTGTTTGGGCAGTAATTACAAGTGGTTTAATATGTTTTGATTACATAGTTGATCCAGAAGGTTATAAATGGAATTTTAAACCTTTACCTTTTTTATTTATGTTTCTTATTTCATTGTTGTTTATTCCTATACAAACAAGTTTAGAGGAATATGTATTTAGGGGTTATTTAATGCAAGGCTTTGCAAATTTATTTAGAAATCGATGGATGCCATTATTGCTTACTTCATTTATTTTTGGAAGTTTACATATTGCAAATCCTGAAATTGCAAAACTAGGCTATGGTTTGTTGGGTTATTATATTGGAACAGGATTATTTCTTGGTATAATTACATTGTTAGATGATGGAATCGAATTAGCTCTAGGATTTCACGCTGCTAATAACTTAGTAGGCGCAATTTTAGTTACAGCTGATTGGACAGCTTTTCAAACAAACTCCATATTAATTAGTATTGCTGAACCAAATTTATATAGAGAGATGTTTGTAAGTTTATTTTTCTTTTATCCAATATTACTATTTGTTTTTGCAAGAAAGTATAAATGGAAAAATGGGTTTAATAGCTTAACTGCACGCATATAATTTATGGGCTTAAATAAAAATAAAATTTTTGGATACACAGCACTAATTCTTATGCTTTTAGGAACTGGATTAATATTATTGGGTGTATTTATGTATAAAGAATACACAATTGGTTTTACAGTTATGGGCTTAGGTTTTAATGCAACTGCATGGGCATTTAATGCTTTAAGAGGAAGAATTTAACTTTTGTTTATATAATATTATTATTTTATAAATAAAACCATTTTTATATTACTTCTTAAATATGGTTTGTTCTTTTCAATCATACATTCATTAAATCCATATTTTCTATATAAGTATATGGAATTTTTTAAGATTGTGTTTGAATATAGGATGATTTTTTTCCAATCATTTTTTTTTGCAAAATTGATTGCATATTGAATCATGATATTTCCAATTCCCTTTCCTCTATAAATTTTTTTAACAGCCATTTTATTCAATTCTAAACAGTTTTGACTTTTTTTTATAAGTGCAAAAGTTCCTAATATATTATTATTAGATTTTGCAAAAAATATAAAGCCACCTTTTGAAATTATGTTTTCTTCACATGACTCCAATACTTTTTTATCATATTCTTCTACTTCAAAATATTTTTCAATCCACTCTAGATTTAGATCTCTAAAGTATTTCATTAATTTTGATTGATAAGGAATTATCTCTATTTTATTTATCATCTCCAATCATCAACTCAGGCCTAACCCATTTATTGAATTCAGCTTCGGAAAGGTAGCCTAAGCTTATTGCAGCTTCTTTAAGACTCGTTTTTTCTTTATATGCTTTATTTGCAATTTCAGCAGCTTTATAATATCCAATTTTAGTATTTAGTGTCGTAACTAGCATTAATGAGTTATCAACTAATTCTTTAATTCTTGATTTGTTAACTTTAATTCCTTTGATACAATTATCTGAAAAACTTTGACATGCATCACCAAGTAATTTTGCTGATTGAATTATATTTGATGCCATTAAAGGCTTAAAAACATTAAGTTCAAAGTGTCCTTGGGCTCCGCCTATTGAAATAGCCACATCATTTCCCATTACTTGAGCGCAAACCATTGTTAACGCCTCACATTGCGTCGGATTAACTTTTCCTGGCATAATTGAGCTTCCAGGTTCATTAGAAGGTATAATTAATTCACCAATTCCAGATCTTGGCCCAGAGGATAACAGTCGTATATCATTGGCAATTTTATTAAGTGCAACAGCTAATTGTTTTAATGCACCATGAGTTTCAACAATTGCATCATGAGCAGCTAATGCCTCAAATTTATTTTCAGCCGTAATAAATTTATATCCTGTAAAATTTGATATATGTTCAGCAACTCTTTGAGAATAACCTTTAGGGGCATTAATACCTGTTCCTACAGCTGTTCCTCCTAAAGCTAATTCCGAAAGATGTAACAATGTATTATTTAAAGCTTTTAAAGTATGTTTTAATTGAGAACAGTAACCAGAAAATTCTTGTCCAACAGTTAATGGTGTAGCATCCATAAGGTGAGTGCGTCCAATCTTGATTATAGATTTAAATTCATGTGATTTTGATTCAATTACTTTTAATAAATTTTCAACACCTGGGATAGTAACCTCAACAATCATTTTAAATGTAGCTATATGCATTGCTGTTGGAAAAGTGTCATTAGAAGACTGAGACTTGTTAACGTCATCATTAACCTCTAATACTTTCTCTCCTTTACCTATTTTTTCACCAGAGATTACTTGTGCTCTATTAGAAATAACTTCATTTATATTCATGTTAGTTTGAGTTCCAGATCCAGTTTGCCATATAACCAAAGGAAATTGATTATCATGAATACCACTAATTATCTCATCACATACTTTTGAAATAAGATCTCTTTTCTCTATTGAAAGAATTCCAAGTTCATGATTTGTATAAGCTGCAGATTTCTTTAAGTAAGCAAAACCATAAATAATTTCTAAAGGCATTGATGATGATGCACCAATTTTAAAATTTTGTCTAGATCTTTCGGTTTGAGCACCCCAATATACATCTGAGGGCACCTTTACTTTTCCAATTGTATCTTTTTCAATTCTATATTTCATGATAATATTTTCTACCGTAATAATATACAAATCAAATTTTCATTATCTATGTTTTAGACAAGATTATTTATTGTATTTTTACTAAAACATATAAAAAATGTTTGAATTTGATCAATATCTTGGTTTTTTAGCTGTTATGGCTATAATTACTATGGGCTTTTGGATAATGATTTTTCTAACACTTTTTGCTATACCATATTGGTTATTCGGTTATGCAATGGAATCATTTAATGAGTGGCGTACTGAAAAAAATATAGATAAAAAGAAATAATATTTAAAAGTCATATTCATCACCTTGACTCATATTGCCTTGTCTTCTTTGTTGATTCTTTTTTTGTTTTAATCTGTAAGTAAAAGTTAGGATTGCAGTTGGTTGTCTCCATTGAAATACACCATAACTATAAAAACTTTCAGTAAATGTTTCGTTTATACTTTTTGAAGTATTAAAAATATCACTTACTCTAAAAGAAATAGTTCCATTATCATTTAATATATCCTTATTTAAAGCCCCACTCACAGAAATTAGACCCTTTCTTTTACTCTGAGCAGTTTCAGAAGGACCTCTATAAAACATTCTTGTTTGCCAATCTATATCAAAAGGTAATTTTATTGTAGAATTTAATCTTGCAAACCAACTTAAATTTTCTGCATCGAATATATCACCATCATATGAGCCAATTGTTTCTAATTTAAATAAATTAAAATTCCCATTTATTCTAACTTTTCGTGATGGGGTATAGGTTAAATTAAATTCAGCACCTATTCTATTATTTTCCGATAAATTAACTGGACTAAGTTTTAAAATAGGCACCTCTAAAATCTCACTTGAAGGATCATTAGGATTACCAGAGATTATTATAGTTTCTCCTGTATCTTGAGTTATAAATGTAAAGACCTTTGTCGACTTTCTATAGTAAACTGAACTAAACAGTGAAATTTTATTCCACCTTTTAAGATAACCGAAATCAAAAGTATTTGAATAACTAGGATCAATATCTGGATTACCTTGAAAAATATTTGTAACACTGCTTCTTGATGGAAAAGGATTAATAAATCTTGCCCTAGGCCTTCTGATTCTTCTACTATATCCCAATGTAAAATTTTCTAATTCATTTAACTCATATGATAAATTTATTGTTGGAAAAAAATCAGTGTATTTTTTTTGAGTATAATCTAAAGTAGTTTGCTGATCAATTTGAATATTTGAATTTTCCATTCTTAATCCTAATAGATATGAAAATGAATTTATTTTTTTACCATATTGACTATAAATTGCATTCACATATTCTTTATAGATTAACTTATTTGAAAGATTAGTGTCAATATCATAAATATTATCCTGTTCATTTTGTTGGTAAGCTCCTATTAAATATCCAACTTCGTAATCAGTTGATTGAGTATTAAAAGTTCCCCTATATCCAAATTCAAACTGAGTACTTTCATTTATAGGCCAGACATAATCAAATTGCGATAAAATTCTTTTTTGATATTCTAACGTGCTCACTTTTTCATAAGTGGAAGGTAATAAATTAGGTAATTTTGTACTTGATTCAATTTTTCCATATTCATCTTCCGTACTTTCTTCATATTGAATCCTTGCGGTTAATTTTTGACCTTTTTCATCGATTTCATTATCATAATCTAGTGAATATTGAAAAGAATTATCTATTTCGTTTTCATCTTCTGTTCTGACTATAAACTTATTTATATCATTAGAAACAGTTAATTCTTTCATGTCATTATTAGTGTAATTTATATTATCATTATCTCTATAAAAACCAGTTAACACTAGTGAGCTTTTTTCATTAATATAATATTCTATTCCAAGATTATTAAATAGACTTTTTCTGTTTCTGTTAGAAGTTCTTTTTTCATTTAAATATGTACTGTTTAATCCTCGATTGAAATATTCATTATTATTGCTGTAATTACTTTTTGTTAAATTATCAGTAATGGTAGTTGTGCTAAATAAATTCCATTTACCTCTTCTCCAATTTAACGCTGCAGATCCTCTATAATTTCTTGGCCAACCTTTATTAATATTAAAATTCCCATTTAATCCAATCAAATCTTGTTTTCTTAAAATTATATTTAGTATACCAGCTGTTCCTTCAGCATCATATCTTGCAGAGGGTGATGTTACAACTTCCACCTTTTCAATTGACTCTGCAGGTAAGCTTCTTAGTCCTTGAGGTCCTGATATACCAACTAAACCAGATGGTTTTCCATTAATTAATATTCTAACATTACTATTTCCTCTTAGAGCTACAGTTCCATCTACATCTACCGAAACAGAAGGAACATTATCTAGGACATCAGCAACTGAACCTCCTCTAACTGTAATATCTTTACCAACATTATAGATTCTTTTGTCTAATCGAATTTCAACTTCAGTTCTTTCTGCCATTACTTCAACTTCATTTAAGGAATTTACTTCAATTTCAAGTCCGATTGTTCCTATATCTATTGGTCCACTAATAATTAAATCTTCTTTAATATATTTTTTAAATGAAATATATTCAATGATAATTGTATATTTTCCAGCAAATACTTCAAAATTAAAATCACCTTGTTGATTTGAAATACCACCTTGAATAAACTCTGGACGTCTTTTGTTGGTTAATGATATGGTCGCATATTCAAGTGGTTGTCCAGTATCTTTATCTATAACTTTGCCAATTAGATTGAATTTTTGAAAACTTTCGGAGGGTCTTTGAGCATTAGTTGTTATGGAAAAACTAATTATAAAAAGAAAAGCGATTTTTTTAAACATTATTTAAAAATTTTGCTAAATTTTCAATTGGTCTTCCTATTATACCTTTATTATTTGAAGTAATTATTGGTCTTTCAATTAATTTAGGATTAGATGATAAAATCTCAATAACTTTTTTATTAGACAAATTTTTATTTTTAAAATTCTCTTTCCAAATTTTCTCCTGTCTTCTAATTAATTTTTCAGGTAAAATTTTAAGTTTTTTAATAATCTCTTTTAGCTGTTCTGGACTTAGAGGTTTTTCTAGATATAGAACAATTTGAAATTCAACATTACTTTTTTTAAGAAAATTAATAGCTTCTCTTGATTTTCTACATCTAGGGTTATGGTAAACTTTAAGCATTATCCAAAATTAAAAATAAATACCGTGCTTTAAGCAGGTTCAAAGAAAAAGAATAACTTATTTTATTTTATCAGCTATTGCTTTAAAAGCTTTAGGTTCATTCATTGCCAGATCAGCAAGAACTTTTCTGTTTAGATTAATGTTTTTTGATTTAGCCTTTGCAATAAATTCACTATATGACATTCCATTAATTCTTGATGCAGCATTTATTCTCATTATCCATAATGACCGAAAACTTCTTTTTTTATTTCTTCTGTCTCTGTATGCATAGCTCAATGCTTTTTCAACTGCATTTTTAGCAATTGTCCATACATTTTTTCGACGTCCAAAATATCCTTTAGCTTGCTTAATTATTTTTTTTCTTCTTGCTCTTGAAGCAACTGAATTTAATGATCTAGGCATAATTTAAAATTTTTCATATTGAAGGGCCACAAATTTACACTTTTATTATTTATGTTAAGTGTTAACCCTATATTATTGTAATCTTAATTGAGCTTTAATATTTTTTTCATCACTTTTATGAACTAATGTAGAGTGAGTTAATGCTAATTTTCTTTTTTTAGACTTTTTAGTCAAAATATGATTCTTAAAAGCGTGTTTACGTTTAATTTTTCCTGAAGCTGTTAATTTGAATCTTTTTTTAGCACTTGATTTTGTTTTCATTTTTGGCATAATACTACGTGTTTTATTTTTACTTATTTTTTTTTGGCGCTATAAACATAATCATTCTTTTTCCTTCAAGTTCAGGAAGCTGTTCAACTTTACCCCATTCTTCAAGATCTTGAGCTAATCTAAGAAGTAAAATGTGACCTTGTTCTTTAAAAATTATTGACCTTCCTTTGAAAAATACAAATGCTTTAAGTTTAGCACCATCTTTTAAAAATTTTTCTGCATGTTTCTTTTTAAATTCATAATCATGATTATCTGTTTGAGGTCCAAACCTAATCTCTTTAATTACAACCTTACTGGTTCTTGACTTTAACGATTTTTCTCGCTTTTTTTGTTCATACAAGAATTTTTTGTATTCTAAAATCTTACATACAGGAGGAACAGCCTTGGGTGAAATTTCAACTAAATCTAATTCTAACTCCTTTGCTATTTGAAGTGCTTGAGGTAGTTTATAAACTCCTATTTTAACATTATCTCCAACTAATCTAACTTCATTAGATATAATCTTCTCATTAATTAAATGAGGATTTTCTTTTATTACCCTCCCGGGCCGATTACTTCTTCTTCTTCTTATTGCTATGACTTCTAATATTTAAATTAAAATTCTTTTGAGGAAAGACTATTTTTTTCCTCAAATTTTACTAATTCAACCAATTCCTTAATTGATTTATCACCAATGTCACCATGTCCGTGCTTCCTAATGGAAACATTATTATTTAAAGTTTCTTTTTCTCCAATAATAAGCATAAATGGAATTTTATTCATTTCTGCTTCTCGAATTTTTTTTCCAATTGTCTCATTTCGAGCATCTAAAGAGGCGCGAATTTCGTTATTTTCTAAGTAATTTAAAACTTTTTTAGCGTATTTTTCATATTTATTACTCACACATAGAATAATAGCTTGCATTGGAGTAAGCCATAATGGAAAATTACCTCCAGTGTTTTCTAGTAATATAGCTACAAACCTTTCAAGACTTCCAAATGGAGCTCGATGAATCATAACAGGCCTATGAAGCTGATTGTCATCACCTTTGTATGTTAATTCAAAACGTTCAGGAAGATTATAATCTACCTGAATCGTTCCAAGTTGCCATTTTCTTCCTAGGACATCTCTTACAAGAAAGTCCAATTTTGGACCATAAAAAGCTGCTTCACCATATTCAACAATATATTCAAGCCCTTTTTCTTTTGTTGCATTAATTATAGCTTTTTCTGCCAAGTCCCAACTCTTATTATTCCCAATATATTTTTCTGGTTTATCTTTATCTCTGAGAGATACTTGAACTATAAAATCATCAAAACCTAAGGATTCAAATACGTATAGAACTAAATCGATTACATTCTTAAATTCCTTATCTAGTTGACTGGGCATACAAAAAATATGAGCATCATCTTGAGTAAAGCTTCTAACCCTAGTTAATCCATGTAACTCTCCACTTTGTTCATATCTATAAACTGTTCCAAATTCAGCATATCTCTTAGGTAAATCCTTGTAACTCCAAGGTTTACTTTTATATATTTCGCAGTGATGAGGACAATTCATAGGTTTCAAAAGAAAAGATTCTCCTTCGTTAGGAGTTTCTATAGGCTGGAAACTATCTGTCCCGTATTTCTCAAAATGTCCTGATGTAATATAAAGTTCTTTATTTCCAATGTGTGGGGAAATCACTTGTTCATATCCAGCTTTTTTTTGTGCTTTTTTTAAAAATAATTCTAAACGATCACGAAGTTCAGTTCCTTTTGGCAACCACAGGGGTAAGCCTATTCCTACCTTTTCAGAGAAAGTAAATAATTCTAAGCTTTTACCAAGTTTTCTGTGATCTCGTTCTTTAGCCTTTTCTAACAAATCAAGATATTTTGTAAGATCTTTATTTTTTGGAAATGAAATACCATAAATCCTAGTTAATTGATTATTAGTTTCATCCCCTCTCCAGTAAGCACCGGCTACAGATGTTAATTTTACAGCTTTAATAAGTCCAGTATTTGGAATGTGCCCCCCTTTGCATAGATCTGTAAAATCAGAATGGTCACAAAACGTAATAGTTCCATCATCTAAATCCTCAATCAGCTCAATTTTATAAGGATTATTTATTTTTTTATAATAATTTAAGGCATCCTTTTTAGAGGATTCCCTCATATTAAAAACAGATTTTTGAGATGCAAAATCTTTAAACTTCTTTTCAAGTTCTTCCAAGTCATTTTCTGAAAAAGTGCGTTTTCCAAAATCGGCATCATAATAAAAGCCATTTTCAATAGCTGGACCAATAGTAAGCTTTGCATATGGATATAGAGATAGAATTGCTTGAGCTAGAACATGCGCAGAAGAATGCCAGAATGCGGCTTTACCTTCATCATCATTCCAAGTGTAGAACAATATTTTACCATCCACTTTCAATTCAGTAGAGGCTTCAACAATATCCTGATTAAATTTTGCTGAAAGTACTTTTCTTGCAAATCCATCACTTATACTTTTAGCAATATCTAAAACAGTTATTCCTTTCTTAAACTCTTTCTCTATACCATCAGGAAATGTGATTTTTATCATAATGATAATTATATAATTGCAAAGATAGGCTGACTAGTTATGTTAAACAAAAGCAAGAGCTAAGAATCTTTTTGTTTAGGATTATTTAAAACAGCATTAACAATTGTTATTATACCTAAAAAACCAAAAAATACAGAAAGCATTAATAGTAATAATCCTATTATTAATACATATAAATAGAATTCATGATCTTTATTTTGAAAGGCTTGCTGAACAATTACTGGACCAGTAAAAGCAAAAAACATAGCTTTAAGAACGTTAATTAATCCTTTTTTAAATTTTTTTTTATCTATCATTAGATATATGTTCAATAGCATCTCTTACATTACCATATTTTTTTATAAGCTTACTAGCTAATGTGTAATCAATATTTAAAAACTCTTTTACAATTCTAGTAGCTCTATCTTTAAGTTTTTTGTTAGTTAGCTGTATGTCAATCATCTTATTTCCTTTAATATGCCCAAGTTTTATCATTGTTGCAGTAGAAATCATATTAAGTATTAACTTTTGGCAAGTACCGGCTTTCATTCTTGTACTTCCAGTTATATATTCCGGACCTACTAGAACTTCTATTGGATGATCAGAATAAATGGTAATTGGGCTTTTTGGATTAGAGCATATGCATCCAGTCGTGATGTTATTTTCTTGACATTTTTTTAGTGCACCCACAACAAAAGGTGTAGTGCCTGATGAAGCAATTCCTAATACAAAATCTTTCTTGTTAATATTATAATTTAACAATTCTTTCCACCCATCTAAAGAACTATCTTCTGCAAATTCTATTGAGTTTCTTAATGCTATGTCACCCCCAGCTATTATACCAACAACCATGCTTGGATCTGTTCCAAATGTTGGAGGACATTCTGAAGCATCAAGCACACCAATTCTCCCACTTGTACCAGCACCAATATAAAACAACCTACCTCCATTTTTTAGTTTGGAGATTACTTTTTTTATAAGTTTATTTATATCTGGCAAAACCTTTTTAACGGCATCAACTGCTAAAGTATCTTCAAAATTAATTTCTGAAATTATTTCAAGCACTGATTTCTTTTCTAATAAATCATATTTAGAGTCTTTCTCAGTGATTTTATTAAATTTCATTATGTAATATTAAACTAATTATTAATAGTGTAAAATAACTTTAATCGCCTAATTTTTTATCTAAATTCAACTTTATTTCACTTAAAAAGTCTTTAGTATTAAGATAATTATCCTCTGAAAGATTTTCTTTATAAATTAATAATGCTAGGTCTTTTGTCATTTTACCATTCTCAATAGTATCTATGCAAACATTTTCTAGAATGTCACAAAAATCGATTAAACTTTTATTTCCATCAAGTTTTCCTCTAAAGGATAAACCACGAGTCCAGGCAAAAATCGATGCAATGGGATTTGTTGATGTATCGTTCCCTTTTTGGTATTCACGATAATGTCTTGTGACTGTTCCATGAGCAGCTTCAGCTTCCATAGTTTTTCCATCTGGTGTAACTAGGGTAGAGGTCATTAATCCTAATGAACCAAAACCTTGAGCAACAGTATCTGATTGAACATCTCCATCATAATTTTTACATGCCCATACAAACCCACCTTCCCATTTCATAGCAGCTGCTACCATATCATCAATAAGTCTATGTTCATAATTAATTCCAGCTGATCTAAAACTCTCTTCAAATTCCTTTTCAAATACCTCTTGAAAGATATTTTTAAAACGACCATCATATTCTTTAAGAATAGTGTTTTTTGTTGATAGGTACAATGGCCACTTTTTATTTAAGGCCATAATCATACATGATCTTGCAAAACCATAAATAGAAGAATCAATATTGTACATACTCATTGCAACCCCATTCTCTTTAAAATCATAAACTTCCCATGTCTTAGGGTTAACTCCTTCTTCTTCTGGAGTAAATGTCATTGTTAATTTACCTTTACCCTTTATAATTGTATCTGTTGCTTTATATTGATCACCAAACGCATGTCGTCCAATGCAAATTGGCCTAGTCCACCCTTGAACATATCTTGGGACATTCTTCAAAATAATAGGTTCTCTAAAAACAGTACCACCAACTATATTTCTTATAGTTCCATTAGGAGATCTATACATTTTTTTTAAATTAAACTCTTTAACTCGATCTTCATCTGGAGTAATTGTAGCACATTTTATTCCAACATTGAACTTTTTTATTGCTTCTGCAGCTTCAATTGTTATTTGATCATTAGTTTTATCTCTTGATTGAATTGACAAATCATAATACCTTAATTTAAGATCTAGATATGGGAGAATAAGTTGCTCTTTGATAAATTTCCATATTATTCTAGTCATCTCATCACCATCAATTTCGACAATAGGATTAACAACTTTTATTTTAGACATTTTTCAAGAATATAATCAGAATGCAAATATACGATAAGAAAATTTCCTATAGTCTTTCAATAAACAGAATAGCAAAGTATTTTAAAAAAGGTTAATGAAATAATTATAAAACTTCTTTAATTCTAGCTTTTTTACCACGCAAGTTTTTAAAATAAAATATTCTTGATTTTCGAACCTTACCCTTTTTATTTATTTCTATTTTTTCAATAGCAGGAAGGTTAAAGGGAAAAATGCGTTCAACACCAATGGTGCCAGACATTTTCCTAATAGTGAAAGTTTTTGAAGCACCTTCACCTTTTATTTGAATAACAACACCTTTAAAAAATTGTGTTCTAACTTTTTCTCCTTCACGAATTTGAAAGTATACAGTTATAGTATCTCCAGTTGAAAAAATAGGAAAATCATTTTTTTTAATGAATTCTTTTTGAACAAAATCTACTAATGATTCCATAAAAACACTCTATGCTTATAATAGGAAATGATTCACAATAATTTATTGATAAATCATACTTTGCCGGCAAAATTAGCTTTTTTTTAATTAATACAAAAATGTAATTTAAAATTAATCTTTTAACAAGTCTGGACGAGTGTTCCTTGTAATCTCTAATGATTTTTCCTCTCTCCATTGATCGATTTTTGATGTATTTCCGGATAATAATACATCTGGAACCTTTAACCCATTATAGTCTGAAGGTCTAGTGTATATTGGTGGAGCTAAAAGGCCATCTTGGAAACTGTCTGATAAAGCTGAAGATTGATCACCTAGAACACCTGGTATGATTCTTATAATACTATCACATAAAACTGCCGCTGCAAGTTCTCCGCCTGATAGAACAAAATCGCCTATGGAAACTTCTAAAGTAATATAATGATCTCTTATTCTTTGATCAACACCTTTATAATGACCACATAGTAAAATTAAGTTTTTCTTAGTTGAAAGTTTATTACAGGTTGATTGTTTAAGTTTGTTTCCATCTGGTGACAAATAAATTATTTCATCATACTGTCTTTTAGAAATCAACTTTTCAATACATTTAGAAATTGGTTCAATCATCATAACCATACCAGCTCCACCTCCATATGGGTAATCATCAACTTGTTTATATTTATTATTAGTATAATCTCTTGGATTATGAAAATAAATTTTTACTAGGTTAGATTCTTTAGCTCTTTTAATAATAGAATTATTAAAAGGACTTTTAATAAGATCTGGAAAAATTGTAATAATATCTATACGCATGTTTACTTATACAATTTTAAATAAAAATTATTCAAAAATAATTCTTTCTTTTTCTCCTGATGGACTCATAAATAAAATTGAATTTAAAGCTTCTATATCAATTCTATCAACTTCATTAATGTCATTAACATTTATATCATTGACTTTAAGTATAAAATATCCTTTTTCTATTCCTAGTCTATAAAGTCTAGAGTTTTGGATGTCAGTTATTTTTACAGCAGGATTATCTTTAGTGATTTTTTTATCAGAATTGGTAATATTTCTTAATTCCATTCCTAAAAAGATAGTCCTATTAATTTTTTTAAGCACAACCATTACCGAATATTTTTTTCCTTTTCTAAAATATTTCACCTTAACCTCATCTCCTGGTCTTTTTGTAGATAAATAACCAGACATATCAGAAAATTTATTAATCTTAATATTATCAACTTCAATTATAATATCATGTTTTTGAAGACCAGCTTTTTCTGCTCCCAAGTTTGGTTCAACATCATTTATATAGAAACCCTCTGTTTCATTTATTTCAAGTTTTTTAGCAAGGTTTTGATCTAATGCATTTCCAGTAACACCTAAAAGACCTTTTTGAACATTTCCATATTCTAAAATATCTTCAAAAACTTTTCTTGCTAAATTACTTGGAACGGCGAAAGAATAACCTACAAAACCTCCCGCTATTGATGTTATAGCAGTATTTATTCCTATTAATTCACCTTTTAAATTTATTAAAGCCCCACCACTATTTCCTTGATTAACAGCAGCATCTGTTTGAATAAATGATTGATTTTTTTGATCTAATTTATTTAAATCTCTTGATTTAGCGCTTACTATTCCAGCGGTTACTGTTGAATTTAGGTTAAATGGGTTGCCAACCGCCAAAACCCATTCTCCTATTTTTGTTGTTTCAGAATTACCAAAAGTTATATAATCCAATTTCTTTACAGCATCGATTTTCAATACTGCAATATCAGTATATGGATCAGAACCAATTAATGAAGCAATATATACTTTATTGTCATTTGTTGTAACCTCTATTTCAGATGCGTCTTTTATAACATGATCATTTGTAATAATAAATCCATCAGCTGAGACTATTACACCAGATCCATTTCCAATTCTTTTAGGGGCAGAATCTCCATAAAAGTTGTATAACCAATTTCTTGAATCTTTATAATTGCTAGTATTCTTAATGTGTACAACTCCATTTATAGAGCTAGCAGCTGCTATCATGAAGTCAGTTTCTTCATTGTTAGTATTATTATAATTAACCAGGCTGGTATTGTGGAATAAATTTGATTTAGTAAAATTTTTTTCTGTATTCTTTTTGGAAGAAAAAAGTTTTCTTCTTTCTCTATCATATATGAAAACAGCAAGAAGACTACTTAGAATACTTACTGCAACAAGTTTTATAAATGATTTCATTTTTATTAATTTTTTCAAAATTATAAATATGTGTAAAAGTGTTAAATACGTTTAACGAGTTTTTAACAACACTATCTATTTTTTTAATTTTTCTATTTTTGGTTTATGGAGCTAAAATTTAAGAAATATCATGCTGCAGGAAATGATTTTGTTTTAATTGATAATAGACATAATAATTTCTCCTTTGGAGCAAATAAAATACAAAATATATGCAATAGAAATCTTGGTATTGGAGCAGATGGATTTATTTTACTTAATAAGAATAAAAAGTTCAATTTTGAAATGGTTTATTTTAATTCAGACGGAATAAGAAGCACTATGTGTGGTAATGGAGCTAGATGCTTTGTTGCATTTGCAAATAAAATTGGTCTAATTGATGAAAAAATTCGGTTTTTAGCATATGATGGAGTACATGAAGGATTTTTAATTGATAAAAATTTTGTTAAGCTTACTATGTGTGATGTTTCATTAATTTTGCAAAAACCAGATTTTATCTACTTAGATACTGGTTCTCCCCATCATATTATTCCCTCCAAGGATTTGGAAGAAATCAATGTTAAATTATTAGGATCCAAAATACGGTTCTCTGACATTTATAAAAAACAAGGCGTTAATGTTAATTTCGTAGAAAAAATTTCATCAGATAAATTTAAAATTAGAACTTATGAAAGAGGTGTTGAAAATGAAACATTATCATGTGGAACTGGCGCTGTTGCTTCTGCAATAGCTATGAGTTTATTAGGAGAAACTTCTTCTAAGGAGATCAAAATTAGTACATTAGGAGGCAAATTGTTTGTTGCCTTTAATAAAAGATCAAATAATAAGTTTACAAACGTAACTCTTGAAGGGCCCGTAAAATTTGTATATGAGGGAACTATTATAATCTAATATGAAAATTTATTTGAGAAATATAGAAATAAAAGATTTAGAAACTCTATATAAGATTGAGAATGATAAAACTTTATGGAAATCTTCATTTCAAAAGTCCCCTTTTTCAAAATCAACGATTTTAGATTATATTAATAATTCATCTGTTCAGGATATTTATGAATCAAAACAAAAAAGATTTGTTATATCCTCAGATAAAATAAATATCCTAGGATTTATTGATATTTTTAATTTTGATATAATTAATCGTAGAGCAGGTGTTGGAATAGTTGTTTTAGATTCTCATCGTAATAAAGGAATAGGTTTAAGTTCAATTAAATTATTAGAAATATATTGTATAAATAAAATAAAAGTTCATCAACTTTATGCCACAGTTGATTCAAAAAACACTATAAGTATTAAATTATTTGAAAAATCTGGATTTATTAGAACTGGTATAAAGAAAGACTGGAATTATTATAAAGGCACTTTTCATGATGAAAATATTTATCAAAAGATTTTGAATGAATAAAACGCTTAAAAGAATAATTAAATTTACTCTATTTATTACTATATTATTTATCAGCTTTATAGCTAATGAGTTTTATAAAACATTTTTTACTGTAAATACTAAATTTACTTCTAAGACATTTAGCTTATATATTAAACCAAATACTGATTTTAATTTATTAATTATTCAATTAGACTCGTTACTAAAATCAACACATTATTTTAAGATAGCTGCTAAGAAAAAAGGTTATGATTCAAGGGTAAAATCTGGTCTATTTTTAATTCCAAAAGATATCAATAACAATGAAATCATAAATATTTTAAGATCAAAAAGTGAGCCTGTAACGGTTATATTTAATAATCATGAAAGATTAGAAAATCTTGCCGGTAGAGTTTCGAAACAAATTTATTTGGATAGCTTAACATTGGTTAACGCATTTTATAATTATGATTTTTTAACTATAAAAGGTTTTAACCCTAAGAATGCAATTTCGATGTACTTACCAAATTCCTACCAATTTTTTTGGGATACATCTGTGAAGAACTTTCAAGATAAAATGTGGGAATCATATAATAGTTTTTGGAACAAAGAAAGATTAGATAAAGCTAAAAATATTGGATTATCTCCAATTGAAGTTTCTACTTTAGCTTCAATAGTTCAACGTGAAACTTTTCAAAAAGATGAAAGACCTAGGATTGCTGGTGTATATCTAAATAGAATTAAAAAAAGGATGAGATTACAAGCTGATCCAACAGTTATCTATGCAATTAAAGATATCAATGGAGATTTTAACACTAAAATAAGAAGGGTATTATATAAAGATCTAAAAATTAAATCTCCTTATAACACATACAGAAATATGGGACTTCCACCAGGACCTATTACAATGCCTGACATTGATGCTATTGAATCAGTTTTGAATCCAGAGAAACATTCATATCTTTATTTTGTTGCTGATCCACAAAATAAGGGGTATCATCTTTTTGCAAAAAATTTAAGAGAGCATAACAGAAATAAAAAAAAGTATATTAAGTGGATAAATAGAAAAAAAGTTTTTCGTTAATTTTCTGTTAGAATTCTTTTTGAAATTTTTTGGCAAGCTTTTTCTATAAGTCTAAAGCAATTTTCAAATCCTTTATCCTCATCATAATATGGATCAGGAACATTTTTGTTTTCAATAAGCAAGCTTACTTTTTTTCTGCTTT
>PBNP01000005.1 GCA_002723295.1 Flavobacteriaceae bacterium | reverse complement strand
TTTTTCTTTTTTTTTAAAATTTAATAGAATTTCATTTATAGCTTCTGGCTGGTCTCCTGTCGGAGAAAAGTCCGAAATAATTTTGAATTTCATTACTAAATTTTGTTTAAGAAATTAGATAATTTAATTATTTGGGATATTAGTAAAATTCATCAGGATAATCATCATCATTATTTTTTTCAATTTCATTTGCTGAAATTAAACTATTAAAATCTTTTTTTGGAGGAATCTCAGGAACTTCTCCTTTTGAAAAAACAATATTTGGATAAGTCACTCCTTTTATTGAAACCTTTTTTTCTATTACTTGAATATAAAATGTCCATAAAGCTAAAAAATCATACACGTAAAGCAGTCTTCTGTTTTCTTTTGAGAAAATAGAATCTAATTTTAAATTTTTATAATCACTTTCTATATCAATTAAGCTCATCTCTTGACCTTGTTCCCAGTTTTCATTTGTATAGTAAAATGAAGCTATTTCTTTTCCGGCAAAACCATAGGATTTAGATATTATTTTATGCAAATCTATTAGTGAGGATGATACCTTGACTTCTAGGTCTCTTATTACATCATCTTCCACATCTAATATTGTTCTTATTCTATATATCATATATTTTTCTTTTTAATATTATTTGTAATATAAGGTAAAGTTGAGCCCCCAAAATCAAAGAGGCAAGTAATAAATGAATTGGTTGTGAGCTAATTGGGAAATTGATATAATACATAGTAATTCCTGTTATTACCTCTAATCCAATTGCAATAAGTATAAATTTTAGAGTTTTTGGGATTTCACCAACTTTAGTGAAATTTTTCAATAGCATAAAATGTACAAACAAAACAATTAATGAAAAACTTCTATGCAAATAGAAAATAGAAGGACTAGGGTTTAACCATAAATTTTTTTGTAATGGATGATTTATCATTTGTAAATCTATAAATTGACGAACTTGTGTTCCAGAAACAATCTGGAAAAAAGTTATTAAAAATGCTATTAAAGTCAAAGTTAATATATTATTATCCGGATATTTTTTCAGATTCTTTGGATTAATAAAGAATAAGATGCTTATAAGTAAACAGATAATTATTAAAGCCATTATCATATGAATTGTAACCTTAACAGGAAGTAAGTTAGAATCTACAACTTCCTTTCCAAGTATAGCTTGAAAGGCCATTGCAAGAACAACTATAAGTGATCCATAAAAAAATAATTTATTTTTTTTCCAAAATGAAATTGAAAAAAATAACATTAATAAAGTTGAAAAACCAGAAATTAAACCAAGAAACCTATTAATAAACTCAATCCATGTATTATATACATTAAAAGTAGAATGATCATGCTTCAAATATTTAGACCAATTAGATCTTTCATATCTTATATTTGATTTAAAGTTGTTTTTTGCAACCATAAGGCTGTCATAAGCAATAATCATTTGATTTTTTTTGTAATTAAAGTTGGCCTTCCATTCTAAATGACTTTTTTTGGTTGGAGGTAAAATATATCCAAAACATTTTGGCCAGTCTGGACAACCCATTCCACTTCCAGTTACTCTAACAATTGCTCCAGCAACAATTACAAGATATACTAATAATAAAGATAATTTGGTAAAGAAATAAAACTTATTTTTCATTTGCAGGAGCTAAACCTAATTCTTTTCCAATTGATTTCATCAATTCAAAAGCAGCTTTTTTATTATTGGGAATTTTTCCTTCGAGTATTGCTTCTTTTATAGATTCTTTAATTTTTCCAATTTTTTCACAAGGTTTTATTCCATAATAACTCATGATTAGCTCTCCATCTAGTGGAGGCTGGAAATTGCGTATACGATCCTTTTCCTCTACTTCTATAATTTTTTTTGTTACAAGTTCAAAATTTTTATGATATTTAGAAAATCGTTTTTGATTCTTTGTGGTAATATCAGCTTTACATAAACAAATTAAATCATCAATATCATCACCTGCATCAAAAACTAATCTTCTTACAGCAGCATCGGTTACAATTTCTTTAGCAATTACAATAGGTCTTGAACTCATTAAAACTAATTTTTGAACATATTTCATTTTTTCGTTTAATGGCATTTTAAGCCTTTTATACAATTTATAAACCATTTTTGAGCCAACAAATTCGTGACCATGAAATGTCCATCCTGAACCAGGGATTAGCTTTTTTGTTGGAACTTTTCCAATATCATGAAGTAATGCAGCCCACCTTAGCCATAAATTATCTGTCTTTAAAGAAATGTTATCCAAAACTTCTAGTGTATGATAGAAGTTTTCTTTATGACTATACCCTTCAACTTCTTCTACTCCTTTTAAATTTGAAACCTCAGGAATTATTTTATTCAACAAACCTGTTTTATCTAGTATTAGAAATCCTAGTGAAGGTTTTGGAGATAAAATAATTTTATTTAGTTCATCAACAATTCTTTCTTTAGATATAATATTTATTCTATTAACATTATTATAAATTGCTTCTAATGATTTTTCTTCAATTTTAAAATTTAAATTTGAAGAAAACCTTATAGCCCTTAACATTCTTAGTGGATCATCATTATAGGTTTTATTTGGATTTAATGGAGTCCTAAGTATTCTTTTTTTTATATCTTCAATTCCATTACATGGATCAATAATTTTTCCATAATTAGTCTTGTTTAGACTTATGGCAATAGAATTTATTGTAAAATCTCTTCTTTTTTGATCATCTAATATTGAGCCTTTTTCTACAACAGGATTTCTGCTATTAAAATTATAGGATTCTTTTCTTGCACCAACAAATTCTAATTTAAATCCATTCCATGAAAACATAGCAGTTCCATAATTTTTAAAAATTTTAATTTTACTAGAATTTACTAGGGCTTTTTTTAACAATTTAGCAAGTTTAATTCCAGAATCAGCGCATAGAAAATCAATATCTTTTGAATTTTCTTTAATCAATATAAAATCCCTAACAAAGCCTCCAATAATATAGGATTCAATTCCACATTCTTCAATGACCATTTTAATTGTTTTAAATAGCTTATGATTAAGAATTTTTTTTGTAGAAATTGATACCATTTATTGACGAATTAAAATTAGTTTACCTTTCTTATCTATTTTATAGATTCTAGATGGAAAAGCTTTTATGATGTCCTTTTCCAAATTTACAATATGATCTACTTCCTCCAAAATTCTTAAATTAATTTGAGAATACTTAGTCGGTGTTTTTTCAAAACTTATGTTAGCAGATGTTGAGACTATAGGTTTCCCAAATCTCTTTAGTAATTTATTGCAAAAATTATGCTTTGGAATTCTTATTCCAATTGTTTTATTATATGAAATTAGATTTTTTGCGAAGCCTTTTGGGTTTGGATAAATTATACTAGTAGGCTTTGTCTGATTTGAAATTGATTTAACTTCAACAGGAATTTTATCAAGATATAGTTTTAGCATATTTAAATCTTCAATTAGACAAAGCATAGGTTTTTTTTCTTTTCTTTTCTTAATCTTGTAAACTTTTTCAACTGCAATAGGGTTAGTGGCATCACAACCTATACCCCAAACAGTATCAGTGGGATAAAGAATTACATCTCCTTTATTAAGTGCATCTACTGCCTTTTTAACTTCAAGATCCATAGATATATTTTTTTCAAAAATACACTTTAAAAACATTACATGTTAATTAGTTTATATTTGTTGATAACTATGAAAGTTGCATTATTAATTTCCACATATAAATCCCCAATGGTTCTAGATATAATTTTAGAATCTGTTATTGGTCAAACTAAATATTTAGATGAAATTATTATTGCTGAAGATGATGATTCTAAAAATACTTACGAGTGTTTTCTTAAATGGAAAAGGAAATTTAAAAATAAAATATTTCACTACCAACAAAAAGACCTTGGTTTTAGAAAGTCTCTCATTTTAAATAAAGCTTTATTTTCTTCAAAATCAGACTATATAATTCAAATTGATGGAGACTGCATACCAGATTCAAATTTTATTCATGATCATATTTCTAATGCAAAAAAAGGATTTTATCTTTTTGGAACCAGAGTACATATAAAGAAGAAATATGTTATTGATGTAATAAAAAATAGATCAATTAATTTTTCGTTTTTCAGTAAAAAAATAAACAAAAGATTTAGAACAATTAGAGCCCCTTTTTTAAGTTTTTTATTTACTGAAAGGAATAAAATTTCTTCAAAATTTCGAGGTTGTAACACTTCCTTTTGGAAAAAAGATTTTATTGACATAAATGGTTATGACAATAATTTTAAAGGATGGGGAAGAGAAGATTCTGATCTAATGATTCGTATGCATAATTATGGAATAAAAGGTAAACGTTTAAAATTTGCAGGTGTTGTTTATCATCTCGATCATGATGAAAAAGATAAATCTAATTTTTATAAGAATGACCTTATGCAAAAACAAACGATTAAACTTAATAAGATTAAAGCTTCTAACGGATTATCTCAGTTGATTGATAAAATCGAATAATTTGTTTTTGAACAAATCAAAATGAAAATTGTTGTATAAACTAATAATTTGATTTGAGTTTAATGTTTTTAGATTAGTGTTTTTTAACGTTATATCATAGTTATTAATATGAACACCTACTTCTTTTGAAGATGGATTTAACCATGAATCTAAATCCGTTTGAGGAGAATATATTGCAAAATTAGGAATGTCTAATGCTTTTGCCATATTTATTGAACCTCCTTCATTTCCTATAATTGCATCACATTGAGAAAGTAATCCAATAAAATCTCTAAGATTATTTGGCGCATCTGAAATAATTATTGAATTAGATGTTTTGGAATTTATCTTACTTAATAATTTTAATATTTGTTTTTTTTGATTAGGAATATAATTAAGAATTAATTCAGCATCAAATTTTTCAACAATAAAATCTAAAACTTTGGACATTTTAATTAAAGGGTAAGTTTTTGTTATAGAACTACCTAGTGCACTAATCATTATAAGATATTTTGTAGATTTATTACTTAGTTTTGATATAGCTTTTTGTTTTTCAAAATCACTAACATATAATTTAGGTTTAATGGAATAATTAAAATCTTTACCTAAAATTGGATATAAAAGCTTTATTCTATTTTTTATAGATAATTGCACTCCATCTTTTAGCAGACTTCTTTCTCTATTAATCTTATTTGTATAAATGAGTTTAGTATACCATTTATTATAACCTATTTTAATTGCTGATTTTGTCCAAAAAGTGGTTAGAATACTTTCAATTTTTCCATATACATCTATTATTATATCATATTTTTTTTTTCTTTGATTTCTAAGAAAATTAATAAAAGCTATTTTATTTGATCTGTAATGGTTTTCAAAAACAATGATAGAATCTATATATGGATTATTCTCAAGTACAGAAATTGTATTAGCATTTGCAATAAAATCTATCTTCGTGTTGGGATTCCATTTTTTGATGTTTTCACAAATTATACTTGATGTTAAAACATCACCTATCATTTTTTGCTGTATTACTAATATTTTCATTGTAAATTTATGTAATCAAACAAAAGTAGTTTTATTTTTATCAAGGTCATAAATTTAAATATTTGAAAACTTCATTTTCTGTAATATTAAGTACTTATAATTCAGAAGCATGGCTTGAAAAAGTTGTTTTTGGGTTTCAATATCAAACATTTAAAAATTTTGAGATTATAATTGCTGATGATGGTTCTGGCTTATCCACAAAGAAATTAATTTCTAATCTTAAAAAAGTGGTTTTTTTTCCAATTTTTCATGTTTGGCATCCTGATAATGGATTTCAGAAAACTACTATTTTAAATAAAGCTTTACTTAAAAGTAGAGGTGATTATATTGTTTTTACTGACGGAGACTGTATTCCTAGATCAGATTTTTTAGAAAATCATAATAAGCATAAAAAATTAGGGTATTTCTTATCTGGAGGATATTTCAAATTACCCATGGATATATCAAAAATCATTAAACCTTATGATATAGAATCCCAAAATTGTTTTTCTTTAAAATGGCTTAACAAATTAGGATTGCCTTTTTCATATAAAAATTTAAAACTAAATTCAAACAAATTAATCTCATCTCTTTTAAATTTTTTTTCACCAACTAAAGCGACATGGAATGGCCACAATAGTTCTGGTTGGCGTTCTGATTTGTTTTCAGTTAATGGTTTTGATGAAAGAATGAAATATGGAGGAGAAGACAGAGAATTAGGCGAACGTTTAATTAATTATGGTATAAAAACTAAGCAAATTAGATATTCCGCAATTTGTATACATCTTGATCATGAACGAAATTATGTTGATATAAATTCATGGAAAATAAATAATAAAATACGATCTATAACTAGAAAAGAGAAAAAAATTTGGACTAATTATGGAATAGAAAGAACAGATTAAATAAACAATTAGTGTTTTAAAATTTTGTGTTCACGTAATTTATTATCTAAATAAGATTTGCTTATTTCCAATATCAATAATGTATATTTACCAAAATTATAAATGGGTATTTTATTAGCTATCGATTATGGCCAGAAAAGAATAGGTATTGCTCATACAGATTCTTTTCAAAAAATAGCAAGTGGATTAATTACTTTGAGCCCAGATAAAGCATTATTATTTATTAAAAAATATGTTTCTGAAAAAGTTGTTGATGCTATAATTATTGGACAACCACTTCAAATGGATGGAAATCCTTCAATGATTGAAAGTTCAATTTTAAAGTTTATAAAGAAGTTAAAAAAAGAATTACCGGAAATTATGTTAATTCGTTTTGATGAACGTTTCACCTCCAAAATTGCTTTTAGAACTTTGATTGATTCAGGTGCTAAAAAAAATCAAATTAAAAACAAAAAATTAATCGATAAAATAAGTGCAACTATAATTTTGCAATCGTATTTAGAATCTATAAATTAATCATCATGATTTTACCAATCCTTGCCTATGGAACTTCTGTTTTAAAACAAAGAGCAAATGAAATTGATAAAAATTATATCGATTTAAATTCTATAATTAGAAATATGTGGGATACTATGTATAACGCAAATGGAGTTGGTTTAGCTGCACCTCAAATAGGTTTGTCAATACGTGTTTTTATAATTGATACTAGTTCTTATGAATATGAAGAAAATTTGGACACAAATGAGATTGAAAAATTAAAAGATTTTAAACAAGTTTTTATTAATCCCAAAATTCTTGAGCAATCTGAAAAAGAATGGATATTTAATGAGGGGTGTCTTAGTATTCCTGATATTAGGGGAGATATAAATAGAAGCCAAAGTATTAAGATTAAGTATTTTGATGAAAAATTTAATGAAAAAACTGAATCTTTTTCTGGATTAATTGCTAGGGTTATTCTTCATGAATATGATCATATAGAGGGTATTTTATTTACTGATAAATTATCACCTTTAAGAAGAAAAATTTTACAAGGTAGATTGCAAAATATTTATAAAGGTAAAATAGATACTAATTACCCCATGAGTTTTTTTAAACAAGTAAATAGAAAATAAATTTTTAAATTAATTATATGAATACCCGCCATAACCAGTTATTAGAAATAGAAAAGCTGTTAAATATTATGGATGATTTAAGAGAAAAGTGTCCTTGGGATCGAAAACAAAATTTTGAAACGCTTAGAAACCTTACCATAGAAGAAACATATGAATTATCTGAAGCTATAATAGAAAATAATTATGAAAAAATTAAAGATGAACTTGGGGATTTGTTATTGCATATTGTTTTTTATTCAAAATTAGGATCAGAAATTGATAAGTTTGACATTGGTGATATAGCTAAATCTATTTCTAAAAAACTAGTGTCTAGGCATCCTCATGTTTATGATGAACTTAAGGTTAACAATCAGAGTGATGTAAAAAAAAATTGGGAAAAAATTAAACTAAAAGAAGGTAGATTAAGTGTGCTATCTAATATTCCTACTGCTCTACCTGCTTTAATTAAAGCTTTGCGAATTCAAGAAAAGGCATCAAATGTAGGTTTTGATTGGAAAAACACTGATGATGTTTGGTTGAAAGTTAAAGAAGAAGAAAAAGAACTAATTGAAGCTATTAATAAAAAAGAATTAACCTCTATTGAGGAGGAATATGGAGATTTAATGTTTTCATTAATTAATTTTGCTCGATTTATAAATATTGATCCAGAAAAAGCAATTGAAAAAACCAACAAAAAATTTATTTCTCGTTTTAAACTAATCGAAAAAACAGCTAAGAAAAATAAAAAATCCATTGATTCTTTAGGTATGGAATATCTAGATAAAATTTGGAGAGAGTCAAAAAATAAAAGTGTTTAGCGTTTTTTTATTTTTCGCTCTTAACCATTTTATTTTTTGTGTTTTCATTTTTTGGTTTTAAAAGTTTTTTCTCAAGAGATTTTAATTTTTTTATTCTCTCATTTAGAACCTTAGACTTTTCAGAAAGTAATTTTAGTTTTTTTGTTACCTCTTTAAGCATAGGACTATCAGTGCTAGATTGACTAAAAAACTCAATATTATTTTCTAATTGATTTATCTGATTGTTAAGTGTATCTAGTGTTTTTTTATATTTTTCTATTTTGATTTTTAAATTATCGATATTAGTTTCTAAACAATACAATTCAATTATAAAATTAGTTTCATCCAAATTTTCTTTTTCTATATTAGAGTCTTTAATAATTTTTATTGATTCTTTTAAAAAGTAATTGAGTATTTTATTTTCATTGTTCTCATCTAATTTTCCAATACTCAAGATAATATCCCATTCCTTTTTTATTGACTCAACTAATGTTTTTTTATCAACTTTAATTTTATTTAGTTCTTTTATTTTGTTAAACTTATTATTGTAGATATTTTCTTCTTTTGCATTTAGCTTTTCATAACCAGATTTTAATCTTTTAAAATACAAGTTCATTTTGTCGTAAAACTCTTTATTAAGTTTTTTGGCTTGATTTTTTGGAATAAAACCTAGGTCTTTATATTCTAACTGCATATTCTTAACTCTTTGTATATAATCTTTCCAATCTTTTTTTTCTAAAATAGATGAAATTTCATTTATTAGTTTGGAATAATTATTTATATTTTCCCTTAATGTTTTCTTTTGATCTTTATAAAATTGATTTTTATTATAATTAAAATCTCTCCCAATTTTTCTAAAATTGTTCCAGCTTGATTTACTTTGATCTTTGATAACAGGGCCAATTTTTTTAAACTCTTCTCTTAAATCATTAAAGGTTTTTATTTTTTTTTGCCAATCTTTATGAGTACTTGGTATAGGTTTTGTTAAAGATTTTAATTGATTTAAAATATTATTTTTTGCATCTAAATTTAAACTATAATTTTGAGTAATGTTTTTTTGAAAATCTTGTCTTTTATTATGAATTAATTTAGAAGCAGCTTGAAATCTTTTCCATAACGATTCTCTTTCTTTTGGAAAAACTGGTCCTAGCTCACTCTTCCATAATCGATGTAAATTATTTAGTTCTCGACTTGCTTTATGAATATCACTTATTTTTGCCAATTTTTCTGCTTGTTCTATAATTTTTATTTTTTCTTCATAATTATGTTTGTAATCTATATCTCTAAGTTCTCGATTTATATGTAAAAAATCATAAAATCTTTCAACATGATGCTTATATGTTTCCCACAAATTGTTATTATCTATTCTTAGTGCTGGCCCTGTTTTATGCCATTTTTCTTGTAAAGATTTGAACTTTTTGTAAATCACATTAATTGATTTATCGCTTCCAATTAGTTTTTTGATTTCTTCAATTATTTCTTTTTTATGCTCACCATTAAGTTTTTTTTGAGCTTCTAAATCTTTAAAATGATTTCGTTTTATTTTACGATACTTAAATAGAATATTTTCAAATTCTATTTTTTCTTTTGATTTCAATGATAATTTGGCCTTTTCATTTTCAGTTTTTAAATGATCTTTATTTTTTATTTGTTTTTCTTTTAAAAAAAGTTTTTCGATTTTGTCAATTAAGAATTGAATATCGTTTTTATTATTATACCACTTTGGATCTTTTATTTTGGTTTTAAGTAAAATAATTGATTTATAAAGACCACCTTCATCTTTCCCTTTTTTATCTAAAACCTTTTTAATGTTTTTTGTTTTATTTGATGATTTTTTTCCTTTTTTATTTTTTCCTTCAGAATTAATTTTATAAAGAACAGATATTATATCAGCCTTTTTCATTTTTGAGATTCCCGTAATTCTGTTTTTTTTTGCCAAGGCTCTAAGATCTACAACCTTCATATTAGAAAAGTCTAAGTTTAAACTTGATTCAATTTTTGAATCAGCTTTAGATTTACCTTTTATTTTATTTATTTTTTTTGCCATAGCTTTATTAGCAAATAATTTACAAAAATTATATTATATATTATTCCATATTTTCCAAGATGCTTCAGCTTGTTCAATCAACATATTAAATCCATTTATAACTTTAGCACCTTTATCAATTCCTTTTTTTAAAAAAATTGTTGTTTTTGGGTTATATATTAAATCAAATAAGTAATGATTTTTTGTTATAAAACTGTATGGAATCTCAGGGTATTCATTTGTTTTTGGATATGTTCCAAGAGGAGTGCAATTAATTATTAATTTATTTTCATTAATAATCTTTTCATTTAATTCCTCATAACTTAATTGGTTTTTAATTGGATTTCTTGAAACGATAATTCTTTTAATTTTTTGTTTTTTTAAAACATAGTTTATAGCTTTTGATGCTCCTCCTGAACCTAATATTATTGAACTAGCAGGATTAATATTGATAAATTTGTTTAGGCTATTTTGAAAACCAACAACATCTGTGTTATCTCCTATTTTTTTACCATTTATAAGATAAACAGTATTGACTGCACCTACTTCCTCTGCAATAGGAGTTAAATCATCTAAATAAGGAATTATCTTTTCTTTGTAAGGAATTGTAACATTTAATCCACAAAGATTATTTATAACTAAAACGTTTTCAACTTCTGAGATATTTTTTAAGTCAAAATTTTCATACTTAAAATTATTATTATTTATTAATTTGAATTTTTTTTCAAAATATTTTTTTGAAAATGAATAATTTATGTCTTTTCCAATAAGTCCAAAGATTTTATAACTCATTTTTTTTACCAAATTTTTCTAAAAAAAATACGAAAGTAATTCCTAAAATAATAAATATCAAAATTAAAATTGTTTCTTTATCAAAATTGATTGGGAAGTAAAATTCTTTTTTGCCATCTAAATATTCTTTTCTCCAAGGCCATAAACTAAAAATAGATCCAGTTATAAATCCAACTATAATTGACATTGTAACTTTATAAAATTTTTTTAATAGATAGTTTAAGATGTTTACAAAAAAATATAAACCTGAAATGGAGCCTAGCCCAAAAACAATCATTACTTTAATTAAATAAATTTGCCTTTTGTTTTGTAAAATGCTGAAATCTCCCAGAAATAAATTTTGCAGCATATAATATAATGCATTAACAGAATCAACTAGTAACAACTCATAATTTCCCAATAAAATTAGTAGATATGAACCTGAAAGACCTGGTAAAACAATTCCAGAAACACTTATAATTCCAGAAAGAAATATAAAGTAGAAATTATTATTAAAGCTAAATGGTTCTGAGAAACTAATAATTATTCCAATTAAAAGTCCAATCATATAAAAAGATATTGAAAATATGTCCCATTTTTTAATTAATGGTAAAGTATAATAAATTGATGCTAAAATCATACCCAAAAAACTTCCCCAAACATATTCAGGATAGTTTTTTAATAAATAACCTAATATCAAAGACATGCTAAAGTAACTAATAATTATGCCTAAAAAAACGTTAAATAAAAAATTTCCATTTATATAATTATTTAATTTTTTAAAATTCCCAGTTAAAAGTAATTTTATAGCAATCAGGTTTATTCTTTTCAACGAGTATAATAGTTCAAAGTAAATACCTGTAAGTAAAGCTATTAAACCACCAGATACACCTGGAATTTTATTTACTGCTCCAATCGCAATTCCCTTAAGGATAAGTAATAAATTTTGAGCTCTAGTTCTTTTTTGAAACATTTGGGGTTTCTATCTTTTGAATTACAAAAACAAGTAATATACCAAAGATAAAAAACACTATTGATAAAATAATTTGAGGATCGCCTTCATATTTATTAGGAAGCACAATATTCGTAGTATAATTCTCTAATTCAGAAGTCTTAATAATTATTTTATTTTGCCATGGCCAAATATTATTAATTCCCCCTATCATAAGACCTATCAAAAATGATAACGTTTGATCATGGAATTTAATAAATAACCATTTAAATATTTTTGAAAAAATCAATAAACCAAATACAATACCTGAAACAATAATAAAAGTATTGGTGAGCACCAATTTAGCTTCAGTTAAATTTTGAAATAAAATTAAATCTATGAAAGATTTAATTGTGGATATGACCGAGGTGTAGGCACCTAAAACAATTAATATGAAGGCTCCAGAAATTCCTGGAAGTAACATTGCGCTAACAGCTAATAAGCAACTGAAAAATAAAAACACTTCATTGTTATATGTAGAAAAATTAGAATCAACTAATGAAATTTTAAAAGATAAAAGAAACCCAAGAATTAAATAAATAATCAATTTCCAGTCAGGTGAATTTATTTTCTGATTAATAAATTTTACACTAGATAATAATAAACCAATAAAGAAAGCCCATAATGGTATCGAATAATGAAGTATAAGCCAATCGATTATATATGTAAACATTATAACTCCAGTTAAGATGCCAGAAAATAAAATTGTTAGAAATTTACCGTTTATCTCTTTCCAAAAAGAGAGTATTCCATTTTTTCTTATTCCTTTTATTGAAGAAAAACTTATGCTTGATAGACTATAAATTAGATCTTCATAAACACCTAATATAAGTGCTATAGTACCACCTGATACTCCAGGGACCAAATCAGCTATACCCATAAATATTCCTTTAAAATAAAGGTTTAAAAAATTCATAGTTTATATCGTTGAAAATATGTTTTTAAATTTAAGTACAGCTTAAATTAAAAAATTCTAGTTTAATTAAAAAATGTCTTTAAGTTTTGAATAGAGACTATTACTCCAAAACTTTTTAATTAAAGTTTTGTCTAAACTATTTATATATTTTTTTGAATCACAAGTGTTTCCTAATTTTATTTCAATTACAGCTTTTCTAAATATGATTGAAGTTGCTTTTGGGTGAAGTTTTAAGGCTTTGTTAATAATACTTTGTGCTTGATTATATCTTTTAAGTATAATATTACAATCTATAAGCTTATCCCAAATTTTTATCTCTGAGTTGTTTAATTGTATAGCATTTTCAAAGTAGTAGATTGCATTATGAAACCTTTTAATTTTAAAAAGAATTTCACCACTTTTAATTATAAGAAATAGGTTGTCTCCATTTGATTCAATTCCTTTTTTAGCATATTCAAGAGCTGCTTTAAAATCTTTATTTGAATAAAAAATATCAACTATTTCAATCCAGCCTTTTTCAAATGTCGGCTCAATAGATATAGCTTTTTTTAAATATTTTATTGCCATTTGATTACTTCCCAGTATTTTATAGCAATTAGCTATTCTATTATATACATATGCACTTGGATCATTAATATTTAGAGCTATTTGATAATTTTCAATTGCTGAATTAATTTTATTAAGCTTTTCTAATATTTTTGCTTTTTCAATATATGCTCCAGTGAAAGAACTATCACTAATAATAGCAAAATCATAAGCTGATAATGCTTCTTCATATTTTTTATGATTACTATAAATTTTACCTAATTGATGCCAGGCTACTTCACAATAAGGGTCATGTTCAAGTACATTATTTAAAACATCAATAGCTCCAGATGAATCATTTAATTGTTCAAAAGCATAAAGTAAATTGTAAAGAGATTGATAATCTAAAGGATCTTTGTTTAAACACAGTTTAAAATAATTTTTAGCGGGTATAAAATCTTCTAAAATCAAATATTCCATTCCTATTAGACTCCATATTTCAATTTGATCATCCGAAAACTCTAATGCTTTTTTTAAAAAATTAATAGCTTCAAAATGTTGTTTCGATTTAGATGCAATTGTAGCTCTTTGTAAATAAACCTCTTCATGTTTGGGAGTCAATTTTTCTGCAATTTCTAATAATCTAAGAGAACATTTGTAGTTTCCTTCAAAAATTAATAATTCACTTTTGAGAAGAATTAATTCTGCATTTTGAGGATGTTGCTTCATTCCTATTTCCAAAGCACGATCAGCCAAATTGGTTTGACCATAGTCTATATAATAACGAACAATACTTTCGAATTCCTGAGCATCAAAAAAGAGAATCTCATTTGTTTTGAGCATAGCCTCAAATTTTGAAATTGGAGCAGTAAATTCATCAGGATTTAAATTTAGCATAAGATTTTATACAATAATGTCTAATTTAATTAACCTGAATAGAGTTTTTTGTTCTATGCTGTTTTTGTTTTTAACAAAATAATTAACATTATTTAATTCGTTATTTCATCTATAGCATCTAAAATTATTTTACATCCCTTATTTATTTCTTCTAAACTAATATTTAATGGTGGAGTAATTCTAACTGCCTTTTTATCCCATAATAACCAATATAAAATCAACCCTTTTTGTATGCATTTGTAAATTAACTTCTTGGGTATGGTTGTGTTTTTAAAAATTAATGCAAGCATTAATCCTTTACCATTTATCTTTATTATTGATGGATGAGTGAGTTTTTGTCTAATAATTTTTTCCTTATAATAAATTTGATTCATCAGTTTCTCTTTGAATATCACTTTTAATGTTGAAAGTGCTGAAGTTGCAATTAGAGGATTTCCTCCAAATGTTGTTATATGACCTAATTTTGGGTTTTTCTCAAATCTTTTCATCAATAAATTTGATGAACAAAATGCTCCAATTGGAAGACCCCCGCCCATCGCCTTTCCCATAACTAATATATCTGGCACTACTTCGTAGTGTTCAAAACCAAATAATTTTCCAGTTCTTCCAAATCCTGACTGAATTTCATCTAAAATAAGTAAAGCCCCTACAGATTCACATTTTTCTTTGATTTTTAAAAGATATTTTTCTTCAGGAACTATGAAACCTGCGCCCCCTTGAATAGTTTCAAGAATTACTGCAGCTGTTTTATTTGTAATTAGACTTAAATCATCTTCTTTGTTGAAATTTATAAACTTAGCCCCTGGAACTAAAGGATAATATCCTTTTTTTTGGGATTTTTTTCCTGTTATACTTAATGATCCATGGGTGCTCCCATGATAAGAGTTATATGCTGCAATTATTTCATTTCTTCCTGTAGCCTTTTTTGATAGTTTTAAAGCTCCTTCAATTGCTTCTGTCCCAGAGTTAGTTAAATAAATTACTTCCAAATTTTCTGGTAAATATTTGATTATATTTTTACATAATTCAACTGCAGGTTCCTGTGCAAATTCTCCATAAACCATTACATGCATATATTTATTAAGTTGGCTTTTTATACTCTTTATTACATCTGGATGTAAGTGACCTATATTACATGCAGAAACTCCTGAGACAAAATCAAGATATTTTTTCCCATGTTTATCCCAAATAAAACTGCCTTTTGCTTTTTCTATTTCTAATCCAATAGGCCTATCAGATGTTTTTGCTTGATATTTTAAAAAATCATTTAACATGAACTATTTATATTCAAATTCTTCAAAAAACAAACTAGGGGTTTCAATATCTTTAATTTTCGGAAGTAAAATTTTTTGATCAGTTTTACTAAATAAATCATTCTTGTTTTTTGGTTTTTCTTTAAGACGCCATATAAAACCTTTTAATTTTCTATCGTTAGGGTCAATTTCTTCTTCAGGAAAAACCTCACCAGATGGACTTATATGAAAAGTTATATCAGATATTTCATTATTTACCATTATCATATTTAAAGAACTACAAATTGTCTTATCAATACCTATCAGTTCACTGTTTTCATCTGAATACAAATAATATATTACTTGCGTATTTTTAATAACTTCAATATTATTTAATTTTCCTTCAACAAAATCACCATTTAGAATTCCTCCTTTTATTTGATTGAAACCATCATTACTCAAGCTGTCTTTTTCAATAACAAATGCATCACCTATGATTTTCAAAGAATCAAGCTTTTTTGTTTTTAAATCTGTTAAAAGAAATATCTCATCACCAGTCATTTGACTATCTCCAAACCATAGAATAGGGTTCCTTTTGTTTTTTTCTTCTTCAGTAAATAATTGATTTTCTTTTTTTGTAAATGGCTTTTTAATTAATTCAATATTTCCAGTCTTTTGATCCAAAAATAATGAGTCAGATTTTCCTCTAATATCAGATTTAAATATCCTGACATCATAAAAGCCCTTTAAAAGTCTATTTTCTTCTGGACCAATTGCAATAAGTGTATCTGCGTGTATGTATAGTGAATCATTTTCTATAATATTCAAAGAAACAGCTCGTTTTGTAATTATAGCAGAATCTTTTGCTTTAAAAACTTCTCCATAATGGCCATATATAATTGAATTGTTTAGTGTGTCCTTGATACTTATTCTATTTGTAGCAGAAGCATATTCTTTATTTTTTTCAAAATAAAGACTATCTCCTAAAATAATTTTTCCATCATAATTAATTTTTGCATTTTTTTGAAAATTACCTTTTTGATTTTTTAAATCATAAAAACCTGTTTCTGAATAAATCATATAATCATTTCCTTTGATATGAGATGGCCCATAGAGGTATGCATGATCTAGGTCAGAATAATAGTCTAGTTTTTCAGCTATAACAATATATTTAGGATTATTAATATTAACATTAGAAGTAAATCTGTATTTATTTTCTTCCATAAAAAATGTTCCCTTATTTGATGTTAATATTGTTGTGCTATCTATTATTTTACTATACGTTTTGTAAAAACCAATTTGTCTTTTTCTGTCTAAATAAAGAGTATCTGTCTCTAAAGACATATCTGGACGTTTTACATAAACATTACCCCAAGCTTTTGCTTTTCTTGAGTTCCCATCATATTCCAGTTTAGAACATGTAATTTTAAGACTATCTCCTTGAGAAAACACTACATTACCCTCAGCTTTAAAAAAATTTTTCTTTCCGTAAAAAAAGGCTCTATCAGAAATAATAATTGCACCTTCATGAAAAAGATCTACACGTATATTTTTATCTTTCAACAATATATTTGCTCCAGGGTATAGGTTTTCATCTTGCTGAGAACTTCCTGCCTTTCTTATTTCAATAATTTTTGTAGGTTGACCATTCAGTATAAAACTTACAAGAATATTGATGATGAAAAAAATAAATGTTCGATTCAAAAAAAAAAATTTAAATCAATTTACATAAATTGTTTGCTTTCTATCTGGTCCTAAAGAAATTATTTTAATAGGAGTTTCTAAAGCTTCCTCTATAAAGGCAATGTAATTTTTCAATGAGATAGGTAAAGAATTAGGGTTATTTATCTCAGTTATTTCATCCATCCATCCATCTAACTCTTTATAAACAGGTTCAATACCATTAATTCCAGAATCATAAGGAAAGTGATTAATAATTTTGCCATCTGAAGTTTTATATGATACACAAGCATATATCTTTTCAAATCCTGAAAGCACATCTGCCTTCATCATTATTAATTTTGTCACTCCATTTATTTCTATTGCATATTTTAATGCTACTAAATCTATCCATCCACATCTTCTTTTTCTTCCAGTAGTAGACCCAAATTCTTTTCCAATATTAGCTAAACGTTCACCATCTTTATTGTTTAACTCTGTAGGGAATGGACCACTTCCAACTCTAGTTACATATGCTTTAAATACACCAAAAACATCATTTATTTTATTTGGCGCTATTCCTAGTCCTGTACAAGCACCTGCTGCTGTGGTATTTGAAGATGTAACATATGGATAAGTTCCAAAATCAATATCTAGAAGAGAACCTTGAGCTCCCTCAGCTAAAACCTTTTTTCCTTTTTTTAATGAATCATTAATAAAATACTCACTGTCTACAATTTGACACAGTTTTAATGAATTTAATGATTTAAAAAATTCATCTTCCAAAGCTTTAAGATTAAAATCAATTTTAGAATTAAAATAATTAAGCATTTTTAAATGCTTTTTGGAAAGAGTAGAATATTTTTCTTTCCAATTAGGTTGTGAAATATCCCCAACCCTTATCCCATTCCTTCCAGTTTTATCCATATATGTAGGACCTATTCCTTTTAATGTAGAACCAATTTTCCCTTTTCCCTTAGATTTTTCTGATGCTGCATCTAATAATCTATGAGTTGGAAGTATAAGGTGAGCCTTTTTTGAAAGTAAAAGTTTACTTGAAAAATCAATATTGTAAGATTTTAAATTTTCAATTTCTTTTTTAAAAATGACTGGATCAATAACAACTCCATTTCCAATAACATTTAATGCATCAGAGTGGAAAATTCCAGAAGGAATTGTATGTAAGATGTGTTTATTTCCATCAAACTTAAGTGTATGTCCCGCATTAGGACCTCCTTGAAAACGAGCTATAATATCATATGATTTTGTCAATACATCAACTATCTTTCCTTTTCCTTCGTCACCCCATTGTAGGCCGAGTATCAAATCAACAATCATTTTTCTAATTTCTTATACTTTTTTTTTAGTCCCGTAGAAATACAAAGAGTGGTTATGAATGTTAATGTCAAATATTTCTTCAATTGTCTTTTTTATCTGTTGAATCCTAGGGTCACAAAATTCCTTAACCTCTCCTGAATCAGTATATATTATATGGTCGTGTTGTTTGTCAAAATATGATTTTTCATATTGAGCATGAGCATTACCGAATTGATGTTTTCTAACTAAACCACATTCTAAAAGCAACTCAATTGTATTATAAAGTGTAGCTCTACTAACTCTATATTTTTTGTTTTTCATTTTTATATAAAGAGACTCAATATCAAAATGCTCTTGATTTGCATATATTTCATATAAAATAGCAAATCGTTCAGGAGTTTTTCTGTGATTTTTTAGATTAAGAAACTTTATAAAAACTTCTTTTACTATATCTTGTTGTGAGTTGGATTCCGGCATATTTTTCAAATATATGAGTTTTATTTGTTATTCTCTTTTAACCTTCTCTATTCCTTTCATTTTTTGTAAATTCTTAACAAGTTTATTCAAAATAGTTTTATTACGAACGTTAACACCTATACTACCAGTAAAGACACCATCATCTGCTTCAAAATTAATTTTAATTATGTTAACTCCCATGTTTGCAGATATTAATCTAGTTACATCATTTATTACACCTATATTATCTATACCTGTAACTTTAAGATTAGCTGTAAATATATCATTCAATGAATTAACCCATTTAGCACTAATAATTCTGTAAGCAAATTTTGATTGTAAAGACAATGCGTTTGCACATTCTTTTTTATGAACCTTCACTCCTTCATTAATAGTTATAAATCCAAAAACTTGATCGCCAGGTATTGGGTTACAACATGATGATATTTTATATTGCAAAATTTGTTGGTCTTTTCCGAAAACTATTTTGTCAACACTAGTATCTATTTTATTAGAAGAAAGAACTGATTTAGTTGATTTAAGCTTTTCTTTGAAAAAACTTAAAAATCTATTGTTATAGTCTGAAGAAAAGTCTCTAATTCTTCCGCTATCAATTGTGCCAATTCCAACTTGATGAAAAAGATCCAAACTGGAATTAATTTTATAAAATTTCTGCATTCGAATTAAAAGCTTATCATCTAACTTAATTTTAAGTTGCTTTAATTTTCTTTTCAAGATTTCTTCGCCATCTCTTGCAATCCTTTTCTTTTCATCATTTAGTGAAGATTTTATTTTTGTTCTTGCTCTAGTTGTAATAACAAAATCTAACCAAGAGATATTTGGTTTTGTTGCTTCTGAGGTAATTATTTCAACTTGATCTCCACTTTTTAGTACTTTACTAAGTGGTACAAGTTTTTGATTTACTCTTACACCTCTTGTCTTAATTCCTATATCAGTATGTATATTAAATGCAAAGTCAAGTGCAGTTGAGCCTTTTGGAATTGATTTTAAATCCCCTTTTGGTGTAAAAACAAAAATTTCTTCTGAATATAAACTTAATTTAAAATCATCAACAAAATCCAATGCATTTACACTATTATCTTTTAAAACTTCTTGGAGTCTATCTAACCAATCTTCTATTCCAATATCTTTTTGACTTTTAATTTTGTATTTGTGATGAGCAGCATATCCTTTTTCAGCTATTTCATGCATTCTTTCCGATCTAATTTGTACTTCGACCCACTGATTGTCTGGCCCACTTACAGTAATATGTAGAGCTTCATATCCAGTAGACTTTGGAGCTGTTATCCAATCTCTATGTCTAGTTGGATTAGCAATAAAATGATCCGTTATTATTGAATAAATTTTCCAAGCGATAAATTTCTCCTCTTTTCTATTTGCACTATATACTATCCTGACTGCAAATTTATCAAATACATCATCAAATGAAATTGATTGATTTTGCATTTTAGTGTGGATCGAATATATAGATTTACTTCTACCTTTGATAGAATATTTAAACTTTTCCTTATTTAAAGTATGTCTAATCATTGAAGAAAACTTCTCTATATATAAATCTTGCTTATCTTGACTTTTTTCTATTTTATTTTTTATAAAATTATATCTCTTTTTATCTGTATATTTTAAACCTAGATCTTCAAGTTCTGATTTAATGTTATAAAGACCAATTCTATGTGCAAGTGGAGCATATATAAAAAGAGTTTCTGATGCAATTTTTTCTTGCTTTTGCTTACTTAGACCTTTAAGAGTTCTCATATTATGCAATCTATCAGCAATTTTTATGATTATTACTCTAATGTCATCGTTTAAAGTGAGTAACATTTTTCTAAAGTTTTCTGCTTGTATAGAATCATATTTGTCTCTTTTCAAGCTAGAAATTTTTGTCAATCCAACAACAATTTTAGCTATAGTTTTTCCAAATAAACCTTCAATTTGATCAATTTTATATTCAGTATCTTCAATAAGATCATGCAGTAATGCTGCAGCAATTGAAGTTGCATCTAAACCTATTTGATTAGCAACAATTTTAGCTACTCTAATTGGGTGGAAAACATATGCTTCGCCTGATTTTCTTCTTTGATTTCTATGACCATTAACAGACGTATCAAAAGCTAAACGAATTAATTTTTTATCATTTTTATTCAAACTTTGATAACTTGTTCTCAATAGTTCTTTATACTGTTGAGCAATTTCTTTATTTTCTGTTATTTCATTTACAAGCATGATAACATGAAGTTACTTTATTCTTTTGTTAAGACCAAAGATTTTTAACTGTGCGTTGACTGATTTAAAATTAAAGCTGCTGCAACGGATACATTTAAAGAATCTATATTGTTTTTCATTGGAATCTTGATAATTTCAGATGAATTAGATATCCAATTTTCACTTAGACCATTTGATTCATTTCCAACAATAATTGCAAAGGGTTTTTTGTAAAGAATTTTATTATATAGTCTTGATTCTTTATTTAAAGCTGTTGAAATTATTTGAATTTTATTTTTTTTTAAATATTTAATAACAGCTTCTGAATCAGAAATAAAAACTGGAATTGAAAAAACACCCCCCAAACTGGATCTTATTACATTAGGATGATAGATATCAGATTTTTGATTTGTCAAAATAAAAGCAGAAATATCTAAAGCAGCTGAAGTTCTTAATAGTGCTCCAATATTACCTGGTTTCTCTAGGGATTCTGCTATCAAATAAATTCCATTATTATTTGTCTTTAAATCGTCTAAATTATGAGTTTTGGAATTACCAACTCCAATAAATTTTTCACTTCCAGATCGAATGGTTATTTTATTAAACAGATCAGATGATACAGAAACAAAACTTGAAATTTGTTTGCCAAATTTTTTAAATGAGTTATGGTGATCTTTAACAAATAAAATAAATTTAAAAGTATAGCCAGCCATCAAAGCTCTTTTAATTTCTCTTTTGCCCTCAACCACAAAAGATTTTTGCTTTTTTCGCTCTCTAGATTTTTTTTGTAATAATAATAGATTTTTGATTATAGGGTTTTGGATACTAGAAATATAATTCACTACATGTATATAATAATTTTAACAATATTTTTTATTTACCTATTTTCAGAAAATTTTTCTGAGTAGCGTTTCCATAATTTGGTTTGGTGTGTTTCTAAACTTATTTCTCTACCACTTATGAAAGCATGACTTAAAATGTTTGTTCGCATATCCAATGCATCTCCTTCGGATATTATTAAAGTTGCATCTTTCCCAACCTCTAGAGTACCTAATCGATTATCAACACCTAAAATTATTGCTGGATTTATTGTTATCATTTCAAGAGCTTTTTCTTTGGGAATACCATATGCTGAAAAGGTACCAGCATAAAAAGGTAAATTTCTAGTATTCATTCTTTCCATTTGACCACTTAAATCAATACTAACTATTATATCATTATCAATCAATATTTTTGCCAATTTAAAAGGTAATTTAGGGTCTTGATCTTCATTATTTGGTAATCTATGTGGTTTAGATAAAATTACATGAACATTATGTTTTTTTAATAAATCAATTTGGTGAATAGACTCTTTTGCATTAACCAAAACAATTTTTTTAATCTTTTTGTTTACTAAAAAATTAATTCCATCAACTATTTGTTTTTCTAAATCAGCATGGAGATAAATAGTTTTAGATCCATCAAAGGCGCCTTGCATAGCAGAATAAGGTAGATTTTTTGGCATTATATTATTTGAATATGCTTTAGATTCTTCAAAGAAGTTCTCAATTTCTGATATTGAATTTGCATATTCCTTATTGGGTTTTAATGACGAATCTTCACCTAGCCACCATCGACCTCTTGAATAAGGTTCAGGCCAATTTAAATGAATACCTTCATCAGCTTTTAAAATTGCATCTTCCCAGTTCCAAGCATCAAGCTGCATTATTGAAGAAGTCCCTGAAATATAACCACCCCTAGGAACTATTTGCGCTATTAAAACACCGTTTGGGCGAACACTTTCAATTACTTTAGATTCGGCATTATATGCTATAACACTTCTAACGTGTGGAGAGAATTCGCCTAATTCATCTAAATCATTAGTTGCTCTAACAGCATCAATTTCCACTAGTCCCAATGTTGAATTTGTTGCAATAAAACCAGGATATATGTGTCTTCCCTCAGCATTTATAATTTTAGTGTTATTTTGCAATGTTTTTATTGCAATATTTTTTCCTACATAATTTATTTTTCCATTAGAAAATCCTAATGAGCCATTTTTAATTATTGAGCCATTTCCAATATGAATAAAAGCATTGGTTATTATTATGTCTTTGGATTGAGGTGCAGCTGGAGTTTGTTGCCCAATTAAATAATTAAAACAAATAGCAATAGTTATTGTTATAAAATTTTTCATAAAATTTAATCTAAGGTTTCACAATAAAATTCTTTTTTCAAAATCCTTTTTGGATATACATTTTCTTCACCTTTATTCGAAGCATTAAGCATTTGACCAATCAAAAGATTTCTTTCTTTGTAAATGTTTTTAATTTTTTCAGGAATTTCATCTGATGAATAAAATATTGCTCCTTCAATTAATGTTTTTTCAGCTATTGCATAAACAGACATAGGATGATCAGACCACAGAACTAGATCTGCATTTTTTCCAATTTTTATACTACCAACCTTATCATCAATATGAAGAAGCTTTGCAGGGTTTAGTGTAACAAATTTCCATGCATCTTCTTCTGAAACCCCTCCGTATTTAACAGCTTTTGCTGCCTCTTGATTTAAGCGTCTAGACATTTCTGCACTATCTGAGTTATATGCGACTAGAACACCAGCATTATGCATTATAGCCCCATTATATGGTATTGCATCATTAACTTCAAATTTGTAGGCCCACCAATCAGAAAATGTTGAAGCTCCAACACCATGATTATACATTTTATCAGAAACTTTATAGCCTTCAAGAATATGAGTAAATGTGTTTATTCTAAAATTGAATTTTTCTGCTACTTTCATTAACATGTTTATTTCACTTTGAACATATGAATGGCATGAAACAAATCTATCGCCACGTAGAATTTCCCATAAAACTTCCATTTCAACATCATATCTAGGGACTGTAGCTCGTAGCTTTTTCTTTCCAGTTAAATCGTTGTATTTGGTCCAAGTTTCACCATATTCTTTAGCTCTTTGAAAATAGTCTGTAAAGACTTGCTCTACACCCATTCTTGTTTGAGGAAACCTTGAAAAACTTCCCCAATTTGATTGTTTAACATTTTCACCAAGAGCAAACTTTATGAATGGGTCAGCATTTGGATAAATCATATTTTCAATTGATTCTCCCCACTTGAGCTTAATTATTGCAGATCTACCTCCAATAGGATTTGCAGAACCATGTAGTATTTGAATTGTAGTTACTCCTCCAGCAAGATTTCTAAAAATATTTATATCATCAGGATCAATTACATCTTCAATTGAAACCTCTGCTGATGAATTTTGACCACCTTCATTTATACTTGAAGCTGCAATATGAGAGTGTTCATCAATAATTCCACTTGTTAGATGTTTTCCAGTTGCATCTATAATTTTTAAATTTGTTGGTATGGTTGTTAATTTACCTATTTTAGAAATTATTCCATTAGTCACAAGAACATCTGTATTTTCAATTATTCCCTCAGCTTCATTTGTCCAAACCGTTGCATTTTTAAACAATATATCTTGTGGTTTAGGTATATCATTATTTCCATATCCATTATTTGGATATGTAACAGGTAATGGAGGATAATATTTTTTCTTTTTTT
>PBNP01000004.1 GCA_002723295.1 Flavobacteriaceae bacterium | reverse complement strand
TATTGCTAATTTTATTGCAAATCCATCTTTTGTGTTCATAGACCTATACATTTGTCCATCAGATGTGATTAAAATTTTACCGTTAGTTAAAACTCCATCTACATCGAAAATAAAAGTTGTTATTTTATTTAATTTTGTTTTATAATTACTGATATTCATATTCATTTTGAATAGATTTAGTTAAAATTTTATATAGCTTTTTATCATTTGATTCAGACAATAACATTGAATGAATTTTTAATGTATTTTTATCATTTCTTCTAGCTGGACCTGTTTGAATTTCTTTTGGATTATTAATTAATGCTGTTGATATTGTTTCATTGATTAAGGGTTTTAAAATTGAAAATGGTATTTGATTATTATCACAAATTTTTTTGCCTTTTAGAATCATGTGATTTATGAAATTATTGACCCAAACTGCGGCTAGATGCAATTTAATCCTTTTATCTGATCTCATATATTCTGGAATACCACCAATTGACTTAACCAATTTATTTAAAAGAATGATTTCATTATTCTTTTTTGTTTCAACACAAAATGGAATATTCTTAAATTCAGTTCTGTTTTCCTTTGATATTGTCTGAATTGGATACATCACGCCGCAACTATTGTAACCCTTAAATATTTTTATCGAAGTAACACCTGAGCAATGAATAACAAAACAATTCTTATTTAAATGCTTTAATATTTTACTTATTGAATTGTCTGAAACTGCTATGATATATATATCAGCACTTTTTAATTTTTTTAGATTTTTAGTTGTTTTTTTATGAATTTTATTTTTTTCCCAATTTCTTGCATACCATTGACAAATACTAAAATATTTTGATTTTTCAATTGCATAAAATAATATAGTTCCTAGATTTCCATTACCTATAATTGTAACTTTATACATATTTCAAATTTACACATTGTTATTAGAAATTGAATAAATAGAATTATTTTATATAATAATTCGTATTATTTCTATTACCCTTTTATTATCCATATCCAAAGGGTATATTTGTAGATATAAAAAGTTTTAATGCAGGAAAGACTTTTAAGGTATTTATTTTCAAATAAATTAACAGCGTTTTTGTTTATTGCATTTCCAACAGCTATGGCTGCAGGAACCTTTTTGGAGAGTTTTTACTCTACAACTGCGGCAAAAATTTGGATATATAATGCAAGGTGGTTTGAGTTAATTATGGCTTTATTAATGATAAATTTTATTGGTAATCTCTTTAAATATAAATTATTTAGAAAAGAGAAGTGGTCAATTTTATTAGTCCACATTTCACTTATTTTAATCTTATTCGGAGCATTCATAACTAGGTACTTTGGTTTTGAAGGAGTTATGCCAATAAGAGAAGGAGAGGAATCAAATAAAATAATTTCAGAACAAACTTGGGTTACTGTCTTTGTTGATTCTAAAAATAGTAATTCAAGAAAAAAATTAGAAGATATAGTTCTTTTTTCAGAACATACTTCAAATCATCTTAATTGGAAAAGTGATTTTAATGGAAAAGAATTTTCAATTAATTATACAGATTATATATCAAATGTAAATGAAGGCCTTATTCTAGATCCTAAAGGAGATCGCTATTTAAAGCTTGTTGAAGCAATTGACGGGAAAAGACATGAACATTATATAAAAGAAGGAACTACATCAAGTATTCACAACATATTATTTACCCTTAACAATTATATTGATGGAGCAATTAATATTCGATCTGAATTGGGATTATATTATATTAATTCTCCTTTTTCAGGAACTTATATGCGAATGAGTGATCAATCTAAGGGTGAGTTTGAAATGAATAAAGAAAAAGAATTAATATTTAGATCACTTTATTCAATTCAAAATTTTCAGTTTGTAATTCCTGAACCTCCACTTAGAGGTAAATTAGGAGTAGTTAAATCTCCAGAAGATCAACCTACTAATCAAGATGCATTATATTTATCCATTTCATCTTCTGGTGAGACAAAAGAAATAGCTATTGTTGGGGGAAAGGGAATTTCAAATCCTCCGGAATTAATAAATGTAGGAGAACTGAATTTTAATATTTCATACGGCTCAAAATTTATTGAACTTCCATTTAGTATTTTTCTAAAAGATTTTATCGCTGAAAAATATCCAGGAACAGAGAATAGTTATTCATCTTTTATGAGTAAAATTATAGTTCATGATAATCAAAGTTTTGACTATGATATATACATGAACAATATATTAGATTATAAAGGATATAGATTTTTTCAAGCCTCTTTTGATCCTGATGAAAAAGGCACTATTTTGTCAGTTAATCATGATTTTTATGGTACTCTAGTAACTTACATAGGATATATTTCCTTGTTTATTGCAATGTGTGGAATCTTTTTTATTGGAGAAACAAGATTTAAAAAATTATCCAAAAGTCTTTCTAATCTTAAATCAAGAAATAATTTATTGATATTATTTTTTTTTAACACAGGTTTTTTATTAGCTCAAGATAATAACAATGTTATGTGGAAAAATTATTATCAGTATGATTCTATAGTTAAAGTGACTGCCTTTCCGGATAAACAAGCAGATAAATTTGGCAGCCTAATCATTCAAGATTTAGGTGGGAGAATGAAACCAGCCAATACTTTTTCTTCTGAATTGCTAAGAAAAGTAAGTAAGAAAGATAGTTATAATGGACTATCTTCAAATCAAGTTTTGCTATCAATAATTAATAATCCTTCAGTTTGGTACAATATTCCAATAATTTATTTAAAAAGAGGAAATGATAGCTTAAGATCAATTACAGGAATACCAAAGAAATCTAATTATGCACCATTAGTTTCATTTTTTGATGAGAAAGGAAATTATAAGATTGCATTACAATTAGAAAATGCCTATAGAAATCAAACCCCAAATCAATTTCAAAAGGATTTTATAGATGTTGATAGAAGAATTAACCTTTTATATTCAGCTCTTGAGGGTAAAGTATTAAGGGTTTTTCCTATACCAAATGATTCTTTGAATAGATGGGTATCTCATATTGATTTAAAAAACTCAGATTTCACAGGTACAGATTCATTATATGTAAATAATGTTTTTCCACTTTATTTTCAATCTATGAGATTAGGAAAAATGAATGGAGACTTTACTCAGGCTGATCAGCTCTTAGAGAGCATTAAAGGATTTCAAAAGAAATATTCATTCGATATTTTACCAAAAGACACAAAAATTAGGGCTGAAATATTATATAATAAATATGATGTCTTTAGGAACTTGTTTAGCTGGTATATGTATGCTGGTGTATTATTAACTATAGTAGTATTAATAAAAATATTTTATAATAGAGTTTCATTAGAATACCTAAAAAATCTTTTAGTTGGTATAATTTTATTTCTATTTTTATTGCATACTTTTGGGTTAATTGCTCGAGGTTTTATTTCTGGACATGCTCCATGGAGTGATGCCTATGAATCAATGATATATGTATCATGGGCAACATTATTTTTTGGCTTAATTTTTGGAAAAAAATCTTCATTAACAATTGCCTCAGCAACTTTTGTTTGTTCAATTATTTTAATGATTGCTCATTGGAATTGGATGGACCCCTCCATAGCAAATCTACAACCAGTTTTAAATAGTTATTGGTTAATGATTCATGTTGCTGTTATTGTTGCGAGTTATGGTCCTTTTTCGCTTAGTATGATTATTGGAATATTTGCTCTTTTATTAATTATATTAACGAATCCAAAAAATAAAACTAAGTTGAATTTGAAAATTCAAGAATTATCTATAATTAATGAGATGTCTATAACAATTGGTTTAGTAATGTTAACAATTGGAAATTTTTTAGGAGGAATGTGGGCAAATGAAAGTTGGGGAAGATATTGGGGATGGGATCCAAAGGAAACTTGGGCATTAATTTCTATTATGATATATGCTTTTGTTATTCATATGAGATTAATTCCATCATTAAGAGGACGTTGGTTTTTTAATTTAATGAGTGTTGTTGCTTATGGAAGCATATTAATGACTTATTTTGGTGTTAACTTTTATTTAGTTGGCCTTCATTCTTATGCAAGTGGTGATAGAATAATAACTCCAAACTTTGTTTACTATTCATTTATTTTTGTTGTATTAATTGGCACATTTTCTTATTTCTCTTCAAAGAAATATTATAAATAGTCTTTTGTTTTATTTAGTTGAAAGAACTAATAAAATCATCTTCATCAACTCCTTTTTGAATCAACTGTATAGCTTTTGAAACAGTTTTTTCAATTGAATCACTAGAAAAACCAAGAGATAATGCAAAACGTTTCAATAACTCTAGTTCTTTATTATCAGCAATTTCATCAGCGAGAACAATTCTAGAAAGATCATATAAGCGTTCTAAACGTTTTTTTTCAGTTGAAGGAGGGTTAATCTCATATGATTCTGGATTTTCAATAATTTTTTGAACTTCTTTTTCATCGATTTCTAATAAGATGGCTAAACGATTAATAAACTTTCTTTCTTCTTTGTTAATAATATTATCACTTAATGCAATTCTAACTATTGAAGCAAAATGATCACGATTTCGAGTTTTAAAATTAGTTGAAAAAATATTTGATGATGTCATTATATAAATTTTTATCCAAATATAAAAAACCTAAATTTACCTCAAAACTTGAAATGAATATTTGTAATTTATTAAATTTCTTTATTTCACTTTACAAACTTTTTATTTGATGAAACTTAACATTAGAAATGAAACCTCAACTTTAAAATCTGTTATTGTTGGAATTGCTGATAGTAATGGCGGCATACCTGAATCTAGTAATGTTTATGATCCTAAATCAAGAAAAAATATTTCTTTAGGAACTTATCCTATAGAAAGTGACATGGTTTTTGAGCTTAATAATTTCGTTTCAATTATTAAATCTCATAATGTAGAAGTTCTTAGACCTAAAATTATTAAAAACTATAATCAAATTTTTTCTCGAGATATTGGTTTTGTAATAGGCGACAAGTTTGTAAAATCTAATATTTTACCTTTAAGATCCATGGAAATTGATGCTATTAATTTTATTCTAGAAAAGATTAATCCTAATTCAATAATTACTCTTCCAGAAGATGCTCATATTGAGGGGGGAGATGTAATATTATGTGATAATAAAATTTTTGTTGGAGCATATGTTAAGGATGATTATTCTACTTTTATTACTGCTAGAACTAATTTGAAAGCTATAGAATTTTTACAAGAAATTTTCCCTGATAAAGAATTTATCTTATTAGAATTAAACAAATCAAATATTGATCCGAAATATAATATTTTGCATCTTGATTGCTGTTTTCAGCCTATTGGCAAATCATATGCAATTATCCACAAAGAGGGTTTTTCAAATAAAAGCCAATTAAATAATCTAATAGATTTCTTTGGTAGAAATAATTGTTTCTTTATTGATGCTGATGAGATGTCTGAAATGACGGCAAACATTTTTTCAATTGATTCAAACACTGTTATTTCAGACTCTAGCTTTCATAGATTAAATAATTGGATGAAAAATAAAGGTTTTAATGTAGAAATTATATCTTTCAGAGAAATTGCTAAACAAGAAGGACTCTTCAGGTGTGTAACTTTACCCTTAAACAGAATATCATGAATGGATTAGCTAATCATGTATTGATGGTAAGACCATATTTTTTTAAAAAAAATTTACAAACTGCATCAAATAATTTTTATCAATCTGATACTGAATTAAATGAAAACAAAGTAAATGAGCTTGCAGTTAAAGAATTTGATATGTTGGTTCAATCTTTAGAAGAAGTTCAAATTAGAGTTACTGTTCATCAAGACAATAAGACACCTGACACTCCTGACTCTATATTCCCAAATAATTGGTTGTCATTTCACAATAATCACCAAATTATTTTATACCCCATGTTCGCTCCTAATAGAAGGAAAGAAAGACTGAATAATGTTTTTGATACACTTAAAAATAATGGTATCAACGTAAAAATTTTATTAGACTTAACAAAACATGAAGATGAAGGAAAATTTCTGGAAGGTACTGGAAGCATGGTTTTAGATAGAATTAATAAAAAAGCTTATTCAAGTTTATCTAAAAGAACAAACAAAGAGTTGGTGATGAATTTTTGCAAAAAAATGGATTACGAACCTGTAATTTTCTCTGCTTTTCAAACTGTTTCAAACAGAAGAGAAAACATATATCACACAAATGTTATGATGAGTTTGGGAGATAATTTCGCTGTAGTAGGCCTCAATTCAATAGATAACTTATCAGAGAGAAATCTTGTTATTGAAAATTTAAAAAATGATAATAAAGAAATAATTGAACTTTCTGAAAACCAATTAGATAATTTTGTTGGTAATATGATTTTATTACATAATGGAAATGAACCAATACTTTTAATGAGCAGTAATGCCTTTTATTCACTTACATTATTTCAAAAGAAAAAATTATCAACCTATGCACGAATAAAACATTCTCCGTTAAATTTAATTGAAAAACTTGGTGGTGGAAGCGCTAGATGCATGTTAGCTGAAATATTCTAATTTTTAGAATTAAATACGCCGTTTTTTAAATCCTTTATAACCTTATCTCCTTCAAAAATTTGTCCGTGCATGGTTATATATACACCATAATTTAATGTTTGAACCAATGATAATGCGCAACCTAAATTAAAAAAACCATCAGATGAACTTCCAAAAGCATATGGAACCATGGCACCAGTCAAAATAATTACTTTTTCTTTTATATTTAAATTAATTAGATATTTAGCAGTATCTGTCATTTTATCTGTTCCATGGGTAATAACAATATAATTTGAATTTGATTTAACACAGGCTTTCCCAATCTTTTTTAAATGGGCATTTCTCATTTCTAAACTATCTAATAGCATTAGTTGTTTAATTTGTACTTTTAATTTGCATCGTGCCCTTTTTAACATATTAGGAATATGTGTTTCTTCAAAATAAAGTTTTCCATTTATATAATCATATGTTTTATCAAATGTTCCGCCAGTAACAAAAATTTGAATATTATTCATTTGATTTAGTGTTTTGAGCTATATTCAAAGCTTTCAAGATTAAAGCTTTTAAGTGCAGCAAAAAAATGATCAAATAAATCAGATACAATTCTTTCATAAATTACCCATTCTTTATCAGAAATAAATGCATAGATTTCTAATGGGATTCCAGTTGGAGTAGGAGCTAGTTGACGACACATAATAGTCATATTTTTATTAATCTTGGAATGTTGAGTAAGATAATTATTCACGTACTGCCTAAAAAGTCCAAGATTTGTAAAATTTCTACCATTTATTAATTCAGATTTATTTGATTCATTTATTTGATTAAACTCATTAATCTCTTTTTCTCTTTTATTTATATAAGATGAAAGGATTTGAATATCTCTAAGTGGTGAAATTTCTTGTTCAGTTAAAAATTTAATTGATTTTGCTTTAATCAAAATTGCTCTTTTTATTCTTCTCCCATCGGATTCATTCATACCTCTCCAATTAGTGAATGAATCGGAAATTAATTTGTAGGTTGGAATAGTAGTTATTGTTTTATCAAAGTTTTGAATTTTGACCGATGAAAGACTTATAGAAATCACATCTCCATCTGCACCTGAGTTAGTCATTGTAATCCAATCACCAATTCTTACTGTGTCATTTATAGTTATTTGAATACTTGCAACAAAACCTAATATTGTGTCTTTGAATATAAGAAGAATAACCGCTGATAGGGCACCAAGAGTTGTTAGAAAAACGCCTATTTCTTTACCAGTTAAAAGAGAAAGAATGATAATTATACCGATAAACCATATAAAAATCATTATTACTTGGAGATAACTGTCTAAAGGTTTATCCTTTAATATTTTATATTGTCTTAATTGATCTGTAATTGATCTTAAGACTCCCCGAATTATTAAAATAATTAAGAATGCAGTTATTGATTCAAGTATATTTAGAAGGATAGCAAGAGATTTTGGAAAATTACTTAATGCATATGGAAATTCAATAATCAATAAAAATATTGGAGGTAGATATCCTAAAAATGATGGAATCTTATTCCTAATTAGAGAATCATCAAAGTCAGATTTAGTTTTAATAGCAAGATTGTTAAATAATTTTTTTATTAATCTAGCTGAAATCCAATAAATAAACATTGCTAAAACCCCAATGATTATAAAGCTTAAAAAAGTAGATGGAATAGCTGAAACACCATATTTTGTTAGTGTTTTGTAAAATAATGAATACATAAATTAAATTTTAATTGCTATTTATTTGCTAAAATCTTCGCTGTTTTTTTAATTTCCAAAATTAAATCTTTTAAATGAGATGATTTAGTTAATTGATTAAGAAATACTACTCTCAAATATCTTATTTTATTCATTTCACATGATGTTATATAAAAATTATTATTATTTATTAGCTTGTATCGAAGATTTAGCTGAAAATCATTTTCTTTTGAAAATTTAATATATCTAAAACATAATATATTACTTTCAGGTATATAAGGAGTCTCAAAATCCTTTTCTTTTAGAAGAATTTTATGAAAATTTTTACTTAAACCAATGCAATAATCAATATATTTTCCCATTTTTTCTTCCCCTTCAATTGCAAGAGCCCAAAATAGCTTTGTTCCTAATGCAGTTTTAGTACACTCTATAGTATAAGGCATGCTGTCCATTCCTATAATTTTATCATTATTATGAAAAACATATGAGCCCTTTTGTTGTAATGCATTTTCTTGATGCATAAAATCCTTAAATATAACAGCTGTACATAGTGCTGGGACCTTCATCATTTTATGAGCATCCCATACTATTGAATCAGCCTTCTCAATTCCTTTTATCAATGTATTATTAGTTTTACTTACTAGAACAGAAGCCCCATGTGCACCATCTACATGAAACCAAATTTTATTTTTATTACAAAATTCTCCCATTTTATCTAATGGATCAAATAAACCAGTAGATGTAGCACATGCATTTGCAACTAGACACATTACTTTCTTTCCTTTAGATTTTAAGTTCTGATAAATCGCTTCAAGTTGATTAAAATCAAGAACCTCATTTTTATCTACAGGAATTGGAATAAATGATTTTCTTCCATATCCTAAAATTGAAAGAGATCTAAGTATTGAATAATGAGCAGATTTAGATCCTATTACTACTATATCAGAAGAATTTCCATTATCCCATGCTTCAGCATCAATAAATGATCTTGCAGCAATTAAAGCACTAAGATTTGCAATTGAACCTCCATGAGTTAAAAATCCACTGGGTTTACCTGGTTTAAATTTAAAATCATAATAATCTTTATCTTTTAACCATCCTATTTTATCTAACATCCAATTTATCATAAAACCTTCACAAGTACTTCCAGATGGACCCATTTCGTATAGTGAGCTTGGATTATTTACTGTTCCATTAATTAATTCGGAAATACCACCTAAATCATGTGGAGCTGGAACCTGGTGACCCATATAATGAGGATGATGCAGATGATTTGTATTTTTAAGATATGTTTTAATAAAATTGTATATTTCATCTGTTTTTTGAAAACCATTTTTTAGATATTCTTTAAGCTTTAGTTTTTTTGCTATTGTTATAGGATTAACTTGATTAAGAGAGGGTGTTTCCTTTCTTTTACTTTTATTTATATGAGTTTCTAAAATCTCTCCTACTTTGCTTATTATTCTTTTGGTGCTCATTAAATAAAATTGTTTAATTAAAAGAGTGAATATAAATTAAACTAAAAATTATATTTCATTATCATCTTGATAAATTTAAACTTAATTTTTCTAAACTAATATTTTTTGTTTCAGGCATCATAAATATTACAAAAATGTATTGAAATATCATTATCACTGCAAAAATTAAAAATATGTAACCTGGATTTGAAAATTCAGATAGAATTAAGGGCATAAATAATGTAATTAATGCTGCTAATACCCAGTGAACTGAGCAACCAAAAGACTGACCTTTTGCACGAAGAGAATTTGGAAAAATCTCTGCTATAAAAACCCAGATAACTGTTCCTTGACCAATTGCATGTGCTGCAATAAAAATAAACAAAAAGATTGGTATTATTATTCCTACCCAATTCATTAAAAATGATATTCCTACCATTGACAATGAAAATATATAGCCAATAGATCCAATTTTAAGCAATTTTCTTCTACCAATTGTATCAATTAGAAAAATTCCAATCATAGTAAAAACTAGATTAGTTATACCTATACCAACACTACTTAATAATGCAGAACTAGATTTTAATCCTGCTAATTCAAATATTCTGGGAGCATAATATAAAAATGCATTTATTCCTGATAGTTGATTAAAGAAAGCAATTAGAAAAGCTAGTAAAATTGGTTTTGCAAATTTCATTGAAAACAAAATATCATCATTTTCATTATTTTGGTTAATTATATCATCTATTTGACTTTGATTAAGTTTTTGTCTATTAATTTTAAAATAGTTTTCCTTTGCTAACAAAACATTACCACATTTTATAATTAACCATCTAGGACTATTAGGAATAGTAGTAACTCCTATTAAATAAATCAATGCTGGAATAGCTTCTATCCCAAGCATCCACCTCCATGATTCATCAGCAATATTTTGTAGACTATAATTTGAAATAAACGCTATTAAAATTCCAAAAACAATATTAAATTGATATAAAGCTACAAGTTTTCCTCTTTTATCTTTTGGGGCAATTTCTGAAATATATGTTGGCCCTGCAATAGTCGATGCACCAACACCAAATCCACCAATTAGACGAAAAATTGAAAACACATAAGGGTCATTAGAAAATGCGGACCCTAGTGCTGAAATAAAGTATAGTAAACCAATAATGATTAGGGTTTTTTTTCGCCCCCATTTATCACATGGATAACTTGCAAAAATCGCTCCAAACACTGTTCCCCATAATGCCATAGACATTATGACTGTTCCATGAAAAAGATCTGAGGTTTTCCAAAAAAGTTGCAATTGTTGATCAGCACCTGATATCACTACAGTGTCAAAACCAAATAAAAAGCCAGCTAATGAAGAAATGATTGAAAACCTATAAAGATTTTTCATATATTTTTTAATTCAAAAAATATCAGGAATTATTCAACAATTTAAGTCTTGGATTAATTAACCAAAACCATAGAGGAGGGATCATAGCAATTATCATTGAAGTAGGATATCCAAATGGAAGTTGTGGGCTTTCTTTTTTATTCTCTAATATTTGATATTTTTTTGATGTAATATGATGGTGGTCACTATGACGAGTAAGTTCGTATAAAACTAATCTGCCAATTATATGATTTGAATTCCAAGAATGAATTGGTAAAATTCTTTCATATCGATTTCCTTTTTTATTTCTTGAAAGACCATAATGTTCTATATAATTTATTGTCTCAAGCATTAAAACAGAAATAAGAGCAGTGATTGAAGCATAGAATACTCCTTTAACACCAAAAAGAATAAAAATTAATCCAATATATATAACTTGGAAAAGAAGATACCATATCATGTCATGTTTAATTGAGAAAAATGAAAAATTATTTTGTTTTCTTAATTTTGTTTGAATTTTCCATGCACTTATGTATTGACCTATAACAGAAGTTATCCAGAATCCATAAAGACTCTGATTTAATTTTGCACTAGCTGGATCTTCTGGTGTAGCAACATTTTTGTGATGACCAAAATTATGTTCGATAAAAAAGTGCATATATAGGGTAGGGATTAATAAAAATTTTGCTAATATTTTCTCATAAATATTTATTCTATGACCTAGTTCATGAGCAACATTTATTCCATTTGTGCTAAGTAAAATTCCAAGTGAAATAATTTTACCTAGTTGATCACTAAAAGAATATAGATTAGAAGTTAAATCAGAAAATCCCCATGCTAGTATTCCAAAAACCATTGGAATATTAAAGTATAACATAAAATCAAACAGTTTGTTTTTAAGTCTAGATGATTTTTCTTCTGCTGAATATTTGTGATCATTTTCTGAAAAAATAAGCTCAAATATTGGAATGATTAAATATGCATAAATTACTGCTGAATAACTCCAAATCCCATCATAATATATTGAATAACATGTTGAAATGGGAATTGTATATGCCAATAAATATTTTAGATCTCTCATTATATACATTAACAAAATTAATACAAATTATTTTATAACCATATTTCACTATGAGACGATAGTTTTTTGATGAGTGAAATTTAAATACTTTTTATTTTTTACTATTTCAACTAATCTTATAACTGTGTTAACAATATCTATATATCTTATATAAAGTGGAGAAATACCAATTCTAATAAATCTGGGAGGTCTATAATCTGTTATTATCAAAGGTTTTTCTTTTTGGAGAGCTTTACATATTCTCCAAGATTCTGAATGAGAAATTGAAATATGAGAGCCTCTATTTTTTACCTCTATTGGGCTTTCTAATTTAAATCCATAAGGAATTAGATGTTTTATAATTAGCTTTTTTAACATTTCACTTTGTTGCTTGCTTTTATTCTCAATAAATTTAGTTCCAGCTTCAATTGTAATATCAATACCAGCCTCCATTGCTACAACCGAAATAATACTTGGAGTTCCATTTAAAAATTTTTTAATACCTATTGAGGGTTTGAATTTTTCTGAAAATAAAAATGGATTTGAATGACCAAACCAACCTGATATGGGATTATGTAATGATTTTAAAATATTCCTTTGTATGTATAAAAAAGCTGGAGATCCAGGTCCTCCATTCAAATATTTATATGTGCAACCAACAGCTATTAGTGTTTGAGAATTTTTAAAATTTAAATCAATCACACCTGATGCATGACTTAAGTCCCAAACAATTATACTTTTATGCATTAAGGCCCAATCATTTATTTCTTTCATGGGATATATCCATGAGCTTTTATAAGTAACCAAACTTAGACATATAATTCCCGGATTACTTTTTATTTTATTTTTTAATTTTTTGAGGTCTGCTTCAATATCTGAATTATACTTTATAATAGTTAAACGTACACTTTTATTGATTTCAGATATTCTGTTCATTATATATATATCTGAAGGAAAATTTAAATTATCTGAAATTAAATGTTTTTGATATTTATTAGAATTAATTAATGCAGTAAGAATTTGATGTAAAAAAACCGATGTAGACTCTCCAATTGTTATTTCATTCTTATTTGCATTAAATAAAATCTCTAATTTTGATGATACTCGTTCAATTAAATTAAGCCAATGATCGTTCCAACTTCTTATTAAGTTTTTTCCCCAATGAAAATTAACAGCTTTATTAATATTTTGAACACTTGACTTGGGGAGTTTTCCAAGGGAATTGCCATCCAAATAAATTTCATTAATATTATTAACAAATTTTCTTCTAAAATTTTTCAGAGGGTCTTTAAAGTCTAATTCTTTTGCAAGAGCTAATTCGTTTCTCATTATATTAAAAATAATATATTAATTTTTTAAACTACCATTAATTGAAATTGATTTAAATTAGATGCTATGAAAAAAAATCTATTTTTTAAAGTATCCATAGTTTTGATTTTTCAAATATTTTTTAGTCAATCATTTGCACAATCAAAGCAAGAAAAGAAATCACTAAAACGCTTACAAAAATTAAGCAATCCTAAGTGGCTAAAAATTAATGATAAAACTGCATATTTTAGTCATGATCTTAGTGCTTCTCTACCTAGAGTTTCATTCACATCTGCTGATCAAATTGGAAGGGTTAACAATAATCAATCGAAAACTCAACAATTTTTATATAATAAATCTGGTTATGATTATGATAAGTTAGAAAATAAAATTATACAGACTGCTTTGTTTAAAGAAGAAATTGAAAGTTTAGAAATAGAATTGATGGCAAGATGTAAGGGCGAGTCTATAGATAATAATGATAAATTAAATAATTCACATATTGTATTCAGGTCTATTTCAACTTTATTCCTAAATAAAAGAGAACTTGATCAATTAAGAGAAATAAATGAAAAGAATAATTTTAGTAAAGGAATAAAAGTTTCAGATCAAATTATTATGGATAATATAAGTCGAACAATAAATCAAATATGTAATTGAGAAAGGTAATAGTATTTTTATTTTTTATATCAATTTACCTTAATGCTCAAAATCAGCCAATAATAATTGTTTTAGGTAATGTTCAAGATGGTGGACTTCCTCATATTGGTTGTAGCAAAAAATGTTGTATGAATTCATCAGAAAAGGATTATAGAGTCACCTCAATTGGTCTCAACTTATCTGAAAATAAAGGGTTCTATTTATTTGATGCCTCACCTGATTTTTCGGATCAAATAATGATGATGGATAAATACAATTCTAGCCTTAATGGTATATTCATTACCCATGCTCACATAGGGCATTATACAGGTTTAATGTATTTAGGGAAAGAAGCTTTAGGTTCAAAAAATGTTAAGGTTTTTGCAATGCCAAGAATGTCAGGATTTTTAGAACAAAATGGACCCTGGGAACAACTAGTTTCTGAGTCTAATATTATAATTAATAGACTTGAAAACAAAAAACCAGTTAAACTTGATAATAATTTAATTGTTGAGCCCATTATTGTACCCCATCGAGATGAATATTCTGAAACAGTTGGTTATTTTATTAATGGACCTAATAAAAGAGTCTTTTATTTACCTGATATTGACAAGTGGGAGAAATGGTCAATTTCGCTTATAGATGTTATTAAAGATTCTGATTTATTATTTTTAGATGCAACTTTTTATGATAATTCAGATAGTACAATAAATCACAGATCAATTCAAGAGATTCCTCATCCTTTTGTTGTTGAGACATTGAATTTATTGAAGTCATTAACAATAAAAGAAAAGAAAAAAATTTATTTTATACATATGAATCATACAAATCCAATGTTAGATATTAATAGTGATGTTTCATCAATTATTTTGAAACAAGGATATAATATTGCAAGAATCGGTCAAGTTTTTGAACTATAAATATCCAAGATTTTAGATATTTGCAGAAAATTTTATAGTTACTTTATATGATAAAGACAGACATTATTATTATTGGTGCTGGTCCAGTAGGATTGTTTTCAGCTTTTGAAGCTGGATTAATGAAATTAAAATGCCATTTTATAGATTCGATTCCATATCCTGGAGGGCAATTGTCTGAAATTTATCCTAAAAAGCCTATTTATGATATACCTGGATTTCCTGAAATAATGGCCGAAGATTTGGTTAAAAATTTAATGGAACAAGTTTCTCCTTTTAAACCTGGATTTACATTAGGTGATAGAGTTGAAACTATTTCTAAACATAAAAATGGAGTTTTTACTGTTAAAACTAAACAAGGAACTATTCATAAAGCTCCAATTGTTTTCATTGCAGGAGGATTAGGTTGCTTTGAACCAAGAAAACCAAAAGTTCCAAATCTTGAATTTTTTGAAGATAATGGTGTTTATTATTTTGTTCGTGAACCTAATTTCTTTGTAAATAAAAGAATATTTATATCTGGCGGAGGAGATACAGCTTTGGATTGGGCAATATACTTTGCAGAGAGAACTAAGACTAAAGTTGGACTAATTCATAGAAGTGAAAGTTTTAGGGCTCAAAAAGCCTCTGTAGATAAGCTTTATAAGTTAAAAGAAAAAGGAAAAATTGATTTATATGCTTATTCTGAGGTAACAAATTTAGAAGGAGAAAAATCCTTAACTAAAATAACTATTAATAATAATAATAATAATAATCAAATTATAGAAACTTTAGATTGCTGGCTCCCATT
>PBNP01000003.1 GCA_002723295.1 Flavobacteriaceae bacterium | reverse complement strand
TGGGTTCGAATCCCAGTCTCTCCGCAAAATAAATGGTCGCGTAGCTCAGCTGGATAGAGCATCTGCCTTCTAAGCAGACGGTCACAGGTTCGAATCCTGTCGCGATCACAATTTTTATATAATTTTATAAAAAAAAAGAAATGAAAATAGCTGTTCCTAAAGAGATAAAACCTCAAGAGGCTAGAGTAGGATTAACACCATCTGGAGCTTCAGAATTAATTTCTGATGGTCATGAAGTGGCTATTCAAAAAGATGCTGGAAAAAATAGTGGCTTTTCTGATAGAGAATATAAAAGTTTTGGATGTGTAATTCTAGATTCAATAGAACAAATTTATTCATTTGGTGAAATGATTGTTAAAGTCAAAGAACCCACCCAAGCTGAATATTCATTAATTAAATCTAATCACTTATTATTCACATATTTTCATTTTGCTTCAAGTGAAAAGTTAACCAATGCAATGATAAAAACTGGAGCTACGTGTATAGCTTATGAAACAGTTGAAAAGGATGGCAGATTACCTCTTTTAATTCCAATGTCTGAAGTTGCTGGAAGAATGGCAACTCAACAGGGAGCAAAATATCTTGAAAAACCAAAAGGTGGCTTTGGAATTCTTCTAGGAGGAGTTCCTGGTGTAGCACCTGCTAATGTTTTAATATTAGGCGGGGGAGTTGCTGGTACAGAAGCCGCCAGAATTGCTGCTGGAATGGGAGCAAATGTTACACTATTAGACACCAATTTGGATAGATTAAAAACCTTAAATGACATACTCCCTGCTAATGTTACCGTTTTATTCTCAGATTCTATTACAATAAAAGAACATATTAAGACTTCTCATTTAATTATTGGGACTGTATTAATTCCTGGCGCTAAAGCTCCAAAATTGATTACCAAAGAAATGCTTTCTAAAATGCAACCTGGCACTGTTTTAGTTGATGTAGCTATAGATCAAGGTGGATGCTTTGAGACGAGTAAGCCAACAACTCATGAATCTCCTACTATAAATGTTAATGGTATAATTCATTATGCAGTAACTAATATGCCTGGAGCTGTTCCAAACACTTCTACAAGAGCTTTAACCAATGCAACTATTTCTTATACTCGTCAATTAGCGTCTAAGGGTTGGAAAAATGCCTGCTTAGAAGATAATTCACTAGCAAAAGGCTTAAATATTATAGCAGGAAGAATTGTATATAAAGAGGTTGCTGAAGCATTTTCTCTTCCATATGAACAGATACAAAAATTTTTAAACTAAATTTATAATTATAGAATTTCAAGTGAGCCCAAGAAAATTTAACTTTTTCATGTTATTTAAATTACCAGCTGCTTGGCTTACTGGAGTAAGAGTTATTGAGGCAACATCCGAGAGGTGTGTTGTAAACATTCGTCACCGATGGATTAATCAAAATCCATTTAATTCAATATTTTGGGCTGTTCAAGGAATGGCAGCAGAGATGACAACAGGCTTTTTTATTACGCGAGAAATTAATAAAAGTGGCAGAAACATCTCTATGTTAGTTGCTAAAAACAAAGCAATATTCACAAAAAAGGCTACTGGTAAGATAAATTTTATATGTAATCAAGGTCTTGAAGTAAAAAAAATAATTGATAAAGCCATTACCACTGGTAACGGTCAAACCCTTTGGATTGATTCAAAAGGATATAATGAGAATGATGTAATGGTTTCTCATTTTTCTTTTGAATGGTCTGTAAAACTTAGAAAATAATGAAACCATCTTTTTTTAATGAATTAACCTTGCCAGTTATAGCTGCTCCAATGTTTTTAATCTCTGAACCTAAATTAGTAATTGAATGTTGTAAAAATGGAATTATAGGCACCTTTCCTTCTCTTAATAATAGAAGTATAGAAGGTTTTGAAGAGTGGGTTATTGAAATTAAGGATGCACTTAATGATTTTGAAAAAGAAACAGGAAAAAAGGCTGCTCCATTTGGAGTAAACTTAATAGTCCATCCTACAAATATGAGAGTTCAACCAGATTTGGAAGTTTGTGTCAAACATAAAGTTCCCATTATAATTACATCATTGGGTGCAGTTCCTGAACTAGTAGATGCTATTCATAGTTATGGTGGTTTGGTTTATCATGATGTTATAAAAAAGAGACATGCTCAAAAAGCTTCAGATGCTGGTGTTGATGGCTTAATACTTGTTGCAGCAGGAGCTGGAGGTCATGCTGGAACTCTTCATCCAATTCCATTGATTAATGAAATCCGCAAATTTTTTAAAAAGACTATTTTACTTTCAGGCTGTTTAAGTTCAGGGTATGATATTGCAAGTGCAATGCAGATGGGGGCTGATTTTGCTTATATGGGTACAAGATTCATAAATGTAAAAGAAAGCATAGCAAGTGAAGATTATAAAAAAATGATTATAAATAGTTCCGCTGAAGATATTTTATATACAGCTGCAGTTTCAGGGGTCAATGGTAGTTTTTTGCGAGCTAGTCTTGAAGCTATGGGAATTACTGAAGAGCAGTGGAAAAATTCAAAGAAAATTGATTTTGGTTCTGAATTAGATGCTGCAAAAGCTGAAGCTAAAGCCTGGAAAACTATTTGGTCTGCTGGTCAAGGTGTTACAGCTATAGATGATATAGAAACCATAAGTTCTTTAGTTAAAAGACTTAAGATAGAGTTTAAGGATGCTATTAATAAACAGTATAATCTTTTGAAAACTTTTAATTAGTGATAAATCTTTTTATATGTCTTTAGTAAGAGACTTAACAATTTTATTGTTGGCATAAAATGTTTTTAGCATTACTTTAATCGAAGTATATGCTGGAATAGCTGTGATTAATCCAATAATTCCAAATAGAGATCCTGCAATCATTATGACAATAAAAATTTCTAATGGATGAGATTTTACACTTTTAGAAAAAATAAATGGTTGACTAAAAATATTATCTACAAGCTGTCCAAGACTAAAACCAATTAAAACATAAATTGTATTTGGTAAAATAACTTCTGTAAAAGAACTATCAATAAAACTGGTCATTGTAAGAACACTAATTAAAAAGGCACCAATTATTGGTCCTAGATATGGTATCAAATTTAATAGAGCACATAAAAATGCAATTATAAAAGCATTTGGAACTTCAATAATTAAAAGAACTACAGTATATATAATTAATAATATAGTTATCTGAAAAACTAGTCCAACAAAATATCTAGAAAGCAGATCTTTAATTTTCTCTAGAGCATTAATAAATTGTTTTTCTTGATTTTGTTTTACAAAAATTAATGCAGTTCTTTCAAGTAATTTACTGTCTTTAAGAAAGAAAAAACCTGCAAATAACACTGAAAAAAAACCAATTGTAAAATTACCTAGAACCCCAATAAAACTATTTAAAAAGTTAGGAATACTGCTAAGTCCAATGCTTGAAAAAAAAGAATTAGAACTAATAATTGAAGAAAGATTATTTTTATCCCAACCAACGAATTCAGATAATTGATTTGTTAAAATAATAAATTTAGCCTCAAGTTCATCAACATTTAAAAGGGATAGACTATTTGCTTGTTGAAATATTAAAGGAATAAATAAAGAGATTATGCCTATTATAATTAATAAAAAGAATAATAGGGTAGTAGTTGCAGACCAAAGGGCAGAAAACTTAAATTTATTTTGAAGAAATAAAGCTATAGGTCTTCCTAATAAAGCTAAAACAGCTGCAATGGAAATATATATAATAATCTCCTTAAGATCATACAGCAAGAAAATTAATAAACAAATTAGAAAAACCTTGTAAACTGCATTTAAAATTCCTTTACTAATGGTGTTTGATTCCATGACATTAAAGATATGAAACTCTAATTGATTTGTTATTTTTGCTGATAGAATAAGGTTGATAAAATATTAATTGCAAAAATTGCAGCTGTTTCTGTCCTTAATCTATTATTTCCTAAACTAATAGGGCAGAAACCTTTAGAAACTGCATTCATTATTTCATTATTTGTAAAATCTCCTTCTGGACCAATTAATAATAGTTTAGGTTTTAAATTAAAAGGTAGTTTAGCTAAATGAGTTTTTGGATAAATATCATGGCAATGCGCTATATATTTTTCAATTCCTTTTTTTTCACTTAATAACAATTCTAATGATTTTAATTCAGAAATTTCTGGTAAATAAAATTGTTGAGATTGTTTAATAGCAGATATTGAAATTTTTTTGAGCCTCTCTATGTTAATTTTATTTCTTTCACTTTTCTCTGTTAATATAAAATGAATTTTTTCTATTCCCATTTCTGTCGCTTTTTCTACTAACCATTCAATTCTATCAATTTTTTTTGTTGGTGCGATTGCAATCTCAATTTTAAATGGTGTTTTTTCAAAAAAAGTTGATTTGATTTTTTTTGCTTCAGTTTTGTTTTGATTCAAAGAAATTAACTCACCAATCCACTCTAGACCTTTGCCATTTGTAACTCTAATTCTTTCACCTCTTCTTTTTCTTAAAGCCTTAAAGATGTGTCTGCTTTCATCAGATGAAAAAATTAAATTCTTAGTGTTTTTTTGAATATTTGAGCTAAAAAACAAATCCATTATTATATAATTAAAAGTCTATCCTTGCTTGTGAAGGGGTGCTAAGGCTAGTAAAATTATTTTCACGCCACTTGTAATATCCTGCAATTCCAATCATTGCACCATTGTCTGTTGTATATTCAATTGGTGGGATATGAACATTCCATTTATTTATTTCTGTTTGATTTTTCAATAACTTTCTTAGTTCACTGTTTGCTGATACACCTCCACCAATGGCTACAGTTTTTATTCCAGTTTCCTTAACTGCTAAATTAATTTTTTGGAAAATTATTTTTATAAGTATTTTTTGAATACTTGCGCATATATCATTTATGTTTTCTTGAACAAATTTTAAGTTATTTTGTTTTTCTTTTATTATAAAATTCATAAAGGCAGTTTTAACACCGCTATAACTAACATTAAGATTGTTAACTTTAGGTATTGGAAACTCAAATCTATAACTATTTCCGTTTTGTGATAGTCTGTCAATTTCTGGACCTGCAGGATATTTAAGTCCAATTAATTTTCCACACTTGTCAAAAGCCTCACCTATTGCATCATCAATTGTTGATCCAATAACCTTCATTTTGAAATAATCATTAACTAGAATAATTTGAGTATGTCCGCCGGAAATATTTACACCTATAAAAGGAAAAGATGGAGGTATGATTTCTTTTGATTTAATAAAATGAACAAGCAGATGAGCTTGCATATGATGAACAGCTATTAAAGGAATATTTAGACCCAAAGACATTGATTTAGCAAAACTGCCTCCAACTAATAAGGACCCAAGAAGTCCAGGGCCTTGCGTAAAAGCAATAGCACTAAGATCTTTACACTGTATTTTTGCCTTTTTTAGTGCAAAATCCACCACTGGGACAATATTGGATTGATGAGCCCTAGAAGCTAACTCTGGAACAACTCCGCCATATTCAGTATGAATTTTTTGGTTTGTGATACAATTTGATAGAACTTTGTTATGATTCAATATCGAAGCTGCAGTATCATCACATGAAGATTCAATTCCTAAAATGTAGCACGGTTTTTGTTTCATATAAGGTTTGATAACTAACTTAACAAAAATAAAAGATTAAGATCAAAACAAAATATAAAATATTATTTGGAGCATTTTCTGTTTTAATTCTTTTCATGTTATTATTATACTATTTAATTCAAACAAATAGTGTTCAAAATAAAATTATTCAAAATATAACCAATACATATAGTAAAAAACTTAATAGCAACTTTAATATTGGAGAAATTGAAACAACAATTGATGGAGATATTAATGTTAAAAATGTATTGGTAAGCGATAGTAATGATACTTTGTTTTTTGTAAAAAATTTAAAAACTAACCTTAACTCATTTAAAAGTTTAGTTAATGGAAACATAAAATTATCAAAAGCAAATATTGATGGGTTAATATTAAACATAGTGAATAATGAAAAGTATGGACAAAACAATCTTGAGATTTTTTTGGATAAAATTAGAAAAAATAAAAATCCAGAAAAATGGGATCCATTTTTTTTTATATCATCATTAATAATTACTAATGGACAAATTAAATTTCCTAATGAGGATAACATAATTAAGATTAATAAGTTTAATGCAAATGAATTTTATGGTGGATCTAGTTTTATTGAATTTAATAATGTTTCAAGTAATCTAAAATTTAATAATCATCAAACAATATTCAAGTCAAAGTATTTGGAATATAATAAGTGCTCTTTTAAAATTGATGACTTTTTAATTACTTCTAATTTTGGGGTTTTTGAAGGGGATTTTAAAATAAATAATGAGAAGAAGACACTAAAAAAATTTATTAGAAGTTCCTCCATTTATTCAGAAATAAAGGCATCAAACCTTAGATTAAATAATTTTATTGAATCTAGTAGAATTGATTCATTATTAGTCAATTCAGCTCACATTAATATTTCAGGAACACTAGATTCATTAAACTTAAATAACAGTAAATTTGATATAGGTTTTGGAATAGTAAAATCAAATCTTAATCTCAAAAATTTCTTTACTAAAAATCAATCTGAAGTATCTGGAACATTATCAATTAATAATTTAATTATAGATAATGCAAAAAAAATCTTCAAAATAAATTCTGATTCTATTTATATGTCAAATTTTGATTTTAAAAAAATTGATAATTTGAATTTTAACGGTATTTATTCTAAAAAATATTGGAATATAGATGGTGAAATAAACTCTGCTCTTGGATTTGTTAATTTCAATTCTTCAAGGAAGAATATAGATAAAAAAATAAGTGAAAAGCATCAAATTCAATTTAATAAGATTAATATAAACAGGATAAATCTTACACTCCCTAAAAGCAATTTGTCAGGAGAAATTATTATACAAAAAAAAGATAGTGTTTTTGAATGGAAACTAATAAGAGGATTAAATCAAAGGCTTAAAAATAATGATGTTAAATTTATTGGTAGTGGATTAGGGGATTTAAATAAAGGGTCTATTTCATTTAGTACTAATGAAGGAAATATCATTTCAGATAACATAATTGAATATGATTTTTATAATGATAAGAAAAGAATAAGTACAATGATTAATCTTAAATCATTAAACCTTTCAAGATTTAATAATTATTTGGTTAACTTAAATCCAACCTTAAGTGGCGTTTTTAAGGCAAAATATGAAGGGAAATCTATTAACAGTTCTTCTTTGATTCTAACTGTTCAAGACCTCGAAATCAAACATGATAAAGGATTTTTAAAGTCTAGTGACTTTTACTTTAATACTCTTTTTGATAATAATATTAGAAGTGTTTCCTTTATAAATTCATCATGGATTAAAGGTAAAGCAAATGGCAAATTTGATTTAACTAAAGTTAATTTATTGATTAACAATACATTAGCAGAAGCTTTCCCGTTAATTCCATTAAATAAAATATATAATCCTCAAAATATAAATTTTGATTTTACACTTTCAAAAGATTTGGTTAATTTTTTAAATCCAGAAATTTCAAGTACAGATGATTTTAGATTTATTGGAAATATTGATAGTGAAGATTTTAATTCAGTTTTTGAATTTAATGTTCCATTTTTTCAATATCAAGATTTTTATGCAGAAGATTTAAGATTAAAAATTGATAACAAATCTTTAAATAGATTAAGCAATTTAGAAATAGATAAATTATTTTATAAAGATCAGTATCTTGGAAACTTTGTACTTTCAAATAAACCACAGAATGAAAGCTTATTAATAAGTAGTTCTCTTAATGATTATAAAGAGGAAGAACTTTCATTTGATTTAAACTTTCATATTAAAAAATTAAGTCAAAATATAAGTGAGATTGATTTTTTATCCTCTTATATAGTTTATAATTCAAATCAATGGAATTTGGTTTCTTCTAAACCTATTAAATATAATTATGTAACTGAAAGTGTTTTACTTGATAACTTTTTATTAAGTTCAGATAATTCTAAAATAAAAATTAATGGTTATTATGAAAATAATGATTTTTTCGATATTAATCTTCTATTTGAGAATGTAAATTTTAATCAGGTTTTACCTATTAATAATAAATTTTTAGCTAAAGGATCATTTGATTCAAATTGGATTATTAAAAGAACTCCTAATGAAAACATACTAAATGGTTCAATTATTTCAAATGAAATCAAAATTAATAATAAAAGTATTGGAGTATTAAATTTTGAAATTCAAGGTAACACAAGAATTCAGTCATACCTATTAAACTTGGAAGTCCTTAAGAATAATAAAAAAACTTTAAATAGTTTAGGTACAATAATCAATAATTCTAACTTTCCTAAAGTTGATATTGATTTAGTATTTAATGATTTTGATATTTCATTTCTTTCTCCTTTAGGTAAGTCAATCTCAAAAATTAAAGGGAAAATTGACGGAAATATTAATCTTTGGGGTGAATTAACTAATATTCAAAATTCTGGAGAGCTTAAACTAAAAGAGTCTGGTTTTATGATTCCTTTTATCAATGTAGATTATTTAATTGATAAAGACTCTAAAATAAATCTTTATAGAGATATTTTTGAAATTTTACCTACAAAATTAATTGATGGGCATATAGGGACATCAGCAAAAATACTTGGCAAGTTTCAGCATAAAAACTTTAGAGACTGGAAAATGGATTTGTCTATTGATTCTAAGAGAATTTTAATGCTAAACAAACCTAATAGCGCAGAAGCTATTTTTTATGGCAAGGGGTTATTGTCAGGTGAAATTAAAATGAATGGATCAACAAAAAACCCACAGTTACAATTGATTGGTACTACAGCACCAGGAACAATTATTAAGATACCTTGGAAAGACACCAAAGAATTGGAAGAAACATCATTTATAACATTTATAGATAAGAAAACAAAAGTTGTAAATATATCAAAACCAAAAAATCAAACTATAAATGAAATCAGAGGGTTAGAAATGTTTATGGAGTTAGATATTAATAATGATGCAATTATAGAGATAGTTATTGATCAATCCACTGGAAGTTATTTGAATGGAAGAGGTGAAGGCAGATTACTAATGGAAACTGATACAAAAGGAAAATTTAATATGTGGGGAGATTTTATTACATATGAAGGAATATATAATTTTAAGAACTTAGGGCTGCTTGACAAAAAATTTAACTTAAAACCTGGCGGTACAATTGTATGGGAAGGAGACCCATTGGGAGCAAAAATGGATTTAAATGCAATTTATGATGTTCCTGGAGGAGCTAATCCTGCTCTATTACTCGATAATCCAGGTTTTAATAAAAAAATTCCAACTCAAGTAGGTATCCATCTTCAAGGTAATTTACTAAAACCAGATAATCCTCTTTTTGAAATATATTTTCCAAATACAAGTGGATCAGTAGTTTCAGATATTAATTATCGATTGTCTGATCCTCAAAAGAGTCAATTACAAGCTATTTCACTACTTTCACAAGGAATTTTTATTAACGATGTTAGTGTTTCTGTACAAGGCCTAACAAATAATCTTTATGAAAAGGCTTCTGATTTATTTAGTTCCATTCTGGGAGATGAAAATGAAAAGTTGAAAGTGGGACTGAATTATATTCAAGGAGATAATAACTCTGAATTAGATATTTTTTCTGAAGATAGATTAGGACTTACATTATCAACTCAAGTAAGTGATAAAATTTTAATTAATGGTAAAATTGGTGTTCCAGTTGGTGGTGTAAATGAAACATTGATTGTAGGTGATGTGCAGATAGATTTTATTTTAAATGAAGATGGAACATTAAAAGCGAAGGTTTTTAATAAAGAAAATGAATTTAGATATATAGGAGATGAACTCGGTTATACACAAGGAATGGGTATTTCTTACAATGTTGATTTTAATGATTTTAAACAATTAATAAATAGAATCATTAAGGAAGCAGAATAATTTGAAGTTATTTTTTCTATGTAGATTACAAATGTAAGTTTTTCTATACCATTTAGAATGGTTAAATTTGTTCCTTCTTTTTAACTGAATGAAAGATATAAAAAAAATTGGTGTATTAACTTCTGGAGGAGATGCTCCAGGCATGAATGCTGCTGTTAGAGCTGTCGTTCGTAGTTGTGTTTTTAACAAAATTGAATGTTTTGGTGTTTATAAAGGTTTTCAAGGATTAATTGATAATAATATTAAGTCAATGAATGCCAGGAGCGTAAATAATATTATAAACAAGGGTGGAACAATTTTAAAAACTGCTAGATGTAAAGATTTCTATAAGGAAGAAGTCAGAAAAAAAGCTTATAAAAGCTTAAAAGAAAATGGAATAGATGCGTTAGTCATAATAGGAGGAGATGGTTCATTTACAGCCTCAATAATTATTAACAAAGAATTTGGTGTACCTATAATTGGAATACCAGGAACCATAGATAATGATATTCTAGGAACAAGTTTCACAATTGGTTATGACACTGCATTAAACACTGTAATTGAATCAATTGACAAAATAAGAGATACAGCTATTTCTCATAATAGATTATTTTTTGTTGAAGTTATGGGTCGTGATGCTGGTCATATTGCACTTAATGCTGGTATAGGTGCTGGTGCTGAAGAAATTTTAATTCCTGAAGAAGATATGGGCTTAGATAGATTAATTGAATCACTTAAAAGAAGTGAGAAATCGGGAAAATCTTCTAGTATTGTTATGGTAGCTGAAGGAGATAAGACTGGAAAAAATGTTTTTGAAATAGCATCATATGTTGAAAATAATATGCCAACATATGAAGTTAGAGTTTCTGTTTTGGGACATATGCAACGCGGAGGATCTCCAACATGTTTTGATAGAGTTCTTGCTTCTAGAATGGGTGTTTATGCTGTTGAATCTCTTTTAAATGGATCTTCAAATGTTATGGTAGGGATTAAAGATGATAGAATGATATTAAGCCCATTGGTAGATGCCATTAAGGGTCAAACAGAAATTAATAAAGATTTAATTAGAGTATCTGAAATATTATCAATTTAAATTTTAAGTATGTCATTAAAAATTGGAATCAATGGATTTGGTAGAATTGGAAGAATGGTTTTTCGTTCAGCTATAGTCAGTGATGATATTACAATTGTTGGAATAAATGACTTATTGGATATAAATCACTTGGCATATTTATTAAAGTATGATTCTGTACATGGTAGTTTTAATGGCACAATTCAAATAGAGAAAAATACATTAATTGTTAATGACAAGAAAATTAAAATTACTGCCGAGACAAATCCTGAGAATATTGTCTGGGGAGCTATGGGAACTGATGTTGTTGCTGAGTGCACGGGTATTTTTACTACTATTGATAGCGCTAAATCTCATCTAAATTCTGGAGCAAAGAAAGTAGTTATATCTGCTCCATCAAATGATGTTCCAATGTTTGTTGTAGGAGTTAATCATAAAGAAGTTCTCCCAGAAAACAAAATCGTATCTAATGCTTCTTGTACAACAAATTGTTTGGCGCCGATAGCTAAAGTTCTAAATGATAATTTTGGAATAAGAGAAGGGTTAATGACAACTGTTCATGCAGCTACTGCAACCCAACAAACTGTAGATGGACCCTCAAAAAAAGATTATAGGTTAGGTCGTAGCTCTTTACTAAATATCATTCCCGCATCTACTGGAGCTGCCAAGGCTGTAACTAAAGTTATACCAGAACTTGAAGGTAAATTAACTGGTATGGCATTTCGTGTTCCTACAGCAAATGTTTCAGTTGTTGATTTAACGGTTAAGTTAGATACTAAAACTTCATATGAAATTATTAAGTCAACTATGTTAAATGCTTCAAAGAATGAATTAAAGGGAGTATTAGGATATACAGAAGATTCTGTAGCTTCACAAGATTTTATTGGTGATACTCGTACATCTATTTTTGATGCTAATGCAGGAATGGAGTTAAATTCCAGTTTTTACAAAATAATTTCTTGGTATGACAATGAATGTGGTTATTCAAATAAGTTAATAGATTTAGCTCGTTATATTAATCAACTATAAGTTATGATTTTAGTTGTTGATAGTGGATCTACAAAAACTGATTGGATTGCAATTGACTACAAAGGATCTGTCTTATTTTCCACTCAAACCCTAGGTTTAAATCCTCAAGTGCTGTCTAGTTCTATAATAAATGAGAGAATAATTAATAATTATGATATATCTCAGAATAGAAATGATGTAACTAAGCTTTATTTTTATGGAGCTGGTTGCGGTGTAGATTCATCTTCAAAACGAATTGAAAAGATTTTTAAACAAATATTTTGTAAAGCAGAATTAGATATTAAAGAAGACACTTATGCTGCAGTTTATTCTTGTTCTAAAATAGGTGAACCATCTATAGTCTGTATACTTGGAACGGGTTCAAATTGCACTTATTTTGACGGAAATAATATTGAACAAAAAATTGTTTCATTGGGCTATGTGCTAATGGATGAGGCTAGTGGTAACTTTTTTGGCAAACAATTAATTAGAAGCTATTATTTTAATGAAATGCCAGAAAAATATGCTAAAGAATTTGAAAAGGAGTTTAAACTTGACCCTGATACTATTAAAGAAAACATCTATAGGAAAGAAAACCCTAATACCTACTTAGCAAAATTTGCTAAATTTATGATTAATCGAAAGGATCATCCATTAATGAAAGATATGATTTATAAAGGTCTTCAAAGATTTATTGAGCACCAGATTCTCCAATTTAAAAACTGTAAGGAAGTGCCAATTCATTTTGTTGGTTCAATATCATTTTACCTTGAAAAAGAAATAAAGGAGATTTTAAATGATTATCAATTAACTATGGGAAAGGTAATTAAAAGACCCATAGATGGGCTTTTAAAGTATCATAAATTTAATCTTCAATAATTCAAATTAATTATTTTATTCGTGGGCAATCATACTAATTTCCAACCTAACATTTTTAGGTAAGGTTTTTACAGCTACGGTTTCTCTGGCAGGAGCATTCTCATTATTAAAATATTCTTCATAAATACTATTTACTTTTGAAAAATCATCCATATTATTAAGATATATAGTTGCTTTTACAACATTATCAAACTCCATACTTGCAGCTTTTAATACTTCATTCAAGTTTTCCATAACTTGTCTTACTTCCTTTTCTATATCATTTTCAATTAAATCCATAGAAGGTGTTAGTGGAATTTGACCAGATAAATATAAAATACCTTTTGATTTAATAGCCTGATTATATGGGCCAATTGGTGAAGGAGCATTGTTTGTATAAATTATTTCTTTTTTATTCATAATTTTTATTGTTTAGTTTAGTTTTCTGTCTGGTTCTCTATTCTTTTCATATTTAATATCACTTAATAGTCCGGATTTAATTCCAATAAAAAAGTTCCAAGAAGCCCTTGGTGAAAAAGGCACCCAGTCAAAATTCATTCTCCAACTGTCAAGGTCTCTATCAAAACCTAATTGAGTATAGGTAAAACCTTTGTTTTTTACATCATATCCTGAAGAGGCTCTTATTCTCCATTTGGGAGTTATCTCAACATTTCCTGAAAACATAAAGGAATTATTTGTTATTTCTCTTTGTTTGGTTCTATTGGAGTAAGTTAAAGAGTAAGCTATTTTTAAATCCCACGGAATTTTACTTTTATAGTAGGGATATTTACTTGCTGGTATATTATCATCCTCAAACATTCTTGAATCTGCTGAATCAAAACCTCTACCGAATAATCCATCATCTCTACCTCCACTTGAAGCTGTTTCCCTATCCCTAGTTTCAGATTTATTTTTATTATCTGTTTTAGCAGAAATTGAATAATTAAAATTAACATTTGCACTTGTCATTCTAAGTAATGAGCCACCAGTAGAAATATTAAATTTATTAAATTTTTTGAGATTTTCATCAAGTGCATATGGATCAAAAGTAGCAGCGACATTCATTTGTAATTTATTCTTTAGAGCATTAAACCCTGTTGACATTCTTATAGGCGCTAAGTTTAATGAATCTGCTCTTAAATTATAGTTTGTAGATAAACTTAGATTATTTATAATCTTCACTTTCTTTGGCTCTAATTTTGTTGAATCTCTGTCTGTCACTTTTGCTTCAAAACTATTATTTATATTAATGCCTATACTACTCGAAAATGAATTACCAGGGGCACCAAATAATCCTCCTTCAAACCTTGTATAAGATCTTGTATTTCCATCTGCATCAATTATATATTCATCATAATATTGTTTTTCAAAACTTGGATTATAGCTATAGCTTATAGATGGTCTAATAGTATGTCTTATAGATTGAATTTTTTTATCATTTCCAAAATTAAAAGTACCATAAATTGTTGTTCCAATACTTGAGTTTAGATTATAAGTTCTAAATGCATCAAATTCTTGTATAGTATCTTTTATAACCAATTGACTTTCATTGTTATAATCGTTATACTTAATCGTTCTAGGCGTCCACACCTCTTTGTAATTACTTCCTAATGAAATACTTAGGTGTTTTAACAGTTTGAAATTTGTTGATAAGGGTATGTTATGAATCATTCCTGACCTTGCGTTTTCATACATATCCTCTTTAAATAAATTCTCTTCAGTAGTTATAATTCTATTTTCAAGTTTTCCAGTGTATTGAAAGTTTATATTTTGAAGTATTCCTTTTTTACCTCCTTCTTTTGGAGCAAATGGAAAAATTCTTTCCATATTAGTTTGTAGAGTTGGCAATGTAAGGTTTACACTTTTGGTTTGAGAATTTTGGGACATAGATGAAGTTAAAGCTACATTAACCCTTGGTGAACCAGGAAAAGTTTTTGAGTATGAAATTGATGAACTTAATGTATTATTTAAAAAATTTGGATTGTTCAATTGATTAACAGACTGTTGATAAAAGTCACTACTTCCAAGATTCACGGATGCTGAAAATGTTGAATAAGGACTGGCCTTTGAATCTTTTGAATGTGACCATCTAAAATTAAACACTGTTGATTTGGAATATCCAGAAAGACCTCTTTCTCCAGCTACAAGGTTTTCATAACGAAAACTTAAATTCCCAGTATAATTATACATTTTACGATATTGGGTATCACCTCTAAAACCATAACTTCCATTAGTATAATAGTCTCCAAGAATAGCAAGGTTAAAGTAGTCAGATAAGTTAAAATAATATCCTCCATTTTGGATTGCATATCCTCTATTATTGTTTTCTCCAATTGTTGGAAAAATAAATCCTGAGGATTGATTTTGTGTTGTAGGGAAATAGGCAAAAGGTAACATCAATGGTGTTGGGACATCTGCTATATACATATTTGTAAATCCTGCCACAATTTTTCCTTGAGGAACTAATTTTCCTTTTCGAACTCTAAAGTAATAATCAGCATCCTCTAAATCCCCACCAGTAGTAACTTTAGCATCTTTTAAATAGTAAACTGAGTCATTTTCTTTTTTTGTATAATTAGAAACAACATTTAATCCGCCTTGTTCAGTTTTGGAATTCCAAATTAAGGCTTTTTCTGTATCAAAATTATATCTTATTGAATCTGGATTAACTTCATTATTACCTTGCTTAAAATATGGGTATTGAGATAATGCTCCTGAAGAATCAGGAATTCTTCCAGCATAAACCTCCTTTTCTTTATAATCAAGAATTATTATTCCTGACTTAAGTGTAATATCTTGATAATATAACTCAGCTTTGTTATATAAGTATAACTTATTTTGTTTTCTATTAATCCTAACATAATCTTCAGCATTATAAGAAATTAAATCGAGTAAAAGGGGTTCCTTTTCATTGATTGATATTGAATCTAATTCAATATTTTTTTTTGAAATACTATCTTTTTTTGTAGTAGAGTTAGATTGACCAATAAGTATTGAACTATAAAAAAATATAAACAATGCTACTGTATAACTTAACTTTGACTGCAAGATGAAACCTCTTAAATTTGTAATGAAGCTAATATAGGTCAACAAAATTAAGGATAATTTTGTTGTTCAAATGACAAAGAAACGTTAATCAAATGAAAATCATTCAATTGAGTTTAATTATTAAGATATTGTACTCAATTATTTTATCTAATACCAATATAATAACTGATGACATTTTATATAACTCTAAACCATTTATAGTAGTAATTGATGCTGGCCATGGAGGTAAAGATTCAGGAAATAGAGGTAATGGATATTATGAAAAAAATATTGCTTTAGAAATTGCTCTTAAAATTGGTTCCAATTTAAGATCTAATAATGATATAAAAGTTATATATACAAGAAAGTCAGATGTTTTTGTTGATTTATTTCAACGCGCTAGAATTGCAAATTCAGCTGATGCAGATTTATTTATTTCAATTCATTGTGATTCTCATAATTCAAATGCTTATGGTGCAGGAACTTTTGTTTTAGGACTTCATGCAAATGATAGAAATTTTGAAGTTGCTAAAAAAGAAAACTCAGTTATTTTTTATGAAGAGAATTATGAAGAGAACTATGATGGTTTTGATCCAAATAATCCTGAATCCGTTATAGGTTTGACTTTAATGCAAGAAACATATTTGGATCAAAGTATTATAGCAGCAGCAACAATTCAAAAACATTTTGTAAATGATTTAGGGCGAAAGAATAGAACTGTAAAACAAGCTGGTTTTATAGTTTTGAAATATACTTATATGCCAAGTGTATTAATAGAGACTGGGTTTTTAACAAATAAAAATGAAGGAGCATACCTTAACTCAGAAAAAGGCCAAAATGCTATGGCTAAGGCCATCTCAAATGCAATTATTGATTATAAAAATGATATAATGAAATCTCTTCAAGAATCATATTTTTTTGATTCTAATGAAAAAAATAGTCATATAAGTGATGTAGTTGAAAAAATAAACTACAAGATTCAAGTCGCAGCCAGCTCAAACAAAATAGAAACAAAATCCTTTAATTTCAATGGTTTGAAATCTATTTCAAGATAAAAATCTGGAGAAATATATAGATACTATTTTGGAAACACATATAAATATAAAGCTGCAAAAAAAATATTAAAAACTGTTAAAAATAAAGGCTATAAAAGTGCTTTTATTGTTGCTTTTAGAGGCAATAAAAAAATATCAATTAAAGAAGCTCAAAGAAATGAATGAAATATTAAATCACATCTTATTTATTTGCTAATTTTGTAGGATGATTAAAATTTCCAAAGAATTTAAAACTTTTTTCTTAGTATTATCTGGAATCATATTATTTGTATTTGGATATAATTTTTTAAAAGGTCAATCCATTTTAAAAAAACAGAAAACAATTTATGCTGTTTACTCTGAAATTGAAGGTTTGGTATCAGGAGCTAAAGTTACTTTAAATGGTTTAACAATAGGATCAGTTACTAGAACCGATTTTGTTACAGATGGCACTGATATTCTTATTACAATGAGTATAAGAGGAGATGTTAATTTTTCAAAAGAAAGTGAAGCTGTACTATATGAAACTGGTTTAATTGGAGGAAAAGCAATTTCAATAAATCCAATTTTTATAAATAATCAATCTATTAAATCTGGCGATACTTTAAAATCAATAATTAAGCCCGGGTTTACAGAATTAGTCAATCGTCAGATTGAACCTCTACAAGACAAAATAGTTGGCACATTGACTAGTGTTGATTCATTATTTGCTGGTGTGAGTAATGTTTTAAATTTAGATACTCAAAACAATTTAAAGTCTATTCTTGAAGATCTTAGTGTATCATTAGAAAATGTTAATAAGGCCTCCGTTGTATTATCTGATCTATTAATTTCAAATCAAAAGAATTTTTCCAATACTATGGAAAATTTATCTATTTCATCAAAAAATATTAATTCTATTACAGATTCACTAGCATCAATTAATTTTAATAGGACAGTTAAGCAATATGAATTGGTTGCTGATAACATTAATCAATTATTATTAAAATTGGATTCAAATGAAGGTACAGCAGGAAAATTATTAAATGATGATAATGTTTATCTGCGTTTAGAAGCAGCATCTAAAGCTTTAGAGGATTTACTTAATGATATAAAACTAAACCCTAAAAGATATGTGCATTTTTCTTTATTCGGAAGAAAGGAGAAATAACAAAGCAATAAAATAATGACTTATTTGCCAAATCTTTTATTTTTATTATTATTAATCTGCAGTATTAGCCTTTTTATAAGAAATATAAATAAGGTAATAACAAATATAAATCTTGGAAAGCAGATAAATAGAAGTGATAATAGTGGTGAAAGGTGGAAAAACATGATTCTTCTTGCCCTTGGTCAATCAAAAATGGTTTCTCGACCTGTTTCAGGAATTTTACATATACTTGTTTATTTAGGATTCATTTTAATCAATATTGAATTGCTTGAGATAATAATAGATGGGATTTTAGGAACCCATAGAATTTTTTCTCCATTTTTAGGAGAATTTTATTCTTTATTAATTGGTGTTTTTGAAATATTTGCTTTTCTAGTTATAGTTGCGGTAACTATTTTTTGGATTCGCAGAAATATTATCAGAATTAAGCGTTTTATGAATCCAGAAATGAAGGGATGGCCTAAAAGAGACGCTGATTACATTTTATATTTTGAAATAATCTTAATGTTTCTATTTCTTTCTATGAATTCTACTGATAGTCTTCTTCAAAACCTTGATGTGCCAAATTATCAAAAAGCAGGCTGGTTTCCAATTTCATCTTTTCTAGATATTTTATACGCTAATTTTTCAATTCCAGATTTAATATTATTAGAACGCACTTTTTGGTGGATGCATATAATCGGAATCTTATTTTTTCTTAATTATCTATATTATTCAAAACACTTACATATCTTATTAGCATTTCCAAACACATATTATGCTAACCTTGAATTACAAGGAAAATTTAAAAATAACTCTTCTGTAACATCAGAAGTTAAATTGATGTTAGATTCTAGTAATAACTCATTTGATTCTTCAAATAACAATGAATCAATTCCTGATAAATTTGGAGCCTCAGATGTTACAGACTTAACATGGGTTCAGCTGTTAAATGCATATTCATGTACTGAATGTGGTAGATGTACTAGTGAATGCCCAGCTAATTTAACAGGCAAGAAATTATCACCTAGGAAAATCATGATGGATACTAGGGACAGATTGGTTGAAGTAGGTGACAATTTTAATAGAAATAATTCCAAAATTATTCCAGATGGAAAACAATTACTTAAGGATTATATATCTCCAGAAGAATTATGGGCATGCACATCATGTAATGCATGTGTTGAAGCTTGTCCAATAGGCATTGACCCTTTATCAATTATAATGGATATGAGACAATACCTCGTAATGGAAAAATCTGCAGCACCATCTGAATTGAATAATATGATGGGCAATATTGAAAACAATGGAGCTCCTTGGCCTTTTAATAACCAAGATCGCTTATTGTGGGCTGAAGAGAATTAAATCATGAAATTATTTTAATTATTATGCAAAACAATAAAGTAAAAAATCATTTACAAAAAAAGACAAAGGATGGAAAACTAGTAAGTCCTGTTTTACCAAAAGAAGTAAAAAATTATCTTATTGATATTGATGGAACAATATGTGATGATATACCTAATGAGGAGCCAGAAAGAATGAAAATTGCAAAAGTATATCCAGATGCATTAACTACATTAAATAAATGGTATGATCAAGGTCACATAATATGTTTTTTTACTGCGCGAATTGAATCTCATAGGAAAATAACCGAGGAATGGTTGTTAAAAAATGGATTTAAATATCATAGTTTATTGATGAACAAACCTAGAGGCGGTAATTACCATTGGATTGATAATCATCTAGTACGAGCTACTAGATATAATGGGAAGTTTACTGATTTAATTGAAAAAGAGGTGACCATTGAAGTTTTTGATGATGAAATATCTTAAATTTTATCTATAAATGAAAGTTCCAACTTTAGCATCAATGGCTGCAGAAGGCAAGAAACCCGATGTTCTTTTTTGGGTTGGATGCTCTGGTAGCTTTGATGAAAGAGCAAAAAAAATCACCAAAGCATTTGTGAAAATACTTAACAAAGCTGATATGTCTTTTGCTGTTTTAGGAACTGAGGAAAGCTGTAGTGGTGATCCTGCAAAGCGATCAGGAAATGAGTTTTTATTTCAAATGCAGGCATTGGTAAATATTGAACTAATGAATTCTTATAATATAACAAATATTGTAACAACATGCCCTCATTGTTTTAATACACTTAAAAATGAATATCCTGAATTAGGTGGAAATTATATAGTTCAACATCATACACAGTTTTTAAATTGGATGCTAAAACAAGGTAAATTTTCAATTAAAGGAGGAAAGTTTAAAGGTAAGCGTATTACTTTTCACGATCCATGTTATTTGGGAAGAGGGAATAATATTTATGAAGCACCCAGAGAATTAATAAAAAAATTAGATGTTGAATTAGTTGAAATGAAAAATTGTAGATCTAAAGGTTTATGTTGTGGAGCTGGTGGCGCCCAAATGTTTAAAGAACCAGAAAAGGGAAATAAAGAAATTAATATTAAACGAACTGAACAAGCTTTAGAATTAAAGCCAGATATAATAGCTGCTGGTTGTCCTTTTTGTAATACCATGATGACAGATGGACTGAAAAGTAAGGAAAAAGATGATATTATAATAGTTAAAGATATTGCAGAACTAATTGCTGAGGCACAAAATTTATAAAAATGTATTGTTCTTTTAATAAACTTTCAAAAACATCTAGAATATGGATTTTTCCCTGTAATAGAAGAATTAATAAGGAAGAATCAGAAGAAATTTTTGCTCTTTCAATTTCCTTTATAAATAACTGGACATCTCATAATAATAACCTTTTAGCTTCTATTCATATTCCATATGAAAGATTTATTATATATGCTGTAGATTCAAAAAAAAATATAGCTTCAGGGTGTTCTATAGATAAATTGATGAGATTTATTCAAGATTTAGAAAGAAAATTTAATTTAGTATTACTTGATAAAATGAACGTTACCTATAAGCAAGAGAACAAATTGTTTTATAAACCATTATCCGTTTTTAAATCAATGATTAAGAAAGGATTAATTAATTCTGAAACAATTGTATTTAATAATCTTGTAGATAATATATCAACTTATCATTCAGAATGGGAAATTGCACTCAAAAATAGTTGGCATTCACGCTTTCTAAATTAAATAATGAGATATTCATTCAAAATACTTTTATTTTTATTACTTATTCCAAGTTTATATGGACAGAAACTTGATCCTTTGATTTCCTTGGATTATTTATCCCAAGAAAAGTGGGTAGATAGCATATATAATTCTTTGAGTATACATGATAAAATTGGACAATTGTTTATGCCAATGGTTTTTTCTGATAGGGATTCATCTCATTTGAACGAAACATTGTCATTAATAAAGAGAAATAAAATTGGTGGAATAATTTTTTCTAAAGGAACTTCAAAATCTCAAATAGAATGGACTAATTTATTTCAATCTAACTCTAAAATACCCTTATTGATAACAATGGATGCTGAATGGGGTGTGGCTATGAGGTTAAATGATGTTTTAGCATTTCCATGGAACATGACTTTAGGTGCAATAAATGATGACGATTTAATTGAAGAAATTGGAAATAGAATTGGCCATCAGGCAAAAAGGATAGGTTTACATATGAATTTTGGGCCTGTTTTAGATATAAATACAAATCCAAAAAATCCAATTATTGGAAATCGTTCATTTGGAGAATCTGTAAAAGTTGTTTCTAATCAAAGCTCATTAATCCTAAAAGGTATGCAAAAAGCTAATCTATTAACTTCAGGCAAACATTTTCCTGGTCATGGAGATACATCTAAAGATTCTCATAAAACACTTCCAACTATCAAATTTGGAAAAGAAAGAATAAATAATGTTGAGTTGGCTCCTTATAGAAAACTTATTAAAGAAGGAATTTCATCGATTATGATAGGTCATTTAAATGTTCCATCCCTTCAAGATAAGGGTATACCAACTTCTTTGTCAAAGAATGTTATTACAGAAATTTTAAAACATCAGCTTGGATTTAATGGCCTTATAATTACTGATGCTTTAAATATGAAAGGTGTATCTGAAGAAAAAAATCTAGGAAACATTGATTTAGCAGCATTTTTAGCAGGAAATGATATTTTATTAATGTCTGAAAACATTCCCAAAGGAATAAAGTCTATTGAAAAGGCATATTACTCTGGTATAATTAATGAAAGTAGACTTAAACACTCGGTAAAAAAGATTTTAAAAGCAAAATATAAGTCAGGTTTAAAGAATTTTTTACCAATAAATAAACTTAAAACTTCTTTAAGCTCAACAAGAGATACAATGTTAGTTTCAAGATCATTTCAAAAAGCAATTACAGCTCTAGAGAACAAAGAGAACATTCTTCCTTTGAAGGCAAATCAAACTTATGGATACTTGAAAATAGATAAAGGAGATGGGACTTACTTTAATAGTCAATTAAATAAATATTCAAAAATTGATAATGTATCTATATTTAAAGCTCAAGACATAATTAATCAAGCTAAAAGAAATAATTGGTCTGCTTTGATTATAGGTTGGCATTCTCCTGCTAAAGACAACAATCCGTTTTTGAAAAACAAGCTTCCATCAAAAGTAATTCAGATTATAAAAAAAGTTAGTTCAAAAGTGCCAGTTATTATTAACGTTTTTGGAAGCCCATATGCAGTTTCTCAGATTGAAAAATTAAAAGAGATTAAAGGGTTAATAGTTAGTTATCAAAACAATAAAATTTCTCAATTAGTAAGCGCTGATGCTTTATTTGGAATTAACCAAATAGAAGGTAAATTACCTGTTTCTGTAGGTAATAAATACAAATTTTCAACAGGTATATATATTCCTCCAAAGAATGTTTTAGGTTACTCTTTGCCAGCCATGGAAGGATTTAATATTAAGAAGTTAGAAAAAATAGACACATTAGCTCAAATCGCAATTGATTCATTGATGACTCCAGGAATACAATTACTTGTCTCAAGAAGAGGTAAAGTAATTTACCAAAAGAATTATGGTTATCATACATATCAAAAATTAAAAAAAGTAAATGATTCTACTGTTTATGATTTAGCTTCATTAACAAAGATTCTTGCGACCTTACCTTTAATAATTAATGAGGTTTCTATAGGTGATATTAGTTTAAATACTAAAATAAAAGAAATACTGCCAGATTGGAGAAGTTCTAATAAATCCAATATTTCACTTAAGGAAATTTTATCTCATTATGGAAGGCTCAAACCTTGGATTCCTTTTTATATTGAGACATTAGATAAAAAAGGCAGACCTAAAAGAAGATTATATAATTCTAAACAAACAAAAAAGTTTCCAATTCGTGTAACAGAAAATTTGTTTTTAAAAAGAAAATATGAAGATAAAATAATAAACAAAATAAAAAATAGTGATTTGATAGACAGTTTTAATCTAAAAAATTATACTAACAAAAAAAATTATTCAGATTTAGCATTTTTTATTGCAAAAGAGTTTTTAGAAAGCAAATATTTAAAAAATTTAGATGTTCTTTCCGAAGAAATGATATTTAAACCGCTGAATTTAAAATTCACAACCTATAATCCTAAGGAAAAATTTACTGAAGATAATATAGCCCCCTCTGAGATAGATGACTATTTTAGATATACTACTTTAAAGGGAGAAGTCCACGATATGGCTGCTGCTATGCAGAGCGGGGTTGGAGGTCATGCTGGACTCTTTTCAAATGCTTATGAAATTGCTGTTATAATGCAAATGTTTTTACAAAAGGGTGATTATAATAGTCATAAATTTTTTAAATCTTCAGCATTTGATTTATTTAATCAATGTTATTATTGTGAATTTGGAAATCGCCGTGGAGTAGGTTTTGATAAGCCTCAAATAAGTGGAACAGGATCAACATGTGGTTGTGTTTCTAGTAAAAGTTTTGGTCATTCAGGATTTACTGGAACCTATACTTGGGCTGATCCTGAAAAAGAAATAGTATTTGTATTTTTGTCAAATAGGACTTTTCCATCAATGGAAAATAATTTACTAACTAGTCATAATATTCGAACTCGAATTCAAGGTTTGATATATGATGCTCTAGAAGATTAAAGTTACATAATAATGAGAATTGCTATAGTTTGTTATCCAACTTATGGTGGAAGTGGAGTAGTTGCTACTGAATTAGGACATGCTCTTTCTATTTTAGGCCATGAGATACATTTTATAACATATAAACAACCTGTACGTCTTGATACACTTAATAAAAACATACATTTTCATGAGGTATTTGTTTCAGAATATGATCTTTTTCACTATCAACCCTATGAGTTAGCACTATCAAGTAGAATAGTTGATGTTGTTAAGTCTTTTAATATAGAAGTTTTACATGTACATTATGCAATTCCTCACGCATATGCTGCATATATGGCTAAAATGATGCTTAAAGATGATAAGATTAATTTACCAATAGTGACAACACTTCATGGAACAGATATTACTTTAGTCGGAAGTCATCCATTTTATAAAACAGCTGTAACCTTTAGTATTAATAATTCTGATTATGTTACAGCAGTTTCTAAAAGTTTAAAAGAGGATACTGAACGTTTGTTTAATATAAAAAACTCAATTGAAATTATTCCAAATTTTATTGATGTTAATAAAAATGCTCATCTAGAAAGGCCTTGTCATCGTGAATCAATAGCTGATGAAAAAGAAAAAGTAATTACCCATATATCTAATTTTAGACCTCTTAAAAGAGCCAGTGATGTAATTAAGATTTTTGAAATTATACAAAAGAAAATTCCTTCAAAATTATTAATGGTCGGTGATGGTCCAGAAAAGTCAAAAATTGAGAGATATGTTCAAAAAAATGATTTAACTAATAAAGTTATTTTTCTTGGTGAAAGCAATGAAATTAATGATGTTTTATGTTATAGTGATTTGTTCTTATTGCCCTCTGAGAGAGAAAGTTTTGGTTTAGTTGCTCTAGAGGCTATGATTCATAGTGTACCTGTAATTTCAAGTTATGCTGGTGGTATAAGTGAGGTTAATATTAATAATGTTTCTGGATATCTGTCGGATGTTGGAGACATAGAAGGAATGGCGAAAAATGCAATAAAGATATTGTCAAATAATGATGAGTCTAAAAGACTTAAAGAAGGAGCGTTTAATCAGGCTAAATTATTTGATATTTCTAGGATAATTCCTATGTATATTAAAGTATACGAAAAAGCTATAAATAAAACTATTTAGGACTATAGATTACTTTTGCATTTAACAAAACTTCTTCTTTATCTAAAGTCATTTTTTTTGTTTTGAAAGAGGCATATTCTTCCATTTGATCATCATAATGAGGACTGTTAGGATTATCTGAGCTTCCATAAGAAATTATTGATTCAATTTCAGTTCCTGATTTGGTAAATTTCACCAATTCTATATATGATTCTCCAGCAGTTACTCTAGCTTTTCCATCTTTGTATGGAACTGAGGCCATAGCAGTTATAATATCTCTTAATCCAAAGATGGGTATTTCTTTTGATCCTCTAACAAGCTTTTGAAATTCTCCTAGTTTAACTTTTTCCTTTCCAAAATATTTAAGCATATGACTTTTAGTTTCCTTTAAAGCATTGATTATAAATGTTTTAGGAAAAACTTTAGGTTCAGGAAGCACTCTGTAATACTTTCCTAATTTTGAATAGAAAATTGCATATGCACCTGCACCATAAGAATCAGCATCTGCCTTTAAATTCCATTCTTGAATTTGTTTTAATATATTTGAAACTTCTGGGTATTTTTCAGGATTAATATTAAAAAGAGCATTAATGTCCATCCAGGAATATTTTAGTGGTTTTGGAAGAGTGTTATCATATTTAATTCTTTTAAAATCATTATAATCAAGGGTAGGTTTTTCTTCAATTAATGAGTATAATCGGGTAGATCTATTATTATTAAATGTTTCAAAGCCCATATCAGTTGAAAAATCTTCTTTTTTAGGGTTTTCATTATTTGATGTTGAAAAAAATGGTGAATGATTAGCATTATAGAAATACCCTGAATTTGGTTGAAGTACTTGTGGTAATTCTTCTATATCATATGTTTCGGTCCAAAGTGTCTCTTTGGTATTTCCAGGCACTATATTTTTCCAGTCATATCCCTTAGCTCTTATAGGTATTAAGCCATTTGACATATAGAATATTGTATCGTTTTTATCTGCATAACCAATATTATAACCAGGTAATGTTTTCATTTTCAATATGTTATAAAATTCAGTAAAACTTTTTGCTTTATTCATTCTCCACCATTGTTCAAGTGATCTTATTTCAAATAATGCTGGAGTCCTAATTGAAAAATAACCTAATTTATTTTTTAAAGTAGGTCCGTAAATACTTTCGTAGTATTTCTTTTTAATTTTTATAGGTATTCCAAAAATCTTTATTATTACTTCAGCCTTATGCTTCTCTAGTTCGTAATATGAATCATCTACACGATATTTATGTTTTATTTTTGGATGCATTTCTAAGACAAAAACATCTGTCTTATCAGGTCTATTAACAGTATGTGCCCATGCCAAGTTTTCATTAGCTCCACTAAGAACATGAGGGCTACCTGCAAATAAGGCGCCTATAATATTTGTTCCCTCTTCACTATGTAAATGAGCCTCATACCAAGAAACAGGACCATCTAAGGGTTGGTGAGTATTAATTGCGAAATAAGTATTTCCATCTTTTGTTCTTGAGCTATTAAATCCAAATGTGTTTGATCCCCTTGTTTGATCATCTGAATATAAATTGTTTGATTGATCGACTACTCTATAGCTTAGATCGTTATTAAGAACTTTATTTATCCAATAGTCTCCTTCAGAAGAAATAAATAATTGTAATTGACCATATCTAAGCATTTTTTTTGGAGTTATTGGGAAAAGTTCTGGAAGTAGAACTTTTTCTGGATTTAGTTCAGCGTAACGATTTATTCCTTGAGAATAAGCCTCTAATATTTTTTTATATTCGGAGCTAATTTTTGTCTCATAGAACTGATCAACAATTTCTTTGGAGCCTATAAATTGAGTAACAAAATCAGCTCCAGCTCCTCTAATTCCTAATAATTTTGATAAAATTCCATTTCCTGCTAGATATGATTTTTGAATTGTTTCAAAATCATCTTCAGCATGAGCCCAGGCTAATCCATAAGCAACTTCAGCATCAGTTTTCCCAAAAATATGTGGCACACCATAATCGTCTCTGGCAATTACAATATTATTGGGATTAATTTGTCCAAAAATTAAAATTTGGTTTAGTAAAGTGAAATAAAATAAAATTAGATTTATATGTACTTTGAGGCTCATTGCAAATTTTTTGTGTTCAAATATAAAGTCATTTATTAAATAATAGATTTTATTTGATTTATTAAATCAAATATTTATATTGATTTTTTAATAATATTTATGAATGACATTAAGATAAATTTGATTGAAGCTGAAAAAAAAGCTGCTAATCTGTTTAATGAAATTGAAAAAAGAGGATTGATAATTGCTGGTAAGTCAGAAAAGAAGTTAAACGGTGAAATTTTTGATCTAGCTCTAGAATTATATCAAATAAAGAAGTATTGGCATAAAAGAATAGTTAGAGCAGGAAAAAATACACTTAAACCATACAAAGAAGATCCTGAAAATTTAATTATTTCAGAAAATGATATTGTGTTCATTGATTTTGGACCAATTTTTGAAGAATGGGAAGCTGATTTTGGTAGAACATATGTCTTAGGTGATGATAAATATAAACATAAGCTAAAAAAAGATATTGAGTTAGCTTGGCATGAATGTAAGCAATATTTTCATTCAAAGAATAAAATAACAGGCTCTGAGTTATTTGACCATGCAGTTTTATTAGCCAAAAAATATGGTTGGGAATTCGGAGGAGAAATAGCTGGACATTTAATTGGCCACTTTCCTCATGAAAGGCTTGCTAATGAGGATAAAACAAATTATGTTCATCCTCAAAACAATATTGATATGTATGCTCCAGATAAAACTGGAAATCAAAGAGATTGGATTTTAGAAATACATTTCGTAGATAGGGATAAAGAAATTGGCGGTTTTTTTGAGCAACTTCTAACATGTTAAAGTTTATGTTATATTTATAAAAAAATCAATTTATGAGAAAGTTAATTTTAGATGGAACAGTAATATTTATAAGTATCTTCGCATCATTTTCTGTTGAGAATTACAGAGAGTCTATTGCAGAAAAGAACATATTGAATGACGCTGTAATTACCCTTGGTGAAGAGATGATTTCTAATATTGATTACACTAAGGAACATTTAAACCAAGTTAAAAACATGCATCACTTAAATAATGAAATAATTAATAATTATAATAATATTTCTGCCAAAGAAATTTTTACAATTCACAGTGATAATCCCTATGTCCATAATTTTACTATAGATGGAAAAATAACATATGTAAAAAAATATCATGCGGAATCATTATTAAATCTTCTTGTATCTTGGAATGCATGGGAACCTGAGAAAGTTTTTTTTGAGTCAATGCTTAATTCTGGAAAATTACTTGAAATAAAAAACAAGAAATTAAGAAAAGAAATAGAATCAATATATACAAAGCAACAGGAAAGAGTAGATGGAATGGCTAAAGCTACTAAAAACAATACAAATTTAATTGCTGATTGGTTTTTAGATACTCAAAACAACTATAATTATGATATATCAAATAATAAAACCTTCAATAATTTTAAAGATCAGAAATTAAAGAATCTTCTTAAGAACAAAGAATTTGTTTTAGAACTTAGAATAAATGACATTGAGAATTATCTGCAAGCCATTCAAAATGTAGTTCTGCTAATAAGTACAGAATATAAAAAACTAGACTAGATATTGAGATCCTTAATCAAAAATATTGGATATTTTTTGTTGGCTTTAAGTGTTGTTTTAGCCTTATTTGATTTATTGATTGAAAATAAGGAGATAATTTTTGTTTTAGGTATAATTGCTATCCTTATATCTTATACCATTGAGGAAAAAAACAACTAATAAAATGATTTTATATTAGTCCAAGAGCTAAACAAATTGCTAAACAGATTAAACAGAAATTCACAAACTTTTGAACAAAATAAATGGTAGTTTTTTTTAATAATATATTACCAATTAAACTTCCCAATATTGCTGACAAGCAAGTAAATATTATTAAATAGTTATTATCATTTATAGTATTAAAATTTATATTAGTAAAATATACTCCTATTCTTGTAAAGTCAACCAAAACTGAAATCATTACTGCAGTGGCAATAAAACCTTCTTTTGATAAATTAGTTTTAATTAAAAAAGCACTTCTTAAAGCACCTTGAACCCCAGTTAGTCCACCAAAAAATCCACTAAGAAATCCTCCCAATGGAAGCCATTTAATATCAAATTTCAGGTTTTTTGTTTGAGGAATCAATTCAATTATTGCAAAAGCTAAGAGTAATAAAGAGATAAGTAGCTTTAAAAAATTTTGTTCTATAGATAAATTAAATAATGAATATTGATAATTAATGTTTAAATCTTTAAAATAAAACAATAAATAAGCACCTATAAATGCAGCTAATATAGCCGGAATTCCAAATCTATAAACAGTAGGCCATTTTATACTTTTTCTAACTAATGTCCATTTAAAAATATTATTCACAAGATGAACTATTCCTGTTATTGCAATTGCATATTCTGCTGGAAAGAAAATTAATAAAACAGGTGTTAGTAAGGTGCCTAATCCAAAACCAGAAAAAAAAGTAAGTATGGAAATAATACAAGCAAGAACTGAAATAATTATAATTTCTAGCATAAAATTTAATTATGATTTAATGTAAACCCAGCCATATTTTTTTGATAAAAACATAACTTTAATTCGTTTGTAATCATTTGTTTCATAGGAATCAGCAAGTCTTAATTCTTTATCAGTTACTTGAAATAATACTCCTTCAATAATATGATTTTTTTCACCAGTATATTCTATAATTAAATGTTCTGATTTCCCACTTAAAGAAACTACTTTGTCATCTTTAATTAAAATTTTGGTCAATTTAAAACCATGTAATTTATCTTTTTTACCCTTTAAGATTCTTCCAAATGTCTCTTTTTGAACCTTTTGGAGCTGTAATGTTCCATATGAAAAAAGATTCTGCATATAGTTGGTCTTTAAAAATTACGTAATTTTAAGCCTTTAAAATTAATAAAATACCTTCCTGAAGTGAAAAAGCTTTTGCTTTTTGTTTTAATTATAGTTTTTTCATGTTCTAAAGATGAACCTCCAAGTTTTCTAATTTCTATAAATTCTCAAATTGGAGGTACAGTTAGTTCATCAGGTGGAGAATATGCCCAAGGAAAATCAATTACTGTTACCGCCACCCCAGATGTAGAATATGAGTTTGT
>PBNP01000002.1 GCA_002723295.1 Flavobacteriaceae bacterium | reverse complement strand
TAAATTATTCCAGAATAAAAATCAACATTAGGGTATAATTTTCTATCAACAAAATACTTGTCCTTTAAAGCTTCTTTCTCCAAATTTTTTGCAATGTTAAGAATTGGATCATCAATTTTTAAATCTTTTAATACTTTATCTGCTGTTTTCTTAATTATTTTTGCTCTTGGATCAAAATTCTTATATACCCGATGTCCAAATCCCATTAAACGAAAAGAATCATTTTTATCTTTAGCTCGAGACATGAATTTTTTTGTATCACCTCCATCTCTTTTAATTGCTTCTAACATTTCGATTACGGCTTGATTTGCTCCCCCATGTAATCTTCCCCATAAAGCAGAAATCCCTGCTGAGATTGATGCAAAAAGACCAGCTTCAGATGAACCAACTATTCTAACTGTAGAAGTAGAACAATTTTGCTCATGATCAGCATGTAGAATTAAAAGCTTATTAAGAGCTTCTATTATAATAGGATTAGTTAAATATTCTTGATTTGGTTTTTTAAACATCATCTGAGCTAAATTCTCGATATAAGAAATGGAACTGTCCGAATAGTTTAGAGGCAATCCCTTTGTCTTTCTGTGAACCCAAGAAGAAATTACTGAAAATTTAGAAATCAATTGAACTATAGCATGATACATTTTCTCTTCAGAATTAGCGTCTACTGAATCTGGATTAAAAGAAATTAATGCGGATGTTAATGAAGCTAAAATACCCATAGGATGTGCACCACCAGGAAAACTTTTCAAAATACTTTTAAGATCTTCATGAACTAAAGATTCTTCTTTAATATCATTTTCAAATTTATATAATATTTCTTTTGAAGGTAATTCTCCAAAAATTAATAGGTAGATGACTTCAATAAAACTTGAATTATTTGCTAGATCTTCTATATCATACCCTCTATATCTAAGAATTCCTTCTTCACCATTTAAAAAAGTTATATTACTAATACACGATCCAGTGTTTTTGAAACCTGGATCCAAAGTTATTAGTCCGGTATTAGATCTTAACGTTTTAATATCAATAGCAAATTCATTTTCACTACCTCTTATCAATGGAAAATCAAAAGATTTGTCATCATATTTAAGTGAAACTATTTTTTTATTCATATCTATAATATAATAATATTATGTTTAATAATTTCTTAAATTTTTATTTTAAATGCTTTTAGTCCTGGATAATGAGCATTAGCAGCCAATTCTTCCTCAATTCTTAGTAATTGATTGTATTTACACATTCTATCACTTCTAGATACTGATCCTGTCTTAATTTGACAAGTACTTAAGCCTACAGATAAATCTGCAATAGTGGTGTCTTCAGTTTCTCCAGATCTATGAGACATAACCGATGTGAAACCTGAATTATGAGCCATTTCAACAGCTGAAATAGTTTCAGTTAGAGTCCCTATTTGATTTACTTTTATTAAAATAGAATTTGCAAATTTTCCTTGAATGCCTTTTTTTAATCTCTTTACATTTGTTACAAATAAATCATCACCAACTAACTGAACTTTATCACCAATAATCTTTGTTAAATTTCTCCAACCCTCCCAATCATTTTGATCCATACCATCTTCAATGGAAATTATCGGATATCTTGAAATAAGTTCTGCTAGATATTCTACTTGTTCATCTGAATTACGAATGACACCATTCTTTCCTTCAAAAACAGTATAATCATATTTGCCGTTTTTATAAAATTCTGATGATGCACAGTCTAAAGCAATTTTAATTTCACTATCAATATTATATCCAGCTTTCTCTACAGACAAAAGTATAGTGTCTAAAACATCTTCTGTTCCTTCTAGTCCTGGAGCAAAACCTCCCTCATCACCAACCGTTGTAGTCAAACCTCTTGATTTTAAGACAATTTTTAAATGGTGAAAAATTTCTGTTCCTATTTGCATTGCTTTTGAAAAACTATTAGCTCCAACTGGAATAATCATAAATTCTTGAAAAGCTATTGGAGCATCTGAATGCGAACCACCATTAATTATATTTATCATTGGAACAGGTAATTTATTTGAATACTTATCACCTATGTACTTATATAAAGGGACCCCTAATTCATTAGCAGCCGCTTTCGCAACTGCTAAAGAAACACCTAAGATTGAATTTGCTCCAAGTTTTGATTTATTTTTTGTTCCATCCAAATTAATCATAATTTTATCTATCTCTTCTTGATTAAAAACTGAAAATCCAGCAACCTTTGAAGCTATAATACTGTTAACATTTTCTACGGCAAATTTTACACCTTTACCCATATATTTATGATTTCTATCTCTAAGTTCAACTGCTTCATGTTCGCCAGTAGATGCTCCTGAAGGAACCGCTGCTCGACCAAGATTTCCGTTTTTTGTTATTACGTCGACCTCGACAGTTGGATTACCTCTCGAATCAAAAATTTGTCTAGCGTGTACTTTGGATATAACAGTCATTATTTAAAATTAAAAGTTAATTCTTCAGAAGATTTATAAATTCATCAAATAAATAGTTTGAATCATTAGGGCCTGGGGCTGCTTCAGGATGATATTGAACTGAAAAACATTTTTTTGATTTAATTCTAATTCCTGCTACAGTTCTATCATTTAAATGTGTATGAGTTATAATTATATCTTTATTAGATTCAGCAGCCTTCTTTTCTATTGCAAAACCATGGTTTTGTGAAGTAATTTCTCCTTTTCCAGTTTCATGATTAATAACCGGATGATTTATACCTCTATGCCCATTAAACATTTTATAAGTGGGAATTTTATTTGCAATTGCAATAATTTGATGACCAAGACAAATTCCAAAAAGTGGAAGATTCTTATCAATTATCTTTTTGGCTAATTTTTGTGCAGAAAATAATGGTTTAGGATCTCCTGGACCATTTGAAATAAAATATCCATCTGGCTTCCAACTCGAAAGAGTTTCAAAATTTGAGTTATAAGGAAAAACTTTTAAATATACATCTCTATTAATAAGATGGTTCAATATATTTTGCTTAACACCTAAATCTAAAACAGCCACTTTATATTTTGACTTAGGATTACCTAAAAAATAAGTCTTTTTTGTTGAAACTTTTGATGCCAATTCTAATCCATCCATAGAAGGAAATTCTTTAAGTTCGTTTTGTATTTTATCAATTTTCCCAATATTAGTTGTCAAAACTGCATTCATTGCTCCATTATCTCTAATATAACTTACCAGAGCTCTTGTATCAACATCAGAAATAGCAACAATTTTTTGATCCTTAAAGTATGAGAATAAATCACCAGCAGCTCCTGGTCTTGTCTGAACATAGCTAAAGTTTTTACATATAAGTCCAGAAATTTTAACCCCTTTTGATTGTGCGTCATAATTTAATACTCCATAATTACCAATATGCGCATTGGTTGTTACCATTAGTTGCCCATAATATGATGGATCAGTAAATATTTCTTGATAACCTGTCATACCAGTATTGTAACAAATCTCCCCAAAACTAGTACCATCTATACCTGTGGATTTTCCAAAGAATTGAGTTCCATCAGCAAGAATTAAAACGGCTTTATTACGTGAATTATATTTCATAAAATTGTTTGACAAATTAACATAAAAAAAAGGATAATCTAAAACGATTACCCTTTTGAATTATTATAAAACTTAATTAAGTCTTATAAACTTTTTTTATTTCCTTTATTCTCTTTCTTAATAGTTAAATCTTCTGATTTATCTAAAGACAGTTCAGGGTTTTCAGATTTTTTAGTTCTACGTCTTCTCGTTGACTTTTTCTTTTTATCTGATTTATTGTTGTAAATAGTATTAAAATCAACTAATTCAATCATGGCCATTTCAGCATTATCCCCCAAACGATTACCTAATCTTATAATTCTAGTATATCCGCCCGGACGATCTCCAATTTTTTTTGAAATTTCCCCAAACAATTCAGAAACTGCCTCTTTATTTCTAAGTTGGCTAAAAGCTAATCTTCGATTATGAGTAGAATCAGTTTTAGCTCTTGTTATTATTGGCTCAATGAAAATCTTTAATGCTTTAGCTTTTGTGACAGTTGTATTTATTAACTTATGTTCAATCAAAGAGCAAGCCATATTTGATAACATAGAATTTCTATGGGCTTTCTTTCTGCCTAAATTTATTATTTTTTTTCGATGTCTCATCTTAACAAGATTAGTTAAAGTTTAAAAATTAGTCTTTATCTAATTTATACTTTGATAAATCCATTCCAAAAGAGAGTCCCTTTAAAACCACTAGCTCTTCAAGCTCAGTTAATGATTTTTTTCCAAAATTTCGAAACTTCATTAAATCATTTTTATTAAAAGAAACTAAATCCCCTAATGTATCAACTTCAGCTGCCTTAAGACAATTTAGTGCACGAACAGATAAATCCATATCAATAAGTTTAGTTTTAAGTAATTGTCTCATATGCAATGATTCTTCGTCATATGTTTCTGTTTGAGCAATCTCATCAGCTTCAAGCGTAATTCTTTCATCTGAAAATAGTAAAAAGTGATGTATTAAGGTTTTTGCGGCTTCAGTTAAAGCATCTTTCGGATGAATAGATCCATCAGTAATTATTTCAAAAATCAATTTTTCATAGTCTGTTTTTTGTTCAACCCTATAGTCTTCAATTGTATATTTAACATTCTTTACAGGCGTAAATACAGAATCAATTGCTATTTCTCCTATAGGTGAACTTGATTTTTTATTTTCCTCTGCAGGAACATAGCCTCTTCCTTTTTCAATATTTAATTCCATATTTAATTGAACTCCCTTTTCAATATTACAGATTACAAGCTCAGGATTTAAAACTTGAAATCCAGATATAAACTTTTGAAAATCAGCAGCTTTTAATTGGTCTTGTCCACCAATATTAATGTTTACCTTTTCCTCTTCAACATCATCAATTTGTCTTTTAAATCTAACTTGTTTTAAGTTTAAAATTATTTCTGTTAGATCCTCTACAATTCCAGGAATAGTTGTAAATTCATGGTTTACACCTTCTATTTTTAAAGATGTAATTGCAAAACCTTCTAGAGATGATAAAAGAACCCTTCTGAGGGCATTACCAACTGTCAATCCGTAACCAGGTTCTAGAGGTCTAAACTCAAATTTTCCCTCAAATTCTGAGGAATCAATCATGAGAACTTTATCAGGTTTTTGAAAATTTAATATAGCCATAGTTTATTCTTATTTTGAATATAATTCTACAATCAATTGCTCCTTAATGTTTTCAGGAATTTGGATTCGTTGAGGAATACTAACAAAAGTACCCTCAAGATTATCTTTGTTCCAACTCAGCCATTCATATATGCTTGAATTATTATCTAATGAATTAATTATAATTTGTAATGATTTAGATCTTTCTCTTACCCCAATAATATCACCAGGTTTTAATTGAAATGAAGGGATATTAACTACATTACTGTTAACAGTAATATGTCTATGAGAAACTAATTGACGAGCACCACTTCTAGAAGGAGAAATACCTAATCGGTATACAGTATTGTCCAATCTTGATTCACAAAGTTGAAGCAAAACTTCACCTGTAACACCTTTTGATCTGTTTGCTTTATCAAACAAATTTCTAAATTGACGCTCTAAAATACCATAACAGTATTTTGCTTTTTGTTTTTCCATTAATTGAATCGCATATTCAGATTTTTTTCCTCTTCTACGATTATTTCCATGTTGACCAGGAGGATAATTTCTCTTTTCAAAAGATTTATCATCTCCGTAAATAGCTTCACCAAATTTCCTAGCTATTTTTGTTCTTGGACCAGTATATCTTGCCATATTTTTTTTTTAATGATTCTAGATGTTATAAATTAAGGTCTAATCCTTAGATAATAAATTATAAAACATAGTTAATAAATTTATACGCGTCTTCTTTTAGGAGGGCGGCATCCATTATGAGGTAACGGCGTTACATCAATTATTTCCGAAACCTCAATACCATTGTTATGTAAAGTTCTAATAGCAGATTCTCGACCATTACCAGGGCCTTTGACATAAACTTTAACTTTTTTTAATCCAGCTTCCTGAGCAATTTTAGCACAATCTTCAGCAGCAGTTTGTGCAGCATATGGAGTATTTTTTTTAGACCCTCTAAATCCCATCTTACCAGCTGATGACCAAGCAATAACATCTCCTTTTGAATTAGTTAAGGAGATTATAATATTATTGAATGATGCATTAATATGAGCTTCACCATTAGATTCAACATTTACTTTACGTTTTTTACTTATTGTTTTTGCCATTTTTATTTTTTTATTTAGTTGCCTTCTTTTTGTTTGCAACAGTTTTTCTTTTTCCCTTTCTTGTTCTTGAATTGTTTTTGGTTCTCTGACCTCTAAGAGGAAGACCTGAACGATGTCTTATTCCCCTATAACAACCAATATCCATTAACCTTTTAATGCTGAGTTGAACTTCTGATCGTAATTCTCCTTCAATCTTATAATCTCCAACTACTTCACGAATACGACCAGACTCTTTATCAGTCCAATCTTGTACTTTCGTGTCCTGATTAACTTTTGCAACTTCAAGAATTTTAGCTGCTCTACTTCTTCCGATACCATATATATATGTTAGGGCTATTACACCTCTTTTATGTTTAGGAATGTCTACTCCAGAAATACGTGCCATAATTATCCTTGTCTTTGTTTGAATCTAGGATTCTTTTTATTAATAACATATAATGTCCCCTTTCTTCTTACTATTTTACATTCAGGACTTCTTTTTTTTATTGAAGCTCTTTTTTTCATATTTAATATTGTTTAATATCTAAAAGTAATCCTTGCTTTTGTTAAATCATATGGGCTCATTTCTAACTTAACTTTATCACCAGGCAATAACTTTATATAATGTAATCTCATTTTTCCAGAAATATGAGCCGTTACTACATGACCATTATCTAGTTCAACTCTAAACATTGCATTTGATAATGCCTCAATTATTTTTCCTTCTTGTTCTATTGATGCTTGTTTAGCCATAATTTATATTGTTGAAACGCCTCTGCGTGTTTTTCCTGTTTTCATTAAACCATCGTAGTGACGATTTAATAAATATGAATTTACTTGTTGTATTGTATCAATTGCTACACCAACCATAATTAACAATGAGGTTCCACCATAAAATAGAGCCCATCCTGGTTGCATACCCACTATTTTTACAACTACTGCAGGAAAAACTGCTATAGCTGCAAGATATAATGATCCGGGGAAAGTGATATGAGACATAACATTATCTAAATAATCTGAAGTTTCTACTCCAGGTCTTATACCAGGGACAAACCCTCCACTACGCTTTAAATCATCTGACATTTTATTTGTAGGAACTGTAATTGCTGTATAAAAAAATGTAAAAATAATAATTAGTACAGCAAATAAAATATTATACCAAAGTCCAAAAATATCTGAAAATGAAGCTTGCATCCATTGACCAAAATCAGATGATCCAAGAAAACTCCCAAGATATGCAGGCGCAAACATTAAAGCTTGCGCAAAAATAATAGGCATAACACCTGAAGCATTTAATTTTAAAGGGATATATTGCCTAGTCCCACCAATATTGTTTTGTAAAATACCTCCACCTGAGGATCTTCTAGCATATTGAACAGGAATTTGACGTACGGCCATAACTAATAAAATAGATAATAAAACAATTACAATCCATAAAACTAATTCTATAAGAACTAACATCAATCCTCCGTTATTTTCAGAAACTCTTGAAATAACCTCTTGAGTAAAAGAAAGAGGTAGATTGGCTATTATACCAACCATAATAAGTAATGATATTCCATTTCCAATACCTTTATCAGTAATTTTTTCTCCCAACCACATAGCAAATATAGTTCCTGTTACCAATATTGTAACTGAAGAAAAAAGAAAAATTGGGCTCTTTCCAATAATAAATGCAGTATCAGGTACCCCTAATGCACTTAATCCATATAAATATGCAGGAGCTTGTACAACACAAATCGCTATTGTTAACCATCTAGTAATTTGATTAAGAGTTTTACGCCCACTTTCTCCTTCTTTTTGAAGTTTTTGAAGATATGGTAATGCAACTCCCATAAGTTGAACAACAATAGAAGCAGAAATATACGGCATAATCCCAAGTGCAAAAACAGAAGCATTAGCAAAAGCACCACCAGTAAAAGCATTTAAAAGACCTAATAAACCAGCACCATCAGCTTTTTCAGCTAGTGAAGCAAGTTGGACTGAGTCTATGCCAGGAAGAACTACTTGAGCTCCCAATCTATAAACTAACAACAAAAACAAGGTTATGCCAATCCTTTGACGCAACTCATTTATGTTATAAATATTCAATATGGTCTCCAAAAATTTCTTCATAAAATTATTTTATAATAATCGCTTCTCCCCCTGCTGATTCAATTGCAGATTTTGCACTAGCAGTAAACTTGTGAGCTATTACTTTTAATGGAACTTCCAGTTTGCCTCTACCTAAAATTTTAATAAGATCCTTTTTTTTAGCTAACCTTAAACTAATAAAACCTTCAAAATTTATTTCTTTTTTTATTTTTTTATTTGTAACTAAATCTTGTAATGTATCAAGATTTACTAATTTATATTCAACTCTATTAATATTTTTAAACCCAAATTTAGGAACCCTTCTTTGCAGTGGCATTTGCCCTCCTTCAAATCCAATTTTTTTGGAATATCCTGATCTTGATTTTGCACCCTTATGTCCCCTTGTAGCAGTGCCTCCCTTTCCTGATCCTTGACCTCGACCAAGACGCTTATTGTTTTTATTTATTGAACCAGAGGCAGGTTTTAAATTATTAAGTCTCATTTGTTTATTTTATTATCATGTTTTAGAACTTTTACTAAATGCTCAACTTTTTTTATCATTCCTAAAATACTGGGTGATGCTTCGTGTAATACTTCTTTTCCAATTCTTCCAAGGCCTAAAGCATTCAGAGTCCGTTTTTGGGATTTTAATCTTTTAATACTACTTCTAATTTGAATGATCTTAATTTTTTCCATCACATTGAAATTTATCCATTAAAAACTTTATCAACTGAAATTCCTCTCTCATGAGCTACTATTTCAGGAGTTCTTAGTCTTAGTAAAGCATCAAAAGTAGCTTTTACAACATTGTGAGGGTTTGAAGACCCCTGTGATTTTGAAAGAACATTATGAACACCCACAGATTCAAGCACAGCTCTAACAGCACCACCTGCGATTACACCAGTTCCTTCAGAAGCTGGTTTCAAAAAAACTTTTGCGCCACCATATTTACCTTTCTGTTCATGAGGTAATGTGCCTTTATTTAAATGTATCCTGACAAGATTTTTTTTAGCATCTTCAACTGCCTTTGAAATTGCCTCAGAAACTTCTTTTGATTTTCCTAGCCCTTGTCCTAAACCTCCATTTTCCTCACCAACTACTACAATTGCTGAAAAGCCAAAAGCTCGCCCACCTTTAGTAACTTTAGTAACTCTTTGAACACCCACTAAACGATCTTTTAATTCAAGTCCTGCAGGTTTAACGTATTCTATGTTTTTATAATTTTGATACATATTTACTAATTAATTAAAATTCAAGCCCAGCTTTTCTTGCAGCTTCCGCCAAAGATTTTACACGCCCATGATAAAGATACCCTCCTCGATCAAATTTCACAGATTTTATTCCAGCTTTAATTGATCTTTGTGCTATTAACTCACCAACTTTAGATGAAATTTCTATTTTATTTGAGCCATTAACACCTTTTTCTCTTGACGAAGCCATCGTAATAGTTTTTCCTTTGAAATCATCAATTAATTGAGCATAAATTTCTTTATTACTTCTAAAAATAGATAATCTTGGTATGGAAGAATCTCCAAAAATTGTTTTGCGAATTCTTTTTCTGATTCTTTCTCTACGTTTTAATTTTATTGAGCTCATTATATTTAAATATTAGTTATGCTGATTTACCTGCTTTTCTTCTAATTTCCTCTCCAACAAACCGAATACCTTTTCCCTTGTATGGTTCTGGTTTCCTAAATGAGCGAATTTTAGCCGCAACAAAGCCTAACAAATGTTTGTCGTGAGAAGTTAACTTGATTATCGGGTTTTTTCCTTTTTCAGTAATTGTTTGAACTTTAATTTCAGAAGCAATTTCAAAAATAATATTATGCGAAAACCCTAAGGCCAAATCAAGAATCTGACCATTATTATTTGCTCTATATCCAACTCCAACTAATTCTAATTCCTTAGTAAAACCTTTTGATACTCCTTGAACCATATTATTAACCAACGAGCGATATAATCCATGTTTTGCATTTGAATCTTTAGATTTTAAAGGGTTTATAACCTTAATAATGTTATCGTCAATTTCAAATTTAACATCTGAAAATGATTGGGTTAGTTCTCCTAAATTACCTTTTACATTAATTACCCCATGCTTAACATCAACAATTACACCTTCTGGTATCATGATTGGATTATTTCCTACTCTAGACATTCTTATTCAAATTAAATATTAATAAACATAACAAAGGACTTCTCCTCCTATATTTTTCTTTTTTGCTTCTTTTCCAGTCATTACTCCTAAGGAAGTAGAAACAATTGAAACTCCAAGGCCATTAAGCACCCTAGGAAGATCATTTCCTCCAGCATATTTGCGTAATCCAGGTGTGCTTATTCTTTGCAATTTTTTTATTACAGGTTCTTTGGATATTTCATTATATTTTAAAGCAATTTTAATACTACCCTGATTATTTTCAGTTTTTTCAAATTTATAACTAAGAATAAAACCCTGATCAAAAAGAATTTTTGTCATTTCTTTTTTAAGATTTGAGGCTGGAATATTTACAACTCTATGACCAGCTCTGTTGGCATTTCTAATTCGAGTTAAATAATCTGCGATAGGATCTGTATACATAATTTTTTTTTTTACCAGCTAGCCTTAGTTACTCCTGGGATTAAACCTTTATTTGCCATTTCTCTAAATGCTACACGTGAGATTCCAAATTGACGAATGTAACCCTTTGGACGCCCTGTTAGTTTACAACGATTATGTAACCTAACTGGAGAAGCATTTCTTGGTAATTTCTGAAGAGCTTCATAATCTCCTGCATCTTTAAGAGCTTTTCTTTTAGAAGAAAATTTAGCTACTATTTTTGCTCTTTTTATTTCTCGAGCTTTCATTGATTCTTTTGCCATATTATTCTTTTTTAAATGGAAGTCCTAATTGTCCCAATAATGACATTGCTTCATTATCAGTATTAGCATTTGTTACAAATGTTATATCCATACCACCAATCTTATTAACTTTATCGATATCAATTTCTGGAAAAATAATTTGTTCAGTGATACCAAGATTATAGTTTCCTCTGCCATCAAAACCTTTAGGCTTAACACCTTGGAAATCTCTTACACGAGGCAATGCCACAGTAACTAATCTATCCAAAAACTCATACATTCTATCACCTCTTAGTGTTACTTTAGTACCAATTGGCATTCCTTTTCTTAATTTGAATGAAGCTACGTCTTTTTTAGAAACAGTTGGCACAGCCTTTTGACCAGAAATTTGAGTTAATTCATCAACAGAATATTCTATCAACTTTTTATCTGAAACTGCACCTCCAACTCCCCTACTTATTACAATTTTTTTAAGCCTAGGAACTTCCATTATATTGCTATAGCTATAATCTTCTTTAAGAGATTTAGTTATTTTTTCTTTATATTCTTTTTTGAGTCTTGGTTGATAATCCATAATTATATTAATTCATCTGTTTTTTTTGAATACCGAACTTTCTTATCTTTTTCCATTCTAAATCCTACTCTAGTAGTTTGACCATCTGAAGTAATCAAAGAAAGATTTGATATATGTATTGGAGATTCTTTTTCAATTATACCTCCTTGAGGGTTTTGGGCATTAGGCTTTGTATGCTTTTTAATTAAATTTACTCCTTCTACAAGGGCTAATCTTTTATCAATAAAAATTTTAATAATCTTTCCCTCACTACCTTTTTGAGCTCCTGATATAACCCTTACACTATCTCCTTTTTTTATTTTTATCTTTTGCATAACAACTAAATTTAAAGAACCTCTGGTGCTAATGATAAAATTTTCATAAACTTTTTATTTCGCAACTCTCTTGCAACAGGCCCAAAAACTCTAGTCCCACGCATTTCTCCTGCAGAATCAAGTAATACACATGCATTATCATCAAATCTAATATAAGAACCGTCTTGACGTCTTATTTCCTTAATTGTACGAACAACAACTGCCGTTGAGACTTGTCCTTTTTTTATTGTTCCAGCAGGTGTTGCATCTTTAACTGTAACAACAATTTTGTCTCCTACCGATGCATATCTTCGTTTGGTCCCTCCAAGGACACGAATTGTCAATACTTCTTTAGCACCAGTATTGTCAGCAACATTAAGTCTTGATTCCTGTTGTACCATTATTTTGCTCTTTCTATTATTTCAACCAGTCTCCAATTTTTTGATTTGCTAAGGCGTCGTGTTTCCATTATTTTTACTGTATCACCAATTTTACAATCATTAGATTCGTCATGGGCAATATATCTTTTTGTTTTTAATACAAATTTTCCATACATCGGATGTTTCATTCTTTTAACCTCTGAAACAACAATAGATTTTTCCATTTTATTACTTGTAACAACACCAATACGTTCCTTTCTAAGATTTCTTTTATCTATTTTCATGTTTATCTAATTAATTATTTTTAGCAATAGCTGTTAATAATCTAGAAATAGTTCTTCGAATATTTCTGATTTGTATTGGGTTTTCAAGTGGTGAAACAGAATGAGTCATTTTTAAATCTTTTAATTTTTTTCTAAACTCTTCTAATTTATCATTCATATCTTCAATTGAAAGTTGATCTATTTCTTTTTGTTTCATCATAATCATTTAATTATCAAAATCCCGAGCAATTATAAACTTTGTTTTAACTGGAAGCTTTTGTGCTGCTAATCTTAAAGCTTCTTTAGCAATTTCCAAGGAAACTCCCGCGACTTCAAAAAGAACACGCCCCGGTTTTACAACTGCTACAAAATATTCAGGAGCACCCTTTCCTTTACCCATTCTAACTTCCAAAGGTTTTTTGGTAATTGGTTTGTCTGGAAAAATCTTAATCCACAATTGTCCTTCTCTTTTCATATAACGAGTTGCTGCAATTCTAGCAGCTTCAATTTGACGAGAAGTTATAAAAACAGAATCCAATGATTTAATCCCAAACATACCATTTGATAATTGATTTCCTCTTTGAGAAAAGCCTTTCATTCTACCTTTCTGTGCTTTACGAAATTTTGTTCTTTTAGGTTGTAACATAATATTATTTAAATCAATTTATTTTCTACCTCGACGCGAATTTCGAACATTAGATTTATTACCTCCTTTACTGTTTCCTCCTGCTTTTTTTTGCATACCTACAAGAGGAGAAAGTTCTCTTTTTCCATAAACTTCTCCCTTCATAATCCATACCTTAACTCCAAGTCGCCCATATGTTGTATGAGCTTCTACTATAGCATAATCAATATCGGCTCTAAAAGTTGATAAAGGAATTCTGCCTTCTTTATAAGATTCACTTCTGGCCATTTCTGCTCCATTTAACCTTCCTGAAATTTGCACTTTAATTCCTTCTGCATTCATCCTAATAGAGGAGGCAATAGCCATTTTAATAGCTCTTCTGTAAGAAATCCTATTCTCAATTTGACGAGCAATACTTGATGCTACTAATTTTGCATCAAGTTCAGGTCTTTTTATTTCATATATATTAATTTGAATCTCTTTCTGGGTAATTTTTTTTAATTCCTCTTTTAATTTATCAACTTCTTGTCCAGCCTTACCAATAATAATACCTGGACGAGCAGTTGAGATAGTAATTGTAATTAATTTTAAGGTTCTTTCAATAATAATACTTGAAACACTTGCCTTTGCAAGTCTTGCGTTAATATATTTACGAATTTTATCATCCTCAGCAAGCTTATCACCATAACTAGATCCACCATACCAATTAGAATCCCAACCTCTAATTATTCCTAAACGATTTCCAATAGGATTAGTTTTTTGCCCCATAATTAATCTTTTATATTATTGTTTTCCCCTAAAACTAGGGTTACATGATTCGATCGCTTTCTTATCCGATGAGCACGACCTTGTGGAGCAGTTCTTAATCTTTTAAGCATACTTCCGCTATCGACTTTTATCTCTTTAATAAATAATGATACTTGTTCAAAATCTTTATCTTCATTTTTTGATTGCCAATTAGCAATAGCAGAAAGCAATAATTTTTCTAAACGTCTTGAAGCTTCTTTAGGACTAAACTTTAGAATTGACAATGCATTTGCTATACCTTGACCTCTCAACTGATCTGCAACTAACCTCATTTTACGAGGTGAGGTTGGGCAATTATTTAACTTAGCAAAAGTCAAGTTCTTTTTTGCTTCTTTAATAATTTCAGCATTTTGTCTTTTTCTATTGCCCATAACAGTTTTTATTTATTTCCTTTATTTTTAGCCCCGGCATGTCCCCTAAAAGATCTAGTTGGTGAAAACTCTCCTAATTTATGTCCTACCATATTTTCTGTAATGTAAACAGGAATAAATTGACGTCCATTATGAACACCGATAGTTTGCCCAACAAAATCAGGAGTAATTAATGATGCTCTTGACCAAGTTTTAATTACAGTTTTCTTTTTTACATCTATATTCTTACTAACCTTAATATTAAGGCTATTATGAATAAAAGGTCCTTTTTTAAGTGATCGTCCCATATACTATTTTTTTCTTCGTTCAATTATAAATTTATCACTTGCTTTTGTTTTAGAACGTGTTCGAAATCCTTTGGCTGGAATACCATTTCGAGATCTGGGATGCCCACCTGAAGCTTTACCTTCTCCACCACCCATAGGATGATCTACTGGGTTCATAGCAACTGGTCTAGTTCTTGGGCGAATACCTAACCATCTTGATCTTCCTGCTTTACCTGAAACTAACAATTGATGATCCGAATTTGAAACAGCTCCAATTGTTGCTAAGCAACTTGTTTGAATTAGTCTAGATTCACCAGAGGGTAGCTTTATAGTTGCTAATTTACCTTCTCTTGCCATTAGCTGAGCAAAAGCTCCTGCACTTCTAGCAATGATTGCTCCACGACCTGGTTGCATTTCAATACATGATATAATAGTTCCTAGTGGGATTTTTGATAATGGCAATGCATTACCAACTTCAGGAGAAGAAGATTCTCCAGATGATATTTTTTGTCCAATTTTAATCCCATTTTGAGCAATAATGTATCTTTTTTCACCATCCTTATATTCAAGAAGAGCAATGAATGCACTCCTATTTGGATCATACTCGATACTCTTAACTGTAGCCGGAACATCAAACTTATTACGTTTAAAATCTATAACACGATACAAACGTTTATGACCACCTCCGCGATGTCGGATTGTCATTCTTCCTTTATTATTTCTTCCACCTGTACTCTTTTTAGGCTCTAACAAAGACTTTTCTGGTTTACTAGAGGTAATTTCATCAAATTCGTTTACAACTCTGAAACGTTGTGCTGGGGTTATAGGTTTTAATTTTCTAACTGGCATAATTTTATTACTTATAAATTACTATAAAAATCGATTACGTCTCCTTCCGAAATTTGTACGATTGCCTTCTTAATAGAATTCGACTTTCCTTTTTGAATACCAGTTTTTGTAAAGCGTGTTTTTCGCTTTGGACCATAATTCATCGTTCGAACCTTGTCAACAGTTACGCCATAAAATTCTTCAATAGCCTTTTTTATTTCAATTTTATTAGACTTTTTATCAACCAAAAATGTATATCGATTATTTAGCTCACTATCTGAAGTAGCTTTCTCAGTAATTATTGGTTTAATAATTTTCATACCTTAGGTTTTTTTAAAATTGTTTCAATCTGCGGAATAGCACTTTCCGTTAAAACCAAACTATTCGTATCAGTAATTTTGTAAGTGCTTAATTCTGAGTTAGTTATAACTTGAGAATTTTTTAAATTTCGCGACGACAAATATACATTTTTATTTGACTCTCCAAATACAACTAATGATTTTTTGCTTTCAATACCAAGTGCTTTTAAAACTTGAACAAATGATGAAGTTTTAGCGCTTTTAAATTGAAAATCTTCGACAACAATAATTGCTTTATTTTTTGCCTTTAAAGTTAGAGCAGACTTCCTAGCTAAACTCTTTACTTTTTTATTAACCTTTTGATTATAATCTCTAGGTCTAGGACCAAAAACTCTACCTCCGCCTTTGAACAAAGGATTTTTAATACTTCCTGCTCTAGCTGTACCTGTACCTTTCTGTTTTTTAATTTTTCGAGTAGAGCCTTTAATTTCAGCTCTTTCTTTTGTTTTATGAGTTCCTTGTCTTTTATTAGCAAGATGTTGTTTAACATCCAAATAAATAGCATGACTATTAGGCTCAATTTCAAATATAGAAGGATCAAGCTTAATCTTTCTTCCGGTTTCCTTTCCTTTTATATTTAAAATAGCTATTTCCATTATTTACTAACAATTAAATATGCATTCTTATGTCCTGGCACAGATCCCTTAACAACTAATAAGTTCTTTTCAGAAACCACTTTCAACACTCTTAAGTTTTGAATATTTACTCTTTCATTTCCAGTTTGACCAGCCATTTTCATTCCCTTAAATACCCTAGATGGAGTCGATGCTGCTCCAATAGAACCAGGAGCTCTTAATCTATTATGTTGTCCATGTGTAGATTGTCCAACACCAGCAAATCCATGACGTTTAACAACTCCTTGAAACCCTTTTCCTTTAGAAGTAGCAGCTATATCAACAAACTCTCCTTCTATAAAATGTTCAACAGTAATTGTATCGCCCAATTTGAATTCTTTATCAAAGTTTTTAAACTCAACAATTTTTCTTTTTACAGAAGTATTCGCTTTTTTAAAGTGGCCAATCTCAACTTTTGAAGAATGTTTATTTGCTTTTTCATCAAAACCCAATTGGAGTGCATTATAACCATCAACTCTTTTTGTTTTAACTTGAGTCACAATACATGGCCCTGCTTCTATAACTGTACAGGGAATATTCTTTCCCTTTTCATCATAAAGTGATGTCATTCCAATTTTTTTTCCTATTAATCCAGACATGGTTTAAAATTGTTTTAATCAAACTTTAATTTCTACTTCAACACCACTTGGAAGCTCTAATTTCATTAAGGCATCAATAGTTTTAGATGAAGAACTATAAATATCCATTAAACGTTTATAATAACATAATTTAAACTGTTCTCGTGATTTTTTATTCACATGTGGTGATCTAAGAACAGTAAATATCTTTTTGTTGGTTGGAAGAGGAATTGGACCAGTTACAACAGCACCGGTAGTCTTAACAGTTTTTACAATTTTATCTGCAGATTTATCAACTAAATTATGATCGTAAGATTTTAATTTTATTCTTATTTTTTGACTCATAAAAACTATTATTAACTATTAATACCTTTAACACTATCAATTACCGACTCTGAAATATTTGATGGAGTTTCAGCATAATGCGAAAATTCCATTGTAGAAGTTGCTCTTCCTGAGGATAGGGTTCTAAGAGAAGTAACATATCCAAACATTTCTGCAAGAGGAACTTCTGCTTTAACAACTTTAGAACCCGCACGATCATCCATGGAATTTACTTGCCCTCGTCGTCTATTTAAATCTCCTACAATATCTCCCATGTTCTCTTCTGGAGTTAAAACTTCAAGTTTCATTATCGGCTCCATTATAACTGCACTTGCAGATTTTGCAGCAGTTTTAAATCCTAATTTAGCAGCTAATTCGAAAGAAAGTGAATCTGAATCAACTGCATGGAAAGATCCATCTTTAAGAGTAACTTTCATAGAGTCAACCTCAAAACCAGCTAATGGACCATTTGTCATTGCCATTTTAAATCCTTTTTCAACAGAAGGAATAAATTCTTTAGGAACATTTCCCCCTTTAATTAAGTTAACAAATTCTAAACCGCTTTTGCCTTCTTCTGATGGTTCAATATCAAAAACAATATCAGCAAATTTTCCACGTCCTCCAGATTGTTTTTTATACACCTCACGATGTTCAGCCTTAGCAGTTAAAGATTCTTTATATTCTACTTGAGGTTTTCCTTGATTGACTTCAACCTTAAATTCTCTACGTAACCTATCAACAATAATATCTAAATGTAATTCTCCCATTCCAGAAATTATAGTTTGACCTGAAGCTTCATCTGTTTTAACCTGGAAAGTTGGATCTTCTTCAGCTAATTTTCCAAGAGACATTCCTAATTTATCAATGTCTGCTTTAGTTTTTGGTTCAACAGCAATTCCAATAACGGGATCTGGAAAGTTCATGGACTCAAGAATAATTGGAGATTTTTCATCTGAAAGAGTATCTCCTGTTTTAATATCTTTAAATCCTACGGCAGCTCCTATATCTCCTGCTTCAATAAAATCTATTGAATTTTGTTTATTTGAATGCATCTGATATATACGGGAAATACGTTCTTTATTACTTGACCTATTATTTAAGACATATGAACCTGCATCTAGTCTACCTGAATAAACCCTAAAGAAAGCTAATCTTCCAACATAAGGATCAGTAGCAATTTTAAATGCTAATGCTGAAAATGGTTCATTTATATTAGGTTTTCTAGAAATCTCTTCTTCAGTTTTAGGATGAGAGCCTACAATAGCTTCCTTATCTTCGGGCGATGGTAAATATCTACAAACCGCATCTAAAAGAAATTGCACTCCCTTGTTTTTAAAAGATGAACCGCAAATCATAGGAATTATACTTATATCTTGAGTGGCAGCTCGAAGTGCTTTATGAATTTCATCTTCTGTAATTGATTCAGGGTCTTCAAAAAACTTTTCCAATAAACCCTCATCATACTCTGCTACTGCTTCAATTAATTGAGCTCTATGCAATTTGACTTCTTCCTGCATTTCAGAGGGAATATCAACTATATCAAAAGTTGATCCATAATTAGCATCATGCCATACTATAGCCCTATTTTTAACCAAATCAACTATACCTTTAAAATTCTCTTCATCACCTATATTTAATACAATAGGAACTGCATTTGATTTTAACATTTCTTTTACCTGATTACAAACACCTAAAAAGTTAGACCCTTGACGATCCATTTTATTTACAAAACCTATACGCGGTACTTTATAATTGTCAGCTAAACGCCAATTTGTTTCAGACTGAGGTTCTACTCCATCAACAGCTGAAAATAAAAAAACCAATCCATCAAGAACTCTCAATGATCGGTTCACTTCTACTGTGAAATCAACGTGGCCTGGTGTATCAATAATATTGAACTGATAATCTTTAGCGTCTTCACTGGGTTTACCTTGCTCAGTAGGGAAAGTCCAATTACAAGTTGTTGCTGCTGAGGTTATAGTAATTCCTCTTTCTTGTTCTTGTTCCATCCAATCCATTGTAGCAGCACCATCATGAACTTCTCCAATTTTATGACTAACACCTGTATAAAACAAAATACGTTCAGTAGTGGTTGTTTTACCTGCATCAATATGAGCAGCAATTCCTATATTTCTTGTATATTTTAAATCTCTAGCCATTATTATTTATTAGCGTATATATTCTTAATATTAAAATCTAAAATGTGAAAATGCTTTATTAGCCTCAGCCATTTTGTGAGTGTCAACTCTTTTTTTAACTGCTGCTCCTTCTTCTTTTGATGCAGCAAGACATTCATTCGCTAAACGAAGAGCCATAGTTTTTTCATTTCGCTTTCGTGAATGGTCAATTAACCATTTCATAGCTAAAGAAACTTTTCTATCTGGACGAATTTGCATAGGTATTTGAAATGTTGCACCACCTACTCTTCTACTTCGAACCTCAACATGTGGCATAACATTAGATAAAGCATCTTTCCAAATTTCAATCCCATTCTTTTCTTTATCTTCTTTCTTATCCTCAATTATTTCAATTGCATCATAAAATATTCTATAAGCAAGAGATTTTTTTCCATTCCACATTAAATTATTAACAAAACGGGTAACTAACTGATCCTTGTATTTTGGATCAGGTAATAATGGACGTTTTTTTGCTTGTCTTTTTCTCATGGCTCTTTATTGAAGAAAACTTACTTTTTCTTAGAAAGTTTACCTCCATACTTTGATCTACGTTGTAATCGACCCTCTACTCCTGCAGTATCAAGAGCTCCACGAACAATATGATATCTAACGCCAGGCAAATCCTTAACTCTCCCTCCACGAACCAATACAATTGAATGCTCTTGAAGATTATGTCCTTCTCCGGGAATATAGGCATTAACCTCTTTGCCATTAGTCAAACGCACACGAGCAACTTTACGCATTGCTGAATTTGGTTTTTTTGGAGTGGTAGTATAAACCCTAGTGCAAACCCCTCTTCTTTGCGGACAAGAATCCAGCGCAGCAGATTTGCTCTTTTTAGCATTTGTTACTCTTCCTTTTCTTGCTAATTGTGCAATAGTTGGCATAAAAAATTTTACAATTAATTATATTGAAAACCCCTTTTTGGGCGTGCAAATGTAGAGTTTTTTTTTGTTTTTCAAATCCTAAATTTTGGTTTTTTTTAAAAAATAATACACATATATATACAAGGTTATATATAAAAATATTTCTTACTAGATTTCAGAATCAAAATACTTTAATCTATAATAGGTTGATTTGATGAAGATTAAGAAAGTTTTATGGAGAGTTTTTTGTGATTAAATAATAGTTTTATAATATCTACTTAAAATTGTGATGATAATTTTATTAAGTTTACGCTTTTAAAAATTATAACATAAATGAAAAATATAAATCATTTCATAAAATTTACCTTTCTAATTGTATCCTTTTTTATTTTGAATCAAAACATCTTAGCTCAAGTTCAAGGAGGTGTGATATCTGACAGAACAGATACTAGAATTATGGATGCTATGACAGATTTAACAAATCGAAAGGCAAGAAAAGGTGAACCTCCCAAAGATGTTAAAGGCTCATACTATTTTAACAAAAATTTTCAATTATCTAGAGTTATATATTTTGAAGAAGAATTGAAGGGAAAAATTTATTTACGTTATAATGCAGCAAATGATGAAATTGAAATGGGTGATTTTCCTCAACAAGAAGATGCAGAAGAAATTCTTTTGAAGAGCGAAAAAGTCCATGCTATTATTAATGGCGAAAAATACAAACTTATTTCGCATAAGTCGAATAATACTATTTTACCTGAATCTGGATACCTAATTGTTCTTTTTGAAAGTGATGGACTCGGCTTATTTCTTAAAAGAAAAAAGATATATATAGCAGGAGTAGCGGCAAGAACATCTCTTGATAGATCACTTCCTCCTAGATTCGTAGATGAAATAACATATTATTATTCCATTGGAGAGAATATTCCTATTCCATTAAAGCTTTCCAAATCTAATATTATTAAAATATTTGGAGATAAAGGCTCAAAGGTTCGTGGCTTTATTAAAGAAAACCAAATAAAGTTTAAAGAGAGTGATGGATTAATCAAGATTTTCGACTTTGCAGAAAGTCTATAAAAGAATTTAATTAACAACAAATTGTTAATAATTTTCCTCTCGAAACCCCAATAAAACCAATAGAAACCAGAAATTTTTGGTTTTCCTTAACATTTACCTTATCTTTAATCCCTAAATTTTTTAAATAATAATTATTAATTAACCAAATTAAAGTATGAAAAGCTTATTAAAACTGTTGATGACATTTTTGCTTGTAACTCAGGTTGCATTAGCGCAAAAATCCATCACTGGTGTGGTCTCTGATGACCAAGGTATGCCACTCCCCGGAGCTACAGTTGTAGAGCAAGGAACTACTAATGGTGTCTCAACTGATTTTGATGGAAATTATTCCATTGAAGTTGCTGAAGGCGCAGTTCTTGAATTTAGTTTTGTTGGATATGAAACTAGTGCTATTACTGTAGGAGCAGACGATCAAATTAATGTATCGTTAGCTCAAGGCAATCAACTAGAAGAAGTTATTGTAACTTCTCTTGGTATTAAGCGTGAGAAACAAGCACTTGGTTATGCGACTTCGAAAGTTGAATCTGATGCGTTAGAACAACGCTCTGAAGGTGATATTGGAAGAGTCCTTAATGGTAAAGCATCTGGTGTGCAAATTACCAACCAAAGTGGTATCTCTGGATCAGGTACTAGTATCGTGATTCGAGGGTTTAACACATTTAGCCAAGGAAACCAACCTTTATTTGTAGTAGACGGTGTTCCTTTTTCAAGTGACACGAATGCTCAAGGTAGTTTCGTAGACGGGAATAGTGGATCTTCACGATTCCTAGATATTGATCCAAATAACATCGAACGTGTTGACGTTTTAAAAGGACTTGCTGCAGCAAACCTTTATGGAACGCAAGGTCGTAATGGGGTTATTTTGATTACAACAAAATCAGGTAGTACTGCAGGTGGAGCAGCTAAGAAAACTGAAATAACTGTTAACACATCTTATTTCAATGTTGAATTAGCCTCTATGCCAGACTACCAAATGGAATATGGTAATGGATTTGATCAATCTTTCGGTTGGTTCTTCTCTAACTGGGGGCCTAGCTTCCGTGAAGGTGGACCTGCTGGATGGGGTGGACAATCTTCAATTAACGGATCTCAAACTTGGGATGCATCGTTAATTGGTCCTAACGCTGGTCAAGCTGTTACAAGAGGATATTTAAAGCACCCTTACGTTACTCAATCTAGAGCAACAGGGACTTATGATATCTTAGAATTAATAGGATTAAATCAAACTTCAGAGTACAAGTGGCAACCATACGACAGTGTTGGTGGTTTCTTTGTAACTGGACACACAGCATCAACTAACATGAACGTTCGTGGTGCAAGTGAAGATGGAATGATTTCCTATAATATAAACTATGGTAATCTAGAGGACAAAGGTTTTACTCGTGAAAACTCACTAAGACGTAATACACTTAGTTTTGGTGGACGTGCTCAATTAAGTAACGGATTCATGATTAATGGAACACTAAACTACTCTCAGACTAACTTTAAATCTCCTCCAGTTGCTGCTGGATATGGTTCTAATGTTGGTGGTGAGGGAGCATCAGTATTTGCTAATGTGTTCTACACACCTCGTTCTGTAGATTTAATGGGTCTTCCTGATACAAACCCAGTTACACAAGCTTCGTTATATTACCGAAATAACAACGGTATTCAAAATCCACTTTGGACTACTAAAAACGCAGCTAATACTCAAGCGGTTGACCGTGTATTTGGAGGAGCAAGTATTTCTTATAATCTTACCGATAATGTTACTGCTTCTTATAGGTATGGTCTTGATGTTTATTCTGAGAATAACGTTAACTATGCCAATAAAGGAGGTAAAACAGGTAGTTTAATTAACCAAAACGGTATTTATGAGACTTGGAATAATAAGAAAAGTATATATGACCATAACTTAACGGTTGCTGGTTTATATAAATTCGGAAACATTGGAATGGACTTCACCCTAGGGTGGACAGTTCGTGGTGACATCTATGACCGTAACGGAACTCGTTCTATAGGTCAGCAGGTATATGGAGTGCTTCGTCACTTTAACTACGAGCAACAAGATGAAATCCAGTATTACGAGAGAAGAAATATTCAAGGGTATTATGGTCAAGTTTCTTTTGACTATAACCGCTATGCTTATTTGACTTTATCTGCTCGTCAGGATGAGGTATCTAACCTATCAGTTGATAATCGTTCTATTGTTTATCCTTCTGCTAGTGTATCATTCCTTCCAACTTCTGCTTTCCCAGAAATCAAAAGTAATTTGATAAACTTGTTAAAAGTTCGTGCCGGTTATGGTACTTCTGCTAACTTCCCATTTGGGTATCCAATTGCTGCAACATTAAATCTTGATACTCAAGATTTCTTAGATGATTCAGGAAATCAGGTAATCACAAACACTTCTGGTTCTGTATTGGGTAACCCTAATTTGAAGCCAGAGCGTATTGATGAAATTGAGTTTGGTCTTGAAGGCCGTTTCTTAGACAGTAGACTAAGTTTAGATTTATCTATTTATAACAAACAGACTAATGACTTGATCATCAGTCGTCCACTTGACCCATCAACTGGATATACTTCAACTTCAACAAACGTTGGTTTGATTGAAAATAAAGGTATAGAGTTGGATCTTGGAATTGATATAATTAGAAGTACAGATCTTAACTGGAATGCTGCAATTAACTGGTCAACAAACGAGTCTATAGTTAAAGACTTAGGTGCTGATACTGATCAAATTGTTTACGCTGGATTTAGCAGCTTAGGAAACGCCGCTATTGTTGGCGAATCTTTAGGAACAATTGTAGGTTCTCAGATTACTAGAACAGATGCTGGCGGTTTACTTGTTAATAATCAAGGTAGCTATGACACCACATATGGTACAAACATTATTGGTGATGCTAACCCTGATTATTTATTTAATGTAAGTAATATGCTTAGTTACAAAAATTTCACATTTAATTTCTTGTTAAATCACATAGGAGGGGGAGACATTTATACTATGACTGTTTCAACTCTTCTTGGTCGTGGTCTAACTACAGACACTTTAGATCGTGAATTATCATTCATCCTTCCTGGAGTTAACTCTGCAGGTGAAGTAAACACAAGACAGATCAATAACTCTACGTTCTATTTTAGTAACGTGCTTTATGGTCCAGATGAACTTCAAGTTTGGGATGGAAGTTTCTGGCGTTTAGGTGAGGTTTCATTAGCTTATGACCTTCCTCAATCGCTTGTAGATAAAACACCGTTTGGTAATATAAACATTAGTGCAGCAGGATATAACCTGTGGTTTGATGCTTATAATACCCCTGATGGAATTAACTTTGACCCTAATATTGCGGGGACAGGAGTAGGTAACGGACGTGGATTTGAATATCTAAACGGTCCAAGTGCTAAAAGGTACGGGGCTAGTTTGAAACTTACTTTTTAAATAATGAAAAAATATAATATCATGAAATCAATGAATAAATTTTTCACAGCAATCTGTCTTGGAAGTCTTCTTGTATTAAGTTCGTGTGAAAATGCTGAATTAGATTTAGCTTCGAACCCAAATGCATTAAGTCCTGATCAAGCCAGTGCAGACTTTTTCTTGAATGCTATTCAAGAGGATTTTGCTAGATGGGCGCATAGTTTAGGTCATAGAGGAGGTGCGTTAACACGTATTAACTATATGAGTGGAAGAACTTATGCAAACGTATATTCTCCAAATGGTTTTGATGGTGTATGGTCAGATGCATATAAGGGTATGCTAAAAGACATTCAATTAATGAGTGTTTTATCAGCAGAACGTCCTTATGCTCTTGGAATGGGAGAAGTATTTGAAGCTTATATATATATAACTCTGGTAGATTACTTCGGTGATGTACCACAAGCGGAAGCTTTAGATGCTGAAGGTGGAGTTTTAAACCCTTCCGCATCACCAGGCGCTGATGTATATGCATATGCTATAGGAAAACTTGATTCTGCAATTGCTAACTTTACCACTGGTGGAGGAGCTCCTGCTAATGATTTTTTCTATGGAGGAGATGCTTCTAAGTGGATTAAAGCTGCAAATAGTCTTAAGAAAAAGGCTTACCTAAACATGGGTAATAGTTCAGCTTATAATGGAGTTACAAATTATATCTCATCAGCAGCTGATGATTTTCAGTTTAGCTGGGGTGTAAATGAAGCTCAACCTGATACACGTCATCCATACTATGGGGGTAGTTATACTCCTACTGGTGGAGGATACTACATGGCAAACTGGTTTATGCATACGCTACAACAAGGTCATGGAGGTGTAGGTGATCCACGTATATTTTACTACTTCTATCGTCAAGTACAAAATGTTCCAGGATTTGGAATTGATGCAGATGAAGAGGTGTTAGAATGTGGTTTGGATAATTATTATAATCCGTACGCTAACCTAGCTCCACCACTTAATGCCGTATTTTGCGGTCTTAATGGAGGATATTGGGGACGTGATCATGGAAATGATAATGGTATTCCACCAGATGGATTTCAAAGAACATTACATGGTGTTTACCCTGCCGGAGGGAAGTATGATGATCGATCATACAGCTCTCAAAAAAATGGCGCTGGTGCCGGTGGTAGAGGTATAACTCCTATAATGCTTTCTTCATGGATGCATTTTATGAATGCTGAAGTAGCTGGAGTTGGAACTGCAGCTGGAACAACTGAAGTTTTAGCAGGAATTCAAGCCTCTATAAATAAAGCTGCTAGTTTAGGTGGAGATGCTTTAAATAGCGCCACTGTAGATAGCTATGTAGCTGCCTTTGCGGCTGAATGGACTGCTGGTTCAACAGAAGACAAAAACAACCTTTGGGCGACGCAATTTTTAATTTCTCTTTATGGTAATGGAACAGATGGATATAACATGTACCGACGTACTGGATATCCTAGAACTCTACAACCAAATATAGAGCCTTCGCCTGGAGCATATCCGGTATCTATGTGGTATCCTGCTAATTATACTACGAACAATTCGAACGCTACTCAAAAAAGCGATCTAACTGGACGAGTATTTTGGAACACATCAGGACCGTCTAACCTTTATTAATATTTGAGACATGAAAAAAATTATAAGTTTATTTAGTTTATTGTTGTTAATGGTTTCCTGTTCGGAAGCTGAGAACACGATTAATACAGTGATGGACGATTATGTCACAGGTGCAGTGTTAAGAGGTTGGAATCCAACCGGTGAGTATAATTACTTTGAACCTGCATCTTCAGTATTCTCTGTGACTATTGAAGAGCACGATGAGCAGAACGGAGATTTAATGCAAGATGTACAGATTTTTGTTTCCTTAAACGGAAATGGTGAAGTACTTCTTAAAACTCTAGTTCCTTCTGATTTTACAACAGGTCCTACTGGTCTTCCAAGACACGACTTAACAGTTAGTCTGGGAGAAGCAATTAGTGCTATGGGATTATCCTCTAGCCAATATTCTGGTGGTGACGCTGTTATAATCAGATTACAGTTAAATTTAACTGATGGGCGCAGTTATACTGCAAAAGACGCTGCAAGTTCGTTAACGGGATCATACTTTAAATCACCTTACCAATATACACAGGTGATTAAGTGTATTCCAACACAAGCTGTAGCAGGAGACTATACTATTAATATGATTGATAGTTATGGTGATGGATGGAATGGAGGATATGTTAGTGTAGTAGTAGATGGAACAGAGTATAAAATTGGTATTCCTGATTATTGGGGAGACTATCCAGCTTTATCAGCTGAATTACTTTGGGATGGAGCATCTTTTTCATCTTCTACGTATACATTGACTATACCTGCAGGGGCAGCACAAATGTCATTCTCTTGGGTAAAAGGAGATTGGGATAGTGAGGTTTCTTATACTATTTTGTATGATCGTCCAGACGGTTCAGGAGCTACACAAACTGCTCTTACAGAATCGTATCCTGGCCCTGGTTTAAAAGTATTAAGTGTTTGTCCATAATTGACACTCATTTTTACTTAATAAAAAAAAGGAGATCTTTTCGATCTCCTTTTTTTATGAATATATATAGACTAATTTTATAGCTATGGATAAGAACCTTAATATATATGGAATACATACAATTTTAGAGGCGATTAAGGCTGGTAAACATATTGAAAAGGTTTGGTTACTAAAAAGCAATAAAGGCTCATTATTTCAGCGCCTTGAAAACTCTATACGGGAAAACAACATATCTCATTCATATGTGCCTAAAGAACGATTAGAGAGGTTTAAAAATAAAAATCATCAAGGAGCTGTTGCTAGTCTATCTCAAATTAAATTTATCGATATTGAAGAAATGGTTCAAAAGGGAATAAAGGAATCAAAATCTCCAACTTTTTTAATTTTAGATAGTATTACTGACCCACGTAATTTAGGGGCTATTATGCGCTCTGCTGCGGCAACTGGTGTAAATGGAGTAATTATACCTCAAACGGGAAGTGCTCCTGTTAATGCGGCTGCCATAAAAACTTCTTCTGGAGGTGCTTTTCTTGTTCCTATTTCAAGAGTATCACATTTAAAGGATGTATTCTTTTTTATGAAATCAGAAAAAATTAAAATTGTAGGAGTAACCGAAAAGTCTAATGATATTGCATATGATATTAATTTAAAAGGGCCCGTAGCTTTTCTTTTTGGATCAGAGGAAAAAGGAATTAATCTAAATTTATTAAAGCAATGTGATTGTAAAATTAAACTTCCAATGATAACTAGTCTAGATTCTCTTAATGTATCAGTAGCCTGTGGAATCGTCCTCTATGAGAAATTAAGACAAAACGGAAACAATTCTGTATAAAAAATTATCTTTTTTCCATTCATAACAAAATCTCAACAATATTTTAAGGAAAATTGGGTTTATAGTTATAGTAAATAATTTATTATAATAAACCATCCTGTTTTAGTGACAATTCGTAATAAAAAATACTATTTTTTGTTCTTATTTATTTTGTTTTTTACAAAATTAAGTGCGCAATACCCTACGGTTAGAGAGAGAATTATAAATTTGCCAAACTTTGATGAAAAGGTGCTTCACTATGGGTATTTTGTAGGGTTCAACACATATGATTTTAAGTTTGAATATCCTAGTGGATATTATAAAACAAATAATTTTGAAGATATTCAAGTAGAATCTAAAACCGGTTTTAATGTTGGCCTTATAGGTGATCTAAGAATAAATGAGTATTTTAACTTAAGGCTTGAGCCTGGACTTGTTTATTCTCAAAGAGATCTTATTTATCCAAACCTCCCTGCATTTGGAATAAATTGTGGATTATTTGAAGACTGCCCCCCTACTCCAGATCAAATTAGAGAAGTTAAATCTACATATATTCACATACCACTATTAATTAAAATGAGTGCTAAAAGGATTAACAATTACAAACCCTACATAACATTTGGTGTTTCAACTGATTTTAATCTTACAAGTAATGAAAAAAATACAGATGACAATTCAAGTAATGTTTTTAGAACTGTAACAAATAGCTTAAACTATGAATTAGGTTTAGGTTTTGATTTTTATCTATATTATTTCAAATTTTCTCCTTCAATTAGAGGTATATTCTCATTACAAAATGAAATTATTCCAGATGCTGATATAGATAGTCCATGGACAGGAAATTTAAACAAAATGCTAAGCAGAGGCCTGGTGATTAACTTTACATTTGAATAAAGAGTTATTTTAATTGACGAAAACGTTCTCCTAGTAATATTGAAACTGCTGATGCAACATTTAAACTATCAGTAACTGAATTTTTAGCTGTTTTTGGTATAAATATTTTTTCATTCACTAGTTTTATAATATCTGAAGAAATTCCATTTGACTCATTACCAAAAACATAGATTACCTTATTTGTTAAATTAAAATCATATATTGATTTTTCTGCCTTAATCGTTGTAGCAATAATTTTAAACTTAGAGTTGTTTAAATAATTAATTAAATCTATATAGTGACATTTAACTCTAGATATTGATCCCATTGATGATTGGATAACTTTTGGATTAAAACAATCAACTGAATTTAAACTACATACTATATTGTCTATTCCAAACCAATCACATGTTCTAATTATTGTGCCTAGATTCCCTGGGTCAGAAATTCTATCTAAAGCTAGTATAGGAAAATTGTTTTTTGGAATTGAATGTAATGGCAACTTAAAAACTCCCAAGAATTTACTTGGGTTTTTAAAATGTGAAATCTGTTGCATTTTATGATCTGAAATTAATATCGCTGATATTTTAGTAGTTTCTTTAGTAGTATAAAGTTTTTTTAATACATACTTTTCATTTAGTAGTTCATATATTACCTTTTCTCCTTCAGCTACAAAGAGACCAGCTTTTATTCTATATTTCTTTTTAGAAAGTTGCTTTATTTTCGTTATTTCACTTTTAGTAAGCATATAAAATAATGTACTTTTGATTATAGAAATTATTTGTATTGAAATTTACATTCCCAAAAATACACAATCTAATATTCATTTTTCTTATACTTACTAGTTGTAGTACAAGTAAACTACTAGAAGAAAATCAAAATCTATTAGGAAGATATAGATTGTTTGTCAATGGAAATGAAAGAGCAAATGATCCTGCAACTAAGTTGTTGCTTCCCAAACCAAATACTCTATTTCTAGGTTATCCTTTAAAACTTAAGCTAAATAGTTTAGTGAAAGAATCTCCAAAGGAAAATTTTCAGAATTGGCTAGATTTAAAACCTAATAGAAGACAAAGACTAAATAAATTAATGTCTAAAAAGCAAGTTTACCAATTAGAAAAATATGCAATTAAATTAAATTCTTGGTTAAATAGAAATGGAGAAAAGGCAATTTTAGTAGATACTACTTTGATTAATAGTAATTCTATTATATTAAATCAATATTATAAAAATCTTGGTTATTTTGATGTTATATCAGATGTGGATATAAATAAGTTAAAATCAAATTTTGAGGAAATAGTATATAATATTGATTTAAAAGAACTGTATACTATTGGAAATATTCTTGAAGAAATTGAACCAAATGAATTAGAAGATTTATATATAGATAATAAAGGTGAAAGCTTTTTAAAAAACGGGGACGCATTTACTATACAAAGTATTGAGAATGAAAGAGATAGGCTTTTAGAAATGTTTAGAAATAATGGTGTTTATAATTTTCAACAAAACAGTCTTCAATTTATTGCCAAAATTGATAGTAGTAAAGTTGATAAAAATATAGATGTTCTAATAAAAGTTAATCCAATTAAAAGAAGAATAAATGATAGTTTAATGATAATACCCTATAAAAAATTCAGAGTTCAGCAGATAAATATATATATAGAACCGAACATAGAAAGTGAAATTGACACCTATAATTTCCATTCTTTATATAATGATGTAAATATATATTCTAAGGAAAAATTAAAATATAAAGAAAAATCAATAACTGATCCTATTTTTATAAAAATTAATGACTGGTATAGTGATAAAGATAGAGAATTAACTTATAGGTATTTCAACTCACTTAAAAACTTCAAATATCCAAGTATAACATATAAACAAATAAGTGATAGTACTTTATCTACATCAATTTTTTTAACCCCAAAGGAAAGATTTTCTTTGGGGTTAGATTTGGACTTATCACACTCTAATATTCAAGATATTGGAATGGGTTTTGGGATAACTAGTGGCATTAGAAACATTTTTAATGGAACTGAAATTCTAGATTTTGGTGTTAAAAGCATGCTTGGAGCTTCAAGAAATTCAGCTAATCCTGAAGATAAATTTTTTAATTTATTTGAATTAGGTGGGGATATAAATATAAAATTTCCAAAAATTATATTCCCTATTTCTCTAAGCAATTTTATTCCTAAAGAAATGAATCCATCAACTCAATTATCTTTTGGAACAACTCTTCAAGAAAATATAGGTTTAGATAAACAATATTTTGGAAGTACATTTGAATACCAATGGAAACCAAATAGTGCAAAACAAATTAGTTTTAAACTAGTTGATTTTGAATTTGTTAACAACAAAAATGTTCAAAATTATTTCAATGTATACAAAAACTCATATGATAGATTAAATGAAATTGCAAAAAAAATACCAGATGCGGCTGAATACCTTGATAATATAGGGAATTTAGTTATACCTAATGGGGCAAATTTATTTATTAAAAATGTTCAAAACAATATTATTACAGTTAGTGATAATAATGATTTAAATCAAATAAATAGTATTAGAGAGCGTCAAGAGAGATTAACAGTAAATAATTTGATTTTAGGGTCTTCAATAAATTTTAATCTAAATAATCAGGAAAGTTTAATAGATGAAGAATTTTATCAACTAAAATTTAAATTTGAATGGGTAGGAAGTGTTTTAAATAAGTTTTTAGAACTTACAAGTACAAAAAACAATGAAGGAAAATATCAAATTAATGGAGTTTCTCCATCTCAGTATATAAAATCAGAGATTGATTATATTCGTCACTTTTCTGTTGGAAGAGAAAGAATTTTTGCGTTTAGAATATTTGGGGGAATGGCTTTGCCAATAGGTAATTCAATTAACATACCTTTTTCTAGATCCTATTTTGCTGGAGGAGCAAATGATAATAGAGCGTGGAAAGCCTACAAATTAGGTCCTGGAACCACAGATTATAATAATGAATTTAATGAAGCTAATTTTAAGATTTCGGCAAATTTTGAATATAGATTTCCTTTTATTGGACCAATTAAAGGGGCTTTATTTATTGATTCAGGTAATATATGGAATATTGGAGATAATGTTACAGATTCAAGAGCTAGATTTGAAAAAATTTCTGATTTAAGTGAAATCGCAATAGGAACTGGTTTTGGCATTCGATATGACTTTGATTTTTTTGTTTTTCGATTTGATACTGGATTTAAAACTTATAACCCTTCATTGGAAAGTAACCGCTGGCTAAGTGAATTTGGAATAAAACATGCTGTATTTAATATTGGAATAAATTATCCTTTCTGATATTATTGTATTTTTGATAAATAAATAATTTTATGAAATTAACTTTTAGTCCTGGAGTAATTACAGGATCAAATGTTCAAGAAGTTTTTAAGTTAGCTAAAGTAAAAAACTTTGCAATTCCAGCAATTAATGTAATTGGTTCAAATTCAATTAATGCTGTTTTAGAAACAGCTTCAAATATAAATAGCCCAGTTATAATTCAATTTTCGAACGGTGGCTCACAGTTCAACGCTGGAAAGGGTTTGTCAAATACAAATCAAAAGGCTGCAATCGCTGGTGCAATTGCAGGGGCAAAACATATTCACGAATTAGCTAAAGAATATGGTGCTTATGTTATTTTACATACTGATCATTGTTCTGGAGAATTACTTCCATGGATTGATGGATTAATTGAAGCTAATGAAAAATATTATAAGATTCACAATATTTCTTTATTTAGCTCACATATGATTGATCTTTCAAATAAACCGTTAAAAAAAAATATAAGTATTTGTAAAAATTATTTATACAGATTGAGTCAAATGGAAATGACTCTAGAAATTGAATTAGGAGTTACTGGAGGAGAGGAAGATGGTGTTGATAATACTGAATTAGATATATCAAAACTATATACTAAACCTAAAGAAGTTGCTTATGCCTTTGAGGAATTATCAAAAATAAGTTCTCAATTTATTATAGCTGCTGCGTTTGGAAATGTTCATGGTGTTTATAAGCCTGGAAATGTAAAGCTAAAGCCTAAGATTTTAAGAGATTCTCAAGAATATATATCAAAAAAATTAAGTTTGCCAACTAACACAATTGATTTTGTTTTTCATGGAGGCTCTGGTTCTTCAATCAAAGAAATAAGAGAGGCCATTAATTACGGAGTAGTTAAAATGAATATTGATACTGATTTACAATATGCATTTAATAAGGGTATAAGGGATTATATGAATGAAAATCATGAGTATTTAAATTCACAGATAGGAAACCCTGATGGAATTGATAAACCAAATAAAAAGTATTATGATCCTAGAAAATGGCTTCGACTTGGGGAAAAATCATTTATTTCTAGATTAGAAAAGGCTTTTGAAGATTTAAATAATGTTAATACCTTAGATTAAAATTATAGTATTGTGAGCTGGTTTAAAAGAAGAGAAAAAGGCATTTTAACTAAAACTGAGGAAAAAAAAGATATTCCTAAAGGTTTATGGTACAAGACTCCTTCAGGAAAAACAATTGAAACTTTAGAATTAGAAAAAAACTTTTATGTTAGTCCAGAAGATGATTATCATGTACATATTGGAAGCAAAGAATATTTTAGTATCATCTTTGATAATAATGAGTTTATTGAACTTGATATAAATTTAAAATCAAAGGATTTTCTAAACTTTATAGATAATAAAAAGTATAAAGACCGTATCAAAGAAGCTCAGAATAAAACAAATTTAAATGATGCAATAAGAACAGCAGTTGGAAAATCAAAAGGAAAAGAACTTGTTGTTTCATGTATGGATTTTGAATTCATTGGTGGTTCAATGGGTTCAGTGGTAGGTGAAAAGATTGCTAGAGCAACTGATTATTGTATTGAAAATTCATTTCCTTTATTAGTTATTTCAAAATCTGGTGGTGCTAGAATGATGGAATCGGCAACATCGCTTATGCAAATGGCAAAAACTTCCGCAAAATTAGCTCATCTTGCAGAAGCCAAATTACCATATATATCATTATGTACAGACCCAACAACAGGTGGCACAACTGCATCATTTGCTATGTTAGGAGATATAAACATTGCTGAACCTAATGCATTGATTGCATTTGCAGGACCTAGAGTAGTGAAAGATACAACCGGCAAAGATCTACCTGAAGGTTTCCAAAAAAGTGAGTTTCTTAAAGAAAAAGGGTTTTTAGACTTTATTGTTCACAGAAGTGAATTGAAAAATATAGTAAATCAATATATTGATCTTATTCTTAATCAACCGATTAGAGAATAATTTGATTAATTATATTTAACGCTGATTAAAATTAATTATATTTGCAAATCTTAATTTTACATAAAAATTATTAAAATAATGTTTGCATGTACTTAACTAAAGAAAAAAAGGAAGAGATTTTCAAAAAATATGGGAAATCTAAAACTAATACAGGATCTACTGAGGGGCAAATTGCACTTTTTTCCTTCAGAATAGATCATCTTTCAAGTCATTTAAAAGAAAATAGAAAAGACTTCAATACTGAGCGATCATTAGTTCGTTTAGTTGGCAAAAGAAGAAATCTTCTTGATTATTTAAAATCTAAAGATATTGAAAGATACCGTACAATAATTAAAGAGTTAGGGATACGTAAATAAGTTTATTCTTTTTTATTAAGATTTTAAAAAAGTGCCACAGTTTTTCATTGGTTGCAAAACACACAACATAATTTTTAAACCTTGAAAAATGAAACCAAAAACATTTAAAGAAACTATTAAGCTTGATGATAATCGTATAATAACTATTGAAACTGGTAAGCTAGCAAAACAAGCTGATGGATCAGTTGTTGTTACAATGGGAAATTGTATGCTTCTTGCCACTGCTGTCTCATCAAGACATGCTAGTCAAGTAGATTTTTTACCCTTGACAGTTGACTATAGAGAAAAATTTGCTGCTGCAGGAAGATTTCCAGGAGGCTTTTTTAAAAGAGAAGCTCGTCCTAGTAATGATGAAATATTAACAATGCGTTTAGTTGATAGAGTTTTACGCCCACTTTTTCCAAAAGATTATCATGCAGAAACACAAATCATGATTCAGTTAATGTCTAATGATGAAAACGTAATGCCTGATTCATTAGCTGGTTTAGCTGCATCAACTGCAATTCACTTATCTGATTTACCATTTGAATATCCAATTTCTGAAGTAAGAGTTGGTAGGATTGGTGGAAAAATGGTTATAAATCCAAGTAAAAATCAACTTGAAAACTCTGATATAGATATGATTATTGGAGCTAGCATGGAATCTGTGGCAATGGTAGAAGGCGAATTTAATGAAATTTCTGAAAAAGAAATGGTTGAAGCTATTGAATTTGGCCACAATGCAATTAAAAAACAAATTGAAGCTCAAATTAGTTTAGGGAAAAAAGCGGGAAAAAAAGATATTAGGTCATATGAAGAAGAGAATAGTGACTTAAACCTTGAAACTGAAGTTATTAAATTGGGTTATAAAAAAGCCTATGAAATAGCAAAAAAAGGTTTAGATAGATCAGATCGCAATAATGCTTTTAATGATCTAAGAGAAGAAATTATGGATAACTTTTCTGAAGAAATAATTGAAGAGAAAGGTGATTTAATTTCAAAATATACTGGAACTGCTTTCAAAAAAGCAATCAGAGACCTAGTAATTAAAGATGGAATTCGTTTAGATGGAAGAAAAAATACAGAAATTCGTCCTATTTGGTGTGAAACTAATTATTTACCGTCAACTCATGGTTCTTCTATTTTTTCTCGTGGTGAAACTCAAGCTTTAGCAACTGTAACATTAGGAACATCAAGAGAGGCAAATATAATTGACTCGCCCACTAACCAGGGAGAAGAAACATTTTACTTACATTATAACTTTCCTCCATTCTCAACTGGAGAAGCTCGTCCATTAAGAGGAACTTCAAGAAGAGAAATCGGCCATGGTAATCTTGCTCAAAGAGCATTAAAAAAAGTTATGCCAGAAGATTGCCCTTATACAGTAAGGATAGTTTCTGAAGTTTTAGAATCAAATGGATCTTCTTCAATGGCAACTGTTTGTGCTGGAACCTTAGCATTGATGGATGCTGGTATACAAATTAAAAACCCAGTATCTGGAATAGCTATGGGATTAATTAGTGATGGTAATAATTTTGCTATTCTTTCTGATATACTTGGAGATGAGGATCATCTTGGAGATATGGATTTTAAAGTAACTGGAACTGAAGAAGGTATTACCGCATGTCAAATGGATATTAAAATTAAAGGTCTTAGTTATGAAATATTAACTACTGCATTAAATCAAGCTAAAGAAGGCCGTATTAAGATATTAAATGAATTAATAGACACTATTAAAGAACCAAATGCTAGTGTAAAACCTCATGCGCCAAAAATGATTAAACTGACTATTCCTAATGAATTTATTGGAGCAGTTATTGGTCCAGGCGGAAAGGTTATCCAAGAAATGCAAAAGGAAACAGATACTACTATAGTTATTGAAGAGAATGGTGATCAGGGAGTAATTGAAATACTTGGTGTTAACCAAGAAAAGATTGATTCTGCTATTGAAAGAATAAACAATATTATTTTTGAACCAGAAGTTGGAAAAGTATATGAAGTTAAGGTCATTAAGATTTTGGATTTTGGTGCTGTTGTTGAATTTGTACCTGGTAAAGAAGTACTTTTACATATTTCTGAAATTGCTTGGGAAAGAACAAATAATGTAGAAGATGTATTAAAAATTGGAGACAAAATTGAAGTTAAATATTTTGGAATAGATCCAAAAACTAGAAAACAAAAAGTATCAAGAAAAGCATTGCTAGAACGTCCTGAAAGGAAAAAATAAAACTCTTAATTTATTTTTTATTTTTTAATTTGAAACCTTTGATGATGAAATACGTATAAATAGTATAATCTAACACATTAATATGAGTCAGCTTAAGATTACAAAGCAGGTAACTAATAGGGAGACTGCTTCATTAGATAAGTATTTACAAGAAATTGGAAAAGTAGATTTGATTACAGCTGAAGAAGAAGTAGAATTAGCTCAAAGAATAAAAGAAGGTGATCAAATTGCTTTGGAAAAATTAACAAAAGCTAACCTTAGGTTTGTGGTTTCAGTTGCTAAGCAATATCAAAATCAAGGTTTGACTCTTCCTGATCTTATAAATGAAGGTAATTTAGGTTTAATAAAGGCTGCTCAACGTTTTGATGAAACTCGTGGTTTTAAATTTATTTCCTATGCTGTATGGTGGATTAGACAGTCTATTCTTCAGGCATTAGCTGAACAATCAAGAATAGTTAGACTTCCTTTAAATAAGATAGGTTCAATAAATAAAATCAACAAAACTTATGCTTTTTTAGAGCAAGCACATGAACGCCAACCATCAGCTGAAGAAATTGCAAAAGAACTAGATATGACAATTAATGATGTTAAGGAATCTCTTAAAAATTCTGGGCGTCATGTTTCAATGGATGCACCTTTAGTTGAAGGAGAAGATTCAAATCTTTATGATGTGCTAAATATAGGTGAATCTCCAAATCCTGACAGGACTCTTTTACACGAATCTTTAAGAACAGAAATAGAACGCGTACTTGAAACATTAACACCAAGAGAAGCAGATGTAGTTAGACTATATTTTGGTCTAGCAAATCAACACGCTATGACTCTTGAAGAGATAGGAGAAACTTTTGACCTAACAAGAGAACGAGTTCGTCAAATAAAAGAAAAAGCTATTAGAAGATTGAAACATACTTCTAGAAGTAAAATTTTAAAGACTTATTTGGGATAGCTTATAAAAAAATATGGACAAGTTAATAGCTCCTTCAATTCTCTCAGCTGATTTTGGTAATTTAGAGCGGGACTGTAAGATTATAAATGATAGTGATGCTGATTGGTTCCATATTGATATTATGGATGGTGTTTTCGTTCCAAATATTTCTTTTGGTATGCCTGTTTTGAAATCTATAAAAAGTATTGCAAAAAAACCCTTAGATGTTCATTTAATGATAGTTGAACCAAATAGATACATTAAAAAATTTGCAAAGCTTAATTCTCACGTTCTAACAGTTCACCTTGAAGCATGCACACATCTTCACAGGACTATTCAAGAAATAAAAAATGAAGGCATGAAAGCTGGAGTAGCTTTAAATCCTCATACACCTGTTTCCAATTTAGAAGGAATTATTAATGAAATAGATTTAGTTTGCTTGATGAGTGTTAATCCTGGATTTGGAGGTCAAAGTTTTATTGAAACAACATATAATAAAATAAAGGAGTTAAAAAAAGTTATACTCTCAAATAAAGCTTCAACCAAAATTGAAGTTGATGGAGGTGTTACAGATAAAAATGCAGAGGAATTAATTAAAGCAGGTGCTGATATTCTAGTTGCTGGTAGTTTTGTTTTTAAATCAAAAAATCCTAGAGAAACAATAAAAAGTTTGAAAAAAATTGCTAACTAAAACTTTTTTTCATTTAAGCATTATTATTTAAATTTCTATATTTAAATAATGCGAAGCTATACTATTGATTTTTTAACTTTTGAATGGGGTAGAAATCTATCGATTACCATTTTTTTTATCTTCCTTTTCTTATTAATAGGTAGCTATTTAAATAAAAAAAATAGACTTACTTTAGGGAAAAGTATTAGTCTTTTCCTTTTAATCACAATAGTTCTTTCTCATATAGAAAATTTTTTAACAAATCAATGGACCACTAAAGAGCATCTTCCTCTACATTTGTGTAGCATAAATGCTTTATTATGTACAATTCTTTTATTTATTCCTAGAAATAAAATTTTATTTGAATTTGTTTTTTATGGTGGAGTTTTAGGTGGCCTTGTAGCATTACTAACTCCTCAAATAAATGATTATGATGGAAGTTTATTTGAATATTTAATTTATTATACTAATCATGGTATAATTATACTTTTTCCATTATTTCTATATTATTTATTAGACTTTAAGCTAACAAAACTTTCTTGGTTGAGAACTTTAATAATTTTAAATATCCTAATGGTAATTTTTATGCCATTAAATTCACTTTTAGGTTCTAATTATATGTATGTCAATAGGCCTCCAAACGTAAAAAATCCATTAATAATTGGTGAATGGCCATATTATCTTGTTAATCTTGAGATAATTATTTTGATTCTTTTTTTAATTACTTATTGGCTATTTACAAAAGTACTAATAATGAAGTCTAAACAAATATGATATTATGTTAAGAAACTTTTTCCAATATTTTATGGGATTAATCTTTTTGGCATTTATTAGATGCTTGTCTCCAGAGCAATATTCTGAGGAAGTAACCAAGGCAGATCAAATGATTTCAAATATTCTTAATGCAAATCATTTGCCTGGGATTTCCGTAACAATTCTTAAAGATGGAAATAAAATCTATTCTAAGGGGTTTGGATATGCAGATATAGATGAAAAAAGAAAAATTTTACCTTCAAAGACTAGATTTAGAATTGGAAGTTTTTCAAAAACACTTGCTGCTTCTGCTTTGATGAAATTGGTTGAAGAAGCAAAAGTAGATTTAGATAGTAGTATATACTTTTATGTTCCAGAATATCCTAAAAAGAGATGGGATTTTACACCAAGACAGATTGCTGGTCATCTTTCTGGAATAAGACATTATAAAGAAGATGAAATGATGATTAATAAAAACTTTTCAAATGTTAACGAAGGTTTAAGTGTTTTCAAAATAGATTCACTTTTGCATGAACCAAACACAAAGTATACTTATTCTACCCATGCATGGACTCTTCTTAGTGTAGTAATTGAGAATGCTTCTGGTGATCCTTTTTTAGATTATATGCAGGCCCATGTTTTTGATTTATTAGAAATGAAAAATACACATGCAGAGCAGAAAAATTTAATAGGCATTGAAAAGGTTAGTTACTATTTGTTAGATTCAACTAAAACAGCAATTATTGCACCTGAGGTTAATAATAGTTGGAAATGGGCTGGCGGAGGATTTATATCAACAACAGAAGATGTAGCAAAATTTCTTTGGGCACATTCCAATTATGACTACCTAACTGAAAAAAGTATAACGGAAATGATTACTCCTCAAAAAACTATGGATGGTTTGAGCACAAGCTATGGCATAGGATGGCGAACACGTTATGATAAAAATAACAATCCATTGATTGGACATACTGGAGGGTCTGTAGGGGGGACTACTTATGCTTTTATGGCTCTTCATTCAAATACAATTGTAGTAATGACAACTAATCTTTCAAGTGCTAGTTTTGGGAATTTAGCTAATGATTTATTTGAACTATTTGAATAATTTGAATTCTAATTTTATAAGAGTGACCCAGGGAGGATTCGAACCCCCAACCCTCAGAGCCGAAATCTGATATTCTATCCAGTTGAACTACTGGGCCATAGAGAGTAAAATTAGGTATAAATTAATTGGCACTTAAATAGAAAGTTTTTTCCTAACAATACTAGAAATTAATTTTCCATCAGCTTTTCCTGAAAGTTTTGAAGTAACTATTCCCATTACCTTTCCCATATCTTCCATTCCACTTGCTCCAACTTCACTAATAATAATATTTACAATTTCTTCAACCTTATTATCAGAAAGTGGTTCAGGAAGAAATTCACTTATCACCTTAGCTTGAGCTTCTTCTGGTTCAGCAAGATCAATTCTATTTTGACTTCTATATATAGATGCGCTTTCGTTTCTTTGTTTAACAAGCTTTTGAAGAATTTGAGTTTCTTTAACTTCTGAAATTTCTTCTTTTTTACCTTGAGTTTTAAACAATATGATAGCAGACTTTATTGCCCGTAAAGCTTGAAGACGAATAACATCCTTAGATTTCATTGCTTCTTTAATGGCTGGCATAATTAATTTTTCTAATGACATAACAAAATAATTTTATAAATCTAATCTACATTATCATGAAGAAAAGTATTGTTTGATTTTAGATCTAATTCATCGTTATCATCAGTTTCAACGCTTAATGTGGTCGTTGATTCTGGATTTAATTCAGGTTCATCTAAATTTAAACCATGGCGTTTATATGCAGGTTCTTTCTCCAAATCATCAATTTTCTTTGAATTTTTTTTAAAAGAATAATTAAATTCTTTTAAATGAATCAAACGCTCTTTATTTTCCTTGGTAGATGTCTCTGAAATAGTTTGATCAAACGGATCTTCATTCATGGAAATTTCTTTTGGATCAATAAATTCAGGAGCATTAACTTCAATATCAAGTAAATCTGTTTTGGATATTACATTTGATTCATCAATATCTAAAAGAAAATTTTCTATTATCTCATCAGATTCTTTTTCATCATAAATATCTTTATTAATGACAATTTCTTTACTAAGCTTATTTTCTTCCTTTAAATCTTCAATATCATTTATTTGCATATCAAATTCTATGTTAAAGCTATCCCCTTCTTCTTCATTTATTGAATCATTTGTTGGATTATTTGTTGGATTATTTGTTGGATTATCAAAGTTCAATTTTGTTTGATTTTGATTATATATAACCAATTCCTCATCAATAACCTCAATTTCTTTAATTTCTTTATTAATTTTTTTGATTATAAATTCATCTTGATAATTTTCCTTTAATGTATTATTGTTTTCATGAAGATGATCAATCATTTTATCATTACTATAATTTTCAACATCAGGTATTACATGTTCATAAAATATTTCAATTTCTTTAATTTCATCAGTTAATAAAATATTTAACTCAATTTCATGACTGTTATTAATAATTTTATTGTCATCTATTAAGTCTATAGAGTTATTAAAAACCTTGTCTTTATCTGATTCTAAAATATGCTCCATCTTCTGTTCATCTTCAAGAGTATGTATTATTTTTTTTGCCTCTGTGTTCACAATTTCATTTTGTTGATCAATATCAAATCCTGTAGCTATTATTGTTACAGATATAGCATTTTTTAGTTTTTTATCTTCTCCAACACCCATTATTATATTAGTATTATTTCCAGCCTCCGATTGGATATAATCATTTATTTCACCAATTTCATCAATCGTGATTTCTTCTAATCCAGAAACTATCAACAATAGCACATTTTTACTACCAGTAATCTTGTTGTCATTTAATAAAGGAGAATCTAGTGCTTTAATAATTGCTTCTTGAGCACGGTTTGTTCCAGATGACATTCCAGAACCCATAATTGCAGATCCACTATTAGTTAAAACCGTTTTAGCGTCTTTAAGATCAATGTTTTGAGTATAATGATGAGTAATTACTTCTGCAATACCTCTAGCAGCTTTAGATAAAACCTCATCTGCTTTTGCAAATCCAGCTTTGAACCCCAAATTACCATAAACTTCTCTAAGTTTATTATTGTTTATTACAACCAAAGAATCTACTTCAGTTTTAATATTTTCAAGCCCTTTTTGTGCTTGCTCAATTCTTATATTTCCTTCAAATTGAAAAGGCATTGTAACTATACCAACAGTTAAAATATCTAAATCTTTTGCCATTTTAGCAATGATAGGAGCAGCACCTGTTCCTGTTCCACCACCCATGCCAGCAGTTATAAAAACCATTTTAGTTTGTGTGGTAAGTAAAGAATGTATTTCTTCATAACTTTCTTTAGCTGCACTTGCCCCAATATCAGGATTAGCTCCTGCTCCTAGCCCTTCAGTTAAAGTTGCTCCCAATTGTATTTTTATCGGAACAGGACTTTCATTAAGAGCTTGAGCATCTGTGTTGCAAACTACAAAATCAACACCATTTATTCCTTGCTTAAACATATAGTTTATAGCATTACTTCCCCCTCCTCCTATGCCAATTACTTTGATTACATTGCTTTTATTTTTTGGTAAATCAAAACTAAAATTTGTTATATTTTCCTTATTATTCATTCTAATAGCTTTTATGCATTATCTAAAAATTCTTTAAACTTATCTACCCATTTCTCAAAAGTTGATCTTTTTGAAAACTCATTATTTATTACTTTTTTGTTTTTTGTAATATTATTTTCTTCCTCTTCAACATTATCAGTTGCCTCAATATTTTCATTAATCTCTGACGCTTTAGAATATTTAGAGCTTTCTAAAGCATTCATTAATAAACCAACTGCAGTAGCAAACATTGGACTAGTATTATCACTAGAATCTCCTGCTAAATGTTCTCCAGGATAACCAATTCTAGTATCCATGCCTGTTATATATTCAACAAGTTGTTTTAAATGATTTAATTGACTTCCTCCTCCTGTAAGAACAATTCCTGCAATTAGTTTATTTTTATTATCACCATGTCCATAATTTTTTATTTCTAAAAAGACTTGTTCTATTATTTCTACAACTCTAGCATTAATAATTTTAGATAGTGTTTTTAAAGAAATTTCTTTTGGATCTCTTCCTCTTAATCCAGGTATCGATACAATTTCAGTTTCTTTGTTCTCACCTGGCCAAGCAGATCCAAATTTAATTTTTAATAATTCCGCTTGTTTTTCAATTATAGCACATCCCTCTTTAATATCATCAGTTATTACATTACCTCCAAAAGGTATTACGGCAGTATGCCTTATAATTCCATCTTTAAAAATTGCTAAATCAGTTGTACCTCCACCAATATCAATTAGAGCCACTCCAGCTTCTTTTTCTTCATTACTTAAAACAGCATCAGATGATGCTAAAGGCTCAAGAGTTATATTAGCCATTTTTAAACCTGAGCTTTTTATACATCTTCCAATATTTTTTATAGAAGAAACCTGACCGACTACAACATGAAAATTTGCCTCTAATCTTCCACCATACATTCCAATAGGTTCTTTTATTTCAGCTTGACCATCTACCTTGAATTCTTGTGGCAACACATGGATAATTTCTTCTCCTGGAAGCATAACTAGTTTATAAACTTGTAGAATAAGTTTTTCTATATCATTTTCATCAATTACTTCCTCAGGATTTTTTCTAGTAATGTAATCACTATGCTGAATGCTTCTAATATGCTGACCTGCTATACCTACAACAACTTCTTCAATTTCATTTCCAGATAAAGATTTTGCTTCTTCAATTGCCTGTTGTATTGATTGAATTGTTTGAGTAATATTATTTACTACACCACGATGAACACCTAGGCTTTTGGATCTTCCAATCCCAAGAACTTCTACTTTATTAAATTCATTTTTTTTACCGACCATTGCTACAATTTTTGTAGTGCCTATATCTAAACCAACTGCAGAATTATTTTTCATTTTTTAATGTGTTACAACAACTTGATCTAAAACGGTTAAATCAATCCTTTTTATTTTCTTATTAAAACTTGCATTAGCATAATATGCACAAAAAGCCTTAAGTTTTTTTGATTTAGTAATAGGTTTTGATAGATCACCCCAAAAGATTTCAAAATCATAATTTCTAAACCTTAAGACATAACCTAATTTTTCATTCCATATTTCAACAAATTCATTTTTAAAAAATTTATCCTGAATCATTATTTTTGTTATATCTACTATTTGATCAATTTTTTTTTCTTCAAAATAACCTGTATAGACTGGAACTTTGGGTATATAATTATCTGAAAAAGGAATCTTTGAACTAAAATTATCTAAATAAAAACCTTGATTATGTATTCTCAAAATAGGTGTTCTTTCAAAAATTATAGCATTTATTTCACCTTCTGGATAGCTAAAAACCTCAGCACTAGCTATTTCGGGTTGCAGCTCTAAATACTCCTCAAGTTCATTCAAATCTAGCTCAAGATTTGACTTTATATCTTCAATTTTAATTTTTTGTGTTAACAATTTATTAACTATAGAATCATTTAAAAATTTAGACTTAGAAATATTAACAATTACATTTATCTTTTCTATTTTTCTATTAATATTTATTTTATTTGATGCTATACTTGAAATCACTATAACAAATATTATCAACACAAAATATGTTTTTTCTTTAATCACTATAAATTTTTTAATTTTATAAACCTCTCTATTAGCTCACCAATATTCCCAGCTCCTAATACGGCAATTATATCTGCATTTGAATTTTCTATATTAGAATTAAAGTTTTCTTTGTTTAAAATATAGTTTTCACAATTAATCTTTGATAATAACTTTTTACTATTTATTCCAGGTATTTCAGTCTCTCTTGCTGGGTAAATATCCATTAATTTAACCCTATTAAATTTTGATAACTCAATAGCAAAATCATCCATAAAATCTTTTGTTCTAGAATAAAGATGAGGTTGGAAAACAACTTCAATAAATGAACCTGGGTATTTCTCTCTTAGACTATTATAGACAGCTTTAATTTCAGTTGGATGATGAGCATAATCATCAACTATTATAATATTATTAAAGTTATAAAATCTCATCCTCCTCTCAATTCCCTGAAAGCTTCCTAAAGATTCTATTGATTTTGTAGAATCACAACCAGCTAGATCAGCAATTGCAAATGCTGCTAACATATTTTCTAAATTATGACTACCAAATACTTTACAAAATACATTTTTGAAAGATTTTTTGGGTGTTGATAAGTCAACTATATATCCATTAGATGTTAACTTAAAATTCTCAATCATATAATCTGCTTTTACGCTCAAGCCATATTTTATTCCAGGAATTGAAAGGCTATCGTGAATAATTAAAGGCCCTTTAACATTTTTTGAGAATTTTAAAAAAGCATCTTTTAAAGAGTTATTTGTTTTATATATATCTAAGTGATCTGAATCCATAGATGTAATACATGCGGAAAAGGGATTCAATTTTAAAAAAGATCTGTCAAATTCATCAGCTTCAACTATAGATTTTTCAAAACCTTGATTTAGAAAGTTTGTGTTTTCAGAAACCATAATACCTCCAACAAATGAAGAAAATGAAAATTTATTATTTTTAAAAATATGAGTTAGAATTGCGCTTGTGGTTGTCTTTCCATGAGTTCCAGCAATTGCATAAGACTCTGTATTATTGACCAAGTCAGCAAGAAAAGAAGCTCTTTTTGTTATTTTATATCCATTTGAAATAAAATAAGAAAGTATTGGATGATTATTATTAATTGCCGCAGAATAAATTATTTCAACCTCTGAAGAATTAAATGATGATGGAATATTATTAATTGATTCTGCGAAGCTTATTTTAGCTCCTTTATTTTCAAGCATTTTAGTTATGGAAGTAGAAAATCTATCAAAACCAAATACCTTAAATTTCTTTATCATCAAATACTGTGCAATTGAAGACATACCTATTCCACCAATTCCAAGTAAACAATATTTTTTAATTTTTTCCAATTAGATTAATGTATTTATTATTTTAATTATTTCATTAGAAGCATTAGGTTTTGACATAAGTTTTAAGTTTAATTTCATTTTATTTCTTAATCTTTGATTATTCCAAAAATCATTTAAAACTTTTGCAAAATTATTTTCAATATTTTTTTCTTCTAAAACTATTGCGGCTTTATTATTATATAAAGCCATTGCATTATGAAATTGATGGTTTTCTGTTACATTAGGTGATGGTATTAAAATAGAAGGAATCTGCGCAAGACAAATTTCAGATATTGTTATTGCCCCTGAGCGTGATATTATTGCATCAGAAGCCTTGTACCAATAATCCATTCTTTCTATAAATGAAAAAAGCTTAATGTTTTTTGATTCCAAAATCTTAAATTCATCATAATGTATTTTACCACATTGCCATAAAACCTGAATTCCAAGCTTATCAAACAAATCTAAATTATTAGCAATTAGTTTATTTATCTTAAATGCGCCTAGACTTCCACCCAAAATACTTATAACCGACTTTTTAGGATCTAAATTGAAAAACGATTTTGCTTCATTTTTAGATATATTTTTATTTAGTAAATATTTTCTAATAGGATTTCCAGTTATAACAATTTTTTCCTTTTTAAAAAATCTTTCCATATTTGGATATGCCACTAAAATTTTTTTAGCAAGCCTGCCTAATATCTTATTAGTCAAACCAGCGAATGAGTTTTGTTCTTGAATAACTGTAGGATAATTTAAAAGTTGGGCTGCAAATAAAATTGGCCCACTAGCATACCCTCCTGTTCCAACAACAATTTTTGGGCGATAAACTATTACTATTATTAAAGCAATTAAAAAACTAATTGCAGCCTTGAATGGAAACAATATGTTTTTTAATTTCAAAGAACGACTTATTCCATCAATAGGTAAACCTATAATTTTAAAACCTTCTTTAGGAACTTTTTTCATTTCCATCCTTCCTAAAGATCCAACAAATAAAATATTAGATCTTGGATAAGCTTCTTTAAGTTTTTTTGAAATAGCCAAAGCAGGAAATACATGACCCCCTGTTCCACCTCCAGATAATATGAATTTATATTTCTTCACTTAATATTATTAAAGGATTATTAATTTTTTTCGAACTTTTTTCATTTAAATTTTGAAATGAATCAGAACTAACACTTAAAATTATTCCTAATGCAATGAAGGTTGTCCAAGCTGATGTACCTCCACTGCTAACTAAAGGAAGTGTTTGTCCTGTTACAGGAAAAACCTCAAGATTAACACCAATATTTAATAATGCTTGAAATACGATAGGAATCCCCAAACCTAAAACTAATAGTTTTCCAAAAGTAGTTGAAGCTTTATGAGAAATAACAATTATTCTTAATAGTAAAATCATATAAAGTATTATCAAAAGCACTCCTCCAATAAAACCATATTCCTCAACAATTATAGCATATATAAAATCAGAGGAACTTTGAGGAAGAAAATTTTTCATAACACTCTTGCCAGCCCCTTGACCTAAAATTCCGCCATTAGCAATTGCAATCTTAGCACGCTCAATTTGATAATTATCTTCTACGTTTCCTGACAAAAAATTTTCTATACGATTATTCCAAGTGTCTAATCGATTAGGGATGATTTCAGGAAAAGCTTTAATTGTAACAACAAAAGCAAAAAGCAATATCATAACTATAGAAAAAATATAACTCAAATATTTTATGGGATATCCACCAATAAATAACTGAACAATAATCATTAAAAATAAAAGAGCAGAAGTTGAGAAATTCGCAGGTAAAATTAACATAACAATACAAGTTATTGGGAGCCATAATGATAAGAATGAAGCTCTAAAACTTGGAATATTATCTTTAATTTTAGAAATATAATAAGCAGAATAGATCATTAAAGTTACTGATGCCAAATTAGATGTTTGAAAGCTAACACCTATTATTGGGATTTGTATCCATCGACTTGCATTAGCACCTTGAACAATATTTCCTTGAGATACGGTGTAAATTAATAATAGAACAACAATAGGCATCATCAATATTGAAATACCTTTAAAATAATTATAAGGAATCTTATGAAATACATATAATAATGAAAATCCAAATAACATTATAATAAAATGTTTTACTAAATATCCTAAAGGAGTTCCTTTTCCAATTACATAGGCAAGATTTGAGCTAGCACTAAATACAGGTAAAAATGAAAAAATCGCTAATAAGCCTATTATTACCCAAAGAACTCTGTCTCCTTCAACAAAAGATATTTTTTCAGAATTAATCATAAGTTTCTTACTGCTTTTTTAAATTGATTTCCCCGATCTTCAAAATTTTCAAATAAATCAAAACTTGAGCATGCTGGAGAAAGTAAAACAGTTTCTCTCCTTTTTGCAATCTTATTAGCAATTTTAACTGCTTCTAGCATTGATTGAGTTTCAACCATAACATCTGTAACTTTATAAAAAAATTCAATTAATTTTGAGTTGTCTCCCCCTAAACAAATTATAGCTTTAACTTTTTCTCTAACAAGTGGTAATATTTGACCATACTTGTTACCCTTGTCAACACCTCCAGCAATCCATATTGTTGGAGTGTTAATTGTCTGAAGTGCATAATAAGTAGCATTAACATTTGTGGCTTTAGAGTCATTAATGTAATTGACATCTTGAATTTTTAGCACATGTTCTAAACGATGAGGTAGCCCTTTAAAATTTGAAAGACTTTCACGAACACTATCCTTACTAAGGTTAAATAAACTTCCAACAGTGGAAGCTGCCATAGCATTAAGTAGATTATGTCTTCCTTTGAGAGGAAATGAAGTTGTTGATATCATAGTTTTGGAGTTATTATGTTCAATAATTATTTTTTTTTCTTTAAAAGTTGTTTTTGATGAACCTTTTATTTTAAAACCAAAAGGATGTTTTATTGCTTTAGTTGGGTTATTTATTATTGCATTACCTAAAACAGTGTCTTCAGAATTGAAGAGCAAAAACTGTTTTTCATTCTGCATTAAAGTAATATTTAGTTTAGCTTTTATATAATCCTGAAAATTCCCGTTATATCTGTCCAAATGATCAGGCGTAATGTTAGTAATCACAGCAATGTCAGGTGCAAAGTTGATAATATTTTCTAATTGAAAAGAACTTAATTCTAATACATAAATATCAAACGATTCTTCAGCTACCTGCTTAGCAAAACTTTTACCTATATTCCCTGCTATACCTACATTTAAACCAGCATTTTTTATAATTTCATAAGTTAATTGTGCGGTTGTAGTCTTTCCATTACTTCCAGTAACACCTATAATTTTTGCATTAGTATACCTTGAAGCAAATTCTATTTCAGAAATAATGGGAATTCCCATTTTTATTCCATTAATAACGGAAAGAGAATTTGGAGAAATTCCTGGGCTCTTAATTATCCAATCTAATCCTTCTAAAAAATTCGAATTATTAACATTTTCCTCCCAAATAATTCCCCATGATTTAAATTTAATTTTAACTGCTTCATTTATTTCACCAGAATCAGAAACAAATACATTAAACCCATGCTTAATAGCTAACTGAATAGCACCTATTCCACTAACACCAGCACCTAAAACTAAAATTTTGCCCATTTATCTAATTTTTAATGTTACAATGCTCAGAATAGCTAATAAAATTCCAATTATCCAAAATCTAGAGACAATCTTACTTTCATGAAATCCTTTTTTTTGAAAATGATGATGAATTGGAGACATTAAAAACAGTCTATTTCCAATTCCTGTTTTTCTTTTTGTATACTTAAAAAATCCTACCTGAATGATTACTGAAAGAGTCTCTATAAAAAAAACACCACATAATAAGGGAATTAATAATTCTTTACGAACAATGAGGGCTATTACAGCAATTAAGCCACCTATGGTTAAACTTCCAGTATCTCCCATAAAAATTGAGGCAGGAAATGTATTAAACCATAAAAAACCTACTAAAGCTCCCAAAAAAGCAGCAATAAAAATTGTGATCTCGCCAACCTCAGGAATGTAAATTATATTTAAATAGTCAGAATAAACAAAATTTCCTGAAAACCATGCAAAAATTCCTAAAGCAAATACTATAATAGCTGAAATTCCAGCAGTTAATCCATCTAATCCATCTGTAAGATTTGCGCCATTAGATACAGCGGTAATAATGAAAATAACAATAGGAATAAAAATTATCCAAGTATAATCAATTAAAGATTCATCAATCCAATCAATCAAGTCAGAATAATTAAATGCATTATTCTTTAATAAAGGCATATTAGTAACAAATGCTTTTTCAGCAGGACCAAAAGGGTTTTTAGCTTCAAGTCTTATGATTTGATTATTTTGAGCTTTTTGACGAACAGTTATATCTGGATGAAAATATAATGTAGCTCCTATAAATAAACCAAGTATTATTTGTCCAATAATTTTAAACCAGCCTTTTAGCCCTTTTTTATTTTTTAAAAAGACTTTAACATAATCATCAATTCCTCCAATTATACCCATCCATATTGTAGTTATTAAAAGAAGGATTATATATATACTTTCAAGTTTTGCTAATAAAATTACTGGAAAAACTGTTGAAAAAATTATTATTAATCCTCCCATTGTTGGTGTTCCAGACTTTTCTTTTTGACCTTTTAAACCAAGATCCCTTATAGATTCACCTATTTGGAGTTTTGATAAATAATTTATTATTCTTTGACCAAAAACTAAAGAAAAAAATAAAGATAAAATCATTGATAAAGCTGCCCTAAATGACAAAAACTGAAATAATCCAGCTCCAGGGAGCTGATATTCTTTTTCTAAAATTTCAAATAAATAGTATAACATAATTTAAGATTGATTTTGAAAATACTTTTTAGCAATTTTTAGATCATCAAAAGGCAATTGATTATTATTAATTTCTTGATATGTTTCATGGCCCTTCCCTGCTATTAAAACTATATCTGATTTACTTGCTATTTTTTTTGAGGTCTTAATTGCTATTTCACGTTCTTCGACTTTGAAAATTTTATGTAAATGTTCATTAGCAACTCCACTAATCATCTGATCAATTATTTCATTTGGATTTTCTTCTCTGGGGTTATCAGATGTGAAAATTACTTTATCACTTTTTTGACTTGCAATTCTACCCATTTTGGGCCTTTTTTCTTTATCTCTTCCCCCACCACATCCAATAATTGTTATAAGATTTTCATTATTATTATTTCTAAGTCTGTTAATTGAATCGAGAACATTTTCTAATGCATTAGGTGTATGAGCATAATCAATAATTACTATTACTGAATTCATTTGAAAAGTCTGAAAACGACCTGGTACACTATTTAATAAACTTAAGCTTATTAACACATCCATTTCTTGCATGCCTAAATTTATTGCAACACTATAAACCGCTAATAAATTTGATGCGTTGAAATCACCTATTAATTTTGTCCATAATTCATTATTATTAATCTCTATTAACATTCCATTAAACTGTCTTTCTTTAATTTTTACTCTATAATCTGCAAAAGCTTTCATTGCAAATGTTTTCTTCTTACATACAGTATTTTGAAGCATAAATTTTCCATTTTTATCATCAATATTTACCAATGCAAATGATGACTTAGGAAGATTATCAAAAAATCTTTTCTTAATGTCTCTATAGTTTTTAAATGATTTATGATAATCTAGATGATCATGAGTAAGATTTGTAAAAACCCCTCCTGCAAAATATAATCCCTGAGTCCTTCCTTGTGAAATTCCATGAGAGGAAACTTCCATAAAGCAATACTCAATTCCAGCTTCAACCATTTTTTTTAATGTTGAATTAATTTTTATAATATTTGGAGTTGTGTGCTTTGTCTGATAACTATTTTTATTATAATTTATTCCAATTGTTGATATCAATCCTGAAGGTAAATTTTGCTTATTAAAAAGTTTGTGTAATAAGTTGGTTATAGTTGTTTTCCCATTTGTGCCAGTTACTCCAATCAACTTAATTTTTTTTGAAGGATGATTATAAAAATTGGCGGCAATTATACCTAAAGCTTTAGAGCTATTTATAACTTTTATATATGTTATTGATTTATCAATATGTTTAGGGAATTCTTCACAGACCACTGCAATTGCTCCTTTATTAATTGCCGCATCTATATATAAATGTCCATCTAATTTTGTTCCTTTTATAGCAACAAAAATATTTTCTGCTTTTAATTCTCTAGAATCAATTTCCACTCCACTAATACTTTTTATTGGGGACCCAGAAATAGCTTCTACTGGAACTTTATATAAAATTTCTTTTAGTTGCTTCATGATAATTCTAAGATGATAGATTCGATTTTACTTAACAAAGTCCCAGGGGGAACAGATTGATTTGATATTTTACCGCTCTTTCCATAAATCTTAACACTTATCCCAATTTTTTCTAATTCTACTATAACATCCATTGGCTCAAGACCTACTAGGTTTGGCAATTTATTCTTAATAGTAAGTAAAGAATTTGTTGAATTAGATTTTAAATCCTTTAGGTTAACAGGTATTTCTTTGGGTATTGCACTATATATCTTTTTTGCAATTTGCTTAAATACTGGAGCAGCAACTATAGATCCATAATACCCTTTCAATTTATTTGGTTTATGAATTAGGACTATACAAGAATATTTTGGTTTATCCGCGGGGAAATATCCTACAAAACTAGAAATATATTCTATAGAATTTGTTGTATAATCAATTTGGCAAGTTCCCGTTTTACCAGCAATTGAAAACATTTCATCCTTTATATTATTGGCTGTTCCCCATTTTTTTTCAACTACATTAAACATCATTTCTTGAACTGCATTCAATGTTTCTTTTGAACAAATAGATGGATTTAATATTTCACTTTTATAAGTCTTATGAGGTTTTGCTCCGAGCCTTCCTATTTTATGAATGAATTTTGGTTTTATCATTACCCCATTATTAGCAATCGCATTATAAAAAGTAAGTGTTTGTAATGGAGTAATTGAAACACCATATCCAAAAGCCATCCATGGTAAATCAAGACCATCCCAGTCTGGATCACTTGGGTAAGGAATTTTAGGTCTTGCTTCCCCTATGATTGGAATATCTAATATCTTATGAAGTCTCATGTTATATAGTCTATCAACAAAATTTTCAGGATTGTTTTTATAGTTATCATTTATGATTTTAACCATGCCGGTATTAGAAGAAACTTCAAATACTTTTGAAACACTAATTTTTCCATAACCTCCTTTTCTACTGTCTCTAACCTTATGTTTTCCAAAAAACAAAATCTCACCATTACCAGTATCAATTAAATCTGAAGGTTTTATTACTTTATCTTCTAGTGCAGCAACCATTGACATTAACTTAAATGTTGATCCAGGTTCATGAGATTCTCCAACTGCATAGTTTAATTTTTCGAAATATTTTCCCTTACTGGTTACTCCTAGATTTACTATAGCTTTTATAGAACCAGTCTTTACTTCCATAATAATTACAGACCCATGATCAGCTTCAAACTTTTCTAACTGATTTAGTAAAGCATTATGAGCTATATCTTGAAAATTAATATTAATAGTAGTATAAAGATCAAATCCCTCCGTTGGTTCCTTTTCATTAGTATTATTTACAGATTTCCATTGTCCATTGGCTATTTTTCTTTTTAACCTTATACCTTCTTTACCTTTTAGTAAAGTTCCAAATGCTCCTTCAAGTCCAACTCTAAAAAATGTTCCATCTGAATCTAATCGTTCATAACCTATAGTTCTTTCAGCAATTTTACCCAAAGGTTTTTCTCTTTTAAGTTGTTGTTGAATTCTCAAGCCTCCTTGATAAGAAGGCAAATTAAAAATTGGTAGGGCTTTTATCTTTTGTTGATCACTATAAGTTAAATTTTTAGCAACTAACCAATATCTACTAGATTTGTCTTTTGCATTTTCCAGGCTATTTAAAACTTTAATAAAATTTCTTTTTGTGACTTCAGAAATTCCTTCAGCTATTTTTTGCTTGTTTTTTTGAAAATTTTCATCTGAAACTACTTTTGAATCCCAATGTAAATCATATCTTGAAACTGAAGTAGCTAACAAACTCTGATCATCAGAATAAATATTACCTCTTATAGGTTTTACGGCAACATTTTTAAGTGTTCTTTTATTTGCGATATCTTTAAATTTTTGACCTTCATATGTTTGAATATAAAAAAGCTTACCTATTAAAATTATTGCAAATACTAATATTGATACTCCAATAAAGTATGTTCTTATGTTTATGTTTTTATTGAAATCATTCATTAGTAACATATAATTTAATTGGAGGAGATTTTGAAACAATAATTCCCCTTTCCAAAAGTTTTTGAGTAACATATGTTTCCATTTTCAATGACATTAATTCTGCTCTCTGATCAACAAACTCACTTTTTAACACTCTTATTTTTTCATTTAATTTTGAGATTTGAAATACTTTGTCGTCAGCCAAGTGTCCACTTGAAATCATAATTAAAGCAAGAGAAGAGATAAAGAAAATCATTCTCCAATTTTTAAATGAATCTTCTTTAATTAAGAAGTCCATTTTCAATAATGAAATAATTTTATTCACTCCATTTAGTTTTTAATTTTTTGAGCAATTCTAAGTTTTGCGCTTCTTGATCTAATATTATTTTCAATTTCATTTATCATTGGTGTTTTCACTCCTCCTATTTTTTTAAGAGGAACATTTTTGTTTCCATAAAAATCTTTTATAGGCTCTTCATTAAATTTTCCATTTAAAATAAAACGCTTAACTAATCTGTCTTCAAGAGAATGATATGAAATACAAACTAATCTTCCCCCAGGAACTAGGGCTCTAGAAGATTGAATTAAAAACTCTTTAATACATTCCAACTCCTGATTTACCTCGATACGTAAAGCTTGAAAAATTTTAGATAAAGTTTTGTTTAAAAATCTATCTGAAATAATAGATGTAACAGAGTTCCTAAGTTGTTCTGTTGTATTTATGGGGGCAATTGACCGTCGAACACCAATAACCGCGGCCAACTGCTTATAATTTCTTAATTCCCCATAATCTTTAAACAAATTTGATAATTCTTCTTTGCTATACTTATTAATAATATCTGATGCGGAAAACTTTTGAAATTTATTCATTCTCATATCCAATGGACCATTAAATCTATAAGAAAATCCTCTTTCTGGATTATTTAGTTGATAAGAGGAAACACCAAAATCTGCTAAAATACCATCAACTTCTTCAATATCGTGGTGCTTTAAAAACTTATTTAAAAATTTGAAATTTGAATCAATAAATTTAAACCTATAATCATCAATCATATTTTTTTGTGAATATTCATCTTGATCAAAAGCATAAAGTTTCCCTTTAGATGATAATTTATCTAAAATTGCTTTGCTATGTCCTCCTCCACCGTAGGTAGCATCAACATAAACCCCATCAGATCTAATAGCAAGACCCTTTATCGATTCATCCAAAAGGACAGGTTTATGATATAACTGTTCCATTTTTATCTCCCATTACATCTTCAGCCAAAAATCCAAAATCTACAGTGGCTTCATTTATTGATTTCTCATAAAGGGTTTTATCCCATATTTCAAGAATATTCACTACAGATGAAATAACCACTTCTTTATCAATTTTTGCATGTTTAAATAAGTCTTTTGGAATTAACAATCTTCCAGACATGTCAATATCAACTAACTTAACACCAGCAGTGAACCTTCTTACAAAATCATTGTTTTTCTTGTTAAACCGATTTAATGAATTAACTTTTTCCATTAATAAAGACCATTCATAAAACGTATACAATTCAAGACAAGAATTAAATACAGCACGTTTAATAACAAACCCTTCCTTTAAGTTTTTTGCCAATTGTTTTTTTAAAGGCATTGGTATCATTATTCTTCCTTTAGAATCAGCTTTACACTCATATGTTCCAATATAATGTTTCACTTCACTTTTTTGACTAATGAATAATCAAATATAATTAATTATTCCCCACATTTTACCACAAAATACCACTTTGTTAATATTTTTTCAATATTTTACAAATAAGATTCTAAATCAATAAAAATGTAATATTGACTTCAAATGAATATATTTGTCATTAACAATCTGGGATGAATAAGATTAATATAATACAGGAAAAATCATTTAAATATGTTGAGTATGGAAAAGGTCAACCTATAATACTTCTTCATGGTTTGATGGGTGGGTTAAGTAATTTTAATTCTCTTTTTTCTTTTTTCCCTAAAAAAGGCTATAAAGTACTAATGCCAATTTTACCTTTATATGACATGCCTATAAAAGAAACAAATGTTAAAAAGTTTGTTGAATATCTAAATAGTTTTATTCTATTTAAAAAACTAAAAAACATAATTCTAATTGGGAACTCACTTGGTGGACATATAGGGCTAATTTATACCAAAATTTTCAAAAAAAAAGTACTAGGATTAGTAATAACAGGAAGCTCTGGGCTTTATGAGAATTCAATGGGTGATGGATATCCAAAACGTGGAAATTATAGTTATATTAAAGCAAAAACAGAAGAAGTATTTTATGATCCAAAAATTGCTACTAAAAGTCTAGTTGATGAAATTTTTGAAACAGTTAATGACCGAAATAAAATCATTAAAACACTTACAATTGCAAAAAGTGCAATACGTCATAACATGTCTAAAGATCTTCCTGATATAACTAATCCTTCATTAATTGTTTGGGGAAAACAAGATACTGTTACTCCTCCTAGTGTTGCTAAAGAATTTAATTCTCTTCTTCCTGATTCTAATCTTTTTTGGATAGATAAATGCGGTCATGCTCCAATGATGGAGCATCCTGATATATTTAACAAAATAGTATATGATTGGATTCACAAAAGAGGTTTTTAATTATGCAAATAATTAACTCAAAGTTTCTTATTAGTAATACTGATGTAAGCAAGTGCCCTAATAATAATTTGCCTGATTATGCTTTTATTGGCAGATCTAATGTTGGCAAGTCTTCTTTAATTAATGCTTTGTGTAATAATAAAAGATTAGCATTAATTTCTTCAAAGCCTGGGAAAACTCAATTAATTAATCATTATTTAATTAATAAAAGTTGGCATATAGTTGATTTACCTGGATATGGTTATGCTCTGACCTCAAAACAGAACAAAAAAAAATTTCAAGAATATATAATAAAATACTTTTTAGAACGAAAACAAATGATTTCAGCATTTCTTCTAATAGATATTAGGATTAAGCCTCAGAAAATTGACCTAGAATTTATAAATTGGCTTGGGGAAAAAAAACTCCCATTTAGTATAGTTTTTACTAAATCTGACAAAATTAAATCTAAAGATTTACAAGAGAATGTTGAAGCTTTCTTTGAAAAAATGAATGAAAAGTGGAGTTCCATTCCTAAATATTTCATTACATCATCAGTTAATAAATCAGGCTTAAAGAACATACTAAAATATATAGACGAATTAAATAAATTAATACTTTAAAAATTTCTATTTCAAGTTTAATTTTTCAGAAAAATAATCACAAAAATCATTCATTGTAGCTGTCATTTTTTCATCTTGAGTAGCTTTATAATAGGTTTTTGTCATACTAACTAAGTTTTGATAAAAAAATTGTTTCATGTCTTCGATGGGCATGTCTTTTACCCAAAGATCCATTCTAAATGATTCCTTTTTTTCATAATTCCAAAAAGACAATAACATGGCTTTAGCATTTTGATCCTCTAACCCTCCATCTGGAGCAGACCAAGAGATTTTTTTTGGAATTTTATTCTCATCTAATTCTACATTAATTGTAATTGGAGCCTTTTGGTTTATTTCCATATTCTTCTAGGTTTATATTTTGATTTATTAAAAAGATCTTGACTAGGCATAGAAAGAATTTCTTGTAATTTTGAATCTGGAAATTCATCCTTATAAGATTTTACTATTTGCCAACCAATCCATTGACCAATCCTTCCAGGAGAATCATTGTCTATTTCTAAGTAAAATTTAGAAAAGGGAGCTGGCATAAGAAATCTGTAATCTAATGTTGTTTTTGTACTAAATAATATTTGCTTTTCAATCATATATTGCCAAATAAAAACTTCGTTTTCATTCACCCATTTATTTTGATCTCTTGTATATCCAATTTTTAAAGAGTCCTCATGATGAGGCATGAGTATATCCTTTATATAAAGTAATTTTCCGTGATAAACCATTTTTGATAAAAAACTCCTATCCTTTGGAAAATCAATAATATACTTTGCATATTCTTCAACAACTTTAGAAGTTAAATTATGCTTATTCATATTTTTTTTTACATATAGGGGAATGCCTTTATATAAATGATGGTCTGCCCCCATAAAACAATCAAGCGAAATTAACAACAAAGAGTCTGCTAAAATTACATTATTTTGATAATCCACATTGTTAATTAGAGAAATCACACGAGGCATTATAATTGACGGGAATTGATTTTTCAAGTGCTTAAAGAAATGAGTTAATTCATTTTCAATAGGTTTGATATCTGCAAATTCTTTTGAAACAGAATCTTCTAGTAATTTATATGCACTATCATCTTTCTTTTTTATCCAAAAGCTATCTGAATAATTACCTGGGAAAAAAAAAAGAATAGTTTCCTTTTAATTTATTAATATTTAAAGTGTCAATAAGTTTAAATTTCTTTTCAAATCTCTCAATTTTAACTTTTAATTTCATAGAACTAATTTTTTGTTCATCTGAATTATGTTGTTTACATCCATTTATAAACAACAAAACCTTGCATAAAAATAAAAAAGAGATAAAACGATTCTTTTGCAAATTGAATTTAGTTTTCAAATTTCTAACTTTACACAAATTTACATTGATAATATAATTATTAAATGAAATACCCAGAAAAAGTTAAAGAGCATATAATTGAATGGTTAAAAAAGTATATAAGTGAAGCTAATCAAAATGGTTTTATTATTGGGGTTTCAGGGGGAGTTGATTCTGCTGTTACATCTACACTATGTGCTCTTACTGAATTTCCAGTTTATGCAATAGAAATGTCCATTCATCAAAATAAAAATCAAATTTCTAGAGCTAAGGAGCATTTAAAATGGTTAAAAAAGAATTATAAAAATGTTAAAATCATTTCTCATTCATTAACTAATGTTTTTGAATCATTTAAAGGTGAATTAATTAAACAAAATAAACATAACCTTGATTTATTAAGTTTAGCCAACACAAGGGCTAGATTAAGAATGATTACCTTGTATTATTTTGCAGGCTATTATAAATCTCTTGTTGTTGGAACAGGTAATAAAGTTGAAGACTTTGGAATTGGATTTTATACAAAGCATGGTGATGGTGCAGTAGACTTATGTCCTATTGCTGACCTCTTGAAATCTGATGTTTATTCACTCGCTTCACATTTAAAAATTATTAGTTCTATTCAAAAGGCTATTCCTGCAGATGGTTTATGGGATGACAACCGAACAGATGAAGAATAAATTGGAGCAAAATACTCTTCTATTGAAGAGGCTATGAATCTTATTTCTAATAATGTGCCAATCGAAAACCTTACAAAAAAACAGGCTGCTACAAGAATGATTTATTTAAAATTAAACAATAAAAATCAACACAAGATGTTGCCCATACCAATATGTAAGATTCCAAAAAAAATTCTTTAAACAAAAATTTATATAACCCTGTTTAATTTCTTTGATAAAGTTTTTTTCAACCTATTATAATTAATTATATCTTCTAAAAGGTCTTTATGGTTTTTATCTCCACTACTTAGCTGACTTTTTAATTTATTTATTTTTTCATTGATAAGATTTTTTCTTAAAGTAAGTATTGTTTCAGTTACTAATTGACCTAATTCATCTGTTTTACTTTTTACAAAAATATTTTTTGTATCCCATGAGTGTAAAAAATATTTTTCAGCATCCATTAATAAATCAGTAATAATCGTATTTAAATCATTTTTTTCTTTAAAAAGCATACTATTTATAGCTAAGTCTCCTTTTACTTGAAAAGCTGAAATTAATCTATGAAATAAATTTCGAAAATTCGGATCTGCTAATTCAACCTCATCTTGTTGAAGATCAAGAAATATCTTTTCAAAAACTTTTGCTTTAATATTTTCAAAGCTTTCAGTTATTTCACCATTTTCATTAGTTTTTAATACAACCTCTTCGTATTCTGCCTCTAAATGACCAAATTGTAATAAAATTGAAATAATCTGTTTTTCAAGATTGTATGAATTATCAATATGTTTTGTTGATTCTGTTTTGTGAATTCTATTTGGTAAAACATTTTTCTGTCTAAAATTTTTATTTCGAATAAATTGATTCTTTTCTTGAGCTAATACACTAAACAATACTCTTTCACTTACCCCCATAATTTCTGAACAACTTTTCAAATAAAACTCTTGTTGAATTAAATCAGGAATTTTTGAAATGCTATGAATTATATCTCTTACTATAGATGTTTTTTTAATTGGATCATTAATGCTTTCTTTAGATAAAAGATTTGCTTTAAATTGAATAAAATCTTTAGTATTATCTTCTAAAAAATTTTTTAAAAAACTTGGAGAATTATTTTTTGCAAAACTATCAGGATCCTCTCCCTCTGGAAAAACACAAATTCTAACTTTAAGGCCTTGTTCTAATATTAGATCTACACCTCTTAAAGCAGCTTTAATTCCAGAAGGATCCGAATCAAAAAGCACTATTATATTTAATGTTAATCTTTTAATTAATCTTATTTGATCATAAGTTAATGCTGTACCAGAAGATGAAACTGAATTTGAAATACCTGATTGATGAAGTTGAATTACATCAGTGTATCCCTCAACCAAATAACAACAATCCTCCTTAGCAATTGATTTCTTGGCTTCATAAAATCCATATAGTACCTTGCTCTTACTATAAATCTCACTTTCTGGAGAATTAATGTATTTTGCAGCTTTTAGATTCTTTTTAAGTATTCTTCCTCCAAAACCTTGAACTCTTCCAGATAAACTTCTTATTGGAAAAATCACTCTTCCCCTAAAACGATCAATTTTATTCTTTCTTTTTATGTTATCAATAACAAGTCCTGATCGAATAATATAGTTGTCATTATAACCTTTTTTTAATGCGATTGAGGAAAATGCATCATTTTGTTCTGGAGAATATCCAAGTCTAAAATTTTTAATTGTTTCATCATCAAAACCTCTTTCCTTAAAATATGTTATTCCGATTGATTTGCCTTCTTCAGTATTCCAAAGACATTTTTCAAAAAATTCACAAGCAAATTTAGAAATCAAATAAAGACTTTCCCTGTCATTATTTTGTGACTTTTCATATTCTGTTTGCCTAGTTTCTTCTATTTCAATAGAATACTTTTTTGCTAGATACCTAATAGCTTCAGGATAAGACAAATGCTCATGCTCCATTAAAAAAGCTACAACATTGCCTCCTTTACCACTACTAAAGTCTTTCCAAATTTGTTTAACAGGTGAAACCATGAAACTTGGCGTCTTTTCTTTTGTAAATGGACTTAAAGCCTTATAATTTGATCCTGCTTTTTTTAGAGAAACAAAATCACTAATAACCTCCTCTACTTTAGCAGTCTCATAAACTTTATCTATAGTGTCTCTAGAAATCACAGGAACTTTTATTATAAAAATATAAAAAAGAAAGGGATTTATATATTACGTTCAACAACATAATTTACCATAAGTTCTAATGAGTGTCTAAATTTGTTTTTTGGAAAATCATTCAATTGAGCTAAGGCATTATCTTTATAATTATTCATCAAATTAGACGCATACTCTAAACCACCTAAATCAATAACTTTATTAACTAATTGTCTAACAATTTTTTTATTTCCTGTATTGTTTTTAATTACATTTATAATCCATTCTTTATCTTTTTTGTCAGCAACATTTATTGCATAAATAAGAGGTAGTGTTATTTTTTTTTCTTTTATATCTGCCCCTGTAGGCTTACCAATTTTAGCTTCAGTATAATCAAATAAATCATCTTTTATTTGAAATGCCATTCCAATTAATTCTCCGAATTTATATGTTTTTTTTACTTCATCAACAGTTGCATGTACTGATTTAGCACCCATAGAACAGCAAGCCGCTAATAATGACGCTGTTTTTTGACGAATAATCTTAAAATATATATCCTCGTCAATATCCATTATTCGCGATTTTTCTATTTGTAATAATTCTCCTTGACTCATTTTACTAACAGCTACAGAAATTATCTTAAGTAAATCAAAATCTTCATTCTCTATGGACAATAAAAGTCCTTTAGAAAGAAGATAATCGCCAACTAAAACAGCAATTTTATTTTTCCACAAAGCATTAATTGAAAAGAATCCTCTTCGCTGAGTAGAGTTGTCTACAACATCATCGTGGACTAAAGTCGCTGTATGAATTAATTCAATTATAGTTGCTCCTCTATAAGTCCTTTCATTTACTATCTGATTTTTTGAAAAAAGTTTTGCAATTAAAAAAACAAACATTGGGCGAATTTGTTTTCCTTTTCTATCAACTATAAATTTAGTTATACGATTCAACAAGACAACTTTTGAAGAAATGGATTCAAAAATTTTTTTTTCAAACATTTCCATTTCTTTATAAATTGGCGCCTTAATTTCCTCAGTAATTTTCATATATTTCAAATATAGTCTATAATTAATAAGACAAACTTTAGTATTTAGAATTGCGCGAAATATTATTTGCTAGTTGCCCACATGCTGCACTAATATCTTCTCCTCTTGATTTTCTTATTGTAGAAGTAATGTTTGCTCTTTTTAATGCATCTTGATAGCTTAGTATTTTATTATAACTTACTGATAAAAAATCATCTGAGCCTATATTATTATATTCAATAAAATTAACTTTTGAAGGAATATAACTACAAAATTCAACTAAAGATTTAATGTCTTCATCTTTATCATTTATATCTTTCCATATTATATACTCATAGGTTACTCTTTTTTTTGTTTTACTATACCAATATTCTAATGAATCTTTTAGTTCATTTAGAGGAAAATTTACTGTAAATGGCATTATTTTTTCTCTAATTGATTGACGAGCACTATGAAGTGATACTGCAAGCTGGAACTTAACTTTGTCATCAGCTAATTTTTTTATCATTTTAGGAATTCCAGATGTTGATAAAGTAATTTTTTTTAAAGAAATTCCTAATCCATCAACTGCACTTATTTTATTAATTGCTTTAACTACATTGTTATAATTCATAAGCGGTTCTCCCATGCCCATGAAGACAATATTTGTTAAGGATTTATTATAATACTTTTTTGCCTGCATATTAATTAATAAAACTTGATCAAAAATTTCATCTGGATTCAAATTCCTTAATCTTTTTAATCTGGAAGTTGCGCAAAATTTACAATCTAAACTACAGCCAACTTGGGATGAAATACATGCTGTTATTCTATTCTCAGTAGGAATCAAAACAGACTCTATTTTTAAACCATCAAAAAGTCTAATTGAATTTTTTATTGTTCCATCTTTACTTTTTTGATGATACTCAACTTTTATATTATTTATTACAAAATTTTCTTCCAATATTTTGCGAGTGAATTTTGAAATATTCTTCATCTGATCAAAGGAAGATATTCCTTTTTGCCAAAGCCATTTTTCAACTTGTTTTACTCTATATAATGGTTCACCAATATCTAAAAAAAATGATTCGAGCTCTTTTGATGAAAGAGCTCGAATATCTATTTTACTTTTGATTTTCATAAATCATTTATATAATAAGCATTGCATCTCCATAGGAAAAAAACCTATATTTTTCCTTTATTGCCTCATTGTAAGCATGCATCATCATTTCAAGATCAGCAAAAGCAGAAACCATCATTAATAAAGTTGATTTTGAAGTATGAAAATTAGTAATCATACAATTTGCAATTGAAAAATCATAAGGAGGAAAAATAAATTTATGAGTCCAGCTGTTATATGGATTTAATGTTTTAATAGATGAAACTGAACTCTCTAAACCACGCATGACAGTTGTGCCAACAGCACAAATTCTTTTTTTGTTTTTTAATGCATTATTTACTGTGTTGGCAGCCATTTGATCAATAATTAGTTCCTCAGAATCCATTTTATGTTTAGATAAATCTTCTACTTCAACTGGATTAAAGGTGCCCAATCCTACGTGAAGAGTGATTTCAGCAAGATTTACCCCTTTAATCTCTAAACGCTTGAGCAAATGTTTTGAAAAGTGAAGGCCAGCTGTTGGAGCTGCAACAGCTCCTTCATGTTTTGCATAAATTGTTTGGTACCTCTCTTTATCTTCTTCTTCAACTGAACGGTTAATATATTTAGGAAGTGGAGTTTCCCCAAGATCATTTAACTTTTTTCTAAATTGAGAATAAGTGCCATCAAATAAAAAACGTAAAGTTCTACCCCTAGATGTAGTATTATCTATAACCTCAGCCACCAAAGATTCATCCTCTCCAAAATATAATTTGTTTCCAATTCGTATTTTTCTTGCAGGATCAACTAACACATCCCACAATCGCTGATCATCACTAAGTTCTCTTAATAAAAAGACTTCTATTCGAGCACCTGTTTTTTCTTTATTACCAAATAATCTTGCTGGAAAAACTTTTGTATTATTTAAAACTATTACATCCCCTTCATCAAAAAAATTTATTACATCTTTAAAGGCTAAATGCTCAATATTTCCATTATTTCGATTCAAGACTAAAAGTCTAGATTCATCTCTATCTTTACTAGGATATTCAGCTACTAAATTTTTTGGTAAATCAAAATTAAAATCAGATAATTTCATATAATTAATTTTTAATTTGCAAATATAACATCTACAAATAGCCTATGTCAAGTAATTAAGAATAAATATTCTTAATTTATTATTGATTTAAATCCTATGCTTTCAAGATCAGCCCAAAAATTTGGATATGATTTTGAAACAACTTTATAATTTTCAATTATTATTGGACCAAAAAGAGATAACGGGGCAAAAGACATTGCCATTCTATGATCATTATATGTTGAAATCTTAATCATGTCATTTTGGTTTTGATTTGAAGATTTTAGATAAAAACTATCATTAGTAATTGATACCTTTGCCCCTAATTTTATAAACTCATTTTTTAATGCAATCAAACGATCGGTCTCTTTAAATTTTAATGTATGGAGTCCAGTTAGTTTGCAATCAACACCTAACCCAAAACATGTTACAGATATTGTTTGGGCTAGGTCAGGTGAATCTATTAAATTTAAAGAAATCTCATTTGGTAGATTAATTTTAGAATCTTTTTTTAAAATCAAAAAATCTCGATCAAAAATTGATAAAACACCAAGCTTTTTATAAATTTTCTTTAAACAGGAATCTCCTTGTAATGAACTATTCTTAAAACCGCTTAATTTAATTTCTGCTTTATTAGATAATGCAACCAAACTATAATAATATGATGCAGAACTCCAGTCAGATTCAACTGAAATTGTAGTTGCAGATATTTTTTCTTTTGGATAAATAATTATTTTATTATCATTATTAACTTCAACATTAATTCCTAATTTCTTCAACAACGATATACTCATATTTATATAAGGTTGTGAGGTAACTTTATCTAATAAATTAATTGTCATTCCTTTAGAAGTAGTAGGAGCGATTAAAATCAATGCAGTTATAAACTGGCTGCTTACTGAAGCAGATATATTTAAAAAATTTCCTAATAATTTTTTTCCATTAATTCTTAATGGAGGAAATCCATCTTTTTCTAAATATTCTATTGAAGCACCAATTTTAACTAATGAATCAACCAAAATTCCAATTGGTCTGTTTTTCATTCTTTTTGAACCCGTAAGAATTATATCAGAATTAGGTTTTGATGCATAATATGCTGTTAAAAATCTCATAGCAGTACCAGCATGAGACACATCAATAATATTAGTTGGATTATTAAGTGCTTTTTGAATTAATATAGTATCGTCTGAATTGGACAAGTTTTTTAAAATTAAGTTTGGATATAAAGCTTTCAAAATAAGCAGTCTATTTGATTCACTTTTAGACCCATTTATTGAAATTTTTCCATATAAATTATTAGATTCTGTAAAAAGCTTGATGTCCATTATTAATGGAGTTTTGGATTTTTATTATGGCGCTTTTTATCTCTATGCTTCTTAGTTTTCAATCTAATATCAAAAGCTTTTTGTAAATCTATTTTTGTTTGATTAGCTATACAAAATACAACAAAAAGAACATCTGCAAGTTCTTCACCTAAGTCTTTATCTTTGTCAGACTCTTTTTCACTTTGTTCCCCATATCTTCGAGAAATTATCCTAGCTACTTCTCCAACTTCTTCAGTTAATTGAGCCATGTTTGTTAATACATTAAAATAACGAACACCATTTTCTGAAATCCAACTATCCACTATTTTTTGAGCTTTTTTTATATACATATTTTTTATTTTGAATTAAACATTTCATATAACTCTTTATGATTATATACTATCGGGCAAAATGAATGATTAGGTTCCTTATTTGAATTAAAATGAATAGCTCGAATATTTACCCTTAATGCACCCAAAATATCTGCTTTAGTATTATCGCCAATCATTAAACATTGTTCGGGTTTTTGATTAGCTAAAGAAAGTGCAAATCTAAAAATTTTGGGATGTGGTTTTTTTTTGCCTACCATTTCTGAAGTAATTATTGTTTCAAAATAAGGATATAATCCTGAATTTTTAATTTTTTTTAATTGAACTTCTTCAAATCCATTAGTTACTATATACAATTTATATTTTGAATGTAAAAATTTTATTAAATCTAAAGCTCCTGCAAACAATTTTTTTTTCAAAGGAAGTCTTCTAATATATTCATCCGAAATTTCATTAATTAAATCTAATTTAAAATCATATTTCAAAGATTGGAAAGTTTTAATTAATCTAATGGTTTTCAACTTTTTCTTGCTTATCTTATCTTGAGAATAGCTTTTCCAATAGATGTGATTTATAGGGATATAGAATCTTAGAAATTCCTCTAAAGAAAATGGGAAATTATACTCTCTAAAAATACTTTTAAAAGTTAGGTATGAGTTTTTTTCAAAATCCCATAATGTATGATCTAAATCAAAAAATATAGTTTCCACTCTATTTGCGTTTCTTATATTCACTAATATATTTTAAAAAAGATTCTCGTAAATTTATATCTTCTTTTGATTTACTAATAACTTTTGGGCTAAATGTAAAGGCATGAACAGAGTTTTGAAGAGGTAGAGAAGAATAAAGATCTAAGATTTTTTTAAATCCTTTCGTTTCGTTTTTTTGTTTTAATGACTCTTCTGTTGCAACAATTGGAAAAATTTTAAGCGGTGTTTTAATTTCATTAATTAAATCATAATAATAAAATGGCAATGAAGTACTAGCTCTATAACCAATAGAATCCTTATAACCCATACTATAATCTTCAAGTATTTCTTGTTGCACTAAAAGTGGATAAATTTCAGAAATTGAAATAATCCCATTATTAAGTCTAACTTTCTTTAAATTTTTATGTGTAAGATTAAATAAACCATCTATTTCTTTTTTTAAAAATTTTTCTTTTTTCTGAGCAAAGCCTGAAACTAATAACCCCAAAATAGACTTATCAGAAATATTCTTAATTAATGATTGAAATGATGAGTTGAATATAGATTCAGAGCTATGATCTAATGCATACTTTGTAAACCTGAAAAAGAACACCAATGATAGGTTGTTTTTTTTAAAAAAATTTATTATAAAATCATATTCTAAGAATGGATCATTTTTAAATCTAAATAAAACTAAAATTTGATCAAATAAATTATCAAAATTTAATTTCCACATTGATTTTATAGCTTGATAAACAGAAAAGATTGCTGATTTATACTTGAATTTGTATGCAGTTGAAACCTCAAGTATTGGAACAATTTTTTTTGATGCGGATGAAGAAATAATGATTTCAGGAAATTTTTCTTTGATAATTGATCTCAATTCTAAAACCCAATAATCAATAATAGGTTTATCTAAAAAATTATTTTTTCCTGCTATACTTTCTGAGCTTGTAAATTGTCCCTCAACATTTTTAATATGAGGAAGGTGTTCCTCATATCTAGTTATCAAATAGAAACTTGCTGCAAATAAATCAAATGGTATTATGGATTGACTTGAAACTTGAAAAAAAACTGGATATTTTTTCCATTTAAAAACTTTAACTAAACTATTCTGAATACCCTGCTCAAACAATAAACTACATGAAGAAAAAAACAACTCATTCCCTAAAGGTTTCTTTGAATAGCTAAGTTTTGGACTATTAAAAGCAACGAAATTTGAAACTGAATCTGTAAGACTAATTTGAATATTTAACATTTTGAAAAAAATGTGATAAAATATATATCTAATCCTAGGAGTAATTTTTGTAGTATAAATTAAAAGCATTTGAATTAATTAGACTTGGAGAAATTATTATTCCCCTAAATTGTTGAGAAATGACTTTACTTCAATAAATTCTGGATCTATCAGCATTGCCTTATTAATATAACTTTCATAATTATCTAATTCTCCTAAAAAATAAAAGGCTTTAGCTAATCTTAAATAAAGCCATTTTTTTGGAAAACTATCACTTAATGAGTATGAAGATTCTAAAAATTGCAACATGCAAATTGTATTATTAGAAACAAATCCAAATTTAATTTGACCATATGAAAGTTCATATAAAAGATTTCTTCTGTTTATATCAACTAATGAAAGGTTATTACAATCTTGATTAATTATGTCAAAACTATTTGTTGCATTTAAATATTGTTCCTTAGCTTCTTTAAAATTATTATTGACTTCAGCTAAATGTGCAAAAGCAAGGAATCCTTCAATTTCTGATATCATTTTAAGTTCATTGGCATATTTAAAGGCTAAATTCATGTTGCCACCTAAAATTTTTGGCACTTTACTATAAAAAAGTAATAAAGCTTTTAAATAAACTATATTTTCTGCATTAAAATTATATGAATTTTTAAAACCATATTTCATTTTGTTTAAATAAAAAATTGAATTAATCTTATTTTCCATTAAAGAAGCAAATCCTGAAGCAGAACCTAATAAAAAAAATCCTCTTTCATTTGGAAATATTGAAATGCTTTTTTGAGAATATTCTATAACAGTTTTCCAATCCTTATAATAATATGCATGTTCAGCTATTTCTTGATAAACTTTATAATTAGCAGTATTCCCAATAGATTCAATCTTTTGCTTTAAAACTTTGTTATACAAAGAATCATTTTGAAAATTATATTTAGCAAAGGGCGTTTTGTCCTGCGACTGGATTACAAATGTGAAAAAGAAAAACTTGAATATGAATTTATACATTTTCTGATTTATTTAATAATTTCCATACTCCGTCCTTTAATTCAACAAGACCTTTTTTCTGTATGGATGAAATAATAAAATATGGAATATCTCTAAAATGAATTTTTAAATCTGAATAATACTCATGTAATAATTCATCATCTAATAAGTCAGATTTTGATAATACAACAGCATAGTCTTTATCCAATAAATCAGAATTGTATTGCTTAAGTTCATTGATTAAAATATCAAAATCTTTTTTTACATCTTTTGAATCTAAAGGAATAACATATAATAAAATTGAATTTCTCTCTATGTGTCTTAAAAAATTATACCCTAATCCTTTTCCTTTTGAAGCACCTTCAATTATTCCAGGTATATCAGCAACTACAAATGATTGAAAACTCCTATATGGAACAATTCCAAGATTAGGCTTTAAAGTAGTAAATTCATATTCACCAATTTTAGGTTTAGCTCCGGTTATAGCTTTAAGTAAAGTTGATTTTCCAGCATTAGGAAAACCAACCAATCCAACATCAGCAAGAATTTTTAACTCTAAAATTATATCTAGTTCATTTGAGCCTTGACCTGATTGGGCATATCTGGGGGTTTGTCTTACTGAAGACTTAAAGTTCCAATTACCCAAACCTCCTAAACCTCCCCTAAGGACAATAATTTCCTGATTAGATTTTGTTATTTCAAAAAGAATTTCATTATTTCTTTTGTTTTTTATAACAGTTCCTAATGGCACATCTATTATTAAATCTTTTCCTTGAGCTCCAGAACTTCTTTTTTTACTTCCATTCTCACCATTACCAGCTACAAAATGTCGCTTAAATTTAAAATTATATAAAGTCCATAAATTTTCATTACCTCTTATTATAATATGCCCACCTCTTCCTCCGTCACCTCCATCAGGACCTCCTTTACTATTATATTTTTCTCTATGTAAATGATTAGATCCTTTACCTCCACTTCCAGACTTAATGTGTAATTTAACATAATCAACAAAATTACCTTCAGTCATTTCATTTAAATTGATTCACCAAAACATTTACTCTTTCTCTTATTTGATATATAGTACCTGATCCATCAATTGACAAAAGCTTCCCTTGTTTATGATAAAAATTAAGTAAAGGTTGAGTTTTGGTATTGTATTCATTAAAACGATTACGAATCTTATCAATACTTAAATCGTCAGCACGACCCTCTAATTTTCCTCGTTTAATAAGTCTATCCATAAGTATTGTGTCTTCTACATTTAAAGAAATAGTAGCCGTTATTTCTATTTTTATTGAGGTTAAAAATTCATCTAATTTTATTGCTTGTGAAATAGTTCTGGGGAAACCATCAAAAATAAAACCTAAATCATTAATGTTTTTTAAAACTGAATCTTTAAGCATTTCAATTGTAACATGATCAGGAACTAAATCCCCATTATCAATATTTTTTTTGGCTAAAAGCCCTAATGAAGTTTTATTTTTAATATTATATCTGAACAAATCTCCCGTTGAAATATGAAACAATCCAAATTCCTTTTTTATGTATTCAGCTTGAGTTCCTTTACCAGCACCAGGTTTTCCAAATAATACAAGATTTATCATAATATTTTACAAACTCCAAAGATACCCAATTTGTAAAGCATTTTTCAAATCACCAAAAGTTATATGTATTTTTGAAAAAAAAAAACAAGTGAATTTTTTTTCTTCATCCAAAAAGCTAGGTATTCTAGGTGGTGGTCAATTAGGAAAAATGCTATTATATTCCTCAAGAAAATGGGATATTTATACTGCTGTTATGGATCCCAATGAAAAAGCTCCTGCTAGATTAGCTTGTAATGAGTTTTCACAAGGTGATTTAATGGATTATGAAGCAGTTTATAATTTTGGAAAAAAAGTTGATCTTCTAACTATTGAAATTGAAAATGTCAATGTAAAAGCACTTCTTGATTTAAAAAAAGAAGGTTTAAAAGTATATCCTCAACCTGAAATATTAGAAATAATTCAAAATAAAACTCTTCAAAAAAAGTTTTATATACAAAATAAGATTCCAACAGCTGGGTTTAGAGAATTTAAAGATTTAGACTCCTTAAAAAATTCTATAGCTAAGGGAAACCTTTCATTTCCATTTGTTTGGAAAGCAGCTTTAATGGGATATGACGGTTTTGGTGTTTCTATTGTTAGAAACAATAAAGATCTAGAGAAATTAAATGAAGGAGAATGCATTGCTGAAGATTTTATATCATTTAAATCAGAGCTTTCAGTAATAGTTGCTCGACGTCCACAAGGAGAAATTTTAACATATCCAGTTGTAGAAATGGAATTTAATTCATTTGCAAACCAAGTTGAATATGTGATTTCACCAGCACGTATTTCAAAATCTGAAGAGATAAAAGTAAAAGATCTTGCTTTTAAAATTGCTAAAAAATATAAACATGTAGGTGTATTAGCAATTGAATTTTTTTTGACAGAAACAGGCGATATTCTTGTTAACGAAGTTGCTCCCAGGCCACACAATTCTGGACACCTTACAATAGAGGCTTCAACAACTAATCAGTTTGATCAACATTTAAGAGCAATAATGGATCTTCCTCTTGGAGATACGTCAAGTAAAATTTGCAGTGTAATGGTAAACTTAGTTGGAGATAAAAATCATCGTGGTCCAGTTTTTTATAAAAATATAGATCAAATTCTTGCTATAAAGGGAGTAACTCCCCATCTTTATGGTAAAAATAACACAAGACCTTTTCGAAAAATGGGACATGTAACAGTAGTAAACAATAAAATTGAAAAAGCTAGAAAAATAGCGGAAGACATTAAATCCATAATCCAAGTAATTTCAAAATAATATGGCGCAAGTAGGAATAATAATGGGCAGTAAATCTGATTTACCGATAATGAAAGAAGCAATAGAAATCCTTAATATTTTTAATATAAAAACTGAGGTAGATGTAGTTTCAGCCCACAGAACTCCTTCTCGATTGATGGAATACGGAAATAACGCACATAAAAGAGGAATTAAAGTAATTATTGCTGGTGCTGGTGGTGCTGCACATCTTCCAGGAATGATAGCATCATTAAGCCCTCTGCCGGTAATAGGTGTGCCAATTAAATCTAAGAATTCCATTGATGGTTGGGACTCAGTTTTATCTATTCTTCAAATGCCTGGTGGTGTTCCAGTTGCTACTGTGGCATTAAATGGGGCAAAAAATGCTGGAATTTTAGCTGCTCAAATTATCGGATCAAAATCTATCGAGGTTCAAAAGAAAATATTAGAGTACAAAAAGAATATGGCAAAAAAAGTTGTTGAAAGTTCAAAAAAAATTAAATAAGTTTATCAGGATTTAGATTCACAAAAAAATAATGAATACTGATCAGTTTGAGTCAAGGCATTTGGGACCAAGTTTAAATGAGATAAAAAAAATGTTGAGTTTAATTGGTGTCAAATCATTAGATGAATTGATATATCAATCAGTTCCAAAAAAAATACTTTTAAAAAATGAATTAAATCTTCCTGAAGGCATAAGTGAACATTCATTTTCTAAGCATATTGAGTCAATTAGTAATAAAAATGAAGTTTTTCAAACATATATAGGGTTAGGCTATCATGCTGCTATAACTCCTGCAGTAATTCAAAGAAACATTTTGGAAAATCCAGGATGGTATACAGCTTATACTCCATATCAAGCTGAAATAGCTCAAGGCAGATTGGAGGCTTTATTTAACTTTCAAACTGTTATTTGTGATATTACATGTATGGAAATAGCAAATGCTTCTCTTTTAGATGAAAGCACATCTGCAGCTGAAGCAATGACAATGTTATATAATATTTCTAATACAAAATCAAATACTCATTTGAAAAAGTTTTTTGTCCATGATCAGATACTTCCACAAACACTTTCAGTGTTATATACTAGAGCAAAACCTTTAGGAATAGAAATAGTTGTTGGAGATCCTGAAAATTATAAATTTTCAGATATTTTTTATGGTGCCTTAATTCAATATCCTGGTAAATATGGAGAAATAATTAACCTACCAAAGGTTGTAAAAAGACTAAAAAAAAGCAACGTTAAATGTATAGTTGCTGCTGATATTCTAAGTTTAATTCTTCTTGAAGGTCCAGGGAAATATGGAGTTGATGTCGTTGTAGGAACCACACAGCGTCTTGGTATTCCTCTAGGATATGGTGGTCCACATGCAGCATTTTTTGCTACTAAAGAAATTTATAAAAGAAATATACCAGGTCGCATAATAGGTCAAACTATTGATTGTGATGGAAATTCGGCACTTAGAATGGCATTGCAAACAAGAGAACAACATATTAAGAGAGATAGAGCAACTTCAAATATCTGCACAGCTCAAGTTCTCTTGGCAGTTATGGCTGGAATGTATGCTGTTTATCATGGGCCCGAAGGACTAAAATATATAGCAAAGAAAATTCATGACTATACTAATAAATTAGAAAAACAATTAATTAAACTAGGGTTTGAACAAATTAACAAATACTATTTTGATACTCTTCTAATTGAAGCAAACTGTGAACAACTAAAAATTATTGCTGAGAAAGCTAAAATTAATTTTAATTACATAGAAGAAAAATTTGTTAGTATTTCAATTAATGAAACAATCAGTAATAATGATTTTGAAAAAATTGAAGATGTATTTAAAATTTATAAAAATAAATTTGGTACTTCTACAAGTAAAAATAATATTGAATTTAATCGAATTCCTGAATTTTCTAGACGTAAAAGTAGTTTTTTAACACATCCAGTTTTTAATTCTTATCATTCAGAAACTTCATTGATGCGTTATATTAAAAATCTTGAATTAAAAGATTTGTCATTAAATCATTCTATGATTTCTTTAGGATCATGTACCATGAAATTAAATGCTGCAGTAGAAATGCTTCCATTAAGTTCTCCAAAATGGAATAATATTCATCCTTTTGTTCCAAAAAAGCAAGCAAGTGGTTATCATATTATTCTAGAAGAGTTGACAAAGCAATTAAATGAAATTACTGGGTTTGAGTCAACATCACTTCAACCAAATTCAGGTGCTCAAGGGGAATATGCAGGCTTAATGGTAATTAGAGAATATCATCATTCAAAAGGAGATTTCAACCGTAATATATGTTTAATTCCTGCATCAGCACATGGAACAAACCCTGCTTCAGCTGTAATGGCAGGGATGAAAGTTGTTGTTGTTAAAACTGATGAAGAAGGAAACATTAGTTGGGATGATATTAAAGAGAAAGTTGTCAAATCAAAAAATAATTTAGCTGCATTAATGATAACCTATCCATCTACGCATGGTGTATTTGAAAGTAATATTCAAAAAATAACAAAATTAGTACATGAATTTGGCGGTCAAGTATATATGGATGGAGCTAATATGAATGCTCAAGTTGGAATAACTAATCCTTCAAATATTGGCGCTGATGTATGTCACTTAAATCTACACAAAACATTTGCTATTCCTCATGGAGGAGGAGGTCCAGGTATGGGTCCAATTTGTGTAGCTAAACACTTATCAAAATTTTTGCCTTCAAATCCTATAGTTAAAACTGGAGGAGAAAAATCAATAACTGCAATCTCAGCTGCTCCTTGGGGATCTGCAATGGCTTGTATAATTTCATATGGATATATTAAAATGCTTGGAAAAAATGGTTTGAAAAAAGCAACACAATTAGCAATATTAAATGCAAATTATATTAAATATCGTCTAGAAAAATATTATAAAGTATTATACTCTGGAAAAAATCAAAGAACAGCCCATGAATTAATTATTGATTGTAGAAACTTTAAAAAAAATGGAATTGAAGTAGTTGATATTGCTAAAAGATTAATGGATTATGGCTTCCATGCACCAACTGTATCTTTTCCTGTTCCAGGCACGATGATGATAGAGCCAACTGAAAGTGAAAACTTAACTGAAATAAATCATTTTTGTGAAGCAATGATTTCTATAAAAAAAGAAATTGAAAACACTAATCAAATAGATCTTTTAAAAAATGCACCACACACATTATCAATTATATCTAGTGATAAGTGGCCATACAAATATTCTCGCCAAAAGGCTGCTTTCCCATTAGAATTTGTTAGAAGAAACAAATTTTGGCCCACTACAAGAAGAGTTGATGAAGCATTTGGAGATCGTAATTTAATTTGCAGTTGTGTTCCTATATCTAAATATTAAATTTCTGATTTACAAGACTTTAAAAAAATTAAATAGTTTAAATTAAATTCGATAAGTATTTTTGAATGTCAGATGTTTTATAATTTTATATAAAAGTTATTAGCAATAATATAATAGTATTGTTATCTATTTATGAGTATAATAATAAATGGTACCGGGAGTTATATTCCACCAAAAGTAAAACTCAACAGTGCTTTTTTGAGCAACAATTTCATTGATAATGACGGAAATTCTTTTGGAATTGAAAATCAAGAAATAATAGAAAAGTTTCAATCTATAACTGGTATAAAGCAAAGACTTTATGTTTCTAATGATTTAAAATCTTCAGATATAGCTACTGAAGCAGCAAAAAAAGCTATAAAAGACTCAAAAATTAATAGTGAATCTATTGATTATATAATTTTAGCTCATAATATTGGTGATATTAATTATGGGACTAAGCAAATGGATGCCATGCCAGCATTAGCTGCAAGAGTAAAAGCAAATTTAGAAATTAAGAATCCCTCATGTGTTGCTTATGATATTTTATTTGGTTGTCCTGGATGGTTAGAGGGAATGATTCAAGCAAAATCATTTATAAAATCAGGTATGGCAAAAAGATGTTTAGTAATTGGAACTGAAACATTGTCCCGTGTTATTGATCCTAGTGATAGAGACGGGATGATCTTTGCAGATGGTGCTGGTGCTGTAATAATTGAATCTTCAGAAAAAAGTGGTGGTATTTTAAGCAATAAATCCGCTACATATTCAAATGAAGGTATAGTAAATTATATTTATTACGGTGAATCTAATTCTAATAATATTGATAAAACAAAATATATTAAAATGCAGGGGCATAAAGTTTATGAGTTTGCTCTAAGTAAAGTTCCAAATGCTATGAAAGAGTGCCTAGATGAATCTGGTAAAAAAATCACTGATCTGAAAAAGATTTTTATTCATCAAGCTAATTTAAAAATGGAAAAAGCTCTTGTTAAAAGATTTTATAAGCTTTACGATTCAGAACCTCCAAATAATGTTTTACCTACTAACATAGAAAGATTTGGCAATAGTTCAGTTGCTACAATTCCTACACTTTTTGATTTAGTAATTAAAGAAAATTATGGTGGTCATAAAATAAATAATGGTGATTTAATCCTTTTTGCCAGTGTAGGTGCTGGGATGAATATTAATGCTTTAACATACCAATTCTAAAAAAAATACCATTTAGATTTTCCTTTTTGTAATTTTGAACATTATGAAAGTTATTCAACATATCGGAAGTTATTTCATAATGCTTCAAAAGGTTTTTGGAAAATTTACAAAATGGTCCGTTCTAAAAAATCTTATCTTAAGAGATATTGACATATTAATTATAGGCTCATTAGGAATCGTTGCATTTATTTCTTTCTTTGTTGGTGGAGTTGTTGCAATTCAAACTGCATTAAATATGAGTAATCCACTAATTCCAAGAAACTTGATTGGATATGCAACAAGACAATCCGTTATTTTAGAATTTTCTCCAACTTTTATTTCAATTATTATGGCTGGTAAAGTTGGTTCTTATATTACATCAAGTATTGGTACAATGAGAGTTACAGAACAAATTGATGCACTAGAAGTAATGGGGATTAATACATATAACTACCTTATTTTTCCAAAAATAATTGCTTTACTACTATATCCTTTTGTAATAACAATCTCAATGTTTCTAGGTATTATAGGAGGATATGCTGCAAGCGTATATGGAGGCTTTTGTTCAAGTGCTTTATTTATTGAAGGTGTACAAATAGATTTTATTCCTTTTCATGTACAGTATGCTTTTATTAAAACTTTATTTTTTTCATTCCTACTGGCAACTATTCCTGCATATCATGGATACTTTTTAAAAGGAGGTGCTCTTCAAGTAGGTAGAGCTAGTACAATATCTTTTGTTTGGACTAGTGTTGTGATTATTATATCAAATTATTTAATTACTCAAACATTATTAGCATAATGATTACTGTAGAAAATATAACCAAATCATTTGACGGCATCTTAGTATTAAAAGATATAAGCACTAAATTTCATAAGGGTAAGACAAACCTGATAATAGGTCAAAGTGGATCAGGCAAAACAGTTCTGCTGAAATGTTTGTTAGGTCTTTTTTTACCAGAAAGTGGGGAAATTAGTTTTAATGGGATTTTTTTGAATAACATGAATAATAAAGAAAGAAGAAAGCTTAGGCAAGAGATGGGGATTGTTTTCCAAGGAAGTGCACTTTTTGATTCAATGACTGTAGAAGAGAATATAATGTTTCCTATGCGTATGTTTACAAAAAAAAGCTATAAAGAAATGTTGAATCGCGTCAATGAGGTCATTGAAAGGGTGAACCTTTCAAATTCAAATAGTAAAATGCCTTCTGAGCTATCTGGTGGAATGCAAAAAAGAGTTGCTATAGCTAGAGCTATTGTAATGAATCCAAATTATTTATTTTGTGATGAACCAAATTCTGGACTAGATCCTCAAACTTCCATTGTTATTGACAATCTAATTCAAGAAATAACCAAGGAATATGATATGACTACTGTAATAAACACTCATGACATGAATTCCGTTATGGAAATAGGAGAAAATATTATTTTTTTAAATAATGGTGAAAAAGAGTGGGAAGGTTCAAATAAGAATATATTTAGAGCTAAAAACAAAGCATTCATTAAATTCGTTTATTCTTCAGAAATACTAAAAAAAGCTAAACAAATATTAACTAAATAAATATTTTATTCCAAAGGAAAAACTTCAGCTTGGGGGTTAAATAAATATTTTTTTCCAGTAGATGATTCTTCACATTGATAACGTTTTCTTAATTTAAACTCCTTTCTAAATACTTTACCGCTATATATTCTAAACAAAACTCCTTCGGATATATCTTCAACAGTTGTATGGCTTTCTTTATTCTTATCATACTTTTTTAATACTTTAGTTAATTTCATGTCTGAATCAGTAGATGCTTTGGGATTAATCAGATATTTTTTTAACAAAGAACTAAGTTCATCAGGAAAAATAGAAGAAATCATAAAAGGTTGCATTAATTCCTTAAATTTTTTTTTCCATTCACTTCCGTGAGGTTTAATGTTCATTCCATATAATTTAAAGGAAACCAAATGGGATAATTCATGAATTAAAGTAATTAAAAACCTGTATTTATTTAGGTTTGAATTAATTGTTATTCTATAATTGCCATTTATATCTGCTCTAAAATCTCCATGTTTTGAATATCTTTTAGGGGTGACTTTATATGAAGCTGGATATTTCTTTATATAGTCCCTTATTAAATTATGACTTTCGACAGGTAAATAATTAAATAATTTATTGTTGTTTTTAATCATTTATGGAGTAGATAAAGAAACGGGTAAAATCTTACCATTAAATAAAGTATGTCCTGAAATGGAAAAATCTAAAATATATGATGCCATTTTCATAGGACATGTTGAAGCTTTATAACCAGGAAATGCTTTCTCAAGCATTTTAGTTTTAACAGATCCCAAAGCTAATGCATTAAATGATGGTCCTGTTTCTTTATATTCTTCTGCTAGGGATTCTGTGAGTGAAATTAAAGCAGCTTTACTACTTGAATATGCAGATAAACCTGGAAATTTATTACTTCCTTGAATACCTCCCATACTAGAAATATTAACAACATGGCCTTTCTTATCAATTATTGGAATTAAGTACTTTATTAGTGAAACAACTCCAAAAACATTTACATTATATATCTCCTTAAAAACTTCTCTTGGAGTATCATGAAAAGGCATTCTTACAAGAGCTCCAGCATTATTTATTATTATATTTAATTTTACAGATTCTTTAATTAATTTATTAACAAATGTCTTTATAGACTTCTCCTTTGAAAGATTAACAGAATAAGAATAAATTCCACTAATCTTTTTTAATTTAGAAATATTTCTTGACAATGCATGAACATTGTATCCTTTATCCAAAGCTAATTTTGTTAATTCATAACCAATCCCATCACTAGCTCCAGTAATCAAAATAGTCTTAGGGTTTTTCATTATTTACAATAAAATTGTTACAGGATTTTCAATAAAACCTCTAAGTGTATTTAAAAAAGCAGATCCAGTAACACCATCAACACTTCTATGATCACATGCTAAAGTAACCTTCATTATGCTTCCTATTTCAATTTTATCATTCTTTACAATTGCCTTTTTGTTTATTGCACCAACTGATAAAATTGCTGAATTCGGTTGATTAATTATTGAAGTAAACTCAGAAATACCAAACATTCCTAAATTAGAAATTGTAAAAGTACTCCCATCCATATCTGATGGGGTTAATTTCTTAGAACGAGCTTTATTAGCCATGTCTTTTACTAATAAAGAAATATCCAATAAACTTTTCTCATCTGCAAATCTAATGACAGGAACAACCAACCCATCATCAACTGCTACTGCAACACCAATATTTACATGTAAATGTTGTACAATTTTATCATCATACCATCTAGAATTAACTTCAGGATGAAGTTTTAATGATTTAGCAGTTGCTTTGATAATTATATCATTAAATGAAATTTTTGCCTCCTTAAAGTCATTATGTTGTTTTCTAAATGAAATAAGGTTGTCTACATTAAATTCAATACCTAAATAATAATGAGGAGCAGAAAATTTTGATTGAGAAAGTCTTTTAGCAATTGATTTTCGCATTTGACTATTTGTATGTTCTGCGATTGATTCTGTTTGACTTTGAATTACATTCTGGGGTAAGCTACTAGAATAATCAAAATTAAATTTCTCGATATCACGTTTAATAACTCTTCCATTTTCTCCAGAACCCTTTACTTTAGAAATATCAATACCTTTTTCACTAGCCATCCTTTTTGCCAATGGAGAGGCAATAATTCTTTCTTTTTTATCAGCTAAATTGTATAAAACTTTTGTTTCAGGAATACTTTTATTTGAATCCGTTCTTAATTCATCTAGATTATTTAACAATTTCTCTTTTTGAGAAAAAGAGGTGGATTCAATAGAAGATAATACTGAATCAATATTGGTGCTTTTGGCTCCAATAATTGCTAAAACAGAATCAACAGGAGATGTTTCTCCATCTTTAATTCCTATATGGAGAAGGTAGCCTGAATGAAAAGATTCAAATTCCATTGTTGCTTTATCAGTTTCAATTTCTGCTAAAATTTCTCCTTCTTTAACTAAATCACCTACTTTTTTAAACCACTTAGAAATTTTCCCCTCTTCCATTGTATCACTTAATCTAGGCATTTTAATGATTTCATAATCATTTGAAGAAAAATCATTAGTATTGTCTTTTTCAACAACTTTTTCAAAGTTATTGTCTTCATTTGTTTGAATGTTACCCTTATTTTTTAAGATTAAATCACTGATATCTTCACCCTTTTTGCCAATTATAGCGAGTAACTTATCTACTGCAGCTGTTTCACCCTCTGATATTCCAATGTGCAAAAGTTCTCCTTCGGAAAAAGACTCAAATTCCATTGTAGCTTTATCAGTTTCAATTTCTGCTAAAATTTCTCCTTCTTTAACTAAATCACCTACTTTTTTGAACCACTTAACTACTGTTCCTTCTTCCATTGTGTCACTCAATCTAGGCATTCTAATTATTTCAGCCATTTTATTATATTTTATGTTTTAAAAAGGGATAATCTGATTGTTCATATACAGCATCATACATTAATTTCTTTTCAGGATAAGGGGATTCATGTGCAAATCTTTCACAATCTAATACCTTTTCCTTTATAGAACTCTCAATTTTGTCTAGATTAGATTGATTTGAGTATTTTCTTTTTAGAATTAAATTTTTTATTTGAATTATAGGATCAATTTTACGATATTCTTCAACTTCACTCTTAGTTCTATAATGTTGAGCATCTGACATTGAATGACCTCTATATCTATAAGTTTTCATTTCAATAAATGATGGTCCCTTTCCATTTCTAGCAATTTTAATTGCTTTATCTAAAGCTTTTGCAACTGTAACTGGATTCATGCCATCAACTGGTTCACAGGGCATTTCATAACCTAATCCTAACTTCCATATATCTTGATGACTTGCAGTTCTGGCAACAGATGTTCCCATAGCATATCCATTATTTTCTACAACAAAAACGACAGGTAATTTCCAAAGTGTAGCTAGATTTAATGTTTCATGTAAAGAACCTTGTCTTACAGCTCCATCTCCCATAAAACATAAAGTAACATTGTCTCTACCAAAATACTTATCTCCAAATGCTATACCAGCACCTAATGGAATTTGACCACCAACAATTCCATGACCACCAAAAAAATTATATTTTTTAGAAAAAATATGCATTGATCCACCAAGCCCCATAGAAGTGCCTGTAACTTTACCAAATAATTCAGCCATAACTTTTTTTGGGTCTTCTCCCATTCCTATAGGCTGAACATGATTTCGATAGCCAGTAATCATTCTATCCTTACCTATAACCATTGCGTGTAATGAACCTGCCAAAACAGCTTCTTGTCCATTATATAGATGTAAAAAACCTCTTACCTTTTGTTGAATATATACTGAAGCTAATTTATCTTCAAATTTTCTCCAAAAAAGCATGTTTTCATACCAGTTAAGGTAAGTCTCTTTTGTGATTTTTTTCATTAAATATTAATGATAGATTATGCTTTAAACACATACAAAAATACTGAATTCTACTTAAAAGTTAATGATTCTATTATTTAAAGTTTTAGTTATAATAATAATATAAAGTTTAGATAGAATCTTCAAGATTAAATGCAAGTGAAAACCTTAATGTATTTTCCAATGGGCTTCTAACTCTTGATGTAGAAAACAAATAAGAAACATTAATATCCATTTGGTTAATTAAAAACCCAGTACCCAAAGTTAAAAAACGTCTAGCTCCCTTTTCTTGGCTTTCATTAAAGTACCCAGTTCTTAAGGAAAAGCTTTTCATGAAAAGATATTCAAATCCAAAAGCCCAAGAAATTTCTTTAAGCTCTTCTTTTATTCCATCTGGAGCATCACTAAATGACTCTATAATTCCGCTTAAAAACCCAATATCAGGTTGTTTATACCCTAAAAACTGATTGGATTCATCATATGTAGCAATTGGACTTGGAACTAATAATTTATTTAATTCAAAATTAAATGTAACCTTATTGTCATCATCTAAATTCATTTCAAGACCACTGCCCAATTTAAGATTTGTAGGTATAAAGTTTTGTTTCCCTCCAATATCGTATTTCAATTTTGGGCCAATGTTTGAAACATTAATTCCAGACCTAAAAATTGAATTCATTCCATTTAATTCAAATGAATCACTTTGAAAATATGCAGCAATATCTATTCCTAATGAATTAGCAGAACTAGAATCAGCATCATTATTCAATTTAAGATCTGATCGAATATATCTAGCTGCAACAGCCATAGCCATAAATTCACTTAATTTTAATGAATATGATATATCTAAAGTTAGTTCATTTGGACGCTGAACACCTTGATCAACAATTGTTCCCCCTATTACTTCATTAAACTGAATATCTCCCAAACTAAAATACTTAAAGCTTGTAGCCCATGAACTTCTATCATTTAATTTTTTGTAATAAGTAACATTTCCGAGAAAAATATCATTTACAAGCTTGCTTAAATAAGGTGTATAGCTTAATGCAAATCCTTTAGAATTTTCAGCAAATGGATATTTTGAGGGATTCCATTGTTGAGAAAATGCATCAGCGCTAGTAGATACTCCTAAATCACCCATTCCAGCAGCTCGAGCATCTGGTGTAATCATAAGAAATGGAACTCCTGTTGTTATAACTCTCTCTTGGCTATAAAGGGTATTTATCAAAAAAGATGTTAAAACAATTAAGAAAGAAATTTTAAAATTTTTCATCACTATAAATAAATAACGTTCAAAAGACAAATTTGGTATTGATTTATTAATTATAAAATTTAACACTTAGTTTTAATTGATTTATAATTTTAAACAATAAATACTAAAAAAAGAAAATTTACGTTATATCTCTTAAGAAATAAGATGAGGACAGATACATAAAATTGACTAATGCCTTTAAAAATATTATATTTGCATTACTTTAAAAAAGTCTATATGATAATAAAACATAGAATTTATAATCATTTTTATGCCGTTTTAGCTCTTTTAGTTATTAGTTGTGGTGGTAAGGATATGTCTAGGGGTACCGGCTGGGATATAAACTCAAAAAAAGGTGGTTTTCAGTATAATCTTGACTTTGAAGAGCAAGAAACTGGTCCTGGATTGGTATTCATTGAAGGTGGGACTTTTACAAAGGGACAAGTTCAGGATGATGTTATGCATGACTGGAATAACTCTCCCTCTCAGCAACACGTTATGTCTTTCTATATAGATGAAACAGAAGTTACAAACTTAATGTATATGGAATATCTTGACTGGCTTGAGACAGTTTTTCCTCAAAGTGAACCAAGATATAGAGACGTTTATAAAGGAGCCTTGCCTGACACACTTGTTTGGAGGGATAGATTAGGTTACTTAGAAGAACTTACAACAAACTACCTAAGACATCCAGCTTATGCTCAATACCCAGTTGTTGGTGTCAATTGGATTCAAGCTGTTCAATATGCTGAATGGAGAACTGACAGGGTTAACGAATTTATACTTGAAAGAGAATCTTATGTAAAAAAAGGTGTCCGCTATGATGGTGTAGGTCCAAATGCTACATTTAGCACACAAGCTTATATGACCAGACCAGAGGTAAGCTACGGTGGTAAAATTGATAGTTTAGATGGCGATGATACACCATTAATAAATTCTGGTAAAAGAGGAACCGCAAAAAAAGACACTGCAACTGTAAATGTTTATGCAGGAGTAGAAAAAGGTGTTTTATTACCTTCATATCGCCTCCCAACTGAGGCCGAATGGGAATATGCTGCAATAGCACTTGTTGGTGATAGAGAATATAACAATTATAGGGGGAAGAAAAAATATCCTTGGTCAGGAGAATATACTAGATCTGAGGACAGAAAAATGGAAGGTGATCAACTTGCAAATTTTAAATTAAGTAAAGGTGATTATGGTGGTATTGCCGGATGGTCAGATGATGGTGCTGACATTACAATTCAAGTAAAATCATATCCTCCAAATGATTTTGGTGTTTATGATATGGCTGGAAATGTATCTGAATGGGTTGCAGATGTTTATAGACCTATAATTGATGATGAGTATACTGATTTTAATTATTTCAGAGGAAATGTTTTTCTAAAAAATGTCATTACAGAAGATGGTAAGGCCAAAGTTATATCTGCTGATGAATTAGTTTATGATACACTTCCTAATGGAAGAGTCTATTTAAAAAGACTGCCTGGACAACTTGACCAAATGGCAATCGATGAGGAGGAAACTTTTTTAAGAGGAAATTTTTCAGAAAGTGATAATAGAAATTTTCGTGATGGAGATGTTGAATCAACTAGAAAATTTGGTCAGGGAGAAGCTGAAGAAGAGATGAAAAGGGCTGAATCTACTATAATGTATGATGCGCCTAATTATGCAAAAGTAAGTGTTGATGAAGAAGGAGAGATTATTAGAGAGATAGACAAATCTACTAAACGAACCTCATTAGTCACTGACGAGGTTAGAGTCTATAAAGGTGGATCATGGAAGGATAGAGCCTATTGGCTAGATCCTGCCCAGAGAAGATACCTGCCTCAATATATTGCTACGGATCACATTGGTTTTAGATTAGCAATGTCTCGGCTTGGTTCTAAGAGCAAAAAGAAAAAATCAGCACGTCATAAACGCGGGCGTTAAAAGCTTTTTAAGGTATCCGAACGGATACCTTTTTTTATGGAACAATTAGAAAAAATATATGCATTATTTAAAGAGTCTTTAGGTATATTTACTGACTCTAGAAAAATCATTAATAATGGTCTGTTTTTTGCACTAAAGGGTCCAAAATTTGATGGAAATCAATATGCAAAAGAAGCAATAGAAAAAGGTGCAATTGCCGCAATTATTGATGATAAAAAAATTTCTCTTACTTCAAACAAGTTTTATCTTGTTGAAAATGCTCATGATGTTTTAAAAAAGCTTGCCAATTTTCATAGGAAAAAGCTAAAGTGTCCTGTTTTAGGAATAACAGGAAGTAATGGTAAGACAACAACTAAAGAATTAATAAAAAGTGTTTTGAAAAGTAAATATAAAACAAATGCAACTTTTAGTAATCAAAACAATAATATAGGAGTTCCCCTTACTCTTTTAAATACACCATTAAATTCTGAATTTACAATTATAGAAATGGGTGCAAATCATATAGGTGAAATTGCAGAATTATGTGAAATTGCAGATCCTACTTGTGGATTTATAACAAATTTTGGACAAGCTCATATTGAAGGATTTGGAAGTGAAAAAGGTGTAGAAGATGGTAAATCAGAACTATATGAATATTTAAATAAATCTAATGGAACTATTTTTTTAAATATTGATAATAAAAATCAGCTTAAACGAGTAAATAAAAAGTTGTGTATTTCCTTTGGGGAAAATAAAAAAGCTAACTACTCATTTATTTATAAAAAACACAAAAATTTTTTAGAGATTGAATTTAATGATAAAAAATTTTCATGTAATCTTTATGGAAGCTATAATTTCCCAAATATAGCTGCATCAATAGTAGTAGGAGATTATTTCAAAGTATCCCTAACTCAAATTCAAAAAAGTTTAAAAAAATTCATACTAAATAACAATCGTTCTGAATTAGTTTCTTCAAAAAAGCATAAAATAATTTTAGATGCTTATAATGCAAACCCATCTAGCATGGAAATAGCAATCAATTGTTTTTACAATGAATTTCCTAAAAACAACTTAATTATTATCGGTGATATGTTTGAATTGGGAAAAAAGACAATTCCCGCTCATCAAAAAATAATGAAATTAACAGGTAATTTATGTTTTACAAAAATAATAACTGTAGGGGAAAACTTTTTTAAGTCAAAAACGAATGCAAAAAATTGTATGAAGTTTAAAAAAACCAAAGACCTAGTAAAATACTTATCGCAAAATACTATAAATGAAAATCATATTCTAGTTAAAGGATCAAGAGCGATGAATCTTGAAAAAATATTACCATTAATTATCAAATAAATCAGAAACATTTTTGCCAACTAAACTACTCAAAGCAATTCCCATGCCTCCCAATCTTGCGCCTATAACAGAATTATTTCCTAAATTTTTGATTATAGGCTGTTTTGTAGGACCAAATGCCATTATTCCTGACCATTCCATATCAATTTCAAATTGATAATTTGGAATAATTATTTTTTTTAAATCTTTTATCAGAATAGATTTTATTTTTCTATTTAAACCAAATGAAGTAGTCTGCTCAGCTTTAAAATCTGCCTCTCTCCCTCCCCCAAAAATTATTCTCCTTTTATAATTTCTAAAATAATAATATCCTTTGTTATAATGGAAACAGCCTTTTAATTTTAAGTTTTTTATTGGTTTTGTAACTAAAACCATTCCTCTTCCTGGAATTATTTTTTCATTTGGAAACCATTTAATGCTAAATGCATTAGAACATATAGCTAAAAAATTTGATCTGAACTTTATATTACCCCCTTTACTTGACACTAATATTTCATGATGCTTAGAATTAAAAGTAAAACTTTCAACATTACATCCATTTAATATTTTAATTCCATTTTGGTTAGCAATTTCTTGTAATTTGTATACTGTAGTACCTGTATTTATCTGTGATTCAAAAGGGTTGTAAACTAATTGTTTGACTTTGTTTTTTGGAAAACCAAACAATTCAATTTTTTCATTATTTATAGAATATACATCACTTTTAAAAATTGGTTTTAATAATTTGTTGAATCTATCTATTGATTCATCAAGATTAATTTTTTCATCAAAAAAAAGTTCATATCCACCCCAATTTTTTATTTCCAAATATTTTTTAGGTATTGTTTTTTTTAAAAGCTCCAAACCTAATACTCTTTTTTCAACTAATTCCAAAATTTCATCATCACTCATTTTCTGACTATCCTCTATTAATTCTGAGATAGAACCAAAACAAGCAAATCCAGCATTTTTTGTGCTTGCACCATTAGGAAAAATACCTCTTTCTAGAATTACAATTTTTGATTTTGGATTTTTTTTCTTAAAAGACAATGCGCAAAATAGTCCAGTAAAACCACTTCCTATAACTACTAAATCATACTTTGTAAATGCAATTTTTTCCCAAAAACTTATCATTTATACATTAATTTAGGTAACAATATAATAAATGAAAAACAATATAATGACATCAGGATTTTAATATTTACAATCATTTTTTTCTACATTAGCAAACACATAAAAAAACTAAAATGAAATATTTACTTATATTATTATTACTTATTTCTAGTTCATCCATTTTTTCTCAAAACTGGTTAGTTATTGAGCAGCATACGGCAAATAGATATAAAGATGGAAAGATGAAAGTAGTAATAGATGATGGAAAATCGATAAACACAATTGAATTAGAAGATCCTTCATTCGCAAATTTAATTAAAACCCTACAAGGTGAGGATTTTGAACTAAAGTTTGTAGATTCTTCATTTATTATTGAAGGAAAAAAACAACTTCCTATAACTAGATATTATTTCCTTAGAAAAGAATTGATTAAATCTGATTAATGAATTCAATAAAGTATATGATTTTGAAAAACCTAACTTTAGCGGTTCTCTTTTTATTTTTTATTAATTGCAAGAACTCTGATTGTATAACAATTGAAGAAAAAATAGAAGTAAATGGAAACTATTATTTTTTATTCAGTAATGAAACGTATAATTCTAATATTGAATTTGATAATAATTCGGGTCAAGTAAATTTTCAAACTTTTCAAAACTATCAAGTTGGAGATGTTTATTGCGATGAATAATTTTAAATTTTTGTTTAAATATGAAATATTTTAATACTAATGATATTCAAGCAATGTCAAAAATATTTCGGTTGAATTTAATTAACTCTATAACTGGTTATAAATCTGCAAACCTAATTGTAACCAAAACTAATTCTAAAATCTACAATGTTGCTATTTTTAGTTCAGTAACTCATCTTGGAAGTGATCCTCCTCTAATAGGTTTTATAACCAGGCCTGGGCCTGTTCCTAGAAATACATATGATAACATAATAGAAAATGGATATTTCACCATTAATCATATAACTAAAAATCAAATCGAGTCAGCTCATCATTCAAGTGCAAAGTACCCAAAAAATATTTCTGAATTTGATAAAACTACTCTATCGCCTGAATTTAAAGAAAATTTTGTTATACCATTTGTAAAAAACTCACCGATTCAAATAGCATGCTCTTTTAGTAATGAATATCATATAACAGAAAATAATACAAAATTAATTATTGGAAGAATAGAGAATTTATTTTTAAATGAAAATCTTTTAAACAAAGATGGTTGGGTTGAACTAAATAAAGGAGAGATTGTAACCATTAATGGTCTAGATGGATATGCTCTTCCTAAACTTATTAAAAGATTTTCTTATGCAAGACCTAAAATAAAAAAATAAAATGGAATTTATTGATGAATCATTATTAGATTATTCTGTTCTTCATAGTAGTGAAGAGCCTTCTATTTTAAAAGAACTAAGGAAAGAAACGTTCCAAAAAATTCTTCATCCAAGAATGCTTAGCAGTCCTCTTCAAGGAAGGTTACTGAGTTTTATTTCAAAAATAATTAACCCTGAGTTAATCCTAGAAATTGGAACTTATTCAGGCTATGGGACACTTTGTCTTTCTGAAGGTCTTAAAAAGACTGGTAAAATTCATACTATAGATATTAATGAGGAGTTGATTAGTTTTCAGAATAAATATTTTTTAAAAAGCTCAAAAAGAAATCAAATTATTCAACATTTGGGTAATGCTCTTAATATTATACAAAAAATTGATGGGCCTTTTGATATAGTTTTTTTGGACGCTGATAAAAGTAATTATATTAATTATATGGAATTGGTGCTTCCAAAAATTAGAAGAGGTGGTCTTTTAATTTCTGATAATGTTTTATGGAGCGGGAAAGTATTAAAAAAAGCTAACAAGGATGATCTAGACACAAAGATATTACAAGATTATAATAAGTTAATAAAATCTAATCCTAAACTAGAAACAATTTTACTTCCAATAAGAGATGGTCTAAGTTTAAGCAGAAAACTTTAAATTTCTCTTTTAATCGAATCTTTCAAATTATCAAAATCTTTTTTTACCTTATCAACTTCTTCATTTATTCCTTTAGAAATTGATGAGGCATCATCAATTTTAGAAGATTTTTCTATTTCAGACTTAATTTCATTTGTGGCATTTCGTATTTGTGTCATTCCTTTAGCTAAACCTCTAGCTATTGAAGGTATCTTATCTGCTCCAAAAACTAATAAAATGAAAAAGAAAATTACTACTATTTCTGCCCCACTTATAAATAAAACCATATTCAAATATAAAAAATACTGTATGAAGTATTATACTCAAAAATCAATAAAATTTCATTCTAATGATTTAATAATTCTTAAGTTGTTCTCTTCAAAATACTGCATAACTTTAGCATGATTATTTTGTTGAAAATCCTTTTTTAATGGATAATTCGCATAAGTTCCTGAAACATAATCATAAATCTGATCTTCTGATAAATTAAAAGTATTTATAAAATAATCTATTCCATAAAACGTAATTATTCTAGAAATTAAATTAAAATCTTTATCCATTTTTCTTTTTAACTTTAAATCCCTGTAATATCCGCTAAGATGTTTATAAACAGCTTCTATGTCAATTCCACCAGAAATAGGCAATAAAAGTGTTGAAACAATTAAACTCTTTTTTGAAATTATTTTTTCTTTTCTAACCCCTTTATATCCTGGAATTCCAAAATCATCAAAATTTGCAGTTTCTTCAAGTCCTGAGTTTATAAAATCTCTAAATAAATTGCCTGATAAATTATTAGGTTTTACTATTACTTCGGATAAATAATTAACAAAAATCTCTAAAGGAATTATAATTTCTTTACTATCAAGAATATTGCTGTTAATTATAATCATTTTTGGTTCAAATTGAACCCCTGAAAGAAGAAGTGTATCATTAATTGAAGTAAAAATTTCAAAAAATCCATTTTGATCTGTAATAGTTGCATTTCCTTTTGTTTTATTTACTATATGAATTGCAGCTAGTGATAAAGAATCATTAACAACTCTACCTTTTAATAATTTACTGTCTATATCTTGAGAATATATACTAAATATTCCAAGCAAATAAAACAAAATTAGAAAACGAAACATTTTACAATATATTTTTATACCCCTCTACAGCTGAATATAAATAATCTATTAATAAAAACTCTTGAGACTTAGTAAGTAAGTTTTTAGATGTAAGTTCTTGATCTAAATAATACAAAAACCCTACAATTTGATCTTGACTTAAACCTAATTCATTTATAAAAAAACCATCTTCAAAAACATATGGGAGCACTTTACTTGGAATTAAATTTAATTTTTCTTCTTCTGGAACACTTAAAACTAGTTTAGAAATTAATTTAGCAACATTTACAAAATTAATTCCATTTTGGAGTTTTCCTTGATTAAGAATTGTATTGTCAAGCTTGGTTGATTTATCTTGGATATAATCATACCCTTCAAATTCTTCTTCTTTAAGATCAAGAAATTTTTTAATATTTTCTGGTCCAACAACCACTTCATCAAGCACATTAATTCTCTCTGTTATATTAACTACAAGACGATTTTTTGATAAAATTTCATTAGTAATTTTAACAGTTTTAATTTTAAATTGAACTGATGAAAAAACAATTTCATCATCTTTTTTTACAGGAATCTCAAACTCACCATCTGAATCAGTTATGGTGTTAATTTGAGAGCTGTTGTTTATAACATTAGCTGCAATAACATTATTATTTCGATATAATAATTTTCCTTTTATTAATTTTCTATTCTGAGCAGAAACAAAAAAACTAAAAAACAGAATTATATAAATTAATATACTTTTCATACGATTTAATATAATAATCAATATTTATTTGAGCGGGAGACCGGGTTCGAACCGGCGACATTCAGCTTGGAAGGCTGACGCTCTACCAACTGAGCTACTCCCGCAAAAAATCAAACATACAAATTTGGTTCATTTTCATATTTAAACTCTTTTCTAATAAAAGATTAGTAGTTAAATACTTTTTTATAATTAATAATACTAGCGAATAAATACTGGCTCATTTTGATTTATTGTTTCTTCCATACTAAAAGTATACCCATCAACTGAAAAATGCAAAAGATCTTGAATAGTTTTAACATTATTTTCAATTAAATATCTAGACATCATTCCACGTGCTTTTTTAGCAAAAAAAGAAATTATCTTCAAAGTTCCATTCTTAAAATCCTTAAATTGGGGAGTTATAATCTTATTAGAAATTGATTTAAAATCAATGGCAGAAAAATATTCTTTACTTGCAAGATTAACTAATAAATCATCATTCTTTAATTCATCTTTAACTTGATTAGTTAATTTGTTTTTCCAAAATTCATACAGGTTTTTGCTTTTACCAACTTGTAATTTAGTGCTCATTTCTAATCTGTATGGCTGAATTAAATCAAAGGGGCGTAATATTCCATATAACCCTGAGATGATTCTGAGGTTATTTTGTAGAGAAATAAGCTTATCATCTGATATGGATGTCGGATTCAATCCAGAATACACATCTCCATTAAATGTATAGACTGCTGGTCTAGAATTACTCAAATTGAATGGCGTTTTGAATTTTTGGTTACGCTCCCAGTTTAGTTTACTTAAATTCTCAGACAAACCCATTAAAGATGAAATTTCTTTAACAGATTTTTTTTTAAGCACTTTGTTCAAAACTGAAGCTTCATTTAAAAAATGGGGTTGAGTTATGTTAACATTAGGAATTGAGCTTGATAAATCCATTGATTTTGCAGGAGAAACAATAATTTTCATTTGTTCAAAATTTACTTTTAATCAAAAATAATATTAATGTTTACTATTTATAGAATAATTCTCCCATTTTTTTAAAACCTCACTAAAATCTTTTGGCAAATCAGAATCAAATGAAATCATTTTATTAGTTTTAGGATGAATAAACCCCAATGTTTTTGCATGAAGTGCCTGTCTAGGTATAACTTTGAAACAATTTTCAATAAATTGTCGATATTTGCTAAAAGTAGTGCCTTTTAAAATAGTATTTCCTCCATACCTTTCATCATTAAATAAAGTGTGTCCAATATGTTTTAGATGTACTCTAATTTGATGAGTTCTACCGGTTTCTAGAACGCATTTTATTAAAGTCACATATCTAAACCGCTTTATTACTTGAAAGTTAGTTACAGCATTCTTTCCTATATTCTGATCTTGAAATACTGTCATTTGCAATCTATTTTTTGGATTACGACCAATATTTGCTATAATTGAGCCTTTATCTTCTTTTACATCTCCCCAAACTAAAGCAAAATACTCTCTTAAAATCGTTTTATCATAAAACTGTTTTGCTAGAAAGCTCATTACTGATTCAGATTTTGCTATAACAAGTAGTCCAGAAGTATCCTTATCTATCCTATGAACTAACCCGGGACGATAATTGTTTGAAGGGAGTGATTGAAATCTGTATAATAATGCATTAACAAGTGTGCCTGAATAATTTCCATGACCTGGATGAACAACCATACCTGCAGGTTTATTTACAACTATAAGAAAATCATCTTCATATATAACATCAATATTTATATCTTCAGGAATTAAGAGATTTTCATATACAGGATAATTAAATAAAACTTGAACTTTATCATTTGATTTAACTTTATAATTTGATTTTACATCAGTGCCATTAACATAAATGCTGCCTGACTTAGCTGCTTGTTGAATTTTATTACGAGTAGCATTTTCAATTCGGTTCATTAAAAATTTATCTACCCTTAAAGGCGCTTGCCCTTTATCTGCTATAAAACTATAATGTTCATGTAAATTTTGATCATATGTAAAATCTTTTAAAGTCATCGCAGCTTTCCATTTCCTAATACCATATCAATTTTGGTAGTTTTAGGTAAAACTGATCCGGGAGCAATTTTCTTTCCATTATATCGTATTTCTAAAACCATATCTTTTCCAATATTATTTTGGTATGTTATTTCACCTATCTCAAAACCAACTGCTTTTAACTTAGATATAGCATTTCTATATGTTACTTGAATTATGTTAGGAATGCTTATTTTTCTATATCCACTAGGATTTAATGTTAAATAAATTTTTCGACCTTTTTTTACTTCATTCCCTAAAGTCGGAAAGAACTCTAAAACTCCTAAAGGTTTAATTTTTGGATTATATTTCCCAGAGTCAATTACTTCATGTCTTAATCCATTTTCATTTAAAACTTCTATAGCTTTCATTAGTGGAAGTCCATATATGTCAGGAACGGTTTTATGTCTATTATTTTGAGTAATTATTTTTAAAACTTGTAATGAAAGAAAACCTAAAATAAAAAACAAAAAAAAGGCTTTAAGCAAATTTTTAATAAAAATCCAAGAAATTAAAAATCTAAAAAAACTCATTACATTATTTCTGTCAAATATAAGAATTTTGGAATGCTATTAAATCAACTAACTTTGTCTCAATGTTAAATAAAAATAAAAGTATAATAGGAATTGCTTGTGGAGGATTTAATTCTGAAAAGGAAATTTCATTATTAAGCGGAAAGTTAGTTTTAAATAACTTAATTAAGTTAGGCTGGAATGTGTTTTTATTAATTATTAAGAAAAAAAATTGGTATGTTAAAACCTCTGATGGAATTAAATTAAATTTTAATACTCAGAAATTTTCTTTTATTTATAATAAAAGAGAACTCAAATTTGACGTTGTTTTTAACGCTATTCATGGCGCACCTGGGGAGAATGGTTTTCTGGCCTCATTACTAGATTATAATAAAACTCCATATACTAGCAGTGATTTTTATTCTTCAGCTTTGACTTTTAGTAAACGAGAGTGTGTTTCTCTAGCAAAATCATATAATATTCCGTGTGCAAAATCAATTTCTTTAAATCAAGGTGATTTAATCAATGAGGAGGAAATAATTAATAAGATAGGTCTTCCTTGCTTTGTCAAGGCAAATAGATCTGGAAGTAGTTTTGGGATTTATAAGGTTAAAGAAAAAAAAGATTTAAAGAATTCAATACTCATGTCATTTAAAGAAGATAATCAAATAATTATAGAGTCTGAATTAAAAGGCAGAGAGTTTTCAGTTGGTGTATATAAAAATGTTAGTGGTGTCCATGCTCTTCCAATTACTGAAATAATTTCTGAAAATGATTTTTTTGATTATGAAGCAAAATATTTGGGTAAATCTGAAGAAATAACTCCTGCAAATATTTCTAATAATTGGAAAAATGAATTGTCTAAAATGGCAATAGATTTATATAAAAAAATTGGCCTAGATGGTATTTGTAGATCTGATTTTATTTTAGTTGATTCAAATCCTCATTTAATAGAGATAAATACAGTGCCAGGGCTAACAAATGAAAGCATAATTCCTAAACAATGTGCAGCTGCTAATATAAAACTTGAATTTTTTTTTGAAGAACTATTATATTCAGCAAGAACTAAATAACTACTTTTGATAAATAGAAAATATGAAACGTGCTCTATTTCCAGGATCTTTTGACCCAATAACAAATGGTCATGAGAATATTATATCGAGAGCTATCCCTCTTTTTGATGAAATTGTTATTGGAGTTGGAATAAATAGTGAAAAACAATATATGTTTTCAATAGAAGAAAGAATAAAATTCATAGAAAAGAATTTTGAAAATCATTCTAAAATAAAAGTTACACCATACAAAGGTCTTACAATTGAATATTGTAAATCTATTAAAGCTCAATTTATATTACGTGGACTAAGAAGTCTTTCAGATTTTGAGTATGAGAAATCAATAGCTGATATAAATATTGAGCTTTCTGGAATTGATACTGTATTTTTATTTACCTCCCCTAAAACATCTTTCATAAGGAGTAGTCTTGTAAGAGAACTTATTAGAAATAATGGAAACTACAAATCCTTGATTCCTTCATCTGTTAATTTTTCATCAAAATAAAACTCATAAAGTGTCTTTATGTTTGCATACATGTTTTTCATGCATTTTGAAATTTCTAATTCATCTACCCATACTGCTTTTTCTATTTTCTCTTTCTTTTGAGGGGTTAATGATCCCTTATAATTAGAATACATAAAAAACCAGTAAGTTTTCTTTATAAAATAGAATTTATCTTTCCTAAAAATATGATAGGTTGTTGGAAGTTTTCTTTTAATAATTAACCCCTTAACATTTGTTTCTTCAATTACTTCACGAATAGCAGCATCCATAATTAATTCCTTCCTTCGCAAATGACCTTTAGGTAAATCCCATTTGTTCTTTCTATAAATCATTAAATATTTACCATCACTATTTTTAACCATGCCTCCAGCCGCCTCCACAATTTTAAATTTTTTTTCTAGATGTTTGCTTAATTTCTCAAAATCAGAATGATAATAATATACTTTGTTAGTTTTATTTGATTTTAAAGCTTTAATTATTATAGATTGACTTGAAAATTTTGAATGAATAACTGGAGAGATATCACTGTTTTTAACAATTGATGTAGTTAAAATAAGAGGCTTTTGATTGAAAAAAACTTTATACATTTGTGTATGATTTTTGATGAACAGATAGCATTTAAAACTGCAAATTATCTTTTACAAATTAATGCAATTAAATTAAATCCAGAAAATCCTTTTTTATGGGCAAGCGGATGGAGATCTCCAATTTACTGTGATAATCGTGTAACACTTTCATATCCTGAAATTAGAAATTATTTATGTGAAAAATTAGCAAATCAAATAATTAGCATATATGGAAATGATCATACAATTGTTGGCGTTGCTACTGGTGCAATTGGAATTGGCATGTTGGTAGCCAATAAGCTAGATTTACCTTTTGTCTATGTTAGGCCTGAATCAAAAACCCATGGACGAAAAAATAAAATAGAGGGATATTTGTCTGCAAAATCAAAAGTTGTAGTAATTGAAGATTTAATTTCAACTGGAAAAAGTAGTTTGCTTGCAGTTGAAGCGTTAAAAAAAGAAGGTGCTAACGTGCTTGGCATGCTAGCCTTATTTACATATGGTTTTAATGATGCTGAATTAAATTTTAAAAATGCAAGAATAAAATTAAACACTCTTACTAACTATGAGTACTTAATTAAAGAAGCTATTGCTTCTGGAAAATTAGACTCTTCAATGTTATCAAAACTAAACAAATGGAGAGAATACCCCAATAAATGGAAACCCTAATAAATCATTTTTATTTCCTTTGATTTAAAGTATTTAATTTTCCCATTTGAAAGTTTTAGTTTTAACAGACCATTTTTCATGACCCCTTCAATACTCGCTTTAATTTTTTGTTTTTGTATTTCAAATAAAGATTCTTTTTTTATTCCATAAATATGGTTTTGAAGATCTCTATTCAATTTGCTGGTTGATTTGGTTGAACAAAACGTAAAAAAATGAATCAAATTCTCAGAAAGTTTCTCTATAAAATTATTAATTAATATTTTCTTATTTGTTTTGATAAAAACACTTGTAGCACTTGGTAATTCAGGAAAAGATTGTTCATGCAAATTAATTCCAAATCCAATAATTGACCTAATATGTGTTTTGTTTATTTGATTTTCTGCCAATATACCGCATATTTTTTTATCATCTGACAAAATGTCGTTTGGCCATTTTATACTTACATTAGGGACATCAAAAAAGTTTAACGTTGAAACAACAGCTAATGAGGATGCAGTATTTATTGAATATATCCACTTAGCATCAAGTTTATCAAAACTTTTATATATACTTAATGCTAGGTGATCATTAGGTTTAGATTGCCATTTTGAACCTAATTGACCTACTCCATTGGTTTGATTCATAGTCCAAATTCCATCACCAGAAACAATCTTATTATTAAAAAGCATTTTTTTTAATGCTTTGTTAGTTGAATCAATGGCATTAAGTTTGCGAAGGTTTAAATTAGTCATAAATTAATACCTAAAGTAAAAACTAATAAATTTGTATAAAATTAAAATATTTTAATGTTAAAAAATGTTTCAAATACAAAAACACTTATTTCTGAGATTATTAAAGCTATTGAAAAAGTGAAGGGTGTTAATATTAGTTTATTAGATTTTTGTTCATTGGAAAATACAATTTGCAACTATTTCATTATATGTGATGGAGGTTCAAACACTCATGTTAATGCAATTGTAAACTCTATTAAAAAATCTGTAAGCAAAAGTTTACAAGAAAAGCCATATCAAACTGAAGGTGCTGAAATTGGGAAATGGGTTTTAATGGACTATATTGATGTAGTTGTTCATGTTTTTCAAAAAAAAATCAGAGAACATTATAGTATAGAAAATCTATGGGGAGATGCTAAAACTACTCAAATTGCTTGAAATAATAATTCATTATGAAAAAAAACAAGAAAGAAAACAAACAAGAGCCTCCTAAATTAAATATCTATTGGATTTATGGTGCTATAATTACTATTCTGCTTGGAATGAGTTTTTTTGGAGGAGGGTCTAATTTTAAAAATTTAAGCAAAACAAATATTAGTGAATTTGAAAGATATTTAAATTCTGGTGATGTTAGTCAAGTAATAGTAATAAATAAAAATTTGGCTCAAATATCTATAAAAGAAGAATCTTTATCCAAGGCTGAGCATCAACGATTAAAATCAACTAACATATTTGGTCAACAAAACATCAAAGGTCCTCACTACCAATTTGAAGTTGGAAATTTAGAGCTTTTTCAGCGCAAGCTTGAAAAAGCAGAGGAGAAAGGGATTGAATTTAAATATGAATTTAGTACAGTGGAAAACCGTTGGCTTGATGTATTACTTGGTTTTTTACCTATTATTATAATAATTGGTATATGGATTTTTATTATGAGAAGAATGTCAGGAGGAGGTGTAGGTGGAGGTAGTCAGATTTTTAACATTGGTAAATCCAAGGCTAAACTCTTTGATCAAAATACTGATATTAAAATAACCTTTAAAGATGTAGCTGGTCTTGAGGGAGCAAAAGAAGAGGTTCAAGAAATAGTTGATTTTCTTAAAAACCCTGCAAAATATACAGCACTAGGCGGAAAAATACCCAAAGGTGCTCTTTTAGTAGGAATGCCCGGAACAGGAAAAACTTTGCTGGCTAAGGCTGTAGCTGGAGAAGCAAAAGTTCCTTTTTTTTCATTGTCTGGTTCTGATTTTGTAGAAATGTTTGTAGGTGTAGGTGCTTCTAGAGTAAGAGATTTGTTCAAACAAGCTAAAGATAAATCTCCTTCAATAATTTTTATTGATGAAATTGATGCAATTGGTCGTGCTAGAGGGAAAAGTAATTTTACAGGCTCTAATGATGAAAGAGAAAATACATTAAATCAATTATTAACTGAAATGGATGGTTTTGGCACCAACTCAAATGTAATAGTTTTAGCTGCAACTAATAGAGCAGATGTTTTGGATAAAGCTTTAATGAGAGCTGGTAGATTTGACCGCCAAATATATGTTGACCTTCCTGATCTTAATGAAAGACTTGAGATTTTCAAAGTTCATTTGAAACCTTTAAAAATTATAAAATCACTAGATTTTGAGTTTTTAGCAAAGCAAACTCCTGGTTTTTCAGGTGCCGATATTGCAAATGTATGTAATGAAGCAGCTCTTATAGCTGCAAGAAAAAACAAAAAAGCTGTTGGAAAACAAGATTTTCTTGATGCCGTTGACAGAATTGTAGGTGGGCTAGAAAAGAAAAATAAAATTATCACTAAAGAAGAGAAAAAAACTATTGCATATCATGAAGCAGGTCATGCTGCAGTTAGTTGGTTGCTAAAGTTTGCTGCGCCATTAGTTAAAGTAACAATTGTTCCAAGAGGTCAATCCTTAGGGGCAGCATGGTATTTACCAGAGGAAAGAATGATAGTTAGAACAGAACAAATGTTAGATGAAATGTGTGCTACACTTGGTGGTAGAGCTGCAGAAAAAGTAATGTTTAATAAAATTTCAACTGGTGCTTTGAGTGATTTAGAAAAAGTAACTCGACAAGCAAGAGCTATGGTCTCAGTTTATGGTCTTAATGATAGTATAGGCAATATTACATATTATGATTCTTCTGGGCAAACTGATTATAATTTTACAAAACCATATTCGGAGGAAACAGCACAAAAAATAGATAATGAAATTTCAAAAATCATTGAAAAACAATATAAAAGAGCATGTGATTTGCTTAAATCAAACAAGAAAAAATTGATAGCATTAGCAGAAAGACTTTTGGAAAAAGAAGTTATTTTTAAAGATGATTTAGAAAAAATTCTTGGTAAAAGACCTTTTGATATTGTTAAAAATGATAAAAAATAAATACATGTAGGTTGTGAACTTTTGGAAAAAGCTTTTCAACAAAAAGGAATCAAAAGATGAAAAAGTAAAATCTAGAAGTCCTTTTATGCCTCAAAAGGAACAATCAGTTGAAATTTTGTTTGCCAACAATTTCACAAAAAAAGGTGGACGATTTTTATTTTCAGAATCAGAGTCTGATTTAATAAAATTTTTTAAAAGTATTCTTCAAGAAAATAAATGGACTTTGCATGATGTTTTATGCTTAAATAAAGGAATATCAAACAAATTTAAATTAGAGTTTTCTAATAACAATTCAATTAATAAACAAAAAAAAGTTGTATTTATTAAATGTGAGTTTTTAATTGCGACGACTGGAAGTTTCTTGATATCAAGTAATCAAATTAAAAGTCTGAATTTAGTTCAACTTCCTAAAAATATTATTGTCCAAGCTAATACAGCTCAATTTGCAAGAGATGTAAGCGAAGCAATGAGTAAGCTTAAATTAAAATATAACAAAGAAAAACCCTCTAATATTACTACTTTAACTCCGAAAAGTTTAGATAATGACTCAAACTTGTTATATCAAGGAAGTGCATCAAAAAACATCTATCTTCTTCTTCAGGAATAATAAAAAATGAGAGAGCTTTATATTAGATCATTCACTGGCATATTATATTCACTAACAATAATTGCATGTTTAATAATTGGTCCTTTAGCATTTTCAATATTAATTTTTTCTCTATCATGTTTTGCTCTTTTTGAATTCCAAAGGTTAATAAATAAAATTAACCTTTTTCCATATCTAATCTTAGGTATATTGACTTTTGGACTATTAGCTAAAAAAATTCCATTATTTATATTTTCTATTATATTAATCCCCACTTTAATCTATCAAGTTTTACTAATAAATTGGGTGATAAAAACCCCTAATCTAAAATTTTCAATTCCATTATCCAGTTATGTATATTTTGTGTTTTGTTCTTTTTTTTTAATTGCTATCCCATTTGCAAAAGGGAATTTTGATTTAAAATTGATGCTAATTGTTTTTATACTAACTTGGTTAAATAATAGTTCTGCATATATAATTGGAAAAAATTTTGGAAAAAATAAATTGCTTCCAAAAGTTTCACCGAAAAAATCTTGGGAAGGATTTTGGGCTGGTTTAATTTCTTGTATAGTTCTATCTCCAGTCTTTTTCTATTTAATAAAACCGAACCTTTCTTTCGCTCTAATTTTTATATTCTCTATTATTATTCCGATTCTTGCAACATTAGGCGATCTAATTCAATCTAAGTTTAAACGCACTGCTGGGGTTAAAGACTCTGGCAGCCTATTGCCTGGTCATGGTGGTTTTTACGATCGAATGGATAGTATTATATTTGTAAGTCCATGGATTTATTTTCTATTAAGTCAATTATAGATGTTTCATAAAGAAGGGTTTTTAATTATTAGCTTAAGTTTTATTATACTTGTTGGAATAGGAGTTTCTGCAGAATATTTTATTTCAAATATATTAATTCAAAAAAGTTTTCAGATATTTTGCTTTTTTTTATTAATACTTATTTTACAATTTTTTAGAAATCCTAAACGCGATATTGTTCCAAATAATAGAAAAATTTACTCTCCAGTAGACGGAAAAATTGTTGAGATTAAATCTGTTTTTGAAAATGAATATTTTAAAGATAATAGGCGTTTAGTTTCTATTTTTATGTCACCTATTAATGTACATGTAACTAGATATCCATCAAGCGGTGTTATAAAATATAGCAGATACCATCCCGGAAAATATCTGGTAGCTTGGCATCCGAAATCTTCAGAAAAAAATGAAAGAACTACTGTTGTAATTAATACTCCAAAATTTGGTGAAATTCTATATAGACAGATTGCAGGAGCAGTAGCTAGAAGAATAGTGAACTATGCAAAAAAGGGAGAAAATGTAGTACAAGGAGAGGATGCTGGATTTATAAAGTTTGGATCCAGAGTTGATTTATTCCTGCCTCTTAATATTCCAATAAATGTTGAATTAAATGAATCTGTGGTAGGAGCTAAAACTATTATAGCTGGGGAATTATAAATTTTAGAAAAGAATATAATATTCAACAATTAAAAACAATCTTTATTAATTTAAGTTTGATATGCTTTTTTTGAGAGTTTTAATCTTTTCTTTAGCATCAGTTACTTTTCTCTTTTCCAATAGGATTATTTCATTTGGCGCATTATTTATAAATCTTTTATCTGATAATTTCTTCAAAGAAGAATTTAAAAATCCTTCTAAATAATTTAATTCTGAAATTAATTTATTTCTTTCTTCTTCAATATTTAACTTTTTTTCTATAGGTATAAAAAATTCTTGTTTGATTACCCTAAAACTAGATGAAGTTAAATTTGAAATACTATTAGTATAGGAATAGTTTTTCAATCCTGCCAATTTAATTATTACTGATGAAAAACCTATAGAGGTCTTTTTGTTATAAAATAAATCTAATTGCAATTTTTGGCCAATATTATATTCTTTTCTAAAATTTCTAACTCCTCCAACTATTTGTTTTACTATCTCAAAACTTTCCAAAACTTTTATATCAAAATTTTTCGCCTTTGGCCATGGGGTAATAATTAAAGCCTGAGAAGAATTTCTTTTTTCTTTTTTTTGCCATAATTCTTCAGAAATAAAAGGCATAAACGGATGAAGTAATTTCAAGTTTTCTTCAAAATAATAATTTACTTTATTAAAAGTTTTTAAATCAATAGGCGATTGAAAATCTGGTTTAACAACCTCTAATAGCCATGAACAAAAATCTTCCCAAATTAATTTATAAACTGTCATTAGTGCATCTGAAACTCTATATTTATCAAAATAATCATTTATAATTATTAAAGCTTGATTGAATTTATTTGAATACCATTCAAGTGCTTCTTTTGAAGCTTTTGGTTGAGAAATGGTTTTCTTAATTTTGCATCCAGAAATAAGACGATATGAATTCCAAATTTTATTTGCAAAATTTTTTCCTTGTTTACACAAGTCCTCATCAAATAATAAATCATTTCCAGCAACTGAACTTAGCATTAATCCAACCCTAACTGAATCTGCACCATAATTTTCTATAAGTTTAATTGCATCAGGAGAATTACCAAGTTGTTTTGACATTTTTTTTCCATCCTTATCACGAACTAATCCAGTTAAATAAACATTTGAAAAAGGAAATTTGCCTTGAAAATTATACCCTGCAATTATCATTCTTGCTACCCAAAAAAACAAAATATCTGGGCCAGTTACTAAATCCTGTGTGGGGTAATAATATTTCATTTCAGAATTATCAGGATGAATTATCCCATCAAATACAGTTATTGGCCATAACCAAGAAGAAAACCAAGTATCTAAAACATCTTCATCTTGTTTTAAATCTCCAATAGTTAATTTCTTGTTATTAGTTTTACTGATAGCTAATTCCAATGCTTTTTCTAAAGATTCCGCAATTACAAAATCATTGTTTTTTCCAAAATAATAAGCTGGTATTCTATGACCCCACCAAAGTTGTCTAGAGATATTCCAATCTGTTATATTTTCCATCCAATGTCTATATGTGTTATTAAATTTATTAGGAATTAATCTTACCTCCTCTGTTTTAAGAACAGCATTGATAGCTGGAATAGAAATATCCTTCATCTTAAGAAACCATTGTTCAGAAATTCTAGGTTCTATTATGGCTTTTGTTCTCTCAGAAGTTCCTACTTTATGAATATGCTTCTCTTTTTTTATTAGCACTTCCATTGATTTGAGCTCCTCAACTATTTTTTTTCTTACTATAAATCTATCTTGACCTTGATAATGGAGCCCTTCTGAATTTAAGGTTCCATCAGGATTAAAAATATCGATAAATTCTAACTTATGCTTTTCTCCTAAATTTTTATCATTTGGATCATGTGCAGGGGTAACTTTTAAACAGCCAGTTCCAAATTCAGGATCAACATATGAATCAAGAATTACAGGAATTGTTCTACCCACAATTGGAACTATAACACTCTTGCCGTGTAATCTTGTAAATCTTTTGTCTTTTGGATTAATACAAATTGCAGAATCCCCAAGAATTGTTTCAGGCCTAGTTGTAGCAATAATTATTGAATTATCTTCATTTTTAATTTTATATGATATGTAATAAAGGGTTCCTTCTGTTTCTTTATATATAACCTCTTCATCTGACAAAGTTGTTTGAGCATCTGGATCCCAATTCACCATTCTAAACCCTTTGTAAATAAGTCCTTTATTATATAAATTTATAAAAACCTTAATAACCGATTTGTACATGTCGGGATCTAAAGTAAATTTTGTACGATTCCAATCGCAAGAACATCCTAATCTTTTTAATTGATCTAAAATTATTCCTCCATATTGTTCTGTCCAATCCCAAGCATGATTTAAAAACTCCTCACGAGAGATGTCTTTTTTATCTATTCCATTGTTTTTTAATTTCTCAACGACTTTAGCTTCAGTTGCAATTGAGGCATGATCAGTTCCAGGAATCCAACATGCATTATATCCCATCATTCTTGCACGTCGGATAAGTATATCCTGTAAAGAATTATTTAGCATATGACCCATATGTAAAACTCCTGTGACATTTGGAGGTGGAATTACTATTGTGTAAGGTTTTTTATTATCAGGTTTGGAATTAAAATATCCATTATCAAGCCAATATTTATACCACCTTTTTTCAGCAGATTTTGAATCAAAATTTGGAAGAGTTTTCATACTTGATATGTTCCAACTATTGCTCTACAAAAGTAAAAAGCCTTTTTATATTTAAAAAACTTAATTGAGTTCATTAAAACAACTTATTAACTTATGTTTTAATAAGTATAATCAAATCTAAAATAATTATAAAAAGTATTATTAATAATATATAAATAAATACTTGTTTGATTATCTTACAATAATTATGGTGTTCAAAGAAAATTTTTCTATTAAAAGAATTAATACTTTTGGAGTAGATGCTAAAAGTAATCGATATATTAAAATATCCAAAACTTCTGATTTAATTAACGTTTTAAAATCAAATGACTTACCTATAAGAATTGTTGGTGGAGGAAGTAATGTTTTATGGACAAAAGACTTTAATGGTTTGACGATACACATTGCAAATAAAGGAATTTCTATAATAAAGGAAACGTCTAAAAAGGTAGTTGTAGAAGTTCAATCTGGAGAAAATTGGCATGATTTTGTTATTTGGTCTATAAATAATGGATATGGTGGCCTTGAAAATTTATCTTTAATTCCTGGTTATGTTGGTGCTGCTCCAATTCAAAACATAGGAGCATATGGTGTTGAACTTGCAGATGTTTTTATTAGTTGTTCTACAATCGAGATTAATACTCTTAAGCAAAAGCAATTTAATTACTCGGAATGCAACTTAGACTATAGAGATTCTATTTTTAAAAATGAAAATAAAGGAGAATATATAATTACCTCTATAATATTAGTTCTTACAAAAAATGGATTTCACAAATTAAATACTGATTATGATGAAATCAAAAGTATTATTGGTAAAGAAATGCCTACTCCAAAAAATATTTCCGATGCTGTTATCAAAATAAGATTATCAAAACTACCAAATCCAGAAAAAGTTGGGAATTGTGGTAGCTTTTTTAAAAACCCTATTATCTCCAAATCCTTTTTTAAGAAACTTAAATCAAGATATCATGAAATTCCCAATTATACTTCTAAAAATGATGTTAAAATTCCTGCTGCTTGGCTAATTGATAATTTAAATTTAAAGGGTTACAGAGTTGGAGATGCAGGTATAGATGAAAATCATGCCCTAGTTTTAGTAAATTATGGAAATGCATCCGGTAAAGAAATTCTTAAATTAGCTAATGAAATTATTACTAAGGTAAAATTTGTTTATGGAATTAAATTAATTCCTGAAGTAAATATTTGGTAGATTTTAATTTATCCTATTCTCTATTTTTTGAATCTATTAAAATAGTTACTGGACCATCATTAATTAATGATACTTTCATGTCAGCTCCAAAAATTCCAGATTCAACATGTTTTCCCGTCAAAATTTCTAATTCTTCTTTAAATTTATCGTATAATAGAATTGCATTTTCATTATTAGCAGCTCTAATATATGATGGACGATTTCCTTTTTTAGTAGAAGCCATCAAAGTAAATTGACTAACTAATAAAATTTCCCCCTCAACTTCTTTTAAAGATAGATTCATGACACCATCTATATCATTGAAAATTCTTAAATTAATTGTTTTATTGACAAGCCATTTTATGTCTTCAATATTATCAGTTTCTTCAATTCCAACTAAAATAAGCATTCCATTCAAAATTTTACCAACAACTTTTTTTTCCACTTTGATTTCAGCTCTAATAACTCTTTGAATTAATACTCTCATGCATTTCTATTTTTTTCATTATCTAACAAAAGTTCAAGATAGTTTTGATATCTCGAAGAAGAAATTTTTTTAGATTCTACAGCTTTTTTTACATTACAATCAGGTTCATTTAAATGAATGCAATTTTTAAACTTACAATCATTGGCAATTAATTTAAACTCTGGAAAATATTTTTTTATTTCCTCTCTTTCTATATAAATAATACCAAAACCTTTAATTCCAGGAGTATCGATTAGCTTTCCCCCATTTTCTAAATCAAACATCTCAGCAAAAGTGGTCGTGTGTACCCCTTGCTTATTTTGAATTGAAATTTCAGATGTTTTTAGATTGAGTTTTGGAGATAACGCATTAATTAATGTTGATTTTCCAACACCTGAATTTCCAAAAAACATGCATGTATTATCTCTAATAAGCTCATTTATCTTTTCAATATTTATTTTCTTCAAAGCAGATATTTTTATACAGCTGTATCCTGCTTTATTATATATATTTATCAAATTATTGATATAAATTTTAGCATATTGGTCATATGTGTCAATTTTGTTAAAAACTAATGTAACTTTAATTTTATATGCCTCAGCAGTAACTAATATTCTATCTATAAACTTTGAATAGGTTTTAGGATTATTATATGTGATTAATAAAAATAAATGGTCAATATTAGCAGCAATTATATGGGTTTCCTTTGATAGATTAACTGAACGTCTAACAATATAATTCTCACGAGAAAGAATTTTTGTAATTGTTCCGTAATTTTTCCCTAAAGATATATCTTCCTTCACCTCTACTCTATCGCCAACCACAACAGGATTTGTGGAATTAATTAATTTAAGTCGAAACTTTCCTTGAATACGACAATTTAAAATTTTTTTATCAGTAACAACTTTGTACCAACTTCCTGTAGATCTATATACAGTACCTATATCCACTTTTTTTTACAAAGTAACAATATTTTTTTTCGTGAGCATAGACTATTGAAACCTTAGCTAATTCTTATATTTGTTTGCTAAGGAATAATAAATGTCAAAAGCACTATTAATGATTCTTGACGGATGGGGAATAACAAAGGACCCAACTATTTCTGCGATAGATATTGCTAAAACTCCCTTTATTGATAACCTATGTAAAAATTATTCTCACTCAAAATTAATTACTGATGGATTAAATGTTGGCCTTCCAGAAGGTCAAATGGGCAACAGTGAAGTGGGTCATATGAATATAGGTGCTGGGCGAATTATAAATCAAGATTTAGCAAAAATAAATTTATCTATAAAGAACAAGTCTTTAGAAAGAAAAGAAATTCTTACCAAAACTTTTAAATATGCTAAAGAACAAAATAAAAAGATTCATTTCATTGGTTTATTTTCAAATGGTGGTGTTCATTCGCATATTCAGCATTTAATGGAAATATTAGAAATTGCATGGAAAAATAATTTAACCAAAGTCTATATTCATTTATTCTCTGATGGTCGAGATTGTGATCCAAAATCATTAATAAAGTTTATTAAGTCCATTATTCCTTTACTTAAAAAAAGTGGTTTTGAAATAGCATCATTAATTGGTAGATATTATGCTATGGATAGAGATAATAGATATGATAGAACTAAAAAAGCATACGATCTTTTAGTTAATGGAGTTGGTGAAAAATCAGAAAACTTAATCAATACAATTAATTCTAAATATAAAGAAGGAATAACCGACGAATTTCTACCTCCAATTATCTGTTATAAGAATAATTCTCCAATTACTAAAATAAAAGAAAAAGACGTTGTGTTTTTTTTTAATTTTAGAAATGATCGAGCTAAACAATTAACTAGAGTTTTAACTCAAAAACCATTTCCTAAATATGGAATGAAACCTTTAGATCTTTGTTTTTTAACACTAACTAATTATGATTCATTATTTAAAAAAATAAAAGTAATTTTTGATAAAAAAAATTTAAAAGACACTTTGGGGGAAGTAATATCAAAAGCCGGAAAAACTCAATTAAGAATTGCAGAAACTGAGAAATATCCTCATGTAACTTACTTTTTTAATGGAGGTAGAGAGCTGCCATTTAAAGGAGAAAATCGAATTTTATGTCCTTCTCCTAAAGTTTCAACTTACGACTTAAAACCAGAAATGTCAGCTTTTGATATTAAAAATGCTATTATTCCCAAAATCAAAATAGAGAGTCCTGATTTTATTTGTTTGAATTTTGCCAATCCTGATATGGTGGGACATACCGGTAATTTAAAAGCAGCGATAAAAGCTTGTGAAGTAGTTGATAAATGTGTAGAAGAAGTAATTTCAACCGCATTAAAATATGGATATATTAGCATTATTATTGCAGATCATGGTAATTGTGAAAAGATGGTAAATCCTGATGGAAGCCCTAATACTTCTCATACAACAAATCCAGTGCCTATAATTTTTGTTGATCCAAAAAAAAGAAAAATAAGAAACGGTATATTGGGAAATATAGCCCCAACAATTCTCAAAATTCTTAATATTAATAAGCCTAAATCAATGACAGAAAATTCACTACTTTAATTTTTTACCATGAAACACTCAGTCCTGTTTTTAATTTTATTGGTGATTGGATGCAACACTAAATTAGATCCATTTCCTGTTAAACATCATCAAACAATAGATGGAAGACCTTATATTGTTGGAAAAATAAATCGTGAAAACTTACTACAATATGAACATAGCTCTTGGTTCTTAAGTGAATATGAAAAGTTTAAAGTTCCTAAGGATTGGGTAAAGAAAAACTCTTCGCTATTAAACAAAATGACTCTTAAGCTCTTTTTAGGTACTTGGTGTGAAGATTCAGAGAGAGAAGTCCCCGGAATGTTAAAACTTATTGACTACTCGGGTTTTAATTATGATAAACTTCAAATGTTTGCTGTTTCAGAAGACAAACACACTCCAGAGAATTATGAAAAAGGATTAAATATTACAAATGTCCCAACATTAATTTTTTATTTAAATGGTAAGGAAATTAACCGCTTTGTAGAATTTCCTATTGTTTCTTTAACAAAAGATTTGGAAGATATCATTCAAGGTAAATCTTATCAAAACCCATATTTCCAAATCGATATCAATGAGTAAAGTCAATTTAAAATCCATAGAAGAAATTGAATTAATGGCTGAAAGTGCTCTATTAGTATCCAAAACACTTGGAATGCTTGCAGCTGAAATTAAGCCTGGGATAAACACATTATATCTAGACAATCTTGCTGAGGCTTTTATCAGAGATCATAATGCAAAACCAGGTTTTTTAGGCCTTTATGATTTTCCTAATACACTTTGTGTATCACCTAATGAACAAGTAGTTCATGGAATACCAAATGAAACTTTGCTTAAAGAAGGAGATATCATTTCTATAGATTGTGGGGTGTTTAAAAATGGTTTTTATGGTGATCATGCTTATACTTTTTTTGTAGGTGAAATAAATTATAAAACAAAAAAACTTCTTGACATTACAAAACAATCTTTATATAATGGGATTAATAAGTTTAGAAAAGGTAATCGTATTGGAGATATAGGATATGAAATACAAAGTTATTGTGAATCTAATGGGTATGGTGTGGTTCGTGAATTAGTTGGTCATGGTATTGGAATAAGTATGCATGAGGCCCCAGAAGTACCAAATTATGGGAAAAGAGGAAAAGGGAAAAAAATTGAAAATGGGATGGTTTTAGCTATTGAACCAATGATAAATATGGGGTCACATAAAATAAAACAATTAGAAGATGGATGGACTATAATTACAGAAGATGGTCTTCCTAGTGCTCATTTTGAACATAATGTAGCTTTAATTGATGGGAAACCTAAATTACTTTCTACTTTTAAATATATTGAAGAAGCTTTGGGGATTAAATCTAATCAAGAGCTACCTTTTAAGCTTTAACCAATCTTTTATGAGAACGCTTTTGAAGATTTTTCCACGAACTATTTTAATTAGAATAAGTTTTTTAATTAGGCCATTACTTGTATTATTATATAAGGGATCAAAGTTTACAGATCCTATTGATGGTAGAGGCTATCGAAAATTTTTCTCTTATGGGCATCAAACTTTGCGGCCAAATGCATTAAGTCCAGGAACTCTATCTCTTGAAAGACATAGATTATTATGGTTATATCTTCAAAGTATTATTGATATAGAAAATCAAGAATTAGATGTCCTACATATAGCTCCAGAGCAAATTTTCTACAAAAAGTTTAGAAAATATTCCCACTGGAATTATACAACATTAGATATACAATCACCCATAGCTGATATAAAGGCAGATTTGTGTAATCTGCCTTTAAAGGATAATTGCTATAATCTTATTTTATGTAATCATGTTTTAGAACATATCGATGATGATAAAAAAGCTATGATGGAAATTTATCGAGTTCTTAAACCTGGGGGTATAGCTATACTTCAAGTTCCTATAGATTATAATAGAAATAAAACTTTTGAGGATTTTTCAATTACGAGCCCAAAAAAGCGAACTGAGTTTTTTGGTCAATATGATCATGTTAGAATATACGGAATAGATTTTTTTAAAAGACTGAGTGAAATCGGGTTTAAAATTAAAAAAATTGATTTTACATCAAATTTATCAGATAAGGAAATTAAAAGATTTGGTTTGATTAAAGGTGAGTTAATTCCAGTTGGAGAAAAATAATTTTATCTTATGAAATCATCTTTAATTATAGTTTTTGGCAAAAATATAGTAAAAGGCAAAGTCAAAACAAGACTTGCAAAAACAATAGGTGACTCAAAAGCATTACAAGTATATAAAATTCTTTTGATGAATACAGCAAAAACATTAAAAAGCTCAAAACATGACATTGCAATGTTTTATAGTGATTTTAAACCAACAAATAAAACTTGGTCTTTTGCAAAATACCAAAGGTTACAAAAAGGAGATCTTTTAGGAGAAAGATTAGAGAATGCATTTAAATGGGGCTTTAAAAAAGGTTACAAAAAAATTTGTGTAATTGGAACTGATTTGTGGAATATTGACTTAAAATTAATTAATGATGCTTTTAAAGCTCTAAAAAATTGCAATGTTGTTTTTGGTCCTTCATCTGATGGCGGCTATTATCTTTTGGGTTTAAAGAAAATGATTTTGCCTCTTTTTAAAATAAAATCTTGGGGAACAAAAAAAGTCTTAGAAGATAGTGTTAAAAAGATAAGCGACAATTCCATTTTTTATCTTGCAATGATGAATGATATTGATAATGAAAAAGACTTAAAAAATCATCCAGATTTAATTTCTTTGATTTAAATAATGTATGATAAATATGGAATGGACCAAAATAATTAATCAGACAATCAAATACCTAAATAAAAAAGGAATAAAAAGTGCTTCTTTAGGAATTATACTTGGAACTGGACTTGGAAAGCTAATAAAGCATATAGAAATAGAAAAAAAAATTCCTTACTCTGAAATACCAAATTTTCCAATATCAACAGTAGAGTTTCATGCTGGCAACTTAATCACTGGAAAATTATTTGGACATGATATAGTTGCATTTCATGGTAGATTTCATTTATATGAAGGCTATAATTATTTTGAAATAACTTTTCCAATTAGAATTATGAAAGTACTTGGAGTATCAAATGCAATAATTAGTAATGCCGCTGGTGCTATTAACCCAAGTTTTATTAAAGGTAATTTAATGCTTGTAAATGATCATATAAATTTACAAGGCAGTTCACCTCTAGCATTAAAAAATATTGAGGAATTGGGAGAGAGATTTGTTGATATGAGCAATCCTTATGATAAAAAACTGATAAAAAAAATAAATGAAATTGCTAGAGAGGAAAAGATAAAAATACATAATGGAACATATGCTGCCGTAGTAGGGCCCCAACTAGAAACTGCAGCTGAATATAGATATCTTTGGACAATTGGAGCAGACGCTGTAGGTATGTCTACTGTTCCTGAAGTGATAGTTTGCAATCAATTAAAAATTAAAACTATTGTTTTCTCGGTCTTGACTGATGAATGCGATTATAAAAATTTAAAGCCTATTAACATCCCTGAAATAATTGAACTAGCAGAAATAGGAGAATTAAAACTAATTCAAATAATAAAAAAGTATTTAACTGAGAACAATAAACTATAAATAAAACATGAATTTATTTTATTATACTTTAATTCTATTTATCAGCTTTAATTGTTTTGGGCAAAAAAGCATGCATGACAGATGGAGTTATGAACTTCAAAAGCATGTAGATGAAAATGGAAAGGTTAATTATGAAAAATGGGGAAAAGATTTAGAAGGGTTAAATGCATATATAGAGATTCTCCAAAAATTTAATCCAAAAAAATATTGGTCAAAAAATGAAGTTTTAGCCTATTGGATTAATATATATAATGCTTTAACTATAAAACTAATTGTAGAAAATTATCCAATAAATAGTATAAAAGAAATTCCAAATTCATGGACAAAAAATCTTATTTTGATTAATTCAAAAAGTTTTTCATTAGATCAAATTGAACATGAAATATTAAGAAAAATGAATGAACCTAAAATTCATTTTGCAATTAATTGCGCCTCCATTTCATGCCCAAAACTATTAAATTCTGCATATTTACCAAACAAGCTTACCGAACAGCTAAATATTGCTGTTAAATTGTTTTTAGCTGATACTACAAAAAATATAATTAAAGAAGAAAATCTTCTGCTTTCAAAAATATTTTTTTGGTTTAAAAAAGATTTTGGCTCAAGAAAAGACTTATTGAATTTTATATCTACCTACTCTGAAATAGAAATAAAGAATCCAAAAATAAAATATATGAATTATGATTGGGAACTAAATAAATCAAACTAGTTATTTAATATTATAAATTTGCAAATAAGTATAAATTCATGTGGAAAGTCTATCATTTAATTAAAGTTTCATTATCTGCTGCTGTTGCAGGAATAATATGTTGTATTGGCCCTGTTATTTTATTTCAGTTTGGCTTAATTACTGGGGTTTATGCTATTTCATTTGCTGACTTTTTTTATGCTGAAGATGGATCTATTGGAGTCGGTTCAATAATTTTAAGAATCATTGCTTTATTAATAATCATATTGGGTATAGTTAGTTTCAATAAAAAAGAGAGTTGTAGTTTAAATACCGAAAAAGAAAAAAAAACAAATAAAATCCTTTTCGTAATAATTGTAATTTTAATTTCATTTTGCTTATTTCATAGTTTAGATGAATTTTCCAGCTTTTACTTTGACAAGTATATTGTTCCACAACAACAAATTGAACTAAATTTAAACTAGGCAAAATTTTGTTTAATCAATTATGGCTATATCTGTAATTATTCCTGCATTAAATGAAGAAAAATCAATAAAAAATGTTATAAATGATATACCTAAAATTTATAGAGAAATTATTGTTGTTGACAATGGCTCATCTGATAAAACTTCAGAAATAGCATTAGAAAACGGCGCAACTGTGATTCTTGAAGAAAAAAGGGGGTATGGTTACGCATGTTTGAAGGGGATTGATTTTCTTAAGAGAAATCCACCTGATATAGTTGTTTTCTTAGATGGTGATTATTCTGATTATCCAGAAGAAATGGTAAAATTAATTACACCAATAAATGATAATAAAGTCGATTTTGTTTTAGGTACTAGATTATATAATTTAAGAGAAAAAGGCTCCATGACTACTCAACAAATATTTGGAAATCTTGTTGCCTGTTTTCTTATGAATTTTCTTTATAACAGCAAATTTACCGATTTAGGTCCTTTTAGAGCCATTAGATGGAATACTCTAATTTCTCTTAATATGGTTGATAAAACTTATGGTTGGACTGTTGAAATGCAATTAAAAATTTTAAAAAAGAAAATCCCTTATTCTGAAATAAATGTTAGATATAAAAAAAGAATTGGAGATTCAAAAATATCTGGAACTCTAAAAGGAACTATCTTAGCTGGTGTTAAAATAATAGGTTGGATTTTAAAATATTATCTTAAAAAATGAATGATGTCCTTCATCAAATATTACTAATTTTTATCTCAATAATAATTTTTCTTTATACATTTTCTCTCATAATTATTTTTATTTATTCACTAGCTCAAGGGAATTTACTTTTGATTTATTTAAATGCAAAAAGTAAAGCAAATAAATTAAACTGGAATACATCTAATAAAAATTTACCTATGGTAACAATTCAACTACCGATTTATAATGAATTATATGTTATTGAAAGACTAATTAATTCTGTAAAGAGAATTAATTATCCTAAGGAAAAATTACAAATCCAAGTACTAGATGACTCAAATGATCAATCAATTACACTTACTTCTAAACTAGTAAAAAAAGTAAAAAATGAAGGCTTAGATATTATACATATAAAGAGAAAAAACAGAAAAGGATTTAAAGCTGGAGCACTTAAAGAAGGTCTTAAATCTGCAAAAGGAGAGTTTATTGCAATTTTTGATGCAGATTTTATACCTGACGCTAATTTTCTTGAAAACACAATACCATATTTTAAAAATAAAAAAGTTGGTCTAGTGCAAACCAAATGGGGACACATTAATAATAATTATTCAATTTTAACTAAAATTCAAGCATTTGCGTTGGATGCTCATTTTTCTTTAGAACAAGTTGGAAGAAATGCAAAAGGGCATTTCATTAATTTTAATGGAACTGCAGGAGTTTGGAGAAAATCTGCAATAATTGATGCTGGAAACTGGCAAGCAGATACTTTAGCAGAAGACCTTGATTTGAGTTATCGTGCACAGCTAAAAAACTGGAAATTTGTTTATCTAGAAAATGTTACTACTCCAGCTGAACTACCAATAACAATAAATGCAATTAGATCTCAGCAATTTAGATGGAATAAGGGTGGGGCAGAAAACTTTCAAAAAATTATTTCAAAAATTTTAAAATCAAATAATATTTCTTTTAAAACAAAAGTACATGGGATTCTTCATTTGTTCAATTCTAGTGTTTTTTTAAACATTTTTTTAGTTGGTATTTTAAGTGTGCCAATGTTATATATAAAATCAATCTGGCCAGATTTAGCTTGGTATTATAACTTCATATCTCTTTTCATAATAAGCACAATTATTTATTTTATTTCCTATTGGTTTGTTCACAAAAATTTGTATGGAACAGGAATAAAAAGTTTTATTAATTATATTCAACGCTTTGTTATTTTCTATTGTTTAACAATTGGGTTTTCACTCCACAATTCTATTGCGGTTTTAGAAGGACATTTAAGAAAAAAAAGTGATTTTATTCGAACTCCAAAATTTAATTTAAAAGATTCAGGGAAATCATTCAAAAACAACAAATATGTTTCTGGGAAAATATCATATAATGTGATTTATGAAGGGTTAATTACCTTCTATTTTTTGTTTGGATTATTTAGTCCCTTTATAATTGGAAACAAAGGAGATTTTGGATTATTTCCATTTCACTTAATGCTTTTTATAGGTTTCGCTTTTTTAACAATCAAATCGCTTAAAATATACTAATTGATGGCTAAATCTTTAATAAAAGAAAATTACATATACATATTTGGTTTTTTTTCTATCCTATGTTACTACTTAATTGGTTATCAGATAAATAGATTAGAAACTAGCCTTCTATTCACTATATATACTTTATTGTTTTTGTCTTTTGTAGTGTTTATGAATAAAAAGATTTCTATAAATAGTATTTTGATTTTAGGAATTTCTTTTCGTTTGATTTTAATTGGATCAATTCCTGATTTATCACAAGATTATTTTAGATTTATATGGGATGGTAATTTATCAAGATTAGGTTTAAATCCCTACATGTATACTCCAATTTATTTATCTAAATATGACCAATTATTTCCTTTAGCCAATAATCTGATTTTAGGCATGGGAGAATTATCAGCTAACAACTATTCAAATTACCCACCTTTTAGTCAGTTGGTTTATTTAATTTCCTCACAATTAGGAAAAAATAATTTATGGGTTTCAATTTTAACAATAAGACTGATTATTATTGCTTTTGAATTTGCCACATTTATTTTGATGTGTAAGTTGGCAAATTCATTAAATACCAATGCAAAAAAAGTAGGATGGTATTTTTTGAATCCACTTATAATTATTGAACTAACTGGCAATCTTCACGGTGAAGGTTTAATGATATTTTTTTTTATTTTGGGGTTAGCATATTTCAATAATAATAAAATAATATTATCTGCTATAGCTATATCTTTTTCAGCAGCAACAAAATTAATTACTCTTATAATAGCTCCCGTTTTATTTAAAAAACTATCTTTTAATAAAAGTATACTTTTCTTCTCATTAATTACTCTTATATTTTTATCAACTTGGATTCCATATATTAAAGATGAATTTTATTTTAATTATTTAACTACAATCAATTTGTGGTTTAATAGATTTGAGTTTAATGGGAGTATTTATTACCTAATAAGAGAAGTTGGTTATTATTGTAAAGGATACAATATAATTCGTGAATATGGAAAAATTATTCCTCTATTAATATTTTGCTTAATATTTTATTTTGCTTTTTTAACAAAAAATAAAGATTTAAAATCAATAATTGCAAATCAGCTGATACTATTAAGTTTGTATTTCTTTATATCAACAACTGTTCATCCATGGTATATTATAACTTTAGTTGCCTTATCAGTTTTCACAACATATTATTATCCTATAGTATGGAGTGGGCTAATTTTTATTTCATATTCTGCTTATTCTATTGAGAGTTTTAACGAAAAACCTATTTATTTATGGATAGAATATGTTTTAGTATATTCTGCTTTTTTTTACGAAATATATAGAAGAAAAAATTACACTTTTAAACCTTCTTTAAAAACTTAAATTTTTTATATCTAAATTATCTATCTTACTCATTTAAATCTTTTCTATAACTGACAAACTAGTTGAAGTTTATAATCTGAAAGTTCTTTTTTTGCTTGACTCCAATTTTTGGTGAAGCCTAAAATATAACCCCCTCCCCCAGATCCACACAATTTAAAATAAAAAATATTTGTATGAATTCCATGTTTCCATATAGTTTTATAATTATCTGGTATCATTGGTTCAAAATTATTAAAAACCAATAAGGAAAGCTCTTTCAGGTTGATAAATAAAGCTTTAATATTTCCTTTAAGAAAATGTTCGACACATGAATCAGTTTTTGAAATAAATTGATTTTCAAACATTTGACTAAATGATTTTTTTTTCATTTTTTCAAAAAAAAGTTTTACCATAAATTTAGTATTGGTCATGATTCCAGTATCTAACAAAAAAACAGCTCCTTTAGCATTTTTGTTTTTAGATGGAATTCCAGTTGATTCAACATAATTATTAGAATTAATAAATATAGGTAAACTTAAATAACTATTTAAAGGATCTAATCCAGATGATTTTCCATGAAAAAATGATTCCATATGAGAAAAGATTTTCTTTAAACATTGAAGTTTTTTCTCACTTAAATTCTTAAGAACCTCAATCTTATTAAATGCGTAACAATCATAAATAGATGCTACTAGTGCCCCACTACTACCAATACCGTATCCCTGAGGAATACTGCTATCAAAATACATGTTTTTTGAAAGGTCTAAGGCAATACGTTTATGATCAAATTCAACAATTCTTTTATCAATATCTTTTAAAAAATTAGCAAATTCTCTCAACCTTCTATTAGATTTTTTCTGATAAGCATTCAATACATCATTTGAAGTATTTAGACAACCATTATAAGAATTATATGGTATGGAAAGACCTTTAGAGTTTTTAATTATCCCATATTCACCAAATAATAAAATTTTTGCATAAAATAATGGCCCTTTCATCTTGCTATAAAATTAAATTTTTTTAGCCCCTTCCCCTACATAGTCATCAATAAATTCTCCAGAATTACAAAATTTCAACAACTTTTCCTTAATGAATATCATTGCCTTTTCTTTATAACTTTTAGGATAAAGTAAATGAATGTTTGCTCCTGCATCAAGAGTATAACATATTGGTATAGAAGTAACTTTTCTATATCTTAAAATCTCATCAATTGCTGAAATTGTGTTCGGTTTCATTAGAATGTATTGTGGGGATGAAGTTAACATCATAGCGTGTAATGATAAAGCTTCTAGTTCTACAATTCTAATAAATTCTGATAAGTCTCCATTTGATAGAATCTTTTTAAAAGTATTAATGTTTTTATTTGCTTGAATATATCTACATTTTGCATAAGGATGTTCTTTCATAAGTTGATGCCCATAAGAACTACTTATTTTTTTTTGATTAATATCTATTAATAATATTGTGTTCTGATATGTTTTGAATACATCAGCAATTTTTGAATTTATAAGAGTTCCATATAAAGAACTAGATCCATCAAAAGATGAAGAGCTCCCCCATGTAACTATTGGTCCTTGAATACTTCTCGTTGCACTTCCTGAGCCTAATCTAGATAAAAAAGCTGCCTTTTTTAAAAAATATGAATCACTAATTTGATTATTTAATTTTCTTTCAATTTCCATAAAACATAATGCTAAAGAAGACATTGATGATGCTGATGAAGCTACACCAGTACTATGAGGAAAGGAATTATAGGAATCTATTTCAAAAAAATGGAATTTAACTACATGAATATAAGATTCAACAATCTTAATAAATCTATCAATTTTTTGGTGAAAAGAAGGCATTGATTTACCATTAAACTTAAATAAAAAATTCCCTTTCTCCTTTTCTTCTTTTGGTCTATACTTTATAGTTGTTTTTGTTTTACATCTAGAAAGGGTAAAACTTAAAGAGGGATTTTTAGGAAGTTGTTCATTATATTTTCCCCAATATTTTACTAAAGCAATATTACTAGGGGATTCCCATGTAATTTTTCCAGTGATTAGTTCAATTTTTTTAAAAACAAAATCTTTTTCAGTCATAATTTAAAAATCATACATTACTAAATTAGTTCCTTAAATATTAGTAAATATGAATTTATTTAATTCTTTCTGGATAATCAGTAATAATTCCTTCTACTCCTAGTCTAATCATTTTATTAATATCCTTTATTTCATTTACAGTCCAAGGGTATAGCTGAATGTTTTCTGATTTAATTTTTTT
>PBNP01000001.1 GCA_002723295.1 Flavobacteriaceae bacterium | reverse complement strand
TTTTGCAAGATGAACTTGAAAAACATTTACCAAAGGCCTTTGCAATAATCAAAGAAACAGCAAAAAGATTTGCTGAAAATAAAAGTTTAGAGGTGACATCAACCGATTTTGATAGAATTTTTTCTTCTAAACATGAATATGTTGAACTAAAAAATGATAAGGCATATTGGAAAAATTCATGGGATGCCGCAGGTAAAGATATTACTTGGGATATGATTCATTATGATGTTCAACTTATAGGCGGTGTAGCTCTTCATAAGGGAAAAATAGCTGAAATGCAAACAGGAGAAGGTAAAACTCTTGTAGCTACACTTCCTCTTTTTCTTAATGCTTTAACGGGAAAAGGAGTTCATTTAGTTACAGTAAATGACTATTTGGCAAAAAGAGACAGTGCTTGGATGGCTCCTCTTTTTCAATTTCATGGATTGACTGTAGATTGTATAGATTTTTATAACCCTAATAGTGATGAAAGACGTCGAGCATATAATGCAGATATTACATATGGAACAAATAATGAGTTTGGATTTGATTATTTAAGAGATAATATGGCTCATGCACCTGAAGATTTAGTTCAAAGAAAACATCATTATGCAATAGTAGATGAAGTAGACTCTGTATTAATTGATGATGCAAGAACTCCATTAATTATTTCTGGACCAACTCCAGAAGGAGACCGCCATGAGTTTGATAAATTAAAATCTAAAGTTTATGATTTAGTTGGAAGACAAAAATCCCTTCTCACAAATGTTTTAGCAAACGCAAAAAATAAAATTAGAAGTGGTGAAGAAGAAGAAGGAGGGAAATTGCTTTACATGGCATACAGGGGTTTGCCAAAAAATAAAGCATTGATTAAATTTTTAAGTGAAGAAGGTATAAAACAATTATTACAAAAAACTGAGAACTTTTACATTCAGGATAATAACAGGAATATGCATATTATTGATGAAGAACTACTTTTTGTTATTGATGAAAAGAATAATCAGATAGATTTAACTGATAAAGGAACTGAAATACTTTCAGCCAGCAGCAATGATTCAAATCTATTTATTTTACCGGATATGGGTTCTGAAATAGCAAATATTGAATCAAAAAATCTAACTCCTGAATTAGAAGCAAAAGAAAAAGAGGTATTGTTTAAAGACTTTAATATTAAAAGCGAAAGAATTCATTCAATGAATCAACTTTTAAAAGCATATACTCTTTTCGAAAAAGATATTGAGTATGTGGTAATGGAAAACAAAGTAATGATAGTTGATGAACAAACAGGAAGAATAATGGAAGGAAGACGATATTCAGATGGGTTGCATCAAGCTATTGAAGCAAAGGAAAATGTTAAAATAGAGGCAGCAACTCAAACTTTTGCAACAATAACTCTTCAAAACTATTTTAGAATGTATCAAAAATTAGCAGGTATGACTGGAACTGCTATAACTGAAGCAGGAGAATTTTGGGAAATTTATAAATTGGACGTTATAGAGATACCTACTAATAGACCGGTAGAAAGAAATGATGAAAATGATTTGATTTATAAAACAAAAAGAGAAAAATACAACGCAGTTATTGAAGAAGTATCAAAGCTTTCAAATCTAGGAAGACCCATATTAATTGGAACAACATCAGTTGAAATCTCAGAATTACTAAGTAAAATGTTAACAATAAGAAAAATAAAGCATAATGTTCTAAATGCTAAACTTCATAAAAAAGAAGCAGATATTGTTGCTGAAGCAGGAAACCCCGGTATTGTTACAATAGCTACTAATATGGCTGGAAGGGGGACTGATATTAAACTAACTGAAAATGTTAAAACCTCTGGAGGACTTGCCATTATTGGAACTGAAAGACATGATTCAAGAAGAGTTGACAGGCAATTAAGGGGGAGATCAGGAAGACAAGGAGATCCAGGCAGTTCTCAATTCTTTGTCTCATTAGAAGATAATTTAATGCGTTTATTTGGTTCTGAAAGAGTAGCAAAAGTAATGGATAGAATGGGATTAGAGGAAGGTGAAGTAATTCAACACTCTATGATGACAAAATCTATTGAAAGAGCTCAAAAAAAGGTTGAAGAAAATAATTTTGGAATAAGGAAAAGATTATTAGAGTATGATGATGTAATGAATGCTCAGCGTGAAGTAATATATAAAAGAAGAAAAAATGCACTAAGTGGAGATAGATTAAAACTAGATATAGCAAATATGCTATATGACACTTGTGAAGAAATAGTCATTAATAATAAATCCTCAAATGATTACAAAAATTTTGAGTTTGAGATTATTAGTAATTTTTCAATAACTGCTCCATTTGATTTTAATCAATTTGAAAATTCTGAAGAAGAATCATTAATAAAAGAACTTTACAACTTTCTATTAGAGTTTTATAATAAAAAAATTACTAATAATGCTAGCTTGGCATTCAAAGTGATAAAAAATGTTTATGAAAATCCTGGGAATAGATTTGAAAGAATTGTTGTTCCATTTACTGATGGAATTAAATCAATTAGTGTTGTAACAGATCTTAAAAATGCATATGATTCAAAAGGAAGTAAGCTTGTTGATGATTTTGAAAGAAATATCACATTAGCATTTATCGATCAAAGTTGTAAAACTCATTTAAGAAAAATGGATGAGCTAAAACAATCTGTACAATTAGCTGTTCATGAGCAAAAAGACCCATTGTTAATATATAAATTTGAATCTTTTGAGCTTTTTAAAGAGATGATTAATCAATTGAATAGAGATACACTATCATTTTTAATTAAAGCAGCATTGCCTACACAAAATGAATCTTCAATTCAAGAGGCAAAAAAACAGAAACTAAAAGATGATTATGCAACTCAAAAAGATGAAGTGTTAAATACTGATCAATTAGCGGCACAAAATAGATCAGTAGGAGCTTCTGCTAGCTCTCCCCAAAGAAAAGCGGTAGAAACTATAGTAAGAAAAAACCCTAAAATTGGTCGCAATGAAAAAGTAACTATTAAAAATGTAGCTACTGGAAATTCAAAAAACTTAAAATATAAACATGCAGAACCTTTTCTTTCAAAAGGAGATTGGGTTTTAATTAGTCATCAAAATAATTAATTATGGAAGCATATGCTAACGCTCTATTAATTGCAGTGCCCTTATTTATGTTTCTTATTACAATAGAGATTATATATGGTCATTATGTTGGAAAACAAACTCATACCTTTATGGATACTATATCAAGCCTAACATCTGGAATCACAAATGTTATAAAAGATTCTCTAGGACTAATTATTATATTAGTATCTTATCCTTACTTAGTAGAAAAAATTTCAATTATTAGTCTGCCAAATAATTTCTTCTTATGGTTTATAGCTTTTATTTGTATTGATTTTGCCCAATATTGGATTCATAGACTAAACCACAAAATAAATTTTTTTTGGAATCAACATATAATTCATCATAGTAGTGAAGAGTTTAATTTAGCATGTGCATTAAGACAAAGCATATCAAACCTTCTTGGATTTACTGCAGTTTTTTTAATACCTGCTGCAATATTAGGTGTTCCTCCAAAAATAATTACCACACTAGCTCCTCTTCATTTATTTGGTCAATTTTGGTATCACACAAAACACATTGGAAAATTAGGTTTCTTAGAGTATATCATAGTTACACCATCTCAACATAGAGTTCATCATGCTATTAACCCTGAGTATATTGATAAAAATCTTGCGTCAATTTTCTGTGTTTGGGATAGGTTATTCGGAACATTTCAAGAAGAACTTGATGATGTTGAACCGGTTTATGGGGTTTTAAAACCTGTAAGAACTTGGAATCCTTTTTGGATTAATTTTCAACATTTATGGAGACTAATAACTGATGCTTTTTATACAAGGGATTGGAAGGCAAAGTTTTTAATTTGGTTTAAACCAACAGGCTGGAGGCCTGATGATATGAAAAAACGTTTTCCTATACCTACTATCAATGATGTTAAATCTCAAGTCAAATATTCAGTTAATACAACTTTAGAAGTTAAAATTTGGGCATTTATTCAACTTTTAGCAGTTAACATTTTTTTATTTTTCTTGTTATATAATTATAGTGAATTAGATATTAACCATCGTTTTTGGATAGCATCAATTATCATGATAACTATTTTTGGCTATACTTCAATTATGGATGGTCACAAATGGGCTAATCGCTTTGAGTTTGTTAGGTGTTCACTAGCTTTAATATATTTTAATTTACCTTTTCAGTTTGAGTTTTATAGTTTTGTTTCAAAACCATTTCTTTATTTTTCAATATTTTATTTTAGTCTTACTTTATTAAGTTTACTATTTATAAGAATGCCAGTAAAAATTGTTTATGGCGAAACAGATTGATTTCTTAATAATTGGACCAGCATATCCTTATAGAGGAGGTATTGCAGATACTCAACATGAATTAGCTTCAAGTTTGATTAAATCAAATAATTCTGTGATTTTATACACATTTAATAAACTTTATCCAGATTTTATTTTTCCAGGAAAAACACAATTTAATCATGAAAGGTTTAATTATAATTTAAAAATTAAAAGAATAATTCATTCATATAACCCATTAAATTGGATAAAGGTTGCAAGAAGAATTAATAAACTTAATCCAAGGACAATAATTATTAGATATTTTACTCCTTTTTTATCACCATGTTATATTAATATTTTGAAAAGAGTAAATGGAAGCATATTAAAAATTGCGCTTGTTGATAATTGGTCACCGCATGAAAAGAGATATACTGATAAGTTTTTGAATAATTTACTCATTAAATATGTTGATGGATATTTAACTCTTTCAAATAATGTAGCATTAGAATTAAATAATAATGTGAATAAGCCTATTTATTCGGGTTTTCATCCAATTAATCATAAACTACCTAAACAAATAAAGAAAAGTGAAGCTAGAAAAAAACTTGGTTGGAATCTAAACGATAAAATTATATTATTTTATGGATTAATCAGAAATTACAAAGGTTTGGATATTTTAATAAAATCACTTGCAGAAAAACCAATTAATAATACTAATACAAGACTTGCTATAATTGGGGAATTTTATGAGTCAATAGAAAAATATAAAAAGATGATTGGTCAACTTAATTTGAAAAATAAAATATATCTAATCTCTAATTATGCAGATGAAAAGTCAACTAATTTTTATTTTTCAGGATCAGATATAGTTGCATTAACTTATAAAACAGCTTCACAAAGTGGAGTTATACCACTAGCCTATCATTATAGAAAACCTATTTTGGTAAGTGATTTAGTTGGGTTAAAAGATCCAATAATTAAAGATAAAAGCGGAGAGGTTTCATCTCATAATCCAAAAGAAATTTCTGCTAAATTAAATCAAATGCTTAGAAGTGAAAATATAAAAAAATATAAAAAAAATATAGAGAATTCTATTACTAACTATTCTTGGAAAAAATATACAGATGATATGCTTTACTTTATAAATAAATTAAATTCAAAATAAAACAATATGAAAAATTACTTTCTAGTATTGATTTTTATTTTATTTCAATTTTGTAATGGAGCAGGCTTAAAGAAAAATAATATTGACCAAAATATTATTTCTCAAATTTCATTAAGTCAAGACAAATTTAATGAAGCTTATTTTGCTTCAGGATGCTTTTGGTGTGTTGAAGCCATTTTTGAAAATGTTATTGGGGTAAAGGAAGTTTACTCTGGGTACGCAGGAGGAAATACAATAAATCCAACCTATAATCAAATAATAACTGGTAGAACTGGACATGCAGAAACTGTAAAAGTTATTATGATCCAAATATTATTTTATTTGAAACGTTGTTAGAAATATTTTTTGGATCTCATGATCCTACTACTCTAAATAGACAAGGACCAGATAAAGGAACACAATATAGGTCAATTGCGTTTTACAAAAATGAAAATGAAAAAAATTTAATTGAAAAATATATTAAAAAACTTACCAATTCAAATATCTATAATAACAAAATAGTAACAGAGGTAAAGGAATTAAAGAAATTTTATATTGCAGAAGAATATCATCAAAACTATGAGAAACGTAATCCTAATAATCCATATATTAAAGCTGTTTCTGTTCCAAGACTAAAAAAATTTAAAACAAACTTTCCAAGCTTATTAAAACACAAAAGATAATATCTTGTATTAATATTATAATCTCAAATTTAGTTAAGATATCTAAGTACTAAAAGTATATTTCTTCCACAAGTAAAAGAAAATATATCCATTAATACTTCCAAATAATGCTCCAAAAACTATATCTAATGGATAATGAACACCAATATAAATCCTACTATATGCTACCAAGCTCGCAAAGGACACAAGAAAAAACGAAATTTTTTTTGAGTGAATAAATAATAAATTTGAAAAAAAGATAGCCAAAGCAAAAGAATTTGAAGCATGACCAGAGAAAAAACCATATTGTCCTCCACAGGAAGATTTAACTAACCTGATTAATTCAATTAAATTTTGATCATGACAGGGTCTTGGTCTAGATATAAAATATTTAAAAAAATTTGTCATTTGATCAGTAATTAAAATTAATAATCCCAATAAAAATATTAATCTAATGAAATCCCTTATATTATTTTTCTTTAGAAAAAAAATAGATAACATTAAATAAACAGAAATATTTGTCATTTTATTTGTAATAACCATCCAAAAGAAATCATATTTAGGTGATCCTAGACTATTTAATAACACAAATAGGTTGCTGTCTAAATTTAGTAATGAATCTAACATTTTTGAATTTTATTAATTTCAGAATCATAAAATTTTAGTGCATCTTTAATCCATGATTTTGTGTTATTAATAATTTCTTTTTCATCATTACTATCAAAGTCCTCTTGCCAATGAATTTGATCATTTAGAACATTTAAAATAAAACGAGGATATTGTGTATGTACAACATATATTAGTTTAGAAAATTCAGAATTATCGGCAATTAAATACTTAGGAAGTAATTCATTTGACATTTTAACTATATTTTGATATTAAACTTTTGGTAAGATATTGAAATCTTAAAAATAAAAGAGTTGATGAAGCGCTAAGACCAGTTAAAAGTCCTATCCAAATACCTGAAACCCCAATATTATAGTAAATTCCAACAATATATGAAACAGGCAGGCCAATTAAACCATATGAAATAAAAGTAATTAATGTTGGAATATTAACGTCTTGCATACCTCTTAAAGCACCTAAAACTACAGCCTGAAGGCCATCAGAAATTTGAAAAAAAGCAGCAATTATTAATAGATTAGAAGCCAAATAAATAACTTCATATATATCGGTTTTGTTATGAGATGAATCTAAATCCAAATAAAGCCATGGCAATTCATTATTAAAAATTAAAAAAAGTAGGCAGAAAACAATATCAAAAATAAAAATTAAAAAAAAAGTTGAAATAGCAATTCTTCTTAATTCAATAAAATTATTTCTTCCTTTTAGTATTCCAACCCTAATCATAGAAGTAACACCTAGTCCAGAAGCAAACATAAATGTTATTGTTGAAAGATTTAAAGCAATTTGATTAGCAGCTTGAGAATTCTTACCTAATAATCCTGATAACCATACAGCACATGTAAAAAAACCAACTTCAAAAAACATTTGACCTGCACTAGGTAAACCCAGATTAAATATTTTTCTAAAAATGGTAATATCCAGCTTTCTATTTATAATTTTTTTAAAATATGGAGAGAAACGCTCATCAATTTTTAAATACGTAAACAAAAAGAATAATGCAAAAATTCGAGAAATTAGTGTTCCAATAGCAGCTCCCTCAACACCAAGAGCCGGTGCTCCCCACTTTCCAAAGATTAACATATAATTTAAAACTATATTAAGAAGATTAGATAGCAAAGTTGCATACATTGCTGGTTTTGTATGAGATAATCCATCAGAAAATTTCTTAAAAGCCTCAAAAACAATCAATGGAATTAATGAAATTGCAACCCAAAATAAATAATTATATGCTAAGCCAACTACTTCATTAGGTTGTCCCATTTTAAAAAGTAAAGGCTGACTTATGAGAACACTAACAGCTAAGATTAATCCCATAATAACACATGCTATTATTGAATGATTTAAAACTTTTCTAACCCTAATTAAATTACCTTCACCGTCTGCTTCGGCAATTAAAGGTGTAATTGCAGTTGAAAAACCTATACCCAATGACATTGCAATCCAAAAAAAACTATTTCCTAAAGAAATTCCAGCTAGAGAGGCAGTTCCTAACTGTCCAACCATTATATTATCAACTAATTGAACAAATGTGTGCCCAAGCAAACTTGTTATGACAGGAATAGCAAGCTTTAAATTATATCTAAATTCTTTAGTATAGGCAGTTAGTAAGCCCATGAATTTTTTTGGCTAAATTACACTTTTATAAACCAAAAACATCCACCAAATAAATTAAACTAGTCATAGTAGCTGCTCCAATCTCAAGTTCTCTTTTATTTATAGCTTCAAAGGTATCTGAGGCAGCGTGATGGTAATCAAAATATCTTTGTGCATCGGGTCTTAATCCAGCAAGAACTGTACCTGTTTTTTTTAAAGGTCCAACATCAGCTCCACCCCCTCCTTTCCCAAAATAATTAATCATATATGGTTTAAAATATTTTTTCCAAGAAAGAATCTTACTATAGATTGAATCTGGCGCATCAAATGTGAAACCTCTTGGAGTGAAACCACCCGCATCAGACTCAAGAGCAAAATAATGATGCTCATTATTTTTAATAGCGTTATCAGCATATTTTCTTGCACCTTTTAGTCCATTTTCTTCATTCATAAATAAAACTACACGGATAGTATGTCTCGGTTTTATTCCTAGAGATATGAATTGGTTAAGAACTTCCATAGATTGAACAATTCCAGCACCATCATCATGTGCGCCATCTCCTAAATCCCAAGAATCCAAATGACCTCCAACTAAAATAATTTTATCAGGAAATTCAGCACCATTTATTTGACCAATCACATTATATGATAAGACATCAGGATAATTTTTACAGTTTTGTTTGATAAAAAACCTAAGCTTAGGATTAAGTTTTAGCATTGAGCTTAATAAATTTGCTCCATTAGTACTTATTGCAGCAGCAGGAATTCGCTTACTTAATTTAGTTTTACCATAACTCATTGATCCAGTATGAGGATAGTCATCATTTTTTAAATTCATAGATCTAACAATAACAGCTAACGCTCCATATTTAATGGCTTCTTGAGCTCCAGTATGTCTTTGATTAACTGCTTGAGAATAAGCTAAAAATGTATTAATTAATTTTGGATTCATTGGACGATTGTAAAAAACTATTTTCCCTTCAATATTTTCTCTTCCTAGGTTCTTAAGGCTTTCAAAAGAGTCCACTTCTACAACCTCAGCCTTAATTCCATTAGCAGGAGTGGCAACAGAGCCGCCAAGTGCACAAATTGGAACATTTATAATTGTTCCTGGTGTAGTTTCAATACTTGCATATTCAAAGTTTCCCCTTACCCATTTAGGCACCATTACTGGTTCAAGCCATACTTTATCTAACCCAAGTGCTTCTAATTCTTCTTTTCCCCAATTAACAGCTCTTTCAGCATTTAATGATCCAGATAAACGACCACCAATTTGATTAGATAAATGTGCCAACCAATCATAACTTTTTCCTTGGGTAAGTGAATGATTATAAAATAACTCTATTTTCTTTTCAATATTAATAGTCGTTTTTTCTTGAGAAAAAACTATTAACGAAAAAAAAGTAAAATAAATTAATAAATTTTTCATGTAAATTATTTTGAAGCAAACTGTTTTATATTATTTTTAGTTATTGGATTACTTCCCAAAATCATTAATCTTTCAACAACATTTCGTAATTCTCTAACATTTCCTGACCAAGGATAATTTTTTAGAGATTCAATAGCTTGTAAGTCAAATTTTTTTATTTCAATACCCTGCTCATTTGATAAACTTTTTACAAAATGATCTACTAATAGAATTATATCTTCTTTTCTTTCCTTTAGTGGAGGCACATCAATAATTATAACAGCAAGTCGATGAAATAAATCTTCTCTAAATCTTCCTTCCTTTATTTCTAAAGAAAGATCTTTATTTGTTGCAGCTATAACTCTAACATTAACAGAAATATCTTTATTTCCACCAACTCTTTGTATTTTATTCTCCTCTAAAGCTCTAAGTACTTTTGCTTGAGCTGCCAAACTCATATCAGCAATTTCATCTAAAAATAATGTTCCGTCATTTGCTGATTCAAATTTACCTGAACGATCTTTAATTGCAGATGTGAATGACCCCTTAAGATGGCCAAAAAGTTCACTTTCAATTAATTCAGCAGGTATAGCAGCACAATTAACTTCTACAAATGGAGCCTTGGATCTATCACTTTTTTGATGAAGATTATGTGCAACCAATTCCTTACCAGTTCCATTTTCTCCAGTTATTAAAACTCTAGCATCAGTCGGGGCAACTTTGTCAATAAGATTATGGATAGTTTTAATTTGATTAGATTTACCAATAATTTCATATTTTTTTGCAACCTTCCTTTTAAGTATTTTGTTTTCCCTGACTAAGTTTTTATTCTCTAAAGCATGTCTAACAGAATTTAATAATCGATTTAAATCTGGGGGTTTTGATATAAAATCATATGCGCCTAACTTCATAGCTTCTACGGCAGTTGAAATATTCCCATGACCTGTTAACATAATAAATGGCAAAGAACTATTATATGTTTTAATTGTCTTCTCCAAAACTTCAATCCCATCAAATTTTGGCATCTTAATATCACATAAAACAAGATCATAATTGTTTTCTGATATCATTTTAATACCAACACTGCCATCAATAGCCTCATCTACCTTGTAATTTGAATCTTCTTCAGTTAAAATACGCACCAACACTCTTCTAATAGGCTCTTCATCTTCAATAATTAAAATTTTTGCCATTTTACCTATAAAGTTTATTATTGTAATATACTACAAAAAAAATGTAATCTATACTATCAAACAATAATCAAATCAAGAAAACATATCCTTAACTTTTTCAAAAAAAGATTTGTCTGACTTATCTGGTTTTGGCTCAAAATTATCATCTTCTAACATACTTTGAAAAAAATTCTTTTGATCTCTATTCAAAACTTTTGGAGTCCAAACATTTATGTGGACTAATAAATCTCCACTACTATAACCATTTATGTCAGGAATTCCCTTATTTCTAAGCCTAAGGGTTTTTCCTGATTGAATCCCAGATTCTAATTTAATTCTAACTTTTCCATTTAAAAGCTGAATATCTTTAGATATTCCAAGTACTGCTTCAGAAATACTGATATAAATATCCAAATGTAAGTTTTGTCCTTCACGAACAAATCTTTCGTGAGGTTTTTCTTGAATCAAAACTAAAAGATCACCAGATACTCCATTTCCTGTGGCTGCATTTCCTTTTCCAGACACCTTTAATTGCATACCATCCTCAACACCAGCTGGAATATTTATAGGAACTGTTTCTTCTTCATTTATCATACCATTTGAATCAGAACCAACAGGTCTATTTTGAATTATTTTTCCTGTACCACTACATGAATTACAAGGGGATGAAGTTTGCATTCTACCTAAAATAGTATTAGTAATTCTATTAACCTGTCCCAAACCATTACAAGCTGAACATTCTGAAAATGATAATCCAGCAGCTTGAATTTTTCTCTTAACCCTTACCTTTTTCTCAACACCTGATAATATTTCCTCTAAAGTTAGAGATACCCTTATTCTTAAATCACTCCCCCTTCTTGGTCCAGATCTCTGCTGACCAAAACCTCCTCCAAATCCTCCAAAAGCACTTCCAAAAATATCACCAAATTGACTAAATATATCATCCATATTCATCCCCCCACTTCCAAAACCTCCGTTTTCAAAAGCGGCATGACCATATTGATCATATTTAGCTCTTTTATCAGAATTACTTAATACTTCATATGCTTGAGCAGCTTTTTTAAAATTTGTTTCAGCATTTTTATCACCTGGATTTTTATCTGGATGATATTCAATAGCCTTTTTTCTATATGCCTTTTTTATTTCAGCTGTTGATGCTGATTTTGATACCCCTAATATTTCATAATAATCTTCTTTCATTTAAAAAATATTATTGTCCTACAACCACTTTGGGGAATCTAATTGTTTTCTCTCCTAGTTGATACCCCTTCTCTACTATATCAATTATTTTTCCCTTTTGATTAGAGTTCTTTGATGGGATTTGAGAAATTGCTTCATGAATTTCAGGATCAAAAGTATCACCCTTTGAAACCTCTATTTCAGAAAGACCATTTGATTTCATTATTTCAATTAATTTGTTATAAATTAATATTAAACCCTTTACTTCTTCAGTAGATTTGTCAATATTAATTTGATTTTTTGCTCTATCAAAATCGTCTAAAACCGGTATAATAGCTGTCATTATTTCCTGACTAGCAGTTTTAAATAAATCCAATCTCTCTCTAGAGGTTCTCTTTTTATAATTCTCAAATTCTGCAAAAAGACGAAGAAATTTATCTTTTTCATTTTTTACTTCTTCCTTAAGATTATCTAAAGGTAAAGGTTTACGAGAATTAGTGTTTTTATTTTTAGTTAATCTAGTTTTAGACTTGACACCTTTCTTATCTGAATTTAACTTAGATTTAGACATTACATTATGTTATATTTTATTTAATTAGATGCAAAGGTATTGCCATTTATTAAAAAATGTCAAAATGTCACTTAATAAAATTAATATCATTAATTTTTGGGAAATTGAATTTAAATCCGGTCTTTAAAATTTTCCTACAGCTTACCTTGTGACTATCCAATAAAAGCTGACTTCTTTCGCCCATTAATAAACTAATTATTCTGTTAGGAATTTTGAAAAATAAAATTGGGTGATTAATCTTACTAGCAAAATATTTAACTATTTCTATTTGCTTGACTGGATTTGGAGACACAGCATTAAATGTGCCACTTAATTTATTTTCAATAGAATGTAAAATAATGTTTGTAATGTCATCCAAATGAATCCAAGATTGCCATTGGTTTCCATTTCCAAAAACTAAGCCCATGCAAAATTTCATTGGTAATAATAATTTAGGTAAAATTCCACCTCTATTAGATAGTACTAGTCCTATCCTAAGTTTAACAAGGTTATTTGATTGCGTTTCTAAAAGATCTGATGTAGCTTCCCAATCACTTACAAGTTTTTGAATAAAATTATTATTATTTGAAACCAAATCATTCTCTGTATAAGTTTTTATTATACTATCATCATAATAGGCTAATGCTGACGCAGATATAAATACATCAACCTTTAATTGTAATTCTACTAAAGAATTATATAAAATTTGAGTTGAGAGAATTCTGCTATCCATCATTACTCTTTTATTTCTTTTAGTCCATGGTTTTGATATAGGATACCCAGCAAGATGTATTATAAATGAAATATTCTTAAAAGCTTTTAAATCAATTTTGCCTAAAGAAGGGTTCCAATAAAAACCTTTACATCCATTTAGTTTAAATTCTCGATTCTTTTTGGTAGTTAAAAAATTTATTGAAAAACCTTTATTAATTAACTTTTTAACCAAACTCCTTCCAATTAATCCTGTTGCTCCAGTTATTAATACCTTCATATTTGCAAAATACTTATTAAACCTTAATTGCTCTTATAATTTCTCTTTTTCCAGGAGGACCATCCAATCTATGAACTTTCATCCCTAATTCTAATAAATCTCTCCTTACTTTTCCTTTTGAGCAGTAACTTACCCAAACACCACCTTTATTTAGTAGGTCAAAAGAAATTTTCAAAGCTTTCTTACTCCATAAATTAGGTTGAGTATTATATCCAAAAGGATCATAAAATACAATATCAAATGACTTTCTATAATTAAAATCTAAATAATCACCTTTAATCTTAGTAATTGTAAAAAACTTACTAATTAGAAACTTTTTATTCCATGGGGCTTTAAAAATTTTTTCTTCAGACAAACTAAGATCAATTGGTTTAATTGAATTATAAAGACTTGAACTTAACGGAAATTTCTCAATACTAAAAAAATTTACTTTAAACTTTTTTTGGTCTGAAAACCTTTTAGCTAATAATGCGTTTAATCCAGTTCCAAAACCCATTTCAAAAATATTACAAAAATTGCTTTGTTTCTTCATTTTATTCTTCCAAAAAAGAAGTCCACTATTAATATACACATGTAATGATTCAGTTAAAGCACCATTTATAGAATGATAAGTTTCATTTAATACAGAATCAAATACAGAAAAACTTCCATCAGCGGTTATGATTTTTTTTTTCATCAATTTTTATAATAAAAAGAATGTTTTATGAATTAAAATAAATTAATTTTAAAATTAATTTATTCAAAATAAATAAATGTGGTAATAGAAAAAAATACTAATCCAAAGATTAATCAAATTAACTTTAATGAAATACAATTTGGTGAAATTTTTTCTGATCACATGTTTGTGTGTGATTATAAAAACAACAAATGGAATACACCAAAGATAGTTCCATATCAAGATTTGTTAATTTCCCCATCGGCAAATGGTCTTCATTACGGACAGGCTGTTTTTGAAGGAATGAAAGCATATAAAGATGCTAAAAATAAAATATGGTTGTTCAGGCCAAAAGAAAATTGGGCTAGATTAAATAAATCTTGTGAACGTCTAGAAATTTCATTAATTCCAGAAAATATTTTTATTGATGGAATTAAGACTTTAGTTTCAATTGATTCCAAATGGGTTCAGCCTGGAAAGGGAAATTCTCTTTATATAAGACCATTTGTCTTTGCAAATCAAAACTGTATACAAGCTTCTCCATCAAAAGAGTTCAAGTTCTTAATAATTTGTACACCTGCAAAGTCTTATTATAATGAAGAACAAGATTTTAATGTCTTAATTGCTGAAAAATATAGCAGAGCAGCTAGTGGGGGTGTTGGATATGCAAAGGCTGCTGGAAATTATGCTGCATCATTTTATCCAACTAAACTTGCTCAAAATAAAGGTTTTGATCAAATAATATGGACTGATGCTAATTCACACCAATACATTGAAGAGGCAGGAACAATGAATATTTTTGTTAGGATAAACAATTCTTTAATTACCTCTCCAACTAACGATAGAATTCTTGATGGAATTACTAGAAAAAGTATAATTCAAATTGCTAAAGACAAAGGAATAAATGTTGAAATACGTCCAATTAAAGTCAAAGAACTAATTGATTCTTTTAATGACGGGACTCTAAAAGAATTATTTGGAGCGGGCACAGCTGTCGTTGTATGTCCTATAACTAGCTTTGGATATAAAGAAAAAAAATATAAGCTACCATTTATTAAAGAATCATATGCTAATATTTTAAAGGATGCTCTAACTTCTATTCAATACAATTCAACAAAAGATCCTCATAATTGGAGAGTTAGCGTAGAATAATTTTATTGATTAAAAATTTTGTTTATATCTGGTTTAAAATAATTTGGACCCTTAAGCACTTTTCCGTCTTTTCTATAAATAGGTTTACCATCTTTATTTAATTTACTCATATTACTTTTTTGAATTTCATCAAAAACCTCATCAATTTTATACTGCATTCCATGAGTTAATATGGTTCCGCATAAAATATATAACATATCGCCCAATGCATCTGCTACTTCAATAAGGTCATCTTCTTTTGCAGCCTTTAAATATTCAGTATTTTCTTCTTGCATTAATCGAAATCGTAATTCAATTTTTTTATCTGAAGTTTTAGCTATGGGTGATTCAGAAATTTCAATTCCAAATGCTTTATGAAACTTTTCGACTGCATTAAGTGGTTTTTCAATCATAGTTTTTTTTTGCAAAATAATACAAATCATTAAAATGATTAATGAATTAAATATTCAATGATTATTTTAGCAAAAATTTTTTATGTTTAGCAAGGGACAATTTATTTTTGCGCTTTTTTTCTTTATTGTATTTACATCAGTTATAATTTATTCATATAGGAAGGATGCAAAAAATCAAAAAGATTATTTCAAAGGTACATTCAAAATACTTTTGTTTATACTTTCAATAATTCTATCCTTATTTTTAATTAAACTTTATACTCAAAAGTGAAGCTAATTAATAAACACAGAATTCTAATTTCATTTAGCATAATTCTACTAATAATATTTTTTCTTAAAAAGAGTTTTATTAGTACTACCGAATATAAAGGCAAACAAATTCACGAGGGAGGATTTTATTTAGGAAAAATTCTTTTAACTCCAAATGAAAATTTTGAAAAAACTCAAATAAAAGAATTTAAAGAACTAAAAAAATTTATTTCAACAAATAAATTATTTGTAAATGGTTCCTCTTTTATTATCTATACCTCAAGATCAAAAACAAATACACAATATATTATAGCAGTCCCAGTAAAGCAATGTTCAGATATTTTACTTCCATCAAAATTTGTATGTAATTATTATCCCAAACTGGATGTTTTAAGTGTTGTTCATAAAGGTTATCTTTCCAAAAGATATAAAGGTTGGGAAATTCTAGATCAGTATCTTAAGTTGAAGAAAAAAATTTTAATTAATGCCCCATTTGAAGTGTTTTGGAAAGGAATTGAACAAACGAAAGATTCAACAAAATGGATTACAGGTCTTTATTACCCAATAAAATGAATATACTAAGAGAAGTTTTTTTTGTTTTTATAGGGGGTGGAATTGGCTGTTCTATTAGATATTTAATAAGCAAATTAAATTCCCCTAGCTTTCCTCTTGGAACTTTTATAGTTAATCTATTTGGATGCTTTCTTTTAGGTGTTTTTATGAGTTGGGCATTTAAAAACTTGCAAAATGATTGGGTTATATTTTTAACTTTTGGTATATGTGGAGGAGTAACAACTTTTTCAGCTTTTAGTCATGAGGCATTATTTATGATAAAACAAGAAAATTGGATACTGTTTATTACTTATTCTTTGTCAAGTATAATATTAGGAATCTTAATGATTCGTTTTGGTTATAGTTTCTTAGATACAACAAATTAACAACCTAGATCCAATTAAAATTAATTAATAAATTAGACATGCTCGTAAAACTTAGTTATATAATTATCAAATTGCAAAAATTTATATTTATTATTTAAAATTTTATCAGATTAATAATTCATTAAAATAATTTTGTAACTATTAAATAAAAAAACCATGAAAAAAGTTGAAGCAATAATTAGAAAATCAAAATTTGAAGAAGTAAAAAAAGCCCTTCACGATGTAGAAGTTAATTTCTTTAGTTACTGGGATGTGACAGGTCAAGGACATGAAAAACAAGGTCATGTTTATCGAGGTATATCTTATAGTACAGCAGAAATTCAAAGAAGATTTTTATCCATAGTTGTAAACGATGAATTTCTTCAAAGAACCATTGATGCAATAATTAAATCTGGTGCAACAGATAGAGTTGGTGATGGAAAAATTTTCGTCCTTCCAGTTGAAGAAGCTTATAGAGTAAGGACTGGAGAAAAAGGTGGAGGTTCTTTAAATTAAATAGATATTACATGGAATCAACAATTTTAACAATAAATAATGTATGGATGATGATCTGTACAGCTCTCGTTTTTATTATGCATTTAGGTTTTTCTTTTCTAGAAATAGGTTTAACCAGACAAAAAAATACAATTAACATATTATTCAAAAACTTTTTTGTAATTACAGCAGGTCTTTTAATTTATGCATTGGGAGGGTTTAATCTAATGTATCCAGGATTTGAAGAAGACTCTTTAGGAATAATCAAATTTGCAGGTTTTGGAATCACACCTCCAGAAGGAGGAATGGATTATAGTTATGCAGATGGGGGTTATACTTGGTGGACAGATTTTCTTTTTCAAGGAATGTTTGCTGCTACAGCTGCTACAATTGTATCAGGTGCAGTAGCAGAAAGAATCAAACTATCTAGTTTTATGCTTTTCGCAGCTTTATATGTAGGATTAGTTTATCCAATTGTTGGGTCATGGAAATGGGGTGGTGGATTTCTTGATAGTATAGGGTTTTATGATTTTGCTGGATCAACTTTGGTTCATTCTGTTGGGGGATGGGCTGCATTAATTTCAATCTACATGCTTGGATCACGTATTGGAAAATTTGATAAAGATGGTAATCCTAATGCTTTATTAGGTCATAATATACCCCTCGCTTCGGCAGGTGTTCTTCTTCTTTGGTTAGGATGGTTTGGTTTTAATGGAGGTTCAGTTTTATCTGCAGATCCTGCTATAACATCTCTGACACTAGTAACAACTTGTTTAGCAGCTGCAGCAGGTGGTGTTTCATCAGCATTGTTTTCAAATTTTTTATATAAAAATTTTGATATAACAATGTTTATGAATGGAATACTAGGGGGTTTAGTTGGAATTACTGCAGGAGCCGACCAAATGTCTCCTATGGAGTCTATTATAATTGGTTTAATTTCTGGTGTAATTATTGTGTATGGAATTTCATTGATTGATAAATTAAAACTTGATGATCCAGTTGGTGCTGTAGCTGTTCATTTGATCTGTGGTATTTGGGGAACACTAACTGTTGGGATATTTGGTGATATGGCAAGTTTAAGCCAAATATTAATTCAACTATTTGGAATATTAATAATTGGTGTGTTTTGCATTTTATCTTCATTTATATTATTAATTATTGTAAAATCAATATGTGGTCTTAGAGTATCAAATGAAGAAGAATTAAGGGGTTTAGATGTTTCGGAGCATACTATGGAAGCTTATGCAGATTTCAGAACGAATCAACATTAATTTAAATTTGTCTTAAATTTAAGATATATGAATAAAATATATAAATTATTAAAGGTCATTATATGTTCAATTTTGTTGCTTTCTTCTTTTTCATATTCTCAAGAATTAACTAAAGAAAAAAAAATATTTCAAATATCAGGATCTGTTGATACATATATGCGTTATAATTTTGCTGAAAATCAAAATCAAGCTCCTGGTACTTTTTTTGCAAATGGAGCTGGCTTTTCTCTAGGAATGTTTAATATTATAACTTCCTATAATGGAGAAAAATCTGGTTTTGTTTCAGATTTAGTTTTTGGCCCTAGAGGTATTGAATCAGTTTTTAACTCTAGGGGGTCTAGCAGTATTGTAAACCAACTATATATTTATTACAATTTGACAGATAAAGTAAAAATTACAATGGGTAATTTTAATAGTTTTTTAGGTTATGAAAAAATTTCACCAATACTTAACTTTAATTACTCTACATCATATATGTTTACCTTTGGTCCTCTTTCACATACAGGATTAAAAGCTGATTTATCTTTGTCTGAAGACATATCATTGCTAGTTAGTTTATTAAACCCATCTGATGTCACAGATAGTAATCCAAATGATACATATATGTTTGGATCTCAATTTGGTATTAAGGATCATTTCTTTAATTATTTAACTGGTCAAGGATATAATCAGATTGAATATATTGGTGGTATAGACATTTCAGATTCATTTTTTTTAGGGATTAATGCAACTTCTGCATCACTTTCAAATGATAGAGGAGGTTTTTCTGGTATAGCTTTATATCCGCAAATTAAACTATTAGACTCATTTGAATTAGGATCAAGATTGGAATTGTTTTCAGATAAAAAAGATTTTACAGGTGTCTTTGGTGCAAATGAAGCAGATAATATATCAATTACAATTACAGGTAATTTTACTTCAGATAATATGATTGTTAAGTCAGAAATTCGAGTTGATAATGCTTCAGAAGAAATTTTTGGAAAAATAGACCCTATAAATAGATCATTAACAGGAAGAACTAAAAGCTTAGCATCATTTATTATTGCTGCAATCTATTCATTTTAAGAATTTATTGTACTCAATATTATAATCACTTATTTATTATGCTCCAGGTTTAGATACTCTGGTTTTTTTTATCTTTAAATAAAAACAAAATAATGAGGGTTGTTATTGTGTCTATTTTTTTATTACTAAGTCAAGTATTTGTTTTTGCTCAAGATTTTTCTGAAGGCCCATTTTCTCAACTAATTATTAGAGGGGTTACCCTGATTAATGGAAATGGCGCACCTCCCAGAGGACCAATAGATGTGGTAATTGAAGAGGATAAAATTACTAAGATAGCAGTTGTAGGATATCCAGGTATTGAAATTGAATATAAAAAAAGGCCAAAATTAAAAAAAGGTGGAAAAGAGATTGATGCGTCAGGAATGTATTTGCTTCCAGGTTTTATTGATATGCATGGTCATATTGGTGGAACCTCTCAAGGTGCAGATTGGAACTACGTTTTTAAACTATGGCTAGCTCATGGCATAACCACAGTAAGAGAACCAGGAGGAAGAGGTTTAAAATACGCATTAGAATTGAAAAAAAGATCAGAGACGAATGAAATAATTGCTCCAACAATAATTACTTATACATTTTTTGGGCAAGGAGCAAAAAACGGAATAAATAATCCTGAACAAGCAAGAGAATGGGTTAGGTTGAATAAAAAAAATGGTGCTGATGGAATAAAATTTTTAGGTGCTGAACCTGAAATAATGACAGCAGCTTTAGATGAAAACAAAAGGTTAGGATTAAGATCAGCTTGCCATCATGCACAAATGAGTGTTGCAAGATGGAATGTTTTACATTCTGCAAAAGCTGGATTAACATCAATGGAACACTGGTATGGTTTGCCTGAAGCCCTATTTGAAGATAAAACTGTTCAAAACTATCCACTAGACTATAATTATCAAAATGAACAACATAGATTCGAAGAAGCAGGTAAACTATGGGAGCAAGCAGCTCCACCTTATTCAGATCATTGGAATTCAGTTATGAATCAATTATTAGCACTTGATTTTACTTTAGATCCAACATTTAATATTTATGAGGCTAGTAGAGATTTACATAGAGCAAGAAGGGCGGAATGGCATGAAAAATATACACTCCCGTCTCTTTGGAAATTTTATGAGCCAAGTAAAATTTCACACGGATCATATTGGCATTTTTGGGGAACTGAACAAGAGGTAGCTTGGAAAAATAATTTTAAATTGTGGATGACATTTGTGAATGAATACAAAAATAGAGGAGGTAGAGTAACTGCTGGATCAGATTCTGGATTCATCTATCAACTTTATGGGTTTGGATATATACGAGAGCTTGAATTACTTAGGGAAGCTGGGTTTCATCCATTAGAAGTAATCCGTTCCGCAACTTTAAATGGTGCTGAAGCACTTGGAATGGATCATAAAATAGGATCAATTGAAGTTGGAAAACAGGCTGATTTAATTCTTATAGAAGAGAATCCCTTGAAAAATCTGAAAGTACTATATGGAACTGGAGCAATAAAACTTTCTGAAGAAAATAAAATTAAAAGAGTTGGAGGTATAAAATATACAATTAGTAACGGTGTTATTTATAATGCTAAAGAACTTTTAAAAAATATTGAGGAAATTGTAAATAAAGCCAAAGAAAAAGAGAGTTTTAAATTGAATCAACCTGGTGTTTGGAATTAATTATTAACCTTTCCTTAAGAAAGGATAAAATTTCATTATTAAACAAATCTGGTTTTTCAATATTAACTAAATGCCCACATTTTGGAAAAACTAATAGTTTTGAAAAACTATGTTTTGCAACTAATTCTTTAACTGATGGAAGGAATAAATAATCTTGAGAACCCATTATATAAAGAGTAGGAATTTTAATTTCCACCTTTCTAAAAATTTTTAATAAAGGAATGATTTCAGAAGTTAACTTATACCACTTTATAAATTCTTTCCTATATAGTTTCTTTGCTTCTCTAACAAATAACAAACGAGAGTCTTTATGGTTAGCATTAGGCATAACTATAAAAGCAAAAAATTTATAAATCCACATATAAGGTAAAAATGACTTAGTTAAATTTCCAATATGCATTAGTATTCTAGATCTAAAATTTAATTCAATTATTGCCCCAGCCATAACCATACTTAAAACATATTTTGGGGAAAGCTCAGCAAGTTTTCGAATTAAAATTGTGCCTAAAGAAATTCCAACAAAATGAGATTTTTTAATATCCTCAAAATCTAAAACTTCAATAATATCATTTGTTACATCATCAAAAGTATATTTAGATTTATACTTTACAGAAGATAAATTTCTAGAACTGCCATGACCTCTTAAATCAATTAAAATTATATTAAAAAACCTTCTAAAGAAACGAATTTGCTTAAACCATATAGAAGAACTCCCTCCTGCCCCATGTACAAAAGTAATCCATGGAGAATTTGATTTTTTATTTCTATATATGTTGTAATTTAACATTAAATAATCCCTTTAATCTTCAACTGTTTTTCCATAACAATTTGAATTTTCTTAGCTTCTAATCTTGCTGATTCAGCAAATTTTTTTCCAGAGTCAGAGTATATTATTTTACGTGATGAATTAACGATAATTCCACATTTATTATTCAACCCATTTTTAGATACTTCAATAAGGTCTCCTCCTTGAGCACCAATACCAGGAATTAAAATAAATGAGTCTGGAATAATTTTTCTAATTTCTTTTAAAAATGAAGTCTTTGTAGCTCCAACTACATACATTAATCTTTCAGAATTTTTCCATTTTTTTGAAATATCAATAACCTCTTTGAATAAGGGATTTTGATTTGAATAAAAAAACTGAAAATCATTAGCGCCTTTGTTTGAAGTTAAAGCAAGTAGTATTGCAAATTTATCTTTAAAATTTAAAAAGGGTTCTATTGAATCTTCACCCATATATGGAGATACAGTTATAGAATCAAATGAAAGAGTTTCAAAAAATCCTTTAGCATATTGATAGGAACTGTTCCCAATGTCACCCCTTTTAGCATCAGCAATGGTAAAGATATCGGGATACTCATTTGAGATATAATTAATGACTTTTTCTAACGACTTCCAGCCTTTACTCCCATGAGATTCAAAAAAAGCAATATTAATTTTAAATGCAATAGAGAATTCAGCTGTATAGTCAATTATAGATTTACAAAAAGAAAATATTGGATCAGATTCATTGAGTAAATGATTTGGGATTTTTTTCAAATCAACATCTAACCCTACGCACAAAAATGAACGCTTTTTTTTAATCTCTTCAAAAATAAGATCTTTTTTCATATCAATTCTGCTGAGCTTTTAATTCTTCTGTATTTTGAAAAATTTGCAATTCATCAATAAGTTTTGAAATATCACCATCAATTATATTTTGCAAATCATAAAGAGTTAAACCAATTCTATGGTCAGTAACTCTACCTTGTGGATAATTATATGTCCTTATTTTTGCAGATCTATCTCCAGATGATACTAAAGTGTTTCTTTTTTCAGAATCCTTTTCAAGTTTTTTACTCAATTCCAATTCATAAAGTCTAGACCTTAAAACTTTTAAGGCTTTATCTTTATTTTTATGTTGAGATTTTTGATCTTGACATTGAGCAACAATTCCAGTTGGTTCATGAGTTAATCTTACAGCAGAATAAGTTGTATTAACAGACTGCCCTCCAGGCCCTGAAGAACAAAAGTAATCAACACGTACTTCATTCATGTCAATTTGAACATCAAACTCCTCAACTTGAGGCAAAATCATTACAGTTGCTGCTGATGTATGCACTCGACCTTGGGTTTCTGTTTGAGGGACTCTTTGAACTCTATGAACTCCTGATTCATACTTAAGTGTACCATAAACCTCTTCACCTGAAACTTCAAAAATAATTTCTTTAAACCCACCAGCTGTCCCCTCACTTGAATCAACTAAACTTGTTTTCCATCCTTTATCTTGACAATATTTTATATACATTCTATATAAATCGCCTGCAAAAATACTAGCTTCATCTCCTCCTGTTCCGGCACGAATTTCAATTACAACATCTTTTTTATCATCTGGATCTTTTGGAATTAAAAGTAATTTTATTTTTTCCTCAATAATTGGCAGCTCAGCCTTAGCCTCTTCTATTTGCAATTTTGCTATTTCTAAAATTTCAGAATCACTTTCATTTTTTAATATTTTTTCTGCTTCTTCAATATTCGCTATTAGAGAATTATATTTATCTCCATTTTCCATAATAGTTTTTAACTCTTTATACTCTTTATTAATTTCAATATATCTTTTTTGATCAGATATAATATTTGGCTGAATAATTAAATCTGAGATTTCTTCAAAACGTTGTTTTACTATTTTAAGTTTTTCAGTCATTATTTAAATCTCTTAGCATAAATTACAATATAATTTAATAAGTAAAAGTTCCTTCAGATGTACTTAAGGTAAGCTTTTTACTATTTGATGATTCAACTCTTCCAATAATTTTAGCATCCACATTAAATTGCTTTGATATTGAAATAATTTCTTGAGAAATAGAATCATCAACATAAAATTCTAATCTGTGACCCATATTAAAAACTTTATACATTTCTTCAAATGAGGTTCCAGACTCTTTCTTAATTATATTAAATAATGATGGAATTGTAAAAAAATTGTCCTTTACTATATGCAATTTATCAATAAAGTGAAGAATTTTAGTTTGTCCACCACCAGTACAATGGATCATTCCATTAATGTTTTTTTGACCAATTTCTTTAAAAATCTGTTGAACAATTGGAGCATATGTTCTAGTTGGGGAAAGAACAAGTTTTCCAATATCAATGTTACTTTTTTCAAAAACTTCAGTTATATCTCTACTTCCAGAATAAATTAAAGACGACGGTAAAGAATTATCATAGCTTTCTGGATATTTTTTTGCCAAATAATTAGAAAAAATATCATGCCTTGCAGATGTTAGACCATTACTTCCAATCCCACTATTATAATTATTTTCATAAGTGGCCTGACCAAAAGATGCTAATCCAATAATGACGTTTCCAGAACTAATATTTGAATTATCAATAATATCATGTTTTTTTATCCTTGCCATCACAGTTGAGTCAACTATAATTGTTTTAACTAAATCCCCAACATCCGCAGTCTCACCTCCTGTAAAATAAATATTAATATTATACTTGAGTAAATCTTCAATCATCTCATTAGTTCCCTTAATTATCTCAGAAATAATCTCCCCAGGAATTCTATGTTTATTTCTTCCAATAGTTGAGGAAAAGAATATGTTGTCAGCTACTCCTACACATAAAAGATCATCTAGATTCATGACTAGTGAATCCTTAGCTATTCCTCTCCATACAGATAAATCTCCCGTTTCCTTCCAATAAACATATGCTAAAGAAGATTTAGTTCCAGCTCCATCAGCATGCATTACTAAACAATGATTGTTGCTTCCAGTTAAATGATCAGGAACAATTTTGCAAAAAGCTTTAGGGTATAAACCCTTATCAATGTTCTTTATTGCATTATGAACATCTTCTTTATGAGAAGAAACTCCCCTTAATCCATAACGATTATCAGACATAGAAAATAGTATTTATACAAAAATACTCCAAGTATAGAAAATCACCCAATATTATAAATTAATTATTAATCCAAAAAAATAAACTATTTATTAAAACTTATTCACATATGCCATTTTAGGGCTAAAACAGCAAATATGAATATCATTAAATTATTACTTTTGGTTAGTTAAAATTTCTAATAAAAATATATAATCAATCATGAGTAAATCTAAAAGTAAATCTAAACTTGAATATATTTGGCTAGATGGATATGTTCCAACTGCTAATCTAAGAAGTAAAACAAAAATAATTGATAATTTTAGTGGGAATTTAAAGGATGTCCCAATTTGGTCATTTGATGGCTCTTCAACTCTTCAAGCAGAAGGGGGTTCATCAGACTGTCTTTTAAAACCTGTTGCAATATATCCAGATCCAATGAGAGTTAATGGTTATTTGGTTATGACAGAAGTTTTGAATGCTGATGGTTCACCGCACGATTCAAATGCAAGAGCTACAATAGATGATGATGATAATGATTTTTGGTTTGGCTTTGAACAAGAGTATTTTATAATGGATACTGAAACACAACTTCCTTTAGGATTTCCTGTTGGAGGCTATCCAGGTCCACAAGGCTTATATTATTGTTCAGTTGGTGGAAAAAATACTCATGGAAGAGAATTTGTTGAAGAACATGCAGATTTATGTATTGTTGCTGGTTTAAACTTTGAAGGAATAAATCAGGAAGTAGCAAGTGGTCAATGGGAATTTCAGTTGTTTGCTAAAGGAGCTAAAAAAGCCGGAGATGAAATGTGGGTAGCAAGATATCTTTTAGATCGTTTAACTGAACAATATGGGTATTATATAGAATATCATCCAAAACCTGTAAAAGGAGACTGGAATGGATCGGGAATGCATGCAAATTTTTCCAATACAATCCTCAGAACTTGTGGGAAACAAGCAACTTATGAAAAGATTTGCGAGGCGTTTAGACCAGTAGCAAAAGAACACATTGCTGTCTATGGTCATGACAATGATCAAAGATTAACTGGTCTCCATGAAACAGCCTCTATTAATGATTTTAGCTATGGTATTTCTGATAGAGGAGCATCAATTCGTATTCCAATTGGGACAGTAGAAAAAGGATGGAAAGGCTGGTTAGAAGATCGACGTCCAGCTTCAAATGGTGATCCATATAAAATAGCCGCCCGCATTATTAAAACTGTAAAATCTGCTAAGATCTAGATTATACTTTTAAATATTTTTTATAAAGACACTCTTTAATTAGAGTGTCTTTTTTATAAATAAATTAAAGGATATAAAAAAGTAAGGTATATTGATATTAAGATCAAACCTTGTATCCAAGTCAATTTCCTTTGTTTACTTAAAAACACCAAGGGAAGTAATAAAAAAGATATTACTGTCATCCACCAAATATCATTGTTGATAAGCTCTAAGTCAAAAGCTTTAATAGGCGCAATTATTGATGTAATTCCTAATACAGCAAGTAAATTGAATATATTTGATCCAATTAAATTTCCTAAAGAAATAGCCTTTTCTTTATTTATAATAGCAATCAAAGAGGCTGAAAGCTCAGGAATACTAGTCCCAATTGAAATAATACTTATACTAATTATTCTTTCAGAAACTCCAATTCCTTCTGCTAGTTCAACAGCACCTTTTATAAGAGCCTCTGATCCTAACCATAAGCTAAAACCTCCAATAATAAAAAGCCATACTATTTTTATAAAAGAAAATATTTCTTTTTGATCTGAAATTTCATCTTGAATTTCTTCCATCCTTTTATAAAAAATTAAATAAATTAAAAAACAAATTAGCATACCAAACATTATAATACCTTCAAGACTTGATAATGTTTGGTCAAAATAAATAAACAAAACAAACAGCACAGTAGCGTTAGCCATCATTGGCCAATCAGTTCGATAAAAACTTCGAGTTACACTAATTGGAGCAATAAGTATAGTTATAGCTAAAACAAAACCTAAATTTGCAATATTAGATCCAATAACATTACCTAATGCTAAGTCTGGATGCCCCATCAATGCAGAACGAATACTAACAATTAATTCTGGCGCAGAAGTTGCAAAAGACACAACTGTCATTCCAATTACAATTTTTGGGATATCTATTTTTAAAGATAATGAAACTGCAGATTTCAAAAGCCAATCACCACCCTTAATCAGTAGAATAATACCTACTACTATTGCAATAAATGCCATCTTTAAATTTTTAGCAAATATAGGGTTTAAACATATTTAAGGAATTATTAATTCTATAATTTTAATCTCATCTCTAAAAGAGTAGGTTTGAATCCAGATTTTAAATATGCTTGAAGTGCATTTTTATTTTTATTGTAAACTTTGAGTCTAATATTTCTAAGACCTTTTGATTTAGACCACTTAATTAAGCCCTTTATGATCATTTTATTTACCCCCATATTTCTATACCTTGGTTTAACATAAAAAAATCCAAGGTGTATAAATTTTTTATATTTCATGAAAGGTTTTGCTTTTCTTATTTCAGCAAAACCAGATCCAACAATTTCATTATTAATTTCAACAACCAATACTTGAGCATTTTCTGATTTAATTAATTCAGAAAGATTATAATAATTTATTGGCCCTTCATTTAATTCTGAATCATAAGGCCTTTCATATTTCACTATACCTTGTTCTAATTCCAAAAGGATATTTAAATCATCTTGAGAAGCAACTCTTATATTCATACTTAGAAATATATAAACAAATTAAGAATAAAATTAAATTGTTACATTTATTCTAAATTGAATCAATAAAAAAATTATGAAAAAATTAAAATTAATTTTAATGTTAAGCCTATTGGCTTTCTCTGAACTTTCAGCTCAAACCTACGAATTTGAAATTGTAACAGTTATTGAATCTATAGTTCCAAAAGGATTAGGAAGATCAAGAATGATTGCTAAAACAGAAAATGTAGATTATACTATTGCTACAACAATAAGAAAGGAAGATGGTCAAAAAGAAAAAAGCAAAGCTAAAAGAAATGAAATAAGAACAAAGGCATTTGAAGAAACCAAATTATTAAACTTTTATAATATAGGCGGAATTAGATTTAATAATATTGCAACAAACGATGCAATGGTTAGATCTAAATTAAATATAATGTCAGAAAATGGATGGGAATTATTTTCAGTAACTTCAGCTGTTGAATCTGCTGGAGATAAAGATAATAATGGAATCTTTGTTACGAGATATCTTTTTAGAAAAGAAAAATAGTATGATAAAAAAATCTATCGTATCTATTTTTGCTTTGATATTTTGTGTTATATCATGTTCAAAAGATTCAGATGATAACAGTATTGGCTTTTTATCTGAAAACGATAAGGTTTTATCTTTGAAAGTTCATAATGATGCAAGGGCTGAAGTTGGAGTTCCTAATTTAGAGTGGTCTGATAAGTTGGCGCAAGATGCCCTTAATTGGGCTAAAGTTATGGCTGAACAAGAAGAAATGTTCCATTCTTCTAATGAAAGTAGACCTGGACAAGGAGAGAATTTATACTATTGGTGCTGTAGTACTGGTGAAATTGAAACCTTTAGCTCAACTCCTGGAACAGATGCTTCGGTTTTGTGGTATAATGAAATATCTGATTACACTTATGCGGTAATTGGATCTCCCTTAAATGCAGATGTTATGATTGGTCATTATACTCAGATTATATGGAGTACTACTACAGAAGTGGGTATTGCTAAATGGAAAAGTGCCTCAGGAAAAATGTTTGTCGCTGCTCGTTATAGTCCCCCAGGTAATGTAATTGGACAATTCCCTTATTAATTTGGGATTTAATGAATATCATGATTGATTTTCATAAAGAATTTATTAAATGGTTCCAAAAAAAATTTGGTGTATCAGACTATGGATTGTATTGGATTGCTTATATGGAAGGAATGATTGTTGGCGGACTAATAATATATTTTATTCATCATTAAAAATATTTTTCAAAACCACAAAAAGTAAATGGATTTGCCATTTTCTCAGATTAGTAAAGAAAAAGATAATTACTCATCGGTTAACATTATATCAAGATTAATTGAAGGGGTTGGTTACAGATATTATTGGGCGTCTAATAATCTTAGATTAGAAGACTTAAATTTTAAACCTAGTCCAAATTCTATTTCTACTTACCAAACTTTGGAACATATTTATGTCTTATCACTAACAGTTAAAAACACTTTACTGAATAAAATAAATATTAGACCACCTGATAATATTCCAAAGTCATATGATGATTTGAGAAAAAAGACATTAAAAAATTTAGAGCTATTCAATAAAAATATCTTAAAAGAAAATGAAATCGATTTAAATATGTTTAAAATTATTTTTGAAAGAAATGATTTTAAATCCTCTTTCCCTTTTTGGAATTTACTAAATGGTCCAATAGCTGATATAATTTATCATACAGGACAAATAGTTTCATTTAGAAGGTCAAGTGGTAATCCAATTAATAAAGGAGTGAATGTATTTTTAGGAAGAACAAAAAAATAATGAATGGCTCACTATTTATGAGTACAACAATTGTCATCTTTGCACCTACAATACTTTAAATTGTATATATGAAGTGAGCCAAGAGTAAAAGCAAATGTGTATGTATAAAATTCTGAAAGAGATATAATTTCAAATTCCTCATTTAAAATTAATAGGCAAAGAAAAAACCAAACTGAGCTTAAACAACCCTTTATAATAATATTAGAGGAGTTTTCAACTGAACGAAATATAGCAATGAACGAAACAAGAATGAATAGATAATTAAATGATTGCCATAAGCTTGAAAAATATAAAAATGGGGAAGCTAAACAATGTAAAATACACAATGAGCTTGTTATTACTCCCAAATGATCTGAATTATATGTAGTTGTTTTCATAATTTTCAGTGCAAAAATAAATAAATATTCGCAACTAAACCATAGGTATATATTCTTTTATTTATCTTCTTTTTTATAGAAATGTATTCCAAAACAAAACAATGCTATAATAATTGAAATAATTTTAACATTAGCAGGAAGTATAGAGCCAAGGTTAGTGAATTTTCTAATAGCCACTTCAATAAGATTTATAATAGTTAAACCAACTGCAACATTATAATAGATTTTTTTCATTTAACTAAAATAAAACATTATAAAAAGAACAAAAGTTAAGTGGGGATCAGAAGTAAAATGCATAGATACTAAAGGATAGTATTATTATATTTGCGTGTACAAAAAACAGCTATGTTGTTACAACTGTTGTTATAATCACTATCAACAATTTTAAAAATAAGCTGTAAACTACTATAAACATTAATAAAGGCCTCGTAGCATAACTGAATAGTGCACTTGATTACGGCTCAAGAGGTTGCAGGTTTGAATCCTGCCGAGGTCACAAAAGGAGAATCGTAAAATAATTCTCCTTTTTTATTTTTATTTAAATTTATATAGATGAAATTCTTAAAATCATATCTTTTTCTTATAATAGCCTTTGGGCTATCATGTAATGAGGGATTTGAAGATAATGTTAAATATGAAGAAATTTCAATAAATGAAATTAATGATGTAGTTGAAGTTCTAAGAGATCAATGGGGGGTTAACCATATTTATGCTCAAAATCAATACGATTTATTTTTTTCTCAAGGATATCTTGCTGCAAAAGACCGGCTTTTTCAGTTCGAAGTATGGAGACGTCAGGCAACTGGAACTGTAGCTGAAATTCTGGGTGAAAAAGAATTAGATAGAGATATAGGAGCTCGATTATTTAAATTTAGGGGAGATATAGAGGAAGAATTAAATCATTATCATCCTGATGGAGCAAAAATAATTCGGGCATATGTTGATGGCATCAATAAATATATTACTGAAATAAACAAGACTCCAGATGATCTACCCCTGCCATTCAAAATTTTAGGAATAAAACCAAATATATGGACTCCTGAAGTTGTTATTTCAAGACATCAAGGTTTATTAGGAAACATAGGTGCAGAGCTTCAAATTGGTAGAGCCGTCGCTTTATTAGGTGAGGATAAAGTAAAAGAGCTAATGTGGTTTCATCCAAAAGACCCCATAATTACATTAGATCCAAAAATTGATAAAGAGCTACTTTTTGAAAATATATTGTCTCCTTATTATGCATTTAGAAAATCACTAAGATTTTCAGAAAATGATATAACAAAAGATTATAAAAAAAATCAAACCCTAGCCTATCAAAATGAACCAATTAATGATTCTTTATCTATCGGGAGTAACAATTGGGTTGTAAGTGGAGAAAAAACTGAAGATGGGAATACATACATGGCAAATGATCCTCATAGAAGAATTTCAGTTCCATCCTTAAGATATATGGCACATTTAATCTCTCCTAATTGGAATGTCATTGGAGGGGGCGAACCAGAAATACCAGGTATTTCAATTGGACACAATGAATTTGGATCATGGGGACTTACAGTATTTAGAACAGATGGAGAAGATTTATATCAGTATGAAATAAATCCTAATGATTCCTTAGAATATAAATTTCATGGTAAATGGAGAAAAATGAAAATAATAAAGGAAATAATTCCTATTAAAGGTAACACTCCAAAAGAAGTTAAATTAAAATATACTCATCATGGACCTGTAACTTATTTTAACAAAACAAAAAATATAGCTTTTGCTGTAAGATGTGCATGGTTAGAACAAGGTGGATCTCCTTATCTGGCATCTCTAAGAATGAATCAAGCTAAAAATTGGGAAGAGTTTAGAGAAGCATGTAACTATAGTAATATTCCTGGTGAAAATATGATTTGGGCTGACAAAAAAGGTAATATTGGTTGGCAAGCTGTTGGAATTGCTCCAATTAGATCAAATTTTAGTGGATTAGTACCTGTATTAGGAAATGGAGATTATGAATGGGAAGGATACCTCCCTATAATTGACAAACCAAATGAATTAAACCCCTCTAGAGGTTTTATAGCTACAGCAAATCAAAATGTGACTCCAAAAAGCTATAAATACTGGAATGCAATAGGTTTCTCTTGGTCAGATCCTTATAGAGGAGAAAGAGTAAATGAAGTACTTAATCAAAAGACTCCTCTGAATATGAATATAATGAAAAATCTTCAAGTTGATGTTACATCTATCCCAGCTAAGATATTAATACCATTACTCAATAATATATCTTTTAATCAAAAAAATTCTAATATAAAAGAAAAATTATTTGATTGGGATTTTAAATTAGAACCTAATTCCGTTCCTGCTGCAATTTATGTTTCATGGGAAAATGAAATAAAAAAACTAGCTCATGAAAAATTTGTACCTGAAAAGGCTAAGGGTTTTATTACCTCAATTCAACTAAAAAAAATTATTGATTGGATTGTTATTCCAAAAAAAGAATTCTTTGGAAATAATCCTATTTTATCTAGAAATAATTTTTTAAAAGAATCTTTTGTAAATGCAATAAACAATCTTGAAAAAAATTTGGGTCCAAAAATTATAAATTGGCAATATGGACAAGAAAAGTTCAAACACATTGCTATAAATCATCCTTTAGGTAAAATAACAGATAAAGAAACTGCAAATAAATTAAATCTTGGCCCTCTACCAAGAGGCGGGAACTCATATACACCTGGATCTACAGGTGGGAATAATAGACAATCTAGTGGAGCCACTTTTAGAATAATAGTTAACACTGGTGATTGGGACTCCTCTATTGCTGCCAATAGTCCTGGACAATCTGGAAATCCAGACAGTCCTTTCTATAGTAATCTTTATCAAAAATGGGCAAATGATAAATATTTTCCAATGTATTATTCTAAGGAGAAAATCAAGTCTGTAACCTATAAAAGGTCTTACCTAACACCTAGCAAAACAAAACTTTTGTTACATAAAATATCCAATTAAAAAAAAGCCTATTTTGAATAAATAGGCTTTTCTAATTTTAAAATATTATAATCACTGCATACTAATCTCAACTCTTCTTGATGAAGAATTACTTTCAAGAGGATTATCTTCTCCATGACCCATAGATTTAATTCTTGAAGAATCAATTCCTAGATCTACAAGAATCTTTTTTACAGCAGAAGCTCTGTTTTCTGATAAAACTTGATTGTATTCAGAACTTCCATCAGTTGATGCATGACCATGAAGGTAAATTTTAGCAGAAGGATTTGAAACAAGTAAATCTCTTATTTCACGTAAAAGATTATTTCCACTAGAAGAAACAACATAACTGTTTAAAGTAAATTTTATACTTGATTTAATTTTTGCTCCAAGTGCTGAATCTGCTTTAGCTTTCGATGCTTTTAAAGCATCTACTTTAGCTTTTTCAGCTGCAGCAATCTCTTCTAGAGATGGCCCAGCTTTTTCTACTTCTTCTGCAGGGCAGCCCTCATTTTCAGGAACACCAGCCTCTTTTGGACATTTATCATGTTTATCAACCAATCCATCTCCATCAGTATCTGTAGTCTGTTCTTTAATTATAGCTGCTATCGCCTCATCAGAGCAATTTAAAACAACTACAGCTACATCTTCATCACCTGTTCTTATTCTTATAGTTTTTTTTCCACATCCTTCTTTTTCATATGAAATTTGAGCAGGAAGTTTCATTGTAGTTGAAACCTTATATAAGCCGTTTTGCTTTGTCATAGTTCCAGTCCAATATCCTGCACCTTTACTACTAATAGGTTTTAACTGAATCCTAACATCCTCAATTGGAGTGTTAGTTTTTTTGTCTTTAACAACACCTTCAAGTTCCACTTGTGAATAAGCATTCAAAGTGAAAAAAATCAATAACGATAGTAATTTAAATTTCATTTCTTTTTTTTTTTTTTAGAAATGTATTGATTTTTATTAAAAATTGCAATTCAATCTAGGTAATTTATTTATGATATAAATTTAAAATAATCAACTCTTTAAAGTATTTTAGTAAAATGAAAAACTACAAAATTATTTATTTTATAATATACTTTTTTATAATCCAATGTAACAATTTTAATGAAAAATCAAATTTGTTTGAATTTGAAAAGGTTCTTAATTCTGAGAACACTTCTCAAGTAGGCTCGAATTATATTGAGGGTATTTCTCCAAACATATTTGAGAAAAATCTTATTGTAAATGGATTTTATCTAAATGATAATGCTTCATTTGAAAAAAATAATTTGAGTAAAAAAGAATATCTAAAAGAATTATCTAAAACTAAATATTTTGTAACAATTACAAGTGATGAAAAAATCAAAACACTTGAATTTAGGGTTATAGCCGAAGATTCATCACTTACAAGAGCTAATAAATTTTTCTCCAAAGCTATTTCAATACCATTTTCTCAAATAGACACATCTAGAATAAAAAATTGGTGTCATCAAAATATAAAACTTGTTAATATAAGCTTTTCAAGAGGCACTATATTGGCTAATATTCATTACGTTCTTGAAAAATTAAGCGAAAAGGAGTTTAGGCTTAAAATAAAGAAATACTCAAGTTGAATTTGTAAGATAAATTACAGATTTTTTTCAGATTGTGGAATTTATGCTTGTTTTTACTATATTTGCTGTATATAACAATTACAAAATGAAAAAATATTTGACTCTCGTATTAGCGTTAGTTGCTTGGACTTTTACTTCAAATAATCTAACTGCTCAAACTGCTGAAAATCCATGGGCAATCGCTATTGGTGCGAATATTGTTAGCATTGATGATGCTGAGAAAGGCTCTGGTTTTGGTGTTCCTGCGCTAAGTCTTACCCGTTATTTAGGGGGAGGTTTTTCTATTGGAGCTCAATATTCAGCTAATAGTATTGATAAATCTGCTGAAGATTACTACACCGTAGATGGTGTTGTTAAATTCAATATCGTTAAAGAAGGAAAGGTAATCCCTTACCTTTTTGCTGGATATGGATTATCTAATTTTGGCGAAAAGAATTCTAGTAAGGAAGGTACTTTCCCTTCAACTACTGCTGCAAGAACATCTCATGGTGGAGCAGGAGTTAACATAAGACTTAATGACAAATGGGCTGCTAATCTTAGCACTTCAATGAGGAATGCCTCTGAAAAAAATTCATCTAACCAGATGCAACACGTTATAGGTGTAACTTACCTGTTCGGAACTGGAGATAGTGATGGAGACGGCGTTAACGATAAAAAAGATGTATGTCCAGATGTGCCTGGATTAAAAGAGTTTGACGGATGTCCTGATACAGATGGTGATGGTATTCCTGATAACAAAGATTCTTGCCCTGAGGAAGCTGGTACTGCTGAAATGAATGGTTGTCCAGATTCTGATGGTGATGGAATTGCAGATCAAGAAGATGCATGCCCTGATGCTGCTGGAAGTGCTGAAATGGGTGGATGTCCAGATTCTGACGGAGACACTGTAGTTGATAAAGATGATAAATGTCCAAATGAAGCTGGTGCCGTTGGAAACGATGGATGCCCTTGGCCAGATACTGATGGAGATGGAGTCTTAGATAAAGATGATTTATGTCCAGATGAGGCAGGTGTAGCTGAAAATGGAGGATGTGTTGCTGAACCTGTTAAATTAATTGAATTTTTAGCTGACAGTAATTCTAAAATATATTTCAATGTTTCTAGTACAAAAATTAATTCTGATGGAGAAGCTATGGTTATGAAGCTTAAGGCTCTATTAGATGAGTATTCTGATGTAAATATTGTTATAGAAGGTCATGCTTCCGAAGATGGTTCAGAAAAATATAATATGAAAATTTCACAAGGAAGAGCTGATGCTGTTAAAGCTGCATTAGAAGCTGCTGGTGTTGATTCTAGCAGAATCTCAACCAAAGCTTTTGGTGAAAGCAAGCCTTTAGGTGATAATTCTACATGGAAAGGACGTGAAGCAAGTCGAAGAGTAGAGTTTAATCGTGGAGGTGTTGAAATAAAGATTGATTAAAGAAATTTTCACTACTATAAAAAACCTCTCAAATTTGAGAGGTTTTTTTTATTATGTAATTAAAATGAATTAATTTTCTTATTACAAAAAGAATAACATTATGAAAAAGGAATATTTTTTTTACCTCTTGTTTTTATCTACAACTTTTATATATACACAAGAGAAGAAGTTGCCTATTGATACTCTAGTAGTTACTCAACATAAAACTATAATTAAAGGTCAAGTAATTAATTATGAGGCTCAAGCTGGAAGAATACCAGTATGGAATGGAGATGGAAAACCAATTGCAAGCTTGTTTTACACATATTATAGAAGAACTAACATTTCTAATAATACAACTCGTCCACTAATTTTTTCTTTTAATGGAGGGCCTGGCGCAGGATCATTATGGATGCATATGGGTTATACCGGACCAAGAATACTAAAAATTGATGATGAAGGGTATCCTATACAACCTTATGGATATAAGTCAAACCCATATTCAATTCTCGACACTGCAGATATAGTTTTTGTTAATCCTGTAAATGTTGGTTATTCTAGAATCATCGAGTATGAAGGTAAAAAAGAAAGTGGCAAAACCTTTTTTGGAGTTAATCAAGATATAAAATACCTAGCTGAATGGATTAGCACTTTTATTTCAAGAAAAAACAGATGGGACTCTCCAAAATATCTAATTGGAGAAAGTTATGGTGGAGTAAGAGTGATGGGATTATCTCATGAGCTTCAAGATAAACAATGGATATATTTAAATGGTGTAATATTAGTTTCTCCAGCTGATTACCAAGTATATCCTGGTCCAGTTTCCTCTGCCATTGATTTTCCATATTATACAGCTGCATCTTGGTACCATAAAAAACTACCTGAAGAACTACAAAAATTGGATTTAGAGGAAATTCTTCCAAAATCTGAAGAATTTGCATTAAATGAACTTATTCCAGCTTTATCAAAAGGAGGATTTATAAGTGAGGTTGAAAAAAATTCAATTGCAGATAAAATATCATACTTTACAGGTCTTAATAAAAAAGATATTATTGAAAATAATATAAATCTTTCTACATCATTTTTTTGGAAGGAACTTTTAAGAGATGAAGGCAAAACAATTGGAAGGCTAGATTCTAGATATAAAGGAATTGATAGACAAGACTCTGGTAATAGGGTTGATTATAATGCTGAAATGAGTGCATGGGACCATGCATTTACACCAGCTATTAATCACTATTTACAAAATGAGTTGAAATTTAAATCTGATGTAAAATATAATACTTGGGGCAGAGGTCATCATTCGGTAAGACCTTGGAATAAAGATAATGTAAGAGTTAGAGATAATCTAAGACAAGCTATGGCTGAAAATCCATTTTTAAAAGTTTTTACTCAATCTGGTTATTATGATGGAGCAACCACCTACTTTAGTGCAAAGTATACTATGTGGCAAGTTGATCCAAGTGGAAAATTTAAGGACCGTTTTTTCTTTAAGGGATATAGAAGTGGTCATATGATGTATTTAAGAAAAGAAGATTTGATAAAAGCAAACGATGATTTGCGAGATTTTATAAAAAAAACAACTACTAAAGGGAAACCTGCAAAGTACTAGAAATTATACATCACAAATCTGAACAGCTCTAGCTAGAGATTTTATTTTATCATTTTTTTTAGGGATAAACTCTTGTGCGACATACCCTCTAAATCCTGTTTCAACTATTGCTTTCATGATGGCTGGATAATATAACTCTTGAGATTCGTCTATTTCATTGCGACCAGGCACTCCAGCAGTATGATAATGTCCGATATGTTGGTGATTTTCAGAAATTGTTCTTATAACATCACCTTCATCTACTTGCATATGATAAATGTCATATAATAATTTAAAATTTTTTGAATCTAAACGTTTACATAACTCAACACCCCATAGTGAATTATCACACATATAATCTTTATGATCAATCTTTGAATTCAAAAGCTCCATATGCAAAACAACTCCCAATTTTTCTGCTAAAGGAATAATTTTACTCAAGCCCTCAATACAATTTTCAAGTCCTTGTTTATCAGTTATGTTTCTCCTGCTTCCACTAAAGCAAATCAAGTTAGTCCATCCAGCATCCGCAACTAATTTTATATGTCTAAAGTAATTAGATATGAGCTCATCATGAAATTTTTTATCACACCAACCATTTGTCAAGCTTCTAGTTGATTTTCCTTCTAAATCTCCGTAACACATAGTTGAAATTAAATTGTTTTTTTTTAAAACATCCCATCCTTCAGTTCCTATTAAGTCAATACCCACCAAGCCTATTTTTTTTGCTTCTTTTGCTAGCTCTTCAAGTGACATGTCATTAAAACACCATTTACAAACAGAGTGATTAATATTGCCTTTTAATTTGTTTGATTTAAATACTTCTTGTTTTTGAGATCCCATTAATGGGATTACACCCATAGCTGCAATACCTGATCCAATTGTCTTTAAAATATTTCTCCTATTCATTTCTTTTTATAATATTTATTCAAGGTAATTAAAATTTAATAGTTATCTATTGATGGTTTAGCTCCCAATTCCATGCTGATTGAAGTGCCTCATCTAAGGTATATTTTGATTTCCATCCCAATATTTTTTCAGTTTTTTTTGTATTTGCATATGCTACTTCAAGATCACCTGGTCTTCTTTTACCAATTTTATATTGAACTTTTTTTCCTGTTGACTCTTCAAACATTTTAATTAGTTGTATAACACTTATACCTTTTCCTGTTCCAATATTAAAATCATCTAGATATTTTTTGGATTTTAAATTATTTAGATGATTTATTGCAGCTATATGAGAATCAGCAAGATCCATTACATGTATATAATCTCTAATACATGTTCCATCAATAGTCAAATAATCATTTCCAAAAACAGTTAACTCTTCTCTTCTGCCACTAACTACCTGTGTTAAGTAAGGAACTAGGTTTTCAGGCTTATTTTTTGGATTTTCTCCAATTAAACCACTTGGATGAGCCCCTATTGGATTAAAATAACGTAAAGATATTCCTTTAAAATTCACCTCACTTTTAAATTTAGAGTTCATAATGATTTCACATATTTGTTTTGTGTGGGCATATGGAGATTGAGGATTTCCGTAAGGTGTATTCTCATCAATTGGATTATTTTCAACAGCTCCATACACTGTACATGAAGAGCTAAAAACAAACGGAATTCCTTTAGGCATATATTCTAATAATAAAATCATTCCTGTGACATTATTGTGATAATATTTTAGAGGATATTTTATACTCTCTCTAACTGATTTAAGTGCTGCAAAATGAATTACTCCTTCAATGTCAGAATTTCTATTAAAAAATTCTTCTACTTGCTTTTCTTTAGTTAAATCTAGTTTTTCAAAAACTAGGTTTTTATTTGAAATATTAGTAATACAATCTAACGAGCTTATATCACTGTTAATTAAATTATCAATAATTACTACAGAAAAACTATTTTTTAGTAAATCAACAACAACATGAGAGCCTAAATATCCTAAACCTCCAGTTACTAAAATTTTCAATTAATCAAAAATTTATATTTCCCAACCCTTTCTATATTCTCTAGTTACAAACTGATTTGCATCTGGCATATTTATAATTTTCATATTATAACCATCCCAAAGCAACTTTTTACGAGCATAATAATCCATCCCTCCGTTATCATTTTTTCTACGAAGCAAATAACTTCTAATGCCAATATTACCCATTAAAACTGTTTCAGTTAGTGGTCCAGCATAATCGAATGATGATGTTAAAGATAAATGTTCAGGGCTATTAAAACCAGCTTTACAAGCTTGAACCCAACTAGCGGTATGTTTAAAGGATAGATTTAAATTATTTTTATTAGTAGTTATTTTAGTTTCTTGACCTTCCTTATATAATTTTGGACTATAACCATAAACATCTGTAGTTATAATTCCTTTATCACCAATCATCATAACTCCATTATACCCTCCATTTCCACCAATATCTTCATTTGGCGGAATTAAATCTGGATGAGTGGGTCTTATACCACCATCTGTCCAAATCATTGTAATAGGTTTTTTATTTTTTGAAGTAGCATCAAAATGTAGGGTAGTAGATGATGAAGGAGGAGCACCTTCAGGAATATAATCAGGTGTCCACATTTTAGAATATAAAGTTCCAACGCTACACTCAACATCTTTAGGATATTTTAAGCCAAGAGCTCTAAATGGCACATCAATAATATGACATCCCATATCACCAAGGGCACCCGTACCATATTCCCACCATCCTCTCCAGTTAAAAGGATGAATGTTGGGAATATAATCTCTTTTCTTTGCTGGTCCTAGCCATAAGTCCCAGTTTAGATTATCAGGAAGTTTAGTGTTGTCACTTTTAGGCATTGGGATTCCTTGAGGCCAAACTGGTCGATTTGTCCAAACATATACCTTTTCAACTACTCCAATCTCAGCATTATTAATCCAATTTTTTACAGTCAACTGATCGGGATTTGAAGATCCTTGATTACCCATTTGTGTTACAACTTTTCTCTCTCGTGCCATTTCTGTTAATATTCTAGCCTCACGTATATTATGAGTTAAAGGTTTTTGAACATATACGTGCTTATTTCTTTGCATAGCATTTATTGCAGCAACAGCATGAGTATGATCTGGTGTTGATATTGTCACAGCATCAATCTCAGGATGTCTATCAAGCATTTCTCTAAAATCCTCATAAAATTTAGCATCTGGAAAATTTTTGCGACTTTCTATTACTCCATGATTGCCTTTTGGATCAATATCACATAAAGCAATAACTCTTTCCTTACCATTCCTTGAGGCATTCAATATATCACTTCTTCCTTTACCCCCTGATCCAATTGCAGCAATAGCTAACTGGTCACTTGGTGAATTAAAACCAATTCCACCTAAAACATGACGTGGCAAAATAATAAAAGTAGATGCAAGAGCAGATTTTTTTATAAAATCTCTCCTACTCTTATTCAATTTAGATGTTTTGTTTCTCATAGTCAAGTTTTGTTCAAATTACAAAATATATCATTTTAAAATAAACTTTATTGATTTTTACTAATCCAATTATTTAATCTATCAATAGCATTTTTTTGAATATCCATCCAAAATAAATTAATGTCAGCAAAATGATAGCTTTTTACAAAGGACAACCAAAAGCGTTTTGGAACTTTAGGTAATGATGCCCATAAAATCCCATCTTGTCTGATAATTTTAACACTTTTGGAATATATAGTACCATCTGTATACAAAAGGCCCAAATGATCTGAAATACTTGATTGATTATTCAAATTCCAATTTATAGGATTAGTAGTTACTCCCCCCTTAAACCAAAGTTCATATTTCTTTGGGAATCTTTTATTTTTATATGTGTTCCAACTAACATAACCTCCAAATTCATTTGGAGAGTTTAAAGGCTTTAAATGTTTAAATTCATCAACCGTAATTTTTGCACCTACCAAATAAGCAGCAACTAATTGATTCTGAAGATCAGTTCCATCAAAAAACTCCTTTAATAATCTTTTAGCATGCATAGTTCCTTGACTATGTGAAGCAATTATTATAGGTCGATTATTTCTATAGTTTTTAAGAAAATAATTAAATGATCTTTTTACATCAGAATAGGCAATTTCCCATGCTTCTTTCCCTTGTTTATCAAATGGACTTTTAAAAATTCTAATATGTGCTTGACGATAAAATGGAACATACAATTCCCCTGCACCTAACCAAGCAGAGGCTTGGTATTTAACAGCCTTGTTTATAACTTCATCACGAAAAATATTCTTTTTAACATCAGCATTCCAACTAATGTCTTTTGGGTCAAGTAATAAAGTTGGATATATATAAAAAACAGCAGCTTTATTAGATTTTATATTATTAGTAATCTCAATCAAAGATTTTGGATAATTAGTTGGAGTTACAGCCCAATTTTCTTCAAGAGAGTAATCAGGTTCAGATGGAATATTTTTTTTTAAAAAAGGAACTGATTTATACTTTGGTGAAATAGGATTAATATATTCCTTAATGTTTTTTACCGCAGAACAACTTTCTAGTAAAAAGCCTACAAATAGAAATAAAAAAAATTTATTTATTTTCATTTAAATAAAATATTTTATTTAATCGGTAAAAATATCACATATTTTTAAGAGTTAATTAAATTGAATCAGTTTATTATCTTTAAAATAAATTTAAATTCAATGAGATTATTATTTATTTCTATAAGTCTAATATTAGCTAGTTTTTCTAGTGCACAAGAGTTCAATACTAAATGGTTAAATAATATTCCCGCAAGAAATATTGGGCCAGGAGGAATGAGTGGAAGAATTACATCTATTGATGTTGTCCATAGTAACCCAAATATTATTTTTGTTGGAACAGCTTCAGGTGGAATATGGCACTCTAAAAGCGGTGGTATTTCCTGGAATCCCTTATTTGAGAATCAAATAACAGCTTCAATTGGAGCTATAGCTATACAACAATCAAACCCGGATGTAATTTGGGTAGGTACTGGGGAAGGAAATCCTCGAAATAGTTTAAATGGAGGTTATGGAATATTTAAATCCTTAGATGGAGGTATTAGCTGGAAAAAAATGGGTTTAGAAAAAACTCGTCATATTCACAGAATAATTATTCATCCAAATAATCCTAATATTATTTATGTTGCTGCAATAGGTTCTCCTTGGGGAGAACATAAAGAAAGGGGTGTGTATAAATCTATTGATGGTGGTGAAAACTGGTCAAAAATATTGGGTGGTAATCTCAAAACTGGTGCTGCCGATCTTGTAATTGATCCTAAAAATCCTAATAAATTGATTGCAGCACTCTGGGAACACAAGAGAGATCCTTGGTTTTTTAAATCAGGAGGTGAAGGAAGTTCTCTTTACATTACCTATGATGGGGGTAAAACTTGGACAAAAAAAAGTCATAATGATGGGCTTCCCAAAGGTAATATGGGTAGAATTGGTATTGCAATAGCTAAAAATAAACCTCAAATAATATATGCTCTTATTGAATCAAAAAAAAATGCGCTTTATAAATCTAATGATGGTGGAAAAACATGGAAAAAGATTAACGATAAAAAAGATATTGGAAATCGTCCGTTTTACTATTCAGATATTTTTGTAGATCCTGAAAATGAGAATCGCCTTTATTCAGTTTTTACATATGTTAATGTTTCTGAAGATGGAGGAAGAACATTTACTCAACTAATGCCAGCATACGGTGTTTCTAATGGTATTCACCCAGATCATCATGCATGGTGGATTCATCCAGAAGATGGTCAATTTATAATCGATGGAAATGATGGAGGTTTAAATATATCCAGAGATGGTGGTAAATCATGGAGATTTATTGGAAATATTCCTGTAGCTCAATTTTATCATATTAGTACTGATAATGAATTTCCTTATAATGTTTATGGAGGAATGCAAGATAATGGATCATGGAGAGGTCCATCTTATGTTTGGAAAACTCAAGGTATAAGAAATTCTTATTGGCAAGAAATTGCATTTGGAGATGGCTTTGATGTTGTTCCTGATAAAGATGATTCTCAGTTTGGGTATGCTATGAGTCAACAAGGATATGTCTCAAGATATGATTGGAAAACAGGTAATAATTATTCAGTTAGACCAACACATCCAAATTCTAATATAAAACTTCGTTTTAATTGGAATGCTGCAATTGGTCAAGATCCTTTTGATAATAATACATTATATTTTGGAAGCCAATTTGTTCATAAAAGTACTGATAAGGGATTAACATGGACAATAATCTCTAAAGATTTGACAACAAATGATCCTAACAAACAAAAACAAGGTGAAAGTGGAGGATTAACACTTGATGCAACTGGTGCAGAAAATCATTGCACAATTTTAGTTATTGAACCAAGCCCACCTGAAAAAAATATGTTATGGGTGGGTTCAGATGATGGAAAAGTTCATATAACTAGAGATGGAGGGAAAAATTGGATGGATGTAACCAAAGGGTTGAAAGGATTACCAAAGGGAAGCTGGATTCCTCAAATTAAAGCTTCTAACAAAAATAAAGGTGAAGCTTTGTTAATTGCTAATGATTATAGAAGGTTTAATTATGAGCCATATGCATATAGAACAAAAAATTACGGTAAGACTTGGCAGAGAATAGTCGGTCCAGAAGACACAAAAACTTTTACCCTTAGTATAATTGAAGATCTTATAAATCCAAATCTATTATTCTTAGGAACTGATGATGGTTTATATATTTCAATTAATGCTGGTGAAAAATGGCAAAAATTAAATTCTAAAACATTTCCAACTGTTCCAACAAAAGATCTTGCAATACAATCAAGAGAGAATGATTTAGTTATTGGAACATTTGGAAGAGCTGCATGGATAATTGATGATATAAACCCTTTAAGAAAAATTGCTGGTAATTTATCGGAATTAAACAAGGTAATTACATTATTTGAAGCTCCAACTGCTTATTTATCGTCAATACAACAACCAACAGGAAGTAGATTTGGTGGTGATGCAATTTTTAATGGATCAAACAGAAAATTTGGAGCAAATTTTACATATTTCTATAATGATGAGTATAATGAAAAGAAAGTGGATACAATTTCATTAAAAATATTAGATGGCGAAAGAGAAATAAGAACCATTAAAACAAAAACACCAAAAGAAAAAGGGTTTTATAGAATTAATTGGTCTTTGGATGAAAAAGGGCCAAATTATCCTAGCAGGATAATTAAAAAAAGGAACAAAGAATCTTCAGGTATAGATGTTAAACCAGGAAATTATAATGTTATAATTGAAATTGGTAATCAAAATAGTAAAAGTAATATAACCGTTAAACCAGACCCTAGAATTGCCTTTGATAAAACGCTAAATGATGAAATATATGAGTATGGAAAAATTTTAGACAACTACTATGAAATTTCAGACGAAATCACAATACAACTTGCGAAAAGTTTAGAAGTAACTAAAGATTTTAATTTAAGACTAAAAAAAGATGATACTACCCTAGTTAAGGATCAACTTTCTCTAACTAAAGAAATTATCTCTGAAATTAAAGAAATACAAGATTTATTCTTTGGAAAAGATGACAAAAGACAAGGTATAGTAAGAAGTCCAAAACCAACAGTTTTAAATAGGTTAAATAAAGCTTCATCTTATATAAGTACAAGACCTAAAGGAATTACTTCTACAGAAATTAGATTACTTGAACACGCAAAAGAGGAATTGAAAATTGCTCTAGAAAAAGCAAATGATTTTTTCAGTAATAATTGGAAAAATTATCAATTAAAAATGGAAGAAACTGAATTATCTCCTTTTAAGGAAACTAAAATATTTAATTTAAATAATAAGTAAAATGAAATTTAATCCAATAATTATAATCGTTTTTGCAATTTTTATAAACTGTAATAATAGTATTAAAAAGCAAGAAAATAAATCAAAGTTGAACAAGATCAAAGTTTCGTTAAATTCTAAAAATGATAGTGGAACATCAGGATTTGCATCTTTATCTGAAAAAGATGGAGAAGTAATTCTTGAAGCACATATAATGGGCCTAAATCCTGGAATGCATGCTATCCACATTCATGAAAAAGCAGACTGTTCAGCATCTGATGGAAAGTCCGCAGGAGGTCATTGGAATCCTACTTTTCAAAATCATGGTGCTTGGGGTGATAAAGATAGTGGATTTCATAGGGGAGATATAGGGAATTTTACTGCTGATTCTACCGGACATGGAATGGTAATGTTTAAAACAGATCTTTGGTGTTTAGGTTGTGATGACCCAATCAAAAATTTAATAGATAAATCTATAATTATTCATGCAGGTGAGGATGATTTCATTTCACAACCTTCTGGTGCAGCTGGAGCAAGGGTTTCTTGTGCAGGTATTATAAAATAAGAGTTGTTATTTCACCACATTCTTTCTTTGTTTAGAGCCTCTTGAGCTTTAAGCTCTTCAACCGACATAACTTTCAAAAATGATGGGTGTTGTTCAATTGCATATTCAATTTTTTCTACAATTTGCTCAATTGAATCTTTTTTATAGTTAATTTTCAAAGCAGATTTAATAATCATTGATTGAAGTATATCTCTCTTTTTAATCATTATACCTTTTTTATCAAAAGAACGTCTAAATCCATCAATTACTATAGGGATTACTAAGGGTTTATATTTTTTTATAAGATGTGCTGTGCCCTTTCTAATCGGTTTGAAAGGCTTTGTTGTTCCCTGGGGAAATGTTATTACCCATCCATCATTTAAAGCCTTACCAATATTTGATATGTCTGAAAATTTTACCTTACGATTAACTTCTTTGTCTTTTTCACGCCATGTTCTTTCAATAGAAATAGATCCAGCATAGGCCAATATTCTTGGTAAAAGACCAGCTTTCATAGTTTCTTTAGCTGCTATGAAATAAATATTCAATTTTGGATTCCACAAATATCCAACATTCTTTATTGAATCAACTCTACCATGAAGACATGCATTAAATACATGTAACATTGCAACTACATCCGCAAAATAAGTTTGATGATTAGAAATAAATAAAACATTTTTTTCTGGTAAATTTCTAATTATTTCTGACCCTTTAATTTCTAGCTTATTAAATCCACGATACCTTCTATGGGTCATGATTCCCAGGTATCTTATTAACCATTTTTTCAAAATTAAATAATGGCCTAAAGTATTCTTTTTAAGTAAAAGCATAACTCATCTTAAAAGATAAATTTACCAAATTAAATATCAATTCTCTTCAATAAAAATTTAAATTCAGCTAATATCATAGCCGTGGCTCCCCAAACAACTTCATTATTAAATTTAAAGGCAGGAAATCTAACATCTTTAGCATAAGTAGTATTTATTTTTTTATTAACTAGTAATGATTTATCAATTAATGATTTCACTGGCACAGTAATTAATCTATCAACTTCTAGGGGGTCACTTTTAAATTTTGGTGATTCTGAATAAATTCCAATAAAGGGATAAACGAAATAATTGCTAGGGGGAATATAAATAGGACTTAATTCACAGACAAAATTTATTTTTTTTCTTTTTATTCCAATCTCTTCTTCACTTTCCCTTATTGCAGTATCCCAATTTGAATTGTCAGTTAATTCTTTTTTACCACCTGGCAGGCTTATTTGACCTGAATGAACACCTATTCCAGATGTTCTTTTAATAAGTGTAAAACAGGATTCATTTTTGTCATTTTCAAAAACAAAAATCAAAACACTAGCAATAGTTGCTTTTGACTTAAAACTATCATAGTTCTTTATGTATTTAAATCTATGATATGGAGCCATGGATAAATGAGCTTTTGCTCCTGGTAAGGGGATTTCTTTTATTTTTGAAATATTATTTAATAAAATTGACTCTTTCATGAGAATGTTATTTTTTCTCTTACCTATATTTATTTTTGGTTGTCAAACTACTAAAAAAGAAAATACAGCTAAAAAATTACATATAGTTAAGGAAAAAAAAGAAGTTATTTTAAAAGAAAAAAGATTTTTATTAAATAAAAATAATGCAATACCATTTTTATTTGAGTATGGTAAGGAAAACCCTGAAAATAAAGTTAGAATCACAACTGAGTATGGCAATATTGATATTCTATTATATTCCAATACAGAAATCCATAGAGCTAACTTCATCTATCTTACGAAAAAAGAATATTTTGATGGAACAATTTTTCATCGAGTCGTCCCAAATTTTATTATTCAAGGAGGAAATTCGGATAATCCTAAAGTATTAAGGAAAAGAAGTAAAATAGGAAGGTATCTCCTTCCCCCTGACACTAGAAAAGGGAATAAGCATCATAGAGGTATTATATCAATGCCTAGCAGTGAAATCGATAACCCTCATAAGCTTGCCTCACCCTTTGAGTTTTTTATTGTACAACAAAAACCAGGAGCATATCATTTAGATAACAATTATACTGCCTTTGGAAAAGTAATTGATGGAATGGATGTGGTTGATAAAATTAATTCTGAAGAAATAGATGATCGTGAAACACCTCATAAAAATATATACATGAGAGTTAGCATAATTAAATGAAGTTAAAACAAACTTTATTCTTATAGTTTAAATTTATTAATTTTATTATATGTATAGTTTATTCTAATGACAATAACTCAACTTGAATATATAATTTCGATAGCTAAATGTGGTAATTTTACTCTTGCAGCAGAGGAATGTTTTGTAACTCAACCAACTCTTAGTATGCAAGTACAAAAATTGGAAGAGGAGCTTGGTGGTCAAATTTTTAATAGAAATACAAAACCAATACAGCCAACTTCATTAGGGGAAAAAATTATACCACAGGCAAAAAAGATACTTGAAGAATCTTTGAAAATAAAAGATATAAGTGATCAAGTAAAAGGATATGTGGGAGGTGATTTTAAATTGGGTATAATTCCAACTGTTTCCCCGACCCTACTCCCTATATTTTTAAATACTTTTTTAAAAAAATACCCAAATGTTTCATTAAAAATAGAAGAGACTACAACAAAAAATTTTATGGAACAAATCTTAGCTGGAAAACTAGATGCTGGAATTGGAGCTACACCACTTAGCAATGACAAATTAATCGAATCAGCCCTATATTATGAACCTTTTGTCGCTTATGTTCCTGATCATCATCATCTTAGTGAAGAAAAACAATTAGATGTAGCAGATTTGGAAAGCAGTAAAGTTTTAATTTTAGAAGATGGACACTGTTTTAGAGATCAGGCATTAAGTCTATGCGACATTAAGAGTCATAGTAAGAATTTCGAAATCAAAAGTGGAAGCTTTGAAACTATGATTAATCTAGCAGATGAAGGCTTAGGAATGACTCTCCTACCCTATCTTCATTCAATTTTATTATCAAAGGATAAGCAATCGAATATTCGATATTTTCAAGAACCATCACCAGCTAGAGAAATTAGTTTAATTCACCACAAATCATTTATTAAGTTTCCCATTATTAATGCGCTTTTTAAAACAATTGAATCTGTAATAAGAGGTGTTATTAAATTTGAAAATGTAAAAATCATTCCACCTAAATAGATATTATTGAATTAAATTACAATTAACCTTATATTTGCCGAACCTTTTCGGGGTGTAGCGTAGTCCGGTCATCGCGCCTGCTTTGGGAGCAGGAGGTCGCAGGTTCGAATCCTGCCACCCCGACACAAAAAAAACCTAATTAATTGCCAATTGATTAGGTTTTTTATTATGGATACGTAGTATCCATAATCACAATTTATTCTGTAAGAAATGAGAACCCCTATAATAGAAGGACATTTCTTATAAATGTTAAATATATTTTCTAAATTAAACTATCCTGCATAAATTAATACTCTAAAAATTGTATGTTGAAGTTGTTTAATCTTTATTATTTAATATTCCTATTGGTTCCTTTAGTTGTTTTTGGTCAAAATAATGTCACCACTGAAGAAAATCCCTTTACCATTGATATTATAAAAGTACATAAAAACACTATTTACAATATGGATGATATTTTAGAGGATGAAAAAACCTACAACTTAGAAAACCATCATCATTTAAGTAGATTTTCTTCCTTAGATATTGATTGGAATAATGATCAATTAAATGATATTTTCTTAAATATTGCAGCTCTTCCGGAAATAGGATCTTTTTCAGGATTACTTTTGCAAGAAAGGGAAAATGGAAATATCAAATTTAGATATATTCCAACTCACAAAGTTTTTTTCGAAGGTGATGCAGGTAACATTGCAAAATCCGTAGAGGATTTTAATGGAGATGGCTTGATTGATGTTTATTATCATACTGAAAACTATCATGGAGAGGATGGGAATCAGCCATCATCATATGATCTTGATGATGGAAATTACTTTTGTAGGTTAGAAACATTTGATAAATTTTACATCAATAATGGACAAGGTTTTGATCTTATTGAAGGTTTTGACTTTCACGATAACAGCAATTGTCCTAAAAGCCATGCAGGCAATATTAAAGTAGATATTGATAACGACTCATCATATGAAATCATTGGAGTTACTGGAGCTGGTGATTGG